>CALUHI010000021.1 GCA_944320405.1 uncultured Eggerthellaceae bacterium
GAGACGTTCGGATGCCAAAGCGAGGAGCTCGAAAGCTACGAATGGGAGGACTCGCGCTACACGATGATCTTCGGCTCGAACCCGATGGTCACGCGCTTGCCCGACTCCCATTTCCTCAACTACTCGCGCGAGGCGGGCGGCAAGGTGGTGTGCTTCGACCCCAACTATTCGGCAACGGCCGAGAAGTCGACCGAATGGGTGCGCATCAAGCCCGATACCGACGCCGCGTTCGCGTTGGCAGCGGCCAAGGTGATCATCGACGAAGGGCTGTTTGACGAGTCGTTCTGCAAGAATTTCACCGACCTGCCGTTGCTCATCGACGCGGCGACGGGGAAGCGTCTTCTTGCCGCGCAGGTGGCGGGCTTGTCGGCGCTGGATGTTCCCGCCTATCGCGAGACCTACGTGGCGTGGGATGCGGCGGCGGGCGTTCCGGTGGCGGTGGACCCCGAGCACTTGGGCGGCACCGACGGGTACGCGCTGGAAGGCGCCTTCGACGTGCCGCTGGCGGGCGGTGGCACCGTATCCGCGAAGACCTCGTTCACGCTGCTGCGCGAGAGCCTGGAAGCGTACGACCTGGAATCCGCGAGCGCCATCACCGACGTGCCTGCCGATATTATCCAGCGCATCGCGCGCGAATGCGCGGCGGTCAAGCCCATGCACATCATCTTCGGAGGCTCCGCCATGCAGTGGCACCATGGGGACCTGAAGGGGCGCGCCTGCGCGCTGCTTGCCGCGCTCACGGGCAATATCGGCCAGCTCGGCGGCGGCATCTCCACGTATGTCGGCCAGTACAAGACGCGCTTCAGCACGGCGTCGTGGTTCATCCCGCCGCGTCCGAAGCGCGCATCCGCGCCGTTCCATTACGCCGTCAACGGCCGTACCGATACGATGAGCGCGAGTTTCCCCGAAGCTGGATTCAAGGCCCTGGTCGTGGGTTGGGGCAATCCGTTCGAACAGCACAACGTCGCCAACTGGCTGCGCAGCGCGAAGGAGTCCGGCGAGCTTGAGTGCGTCATCTGCTTCGAGTTCCAGCACACCAAGACGGTCGACTATTCCGATGTGACCTTCGCCAGTGCCAGCTGGTACGAGAAAACGGAGCTGGTCATCACCCCGCTGCACCCGTGGGTGCAGATCATGCAGCCGATGGTTGACCCGCCGGGCATCGCGCGCCCCGAGCTGTGGACGTGCAAGGAACTTGCCTGCCGCATCGACCCGTCCGTTGCCGACATGTGGCCGGAATTCGAGCCAGAGGAGGCGGAAGCGGCCGCTGAGGAGGTTTTGCGCACGCTGCTTGAGAACGGCGGCGAAACGATCGATCACATCACGGTGGAGGATCTCAAGGCAGGCCCGTGCAAGCTGGCGCACAGCAACCCCGGCGAGAAGAAGATCCCGTTTTGGGAGCAGATCCACGAAGGTTTGCCGTTCCCCACGGTCTCGCGCCCCAACGCGCTCGATGTGACTGCGAAATTCGTGAAGTCGGGACGCATCGAGTTCTACAAAGACGAAGACCGCTTCCTCGAGATGGGCGAGCAGCTGCCCTGCTACAAGCCGGCATTCGAGGACACCGAATACGCCGCCGACCCCGAAGCGCGCGAGAAGTACCCGTTCGCATACCTAACGCGCAACAGCCTGTTCCGCGTGCACGCCACCTACTGCAACAACCCGTTCATGCTCGAACTGCAAAACGACACTCCCAAGGTGTTCATGAACCCCGACGATGCCGAGAAGAAGGGTCTGTCCCAAGGTGATGTGGTAGAGGTGTTCAACAGCCGCGGCAAGGTCAACGGCGCGCTCATCGTCGATCCAGGCATGTATCCCGGCCAGGTGATCTTCGACATGGGCTGGTGGAGCCGCTATACCGGGGACGAGAGCTACAACTCGCTCATCTTCCCCTGGATCAATCCCATCCACGAGATCTACTACGTATCGAGCGTGTGGTCTCCCAACATGGCATGGAACGAGTGCGTGTGCGATGTGCGTCTGCTGGAAGCCGGCGGTGCGCTTGAGGAGGTGATCGCATGAGGTATGCGATGGTGGTTGACCTGGATCGATGCATCGGTTGCCGAACTTGCGCGGTGATCTGCAAGGGCCATCATGCGCAGCCTGAGGGCATCTGGTGGAACCGCGTATTCGTGCCAGGCGCGCCCGAGTACGGCACATCAGTGTTGAACGAAGAGGGGCAGCCGCGCATGGAGTTTCTTCCCGTGAGCTGTCAGCATTGCGACGATGCGCCGTGTCAGAGCGTGTGCCCGACCGGCGCCACCTACACCGACGAGAATGGCGTGGTGCTGGTGGATTTCGAACGTTGCATCGGTTGCCGCTACTGCATGACGGCATGCCCCTACGGCGTGCGCCAGTTCAATTGGGGTCATGCGGAGCCGTTGCCAGGCACGGACGGTGCGACGTATTCCTACGGATATCCTGCCGAATACCGTCAGGATGGACGGCTGGTGTACACGCCTCAGCGTCCTGAGGGCGTGGTGGAGAAATGCACGTTTTGCGTGCAGTACACCAGCCAGGGCATCGAGCCGGCGTGCTGCGCGGGCTGCCCTGGCAATGCGCGCATCTTCGGCGACTTGGACGATCCGGATTCCGAGATCTCGCACTACTTGGAAGGCCGAGAAACCTTCGTGCTGGGCGAGGAGCATGGCACGCATCCGAAAGTGCTCTATCTCAAATCGACACGTGGAATCGAGGACGCATCTGCACTGCTCGATGCGGCGGGTGCGGGAACCGCGATGGGAACGGACGGTGAGTGATCATGAAGAAGCTGATGTCCAAAAAGCAACTGGGCGCGCTCGTCGTTGCGCTCATCATCATGGCAGCGGGTCTTGCGGCGTGGGTCGCTCAGCTTACGACGGGGCTGCTCGCCACCACCAACATGGGCAACGTGTTCTGCTGGGGTCTGCTCATCTGCATGTTCGCCTTCTGCGTGGGTTTCGGCGCGGGAGGTCAGTTGGCTTCCAGCTACATCGTTCTTTCGAAGCGTCCCGAGCTGCAGCGGTTTGCCCTGCCTGCCCAGGCGGTGGGGTTGGGCGGCGCCATCGGCGCATCGGTTGCGATCATCGCCGACCTGGGATCGCCGGAGAACATCTTGGCGATGCTGCTGCACTTGAATGTCGTCTCGCCTCTGGCGTGGGACATGATGGCACTGACATTCTTCATCGTCTCGTCGGTGGTGGGCTTGGTCGCGTTGGCTCGTTCATGGAAGTCGGCGCGTGCGTGGATGATCGTCGGCGCTGTCGCCGCCGTGGTCTTGCAGATCATCGAGGGCATGCTGTTTGCGCTGCTCAGCGCTCGCGTTTGGTGGCATAGCGTTATCGTGCCCGTCGATTTCTTGATGGTGGCGATCGTGTGCGGATCCGCGCTCGTGCTGGCGATGGCAGCCGTTTCGGGTCACGGCGGATTCGTGGATGCGGGCGTCGATTCGTTGAGGGCGGCCCGCTCCCTCGGCAAGCTGCTGGCTGTCGTGATCGTCGTGCATGTGGCCTTGGCGCTGGCGGAGCTGGGGATGCTCGCCATCGAGGGAACGGCGGCAAGCCGGGCGACGCTGGACGTGATCGCGACGTACGCGCCGCTTTACGCGATCGAACTGGGGCTTCCGATCGTCGCAGCCGTTTTGCTCCTGACACGCGGCGGCAAGGCGGGGGCGGCCGAGTTCGGCGCGGCGTCTGCCCTTGCGATCGTCGGCATGTTCGCTCATCGCCTGATGCTGTTGTATCCGGCGTTCGCCGCGCCCACGCTGTTCGCGGGGCTCTCCAACCAGCCTTCGCCTGAATGGGCGTACCCCATGTCGACCGGCCAATACGCGACGATGGGCGACGCGTTCGCGATGACGCAGGCGTACCTACCCTCGGTCGTCGAATGGGCGAGCATCCTTCTGCCCATCGGCTGCGCGATCGCCGTGGCACTGATCGCGATCGCAGCGACCAAGGCGCTAGCGAAATAGGAGGCGCACGCCCAAGAACCCTGTTCCACCGCCTTCTCTGACGGGAATGAGAAAAAGGGACGGTCACTTTTTCTCATTCCGACTAAGAGAGGGGGACGGACTCGCCTTACGGCCGCTGCTTTGCAGGGTGACAAAGGAAGAGGACAAAGGGACACATCAAATGGCACATCCGTGGCATGCCCGTGCCATTGGATGTGCCCCTTTGCCACACCCATGTGGCTCGCCTGTGCCATTAGATACGCCCCCTTGGCACAAAGCTGCGCGCCTTGCGGGGCTATCCCGCCAGCAGGCTCGCCGCGACGGCGGGGACCTCGCCCAGGCCCCACCAGATGGCGGCGGCCATGCCGGCGATCCACAGCACCGCGACCACGGCGCACAGCGGTTTGGGAGTGCGCAGGTTCTTGCTGGGGATCATCAGCATCGCGATGGCGCCGCCGATGGCACCACCCAAGTGCCCGCTGATGGAGATGCCGGGGATAAGCAAGCTGTATGCCACGTTCACCAGGATGACGGCGAGCATGCCTTTGCTGTACGCTCTGAGGAAGTGGCGGTCGCCGCGTGCGAGCACGCCCAGCAGCGCCACGGCCACGAACAGGCCAAACACGCTGGTGGAAGCGCCTGCCGAAACGGTCACGCCGTTCTCGGCGAGCAGCCCCCATGCATACGACGCCACGTTGCCCGTGATGCCGCCCACGAAATACAGCACCAGGAAGCCACCCTTGCCCAGGATGCGCTCGAGCGTCATGCCAACGCTGTAGAGCGCCACCATGTTGAACAGCAGATGCATCAGATCCATGTGCAAAAACATCGGCACCACGAAACGGTAGAGGTCCGCAGGGCCTTCGATGTAAACCGGGAACATCGCTCCCATGTCTATCAGCACCCGAGAGGAGATGTCCGGATTGAGGCCGTTGAGGACCACTTCCACCAGGTAGACCGCCACGGTCACGCCAATCAGCACGAGCGTGACTATCTGATGGGCGTTGCGTTTGAGGAAACTGCCTTCCTCGCGCATCATGCGCTTGAGCTGGCTCTCGTCGATGACTTCGCGCTGCGGCGCGTTAGGGTCGGTCATGCCTGTCTCCTTGCGGTTTGAAATGAGAAAAAGTGACTGTCCCTTTTTCTCATTGCTGCGAGCTCACGTAGCTTTGGTCGATGGTTATCTTGCAGATCGCTTTAGGATACCGTGCGACCACCAGTTCGCTTATGCGATCGCGCAGATCTTCGTCGGAAAGCGGCGAATCGGCAGGTTTCACGCAGTC
Source organism: uncultured Eggerthellaceae bacterium (assembly GCA_944320405.1). Lineage (GTDB taxonomy): Bacteria > Actinomycetota > Coriobacteriia > Coriobacteriales > Eggerthellaceae > Aphodovivens. The sequence goes on from CALUHI010000021.1 coordinate 5,212, forward strand.
AAACAGCACGTTCACGTGCGTGGGCCCGGGCACGGTGCGCAAGTCGTGGATGGACATGCGCGCGTCGATGCCCTTCACTTGCGCGTCGATCCAGTTGCGCATGTCGTTGACCTCGGGATCGTCGGTGACGATGGGGTCGTAATGCAGCGTAACGATGAGCCCGTCGTCGTTTTTGAAATCCTGTTCGATGTTGTCGATGAGATCGTGGCTTTCCATGGGGTCGGCCTCCACGGGCATTTCCACATGGGCGCTGGCGAACTGGCGGCCGGGTCCATAGTCATGCACCATCAGGTCGTGGGTGCCCAACACGCCGGGGTAGGACATGATCTTGTCGTGGATGTGCTGCACGAGTTCGGGGTCGGGCACGCGGCCCAGCAGGGGGTCGACGGTTTCCCTCACCAGCTGGATGCCGCTCCACACGATGAACGCGCCAACGGCAAGGCCTACCCAGCCGTCAAGGTCGACGCCGGTGAGGTACGAAACCACGGCGCAGGCCAAAACGACACCGGTGGAAATCACGTCGTTGCGCGAGTCGACCGCCGTGGCCTCGAGCGTGGTCGAATCGATGCGCTGCCCAATGGAGCGGTTGAACACCATCATCCACAGCTTCACCAGGATAGACAGCACCAGTACGCACACGACAGCGGCGTTGAACTCGGTGGGCGAGGGGTTGACGATCTTGTCGTAAGAGGATTTCAGAAGCTCGATGCCGATGAAAACGATGAGGATGGCCACCGCCAGGCCCGACAGGTACTCGTAGCGGCCGTGGCCATAAGGGTGCTCGGGGTCGGCGGGCTTGCTTGCCAGCTTGAATCCCAAGAGGCTGATGATGTTGCTGGCGGCGTCTGAGAGGTTGTTCACGGCATCAGCGATGATGGAGACCGACCCGGCAACAAGACCGATGGCGCCTTTGCCCAGGCAAAGCAGCATGTTGCAGATGATTCCCACCACGCCGGCGAACTGCCCGTAGCGCGTGCGCACCTGCACGTTGTTGGCGTCTTGGTAGTCTTTCACGAAACGGCGCACAAGCCATTCGGTCATGGGTCGGATGCTCCTTTTCACTCGATGTGGCGAAGCGCTCTACGTAAACGGGCGCAACAAGCAAGTGTAGTGCAATGCGCTACAATACTACGGCATGTTTTTCAAACGAGGAGGCATCGTGAGCGATCCTTTGACCACTCCCCCTGCAGTAGACGGCATTGTTGCCGATGCGGACGATCCCGTATTCCAGCAGGAACAGGCTCATCTGTCCGAAGTGCACGCCGTGCTGCGCCGTATGGGGCGCGATCTTGCCGCCAAGCTGGCCAAAACCAGCAGCGAGGCCGCCCAGGACAAAAAGGACATGGCCGACGAGCTGGCGCTGAACTTCGCCGGTGACGACGAGGCGCTTGAAACCGCCGCAGAACTGGCCACCATCAACCGCGTCATCGAGGCCTACAACATCTCCCACGACGTGAACGCGCGCAAGCTCGCCGACGTGCAGGCGCTCATCAAGCAGCCGTACTTCGCGAAGGTGGTGCTGCAGTTCAAGCCGACGGATGCGCCCAAGGAGCTCTACATCGGCAACGCCGGTATCGCCGACGAGAACTACAAGCGCTTGGTGGTCGACTGGCGCAGCCCGGTGGCTGAGACCTACTACAACCAGGAAAACGGCCGCACGTCCTACCACGCCAATGGCCGCACCATCACGGCGGATCTGAAGCTGCGCCGTCAGTTCGACATTGAAGAAGACAGGCTCAAGGCGTATTTCGACACCACGGTTGCCATCCAGGACGCACTGCTGCTTCGTTCGCTTTCCGAACGGCGCACCGACCAGATGAAGGCCATCACCGCCACCATCCAAAAAGAGCAGAACCAGGTGATCCGCCACGAGGACGTGCCGGTGCTACTGGTGAGCGGTATCGCGGGCTCGGGCAAGACGTCGGTGCTGCTGCAGCGCATCGCCTATCTGCTGTACCGCCGCCGCGACGATCTTGACCCCAGTCAGGTGATCCTGATCACTCCCAACCCGGTGTTCCGCCACTACATCGACAACGTGCTGCCCGAGTTGGGTGAGCGCAACCCGGTAACCATCACTTGGGCGGAGTTCGCCGAAAGCCTGCTTCCCGCTGGTCGCGGCGGTGCAGAAGCGGAATCGCCGCTCGAGGAGCTTGACCGCATCGACGCCGCCTGCGCGGGCCTAGCGTTCGAGGCAGACGATTTCCGCGACATCGTGGTGGAGGGAACGCGTCTGATTTCGGCAGCGCAGATCCGCCAGCTGCGCGAGAAGTTCAAGCGCATTGATGCGGGCCCGCATCTGGTGGCGCTGATCCGCGAAGAGCTGGAAGAGCGCCTGGAGAGCCGCTTGAAGTCGATGGCGGGAACCGAAAGCATCCAAGACGAGATCTTGGGCCTCTCGCTCGACGACCAGCTGCGCCTGTTCAACGGCCCGTTCGACCCCGAGGACGAACGCGAGGCGCGCGAGCTTGCCATGAAGTACCTGATGGACCGCTATGGCACGGCCTTCCACATGGTGGAAAACGACGACTGGCTGCGGCTTGACCGCATCGGAATGCGCCTTCTGCAGGTGGAGAACCTGACGCCGGTGGGATGGCTGTACCTGAAGATGGCGGTCACCGGACTGGGCAACCCCAACGCCAAGTACGTGATGGTCGACGAGGTGCAGGACTACACCGCTGCCCAGCTGGCGGTTCTGGCGCGCTTCTTCCGCCGGGCCAACTTCATGCTGCTGGGCGACCCGAATCAGGCAATCAAACCCGGAACGGCATCGTTTGCCCAGGTGCGCGAAGTGTTCGAGCGCGCACGGGGGCAGGTGGAGGAATGCTTCCTCATGACCAGCTACCGTTCGGCTCCTGCCATCACCGACCTGTTCTCCAGCTTGCTTTCGGAAGAGGAGCGCGGGCGCGTGTCGTCGGTCCAGCGCGACGAGGTCCCGCCACGCATCAGCGTGCTGCCAACTGAGGATGAGCATGCCGCCGCCCTGCGCGAGACTGTTGCCGAAGCGCGCCGCTTGTCGGACGAGAACCACGGCATTGCCGCGGTGGTTGTGCCGTGGAAAAGCCAGGCGCGCCGCATACAGGCCATCCTGGGCGATGATGCTCCTCGCCTGATGGGCCGTCAGGACACGCTGCCCGAATCGGGCGTGATCCTGATCACGCTGGAGCTGGCGAAGGGTTTGGAGTTCGACCACGTCATCGTGCCCGATGCGAGTGGTGAGCTGTTCCCCGACGAGCCCTTGGCGCGCCGCCGTCTGTACACCACCATCTCGCGCGCGACGCGCCGGGTAGACGTGTTGGCGCTCAAGTCGCTCACGCCGTTGCTGGCGGGGCAGTCTTCCAAATAGCCAAAGAGGCGGCTCGGGCGATTCCGAGCCGCCTCTCTTTTTCACCCGTTAAGGACGTGCGCCCTACACTTGTGCGGCGTACAAGGCGATGGTGCCGACGTTTCGATCCTCATCGACCGTCGAAGCGTCGATCTTGCGGGCCAGGTAGCCTTCCTTTTCGAAGTAGACCGTGTAGTCGGCTGCTTCGATCTGCTTGAACCAGAAGTCGCCCAGCTCGTCGGTGAGCGTGTGGCGCAGCTCGCCGGTCTGCTTGTTCTCAAGCGTCACCGTGGCGCCGATGACCACTTCGTCGGCATCGGTGTCGACGACTTCGCCTGCCAAGAAGCGCTTGGGCAGGTTAAGGTAGTGCACACGCGGCTTGGCTCCACCGGCTTCGGTCGTGCGGCCCTCGACGCAGGGCAGAAGCTCGCCGCGGTCGATCTCGTCTGCGAAGTCCTCTTCGTCGCCGAAACGCAGCGCACCCATCGCGCATACCTCGACGCAACGCGGAACGGTCCAGCCGTCATCCAGCAGGTGCGCGCAGCCAGTGCACTTCTGGGGCAGATCCAGCTGGGCGCTCCAAGTGACGGCGCCGTGTGGGCACAGTTCCACCAGGTCGTTGCGGCCGGTTGCCTTTTCGGGGTCGATGATCACCAGGCCGTCGTCGCGCTGGTAGACGCACTCGGGCGCCGCCGCCACCAGGGCACAGTCGTCGCAGTGCTGGCACATGTGCAGCACGTACGACACGCGCACCTTGGGCACTTGGCCACGCTCGCGCTCATCGAGCCAGTTCCAATTCTGACCCGTTTGCTGCTGCGGTTTGGCGTACGGGGTCCAATCGTTGTCGCAATGCTCGTCTTTGCAGGCCAGCATGCAGTTGGCGCAGCCGTTGCAGCGGTCCGCATCGAAAATGAAAACCTTCTTCATGATGCTCATCCTTTCCGTCCGCGTTATGCCAAGCGGCTCTCGATGATGAGGCCCTGTTCGGCGTCGTAGGGGCGGTTGAACGCTTCGGGGTACTGGCGCGCCAGCTCGAACACGTCCACTTTCTCGACGCCCACCAGATAACCGCTCGTCACTTCGCCGTACGCATGCGTCGAGGAAGTGGCGGTGGGACAGATCAGGTTGTTGGCGCCGCCGCGGTCCAGGCCGCCTTCGCCGCCGACGATGGTGTCGGTGCGCGCGCCATGGTCCTGGTACACCACGCCGGGCATGATGCGCTCGGTCACGTACACGCCGCCCAGCACGCCGCCGCGTTCGTTGAACAGCTTGACCACATCGCCCGTGCGAACGCCCATCTTGGTCGCATCGCTCGGATGAATCCACACCGGCTCATATTTGTAGCCGTCGGGGCCTTCGATCTTGCACGTGGCGAACTCGCGGGTCCAGGGGTTGTCGTCCAGGTTGGCGTGGATGCGCCAATGCGGATGGTTGCTGACCAGCAGATACGGGTACTTCTTGGCACGTTCGGAGCTCAGGCGTTCCTTGTGCGCGTCGCTTTCCTCGACCCAATGGGGCACCGGTCCGCGCTCGACATCGCCGGGGAACACCTGGGCGAGGGCGGTGGAGTAGTACTCCAGCTTGCCCGACGGCGTGGCCAGCTTGTGGTTTTCGGGATCCTCGTAGAAGCCGATGAGCCCTGCCGGCTCGTCTTGCCAGTTCTGGCGCGTGGGAATGACGTAGCTTTGCACGTCCTTGAATTCATCAAAGCTCATCTTCTTGGAAGCGCCGGTGTTTTCGAAGCCCAAGCGGATCCAGTCGTCGACTTCGCGGCCCTCGGTGTAGCGGTCGTAGATGCCCTCGAAGATGCCGCCGCGCGCGTCGAGCGCCTTCGCCACGCGCAGCACGACCTCCATGTCGGAGACCGCCTCGCCCTGCGGCTTGATGCCCTGTTCCTCGTAGAACACGACATTGTAGGCACCGTTGTCGCCGTCGGTGCAGATGTCGGTGTCCTCGAACTTGGTGGTGACGGGCAGAAGCAGATCGGCGAAGTTGCAGTCGTTTTCCATCCAGATGTGCTGCACCATGTAGAACTCGATGTTGGGGTTGCGCAGCGCTTCTTGCAGCGCGTTGCCACCGTTCCAGCACGTGGTCCAGCACGGCGCATCGCTCCAGATCATGTGCACGCGGCTGGTGCCGGGCAGGGGGAACTGGAACGGGCCGGTGAACTGGTCTTCGCGCGGCAGGCCACATGCCAGGTGGCTGTACCACTCGATGTGCTCGCCTTCGCCAAGCGAAAGGCCCTGGGGCAGCATCGTTTTCGGAATCTGGCTGGGACGCCAGATGTCTTCGCGGCCGCGGTAGGCGGGCGCCACGTTGGGGATTTCCTCGCCGCCGGGCAAGGGGTTCACGGTCTTGGAGCTGAACAGGCTGAACTCGATCAGCTTCAGCTGGTTGCGGCCGGGTGCGCCTAAGCCCTGCATGCCCAGCAGCGCCACCTCGAGGCGTGCCGGTTCGTGGCTGAATGCCGAACGGATGAAGCTGCCGCCGTTGCAGTGGGCGATCGACACGTTGTGCTTTGCCCAGTAGCGCGCGAGCGCCTTGATCTTGTAACTGGGAACGCCGCATTTCTCTTCGGCCCACTTGGGCGTTTTGGGAATGCCGTCTTCGCCGCCCAGCACGTAGAAGGCGAAGTTGTCGAAGCCGATCGCGTGCGTGTCCAGGTATTCCTTGTCGTAGGTGCCCTCCATCAGCCATACGTAGGCGATAGCCAGCTGCAGGGCGGCGTCGGTGTTGGGCAGCACGGGGATCCACGTGTCGGCGTGGGCGGCGTTGGCGTAGTTGCAGTCGGGCGCGATGTGGATCTGCTTCACGCCGCAATCGCCAAAGAAGTATTCCACCTTCGCCGGCATCTGGCTGCCCCAGCCATGCGGTGTGGTTTCAGGGTCGCAGCCCCAGAACAGAACCGCATCGCCGTTTTCGGCGATGTCTTTGACGACGTTGGTCTGCAGGCTGGAAGTGCCGAACGGGTCCATGCCCCACATGTGCTTGGCGCCCCAGTACCAACCTTCCCAACTGTCGGGCTGGCGGCACTGGAAGGTGTAATTGCCGTCGAGGATCTTGGACAGCAGGCGCGTTTGGCAACCATGGGTGCCATGGACGATTTTTGTTTCGCCGTGGCCGTCGGCCTGGGCGAACACGGCCGTCATGCCGTATTTGGTGATGATGCGCTCCATCTCGGACGAAATGATGTTAAGCGCTTCGTCCCAGCTGATGCGCTCGTAGCCGCTGATGCCGCGGGTTTCGGGGTGGATCTTGTCTGGGTCGCCGCCGGGCTCCCAGTCGACGCGCTTCATGGGGTACAGGATGCGGTTTTTGGACGTGATCCGCTTTTTGTAAGACAGCTGGATGGGCGAGAACGTGGTGGTGGTTCCCGGTTCGAGCACCTGGCCGCGCGCCTCGATGCGCCACGGGTTCAAACGCTCCATCGGGCCATTTTCGTCGAAGTGGTAGGGACGAATGCGGATGACCTTCTTCTGGTCTTCGTCTACGTCGACGGCGCAGATGTTCGAGCCCATGCCGGTGGCGCAGAAGCCGATGCCCTTGTAGACGGTTTTGCCTTTGGTCTTCATGCTCGGCACCTCCTTAGCCGTTGTTGTAGTTGCCGGTGGTGAAGTAGTTGCCGGTGTTGGAGATGTCCGGCGCTTCCTCGAATCCGGGTCCGGTGGGAACGTCGGGCGCCGTACCGGACGCTACCGCCACCAAACCGCGCGGCGTGCGGATGCGGCCGCCAACCTGCGGTGCGCGCGGCGTGTCGGGAAGGGTTCCGGGGGCAGCCCAGATTGCCGCCGCCTCGGCCTGCGCAAAGCCCGCAGCAGCGGTGGGCGCCGCGGCTGCCGCAGCGGGTGCGGCGGGCATCGCGGGGCTTTCCATTCCCGGAGGTGCCGGCGGGGGAGCGGCAGAGGCGTTCGCTGCCTGCACAGCTCCGCAGTTGGGGCAGGTCTTTGCCGTCAGCGGAATGTCGGCGCCGCAGCTTGCGCATGTGAGCGTTGCCCCTTCGATGGTGGGTGGTCTGAAGCACATGGAAGGTCCCCTCTCTCTTCGTGTAGAACCTAACTCGCCACCTTGAGCATACGCGCCGCGCAGAGGCGACGGAAGAGCCACTTTTCCGTGCCTGTGAGTGAAAACCGGAATGCGCTAGTGCGATTTGGCATAGTGAGGGGTTCGGGTGCCGCGAAGAGCGTTCAGTGCGTTGCGATGCGGATACAATGCGCATGATTGCAAGGGCGCGGATGCATGCATTCGCGGCAAAGACGGCAGGGCGGGGATGCGATGATGGCAGACGGGAAGAAGACGTTCTTCGGGTACTTCGTGGTGGCGGCGCTGGTGCTCACCAGCTTTATTCCGTTGTCGCTGGGCCTCTCTTGCGCGGGCATCTTCTATCCTGCCGTGTCGCTCGATCTGGGCATCGGCACGGGGCTTCTGGGCTACTACACGTCGATCCTGTGGCTGGCAGCAATGGTGACGCTGCCGGTGATGGGCCGCCTTCTAGAGCAGCGCGACGCGCGCCTGTGCGTGGGCGGTGCGGTGGTCGTGATTGCGGTGGCGTTCGTGTGGCTGTCGTTCACGCAGTCGTTGTGGCAGTTCTACGTGGGCGCTGCGGCAATGGGCGTCGGCGTGGGCATGCTGCTGTTCTTAGCTCCGTCTACCCTGATCAATCGCTGGTTCGCTAAACGCGCCGGCGTGCTTTTGGGTGTTGTGATGGCGTTTACGGGCGTGGGTGGCGTCGTGTGGAGCTCGGTGGGAGGGGTGCTCATCCAATCGATCGGTTGGTCGGCGACGTACCTCTCGTTCGCGGTACTGTCGATCATCACGTTGCCGGCGGCGCTGTTCATGGTTGCGAGTCGTCCTGTGGACAAGGGGCTTGTGCCGTTCGGCGTGTCGGAATCTGCTGCGACGCAGACGGAGGAGGGCTCCGGGCAGGCTCTGCTGACGGGCGTCCCTGCCGCCAAAGCGTTCAAGATGCCGGTGTTCTTCCTCATTCTGGCGATGTGCTTCATGCTCAATTTCGGCATGTACGTGTACTTCATGATTCCCAGCTACATGAACACGCTCGAGCTGTCGGTTGCGATGCCGCTTCTGGGCGCTACGGCATCCTCGGTTGCTATGGCGGGCCAGACCGTCTCCAAGCTGGCGCTGGGCGTTGTCGGCGACGCGCGGCCCTATGTCAGCACGGTTGCCACGATCGGCCTGGGCATTGTCGGCATCGTGCTGCTGTTCATCGGGGGAGGGTCGGCAATGCTGCTGTACGTGGCAGTGTTCGTTTACGGCTGCTTCTACGGCATCACCAACGTCATGACTCCCATCATTACCCGGCGCGCGTTTGGCGACGCGGAGTATCCCGTCATCTACTCGCGCGTGTCGATGGCGGCATCGATTGGCTCGGTCGTGTCGGGCTTCATCTGGGGCGCATCCATCGAGGCGACGGGCGGTTACGCTCTCATGTTCATCGGCGTGATCGTTGTCATGGCGCTTACTGCGGTGGCGGTGTTGGCGATCGGGCGCCTCAGCCGCAAAGAACAGCGCTAGTCCGCGCACAGCGGGCTGCCCTTTCTGAATGGCGGTGTGGGATAATGGGCGCATCGTCTTGCAGGAAAGGGGCCTGCCGTGCGCATCCGCTACATTCGCGAATTCTTGGAGCTTGCTTCGACGCTCAACTACACCGAAGCCGCCAAGCGCCTCCACATCACGCAACCTGCGCTGAGCAAGCACATCGACGCGATGGAGAAGATGCTGGGCACGCAGCTTTTGGTGCGGTCGTCGTCGGGCACGGAACTCACGGGGGCGGGCAAGGCATTTGTGGATGACGCGCGGCGCATCGTGAACGACTACGATTTCGCGTTGGACAAGATCGAATCGCGCAAACGAAACCTGACCTCGGTCATTCGCATCGGGTACCTGCGCGATGCGGCGCGCCGGGTTCTGCTGCCCCTGCATGCCTGGTTCAAGAAGTACCACCCCGACGTTGAGCTGCGCTTCCTTTCAGTCGAGTACATGCGCCTGGCTGACGATTTGCGCTCGCATCAGGCAGACGTGATCATCACTATGGACGACGATCCCGCCCTGCGGGAAGAATGCGAAGCCGTACCGCTCTACGATGACACGTTCGTGGTTGCCGTGGCGCCGTGGCATCGCCTTGCGCAGTGCGAAAGCGTGAAGCTGGCCGACCTGATGGGCGAGCGCTTGCTTGTTCCCTCGCGCCACGTATGGCCCAACATACGGTCGTTCTTCGACAGCCGCTGCAGCACCGAGCTTCTTTCCAACTCGCGCAGGATGAGCGATGTGGACACGTTGTTCTTCCTCATTGAATCGGGCCAAGGGGTTGCCGTGGTCACCAGTCACAACCGCTACGTGTATGGAAACAAGGTAAAATTCCTTCCGCTTGACGAACCTGATGTCCCGACGTTTCCCGTCAGCGCGTTGTGGCTGAAAGAGTCTTCGGAGTACGGCGACACGTCGAAAAACCTCGAGCTCGTCCGCCGCGCGTGCGAGCGGGTGCGACGCGACCTGGAGGACTGAGCGTTCGCTTGCACGGCGCGTTGCGACGAAATAGCTGACAGGCTGGAAGCCTGCATGGCGAAGTTGATTATCTCGGTGCCGTTTGCCGAGACAGGGTGGAGGTAGGGAATGGCGAGAGGAGAAACCGCGAAGCCGCGTGTGGCGGTGATCGGGGCCGGCGTTGTCGGCTGCTGCATCGCGCGCGAGCTGTGTCGGTTCAACGTGGAAGTTTCGGTGCTCGAGGCGGGGGACGACCTTGCCTGCGGGTCGACGCGCGCGAACTCGGGTATCGTCCATGCGGGGTTTGACCCTCAGCCCGGAACGCTGAAGGCGCTCTACAACGCACGGGGGTCCAAGCTGTTTCCCCAATGGGCCGACGAGCTGGGTTTCGCCTACTTTCGCAACGAATCCATGGTGGCCGCCTTTTCCGATGACGAGCTTCCCGGTTTGGATGAGCTGATCGAGCGCGGAAAGGCCAATGGCATCGAGGGCATGCGCCTGGTTGGCCCTGAAGAGGCCAAGGCGCTTGAACCGGCTCTTTCATCTGATATTCGCGGTGCCCTTGTCGCGTCTACGGGCGCCATATGCGACCCGTACGGCGTTTCGCTTGGTGCTGCAGAAAATGCTGCGAACAACGGCGCTGAGTTTCTCTTCGATGCGAAGGTTGTCGCGATTGACGCCCCCGGTGCGATGGGCGGCGCTTTCCGCATTGCAACCGAATCGGGCATGGTGGTGGAGGCCGATGCGGTGGTGAACGCCGCAGGCATCCATGCCGACGAGATAAACAACCTGGTAAGTTCCCATCACCTTGGCATCACGCCCGTGCGCGGGGAGTACATCCTCTACGAGCCTGCAATGGGCAAGCTGTTCAGGCGCACGGTGTTCCAGGTGCCCGGACCTATGGGGAAAGGCGTTTTGGTCTCGCCGACCGTTCATGGCAACTTGTTCGTCGGGCCGAATGCGGTTCCCCAGGAATCGAAAGAGGACCTGGGAACCTCCGAAGAGGGGCTCGACTTCATTGTGCGCCAAGCGCGTCGCACCTGGCCCGAAGCGTCAAACCGTGGGCAGATCACCAATTTCGCCGGGTTGCGTGCATCGGGCAAAACCCGTGATTTCGTGGTGGGAGAAGCCCCCGATGCGCCCCGCTTCTTCAATGCTGCCTGCATCGATTCTCCCGGTTTGAGCTCTGCGCCGGCCATTGCGCAAGACATTGCCCGTTGGGTGGCGGATGCGCTCGGCGCTTCGGAGAATCCGTCGTTCGACCCCATCCGCAAGCGCCGTCGGCTTCTTGCGGAAATGGACAGCAAAGAAGTTGCCGAAGCAGTGAAGAGGGACCCCGCCTGGGGCAACATCGTGTGCAGCTGCTGCAAGGTGTCGGAAGGTGAAATCGTTGCCGCCTTGCACGACCCGCTTCCGGTGCTTTCGCTGGATGCGTTGAAGTGGCGCTGCGGCGCCATGATGGGGCCGTGTCATGGAGGATTTTGCACGCCCAAGATCATCCGCATCGTGTGCCGCGAGCTTGGTTGCGCGCCTGAGGATATCGACAAGCGCCTGCGCGGCTCGTGGATGGTTGCGCGGTCGCGCGCCGACTACTTGGAAGTCTCACGCCTTGATGCGCGCGGCTGCATGTCTGCCGCTCAAGACACCTATGATGTGGCGGTTGTTGGCGCCGGTGCTGCGGGAATGGCGGCGGCGAAGGCGGCCGCTCGCGCGGGCGCACGTGTTCTGATGGTCGACCGCGGGCAGGGGCTTGGCGGCATCTTGCGTCAATGCGTCCATAGCGGTTTTGGTTTGGAGCGTTTTTCCGAAGAGCTCACCGGTCCCGAATATGCAGAGCGAGAAGGCGCGGCGATGGCCGATCTGGACATCGCTGTGATGGAGGGCTCGTCTGTGGTCGGCGTTACCCAGGATGGAGCAGCGGCGGACGGCGGCAGTGCGTTCAAGTTGGACATCATCTCGCCTGCGGGATGCCAATCTGTGGCGTGCCGTGCTGTGGTGCTTGCCACGGGCTCGCGCGAGCGGGGGTTCGGGGCGCTCAACGTGGCGGGCGAGCGTCCTTCCGGCATCTACACTGCCGGATCGGCTCAGACCCTCATCAACCTGCAAGGGTGCCTTCCGGGCAAGCGCGCGGTGGTGTTGGGCTCAGGCGACATAGGGCTTATCATGGCGCGTCGGATGACGCTTGAAGGCATGGAGGTTGTCGGCGTTCACGAGATCATGCCGCATCCTTCCGGCCTGCGCCGCAACATCGTTCAGTGCCTTGACGATTTCGACATTCCGCTGCATCTGTCTTCGACGGTTGTGCGTGTCGAGGGATCCACGCGTCTTGAAGCGGTGTGGGTCGCCCAGGTGGATCAGCAAACGCGCTTGCCCATTGAAGGATCCGAGCAGCGCATCGAGTGCGACACGCTCGTTCTTTCCGTTGGGCTCATTCCCGAAAACGATCTGGCGAAAGCGCTTGGCGTGCAATGCGACCCCTCCACGGGAGGGCCGAAGGTCGATGAAACGTTCCAGACGTCGGTGCCGGGCGTGTTCAGCTGCGGAAATTCACTGCACATTCACGATCTTGCCGATTGGGCATCGGCTGAAGGCGATGCTGCGGGCACATCGGCTGCGCATTGGGTGCGCGCGGGCGGCGGCGAGCGCCCAACCTCGATTTCTGTGGTCAAGGGCGTTTGCGTGGGGCACGTGGTTCCTCAATGGCTGTACGTGGATGCATCGGAGGCGAACTTGGAGTTCCGCGTGTCCGCGGTTCTTCACGACGCGGTTTTCGAGGCAGTGGGAATGAAGGACGGAAGGGAAGAGCTGCTGAGGAAGCGCCGCGCACGGATTGCCGTGCCTGCCGAAATGGTGCGCTTGAGCTTGAAGGGCATCGATCTGGCGAAGTACGATTCGATCGAGGTGAGGGCGCATGCAAGGTAGCGATCGCATCAGGGAAGTCACCTGCATCCGCTGCCCCATGGGGTGCGTGGTTGCCGTGGAATGTGACGGTTCGGGCGGTGCGCGGTATGTCCAAGGGGCGTCATGCGTTCGTGGGCGGGAATACGCTGTTGCCGAGGCGACGGCACCGGAGCGCATGGTGGCAACGGTGATCGATGTCCCCGGATGCCCTGAGCCGCTTAGCGTCAAAACGGAACGACCCATACCGAAGCACTTGGTGCAAGACGCTGTTTGCATGGCAAAGCAGGCGGCAGTCGCACTTCCCGTGCACATTGGCCAGGTCATCGTCCCTAACGTGTGCGGCACGGGTGTGCCTATTGTCGCGACGAAGAACCTGGATCAGTCTTTCGCATCAAGCCGTGCGTTCGCCGACGCGACTACCAGCGAGAAGTAGTCAAGCAGGCGTGCGGTCAGGAGCAGGGCGTCTTTTTCTGCCATGTCAGAGTGTGCTGCTGACAGCACAAGCTGCGCGAGCCCTGCCATGGCGTGGCGGACGTCGTCAAGCTCATCGATTGCGTCAAGATTCGTTCGAACGGTAGGCGCATCGGTTAGCATAGAATCCTCCTGGCAAATAACGCTGACGGGCGGGGTGCCTCGAATCTTCGATGCACCGTGCTGTTCGGATGATATAATAGAACAAATGTTTGATAAATAAAAGGCAAAGGAATCATGGCAACGTTGGAGAATCAGGAAGAATCCATGGAGGGCACGGCATCGGGAAAGGGCTTTGATGCCAGCGCCCATGGATCTTTGGGCTCCCTTTCGCCCACGTGGTGGGAGCCGGAAGACGGCAGCGAGCCCGAGCCGTGGCTTTCCGAGAGCGCAGCGTTCGAGCGGTTCCTCGAATGGACGCTTGCGCGCGGAATCGAGCTGTGGCCGCATCAGGAAGACGCGCTGATGGACTTGGCTGCGGGCGACCATGTGATCGTGGGAACGCCCACGGGGTCGGGGAAGTCGCTCATTGCGCTGGGCATGCACTTCCTTGCCATGTGTACCGGCCGCCGCTCCTACTACACCGCACCTATCAAGGCGCTGGTCAGTGAAAAGTTCTTCAATTTGGTGGAGGTGCTCGGGCGCGACAACGTGGGCATGATCACCGGCGACGCCAGCGTGAACCCCGAGGCTCCGGTCATCTGTTGCACGCAGGAGATCTTGGCGAACCAAGCGCTGCGTGAAGGCGAGGATGCCGACATCGGCTGCGTGGCGGTGGACGAGTTCCACTACTACGGCGAGGCGGATCGCGGTTGGGCGTGGCAGGTGCCGCTGCTCATCTTGAAACGCACGCAGTTTTTGCTGATGAGCGCCACGCTGGGTGATGTGTCGTCCATCGCCTCATCCCTGCAGGAACGCACGGGTCGTGCGGTGGACGCGGTTTTGGATGCCCCCCGTCCCGTTCCGCTGTCGTATGAATACGTGCTCACGCCGCTGGAAGGCACCATCGAACTGGCTTTGCGCGAGGGCAAAGCGCCGTTGTATGTGGTGCATTTCGCGCAAGACGCCGCCCTGGCTTCGGCGCAGGCGCTGGCAAGTTATGGCGTGGCCACCAAAGAGCAGCGCGAGGCAGTGAAAGAGGCCATGAAGGGCACGCGCTTCACCACCGGTTTCGGCAAAACACTCAAGCGCCTTCTGGGCTGCGGCGTGGGCGTGCACCACGCCGGCATGCTGCCGCGCTACCGTCTTTTGGTGGAGCGTTTGGCGCAGCAGGGGCTTCTCCCCGTCATCTGCGGCACCGACACGCTGGGCGTGGGCATCAACGTCCCCATCCGCACGGTGCTGCTTACGGCTCTGGCGAAATACGACGGTCGCAAGCAGCGCCGCCTGCGTGCGCGCGAGTTTCATCAGATCGCAGGCCGTGCGGGTCGTGCCGGGTTCGACACTGAGGGCCTGGTGATCGCCCAGGCACCCGAACACGACATCGAAAACGCCCGCGCCATGGCAAAGGCGGCGGGCGACCCGAAAAAGCAGCGCAAAGTGAAGAAGAAGAAACCGCCCGAGGGATTCGTGGGTTGGAGCGAGCAAACCTTCCAGCGTTTGGTGTCGGCTCAGCCCGAAACCCTCGCACCGCACATGCGCGTGACGCACTCCATGGTGTTGGCGCTCGTGTCGCGTGGCGGCGACGCGTGGGCGCGGACGGCGGAGCTGGTGGAGGAATCCGCTCAGACGCCCGAGCAGAAGGCGCGCCTGATGCAGCGCGCATCCGAGATCTTCGAAACGCTGATGGACACGGGCGTGGTCGTGAAGACCGAGGCGGAAGGCGGCGGCGTCGAATACGCGCTGACGGTTGATCTTCCCGACGACTTCGCGCTTGACCAGCCTCTTTCCCCATTCCTTCTTGAGGCTCTTGAGCTGCTTGACTCGGATTCGGACAGTTATGCGATGGACGTTATCTCGCTGGTGGAAGCCACGCTTGACGACCCGCGCCAGATCCTGCGCGCCCAGCAGCGCCAGGCGCGCGACAAGGCGATGTTCGAGATGAAGGCCGATGGGCTCGATTACGAGGAGCGCATGGAGCGCCTGGCCGACATCACCTACCCTAAGCCGTTGGAAGAGCTCATCGAGTTCGCGTTCGACAAGTACCGTCGCGCCGTGCCTTGGGCCAACGACTACTGGCCCAGCCCGAAGTCGGTGCTGCGCGACATGGTGGAGACCGCCTCTGACTTCAAGGGGTATGTGAACCGTTACGGCATCGCTCGCAGCGAAGGCACGCTGCTGCGCTACCTGTCAGACGCATTCCGCGCGCTGGATCGCACCGTGCCCGACGCGAAATGCGACGACCGCCTGCGCGACATCATCGCCTGGCTCGGCTTCGTGGTTCGCACGGTGGACTCCAGTCTGGTGGACGAATGGGAGCGCGCAGGTGAGGGCGTGGGCGCTGACGCCGCGCCGCCCGAAGAAGCGGATGCCGTCGTGAAGGATCGCCGTGGCCTGACGGTGCTGGTGCGCAACGCCCTGTTTCGCCGCGTGAGCTTTGCTGCGCGTGATGCACAGGACGGTCCGGTGCCGTTCGATGCGGCGGCGCAACTGGGGAAGCTGGATGCCGATTGGGGCTATGCGCAGCGCCGGTGGCGTGATGCGCTGGATGCATTTTTCGAGGCGCATGAGGGCATCGTCATCGACGGCGATGCGCGCTCAATGGCTTATCTTTCCATCGATGATTCTGCCGAGAAGGCTGACCGCATTTGGCATGTTGTTCAGACGTTCAAGGATGAAGAAGGCGACCGCGACTTCGCCATCGTGGCAGACGTCGATTTGGACGCCACCCAAAATGAAGGTGAAGCCGTGTTCAAGAACTACCGTGTCGGGTTTTTGGACGAGATGGACTAGCGCAGCTGGCGTACGGCGGAAGGTGGCACCTTGTCAACGATGACGGTTGCGTGCGGCTACAGGGGCGCCTTCCCGGCGAATGAGGCCAGTGCCTTCTTGCAGAGCGGATTGTCCACGCCTTTCAGGGTGACCAGGCAGATGGGGATTTCTACTGCGTCGGCGGGATCGATGGGGATGATGGCGTTGCCCAGTTTGGAGTCGGCAAGCGCTTCATGCGCCACGCTGAATGCATAGCCTTGACGCTTCATGAAATGCTCGAGCATGTCTTCTTTCGTTTTCGGCGTGAAGCGCTCAGAGCGAACCCCCCGTTTCACGTAGGTTGCCAAAATCGACTCGTTGAAGAAATCGAGATCAGGGTCGACGATCACGGGGTAGTCGGCAAGGTCGTCAAGCGTCACGGTTTTGCGGGAGGCCAGCGGGTGGTCGGAGGGCACGCTCACTGCGGTGGGGGAGCTGAGCGCCGAGACGCACTCGGTGAAGGGCGTGTCCAATCTGCCCACGGTGATAAGCGCGTCGACTTTTCCTTCTCGCATCATGCTGAGCCCGTCGTAGCCCGACGAGAGGGAGACGTCGACGGGTGCGCCGATGCGCGAGGAAAGCAACATGGCGATGTTCGCGCGCGTTTGCGCATTGTTCGCGAAATCAGGGGCGCACAGCGCCAAGCGCAGGGAAGGCGGCGTCTCTTTCTCGGGCGCGAAGGCGATCTTTTGCAGCTGGTCGAACGAAGCGAGGGTTTCTTGCGCTTTGTGGAACAGAAGGTCGCCGAAGGGCGTGGGCGCCACGCCGCGGCTCTTTCTCTCGAAAAGCGGCCTGCCCAGTTCGTTTTCGAGATCGGCGATGGATTTCGAGACGGCTTGAACCGTTATGAACTGATCCTTCGCCGCTTTCGAGAAGCTGCCTGCTTGGTAGACGGCGACGAAGTAGCGGATCTGCCCGATGTTCATTGCTCACCCCGCTTGCAAAAAACGGCTGCGTAGCAGCAGCGATGCCTATCCCGGGCATTATACGCCACGAAAATAAAGCAAATTTAAGCTCCATTTTTGTTATGCTTCAAAACGGTAGGTGGCTGCAAGGGGCTCTTTCTTTGGTCGACGCAAGCAAATGCCGGCGTTTTCCCTGTTCGCAGGGTTGAAATCCGCAATAGAACCTCACTTGTTCGCAGTGGCGGCGCCTTGTGCCTCTCGGCACGTCCGCTGCTACTTCATTCGGGAAAAATGCTCTTCAACATTTAGTTGAGAGACATCCGCCAACCCTCATTTTCTGCATAATAGCCTATTGGCCAACTGGGCTTTCGGGTTGATTTCAAGGTTTCCGGAAGCGTCTCGAGAACATCATGCTGATAGGGAGGGTTATGGTTTCGAAGGCAAAGCGCACCTTCGTCGCCATTGTTGCGTTCGCGCTGATGGCATGCGCATGCGTGTCTGTTGCGGGCTGCGACGGTGCGGCGAATGGAGGAAGCGGCACGCTGAAGGTAGGCGTGCGCAGCGATATCGTCAACTTCAGCCTCCTCAACGAGAAAACAGGCAAGTACTACGGCCTTGAGATCGACATCGCCGAGGAGATGGCGAAGCGCTTGGGCTATGCAGATGTGGAGTACTCCACCGTCACGCCCGACGATCGCAAGGATGTTCTCTTGGAGGGCAAGGTCGACTGCTTGGTAGCGTGCTACTCTGTGGCCGACTCTCGTCTGGAGAGCTTTGATTTTTCGCCCACCTACTACCCTGACGACACCTCCGTCATGGTGGAGAACAGCTCTCTGATCACCGACATCACCCAGCTTGAGGGCGGCGTGCTCGGCATCATGTCGGGGTCGAACGCCGGTCCGCTTCTGGCTATCAAGCTCAACGAGATGGGGATTATCGGGGACAACATCATTTCCAACACCGACGAAGGCACCCAGTACGAAGGCGTGTACGTGAAGAAATTCGCCTCCTATGCCGAGCTGTCCCAGGCGCTTGAAGAGGGTGTTGTGGACGCTGCGGTGATGGACGGCAGCATCACCGACACCTATATGAACGAGGATCGCAGTCTTCTGGACATCAGCATCGCTGATCAGAACTACGGCGTTGCCACGCAGAAGGGCTCGGAGTTGAGCCCGCGCGTGGCGGAAGTCATCCAGGGCATGCTCGACGACGGAACCATCGCCGCGTACATCGAGAAATGGAACTAGGAGGCGGCCGTGTCTAAAAACCTCAAGATCAAAGCGGCGATCATCGCCGTGTTTGTGGCCATCAGCGTGGTTGTCATGGGGTTCATCGTGTCGTCCATGCAAGATGAGCTTTCCTTGTCCAACTACACTGCCGACATCCAGCACGAGATGGACGACCTTCCCGGTCTGCTTGAAGCTTCGGCGGCAGAAACCGAGCAGAATACCCAGACCTATGACGAGATCTACCAGTCGAAGGCCGAAAGCGTCGCGTTTTTGGCGAACAACGACACCGGCTACGAGGCGACTAACGCCAAGATGCAGGAGTACAAAGACCTGCTTGGCGTGACCAACGTGATGATCGTCTCCCGCGACGGCGAGGTGATCGCCGAGGCGCAGGAAACCGTTGCGAACTTCTCCTATGCGCGCTTCAACCAGCTGCGCACGGTGTTTGAAACGGGCGAA
Source organism: uncultured Eggerthellaceae bacterium (assembly GCA_944320405.1). Lineage (GTDB taxonomy): Bacteria > Actinomycetota > Coriobacteriia > Coriobacteriales > Eggerthellaceae > Aphodovivens. The sequence goes on from CALUHI010000021.1 coordinate 23,907, forward strand.
TCCTCCGAGCCCGTGGAGGTTTACTTCGCCGAGAAAGATGCGCACTTCCGCTATTACGCCGCGCGCATCGACGACAACACTATGGTTGTGGTGGGGCAGGACCCCCAGGAGCTCGACGATCTGATCGAGAGCACCGCTTCGTTGGCAAGCGTGCTGGGCAACCTCACCGTAGGCCAGACCGGTTACGTGTTCGCAGTCTCCACGCAGAACTACCTGGTGGAATACCACCCCAATGCCGAATACGTGGGCATCGACGTCATCGAGGCGGGCGTCGATGTGTCTGATCTTGAAGACGGCAAGTTCGGCTGGATCGAGTTCCAAGGCGAGCGCCTGTTCGCCGGCGTATCCGAGATCGGCGACACCTACTACATCAGTGCCGTGCCCGAAAGCGAAATGGCTTCTTCGCGCAACCTCACCGTGGGTGTGGTTCTGTTCATCTTCTTCTCGGCAGCAATGATCGTGGCCGTGTACGGCGTCTTTGTGAACCGCGAGGAAGAAAAGCGTGGCTACAACCCCGCGAACTATCTCAACATGGGACCGCTGCGCTTCAACAGGTCCATCGCCAAACGCGCTGTGGTCCTCTCGTTCATCGGCTTCCTTGCCGTTGCGGGCGTGACGTTCTACATGCAGACGCTGTTCTCGCTGTCGGCAGAATCGGTGAGCAGCAATGAACGCGCGGCCGACATCGAAGAGACCATTCAGCGCACCAATGCTCAGGCCGACGCGCTGACCGAGCAGTACGACGCGCGCTACCTGAACAAGACCCAGGTTGCTGCCTATGCGCTGGAGCACAACTCCGACCTCAAGTCGCGTGAGAAGCTGCAGGAACTTGCTGACGTGCTGCAGGTGCAGTACTTGTACGTGTTCGACCAGGAAGGCGTGATGGCCTCGACGAACTCGCCCTACACGAATTTCGTGCTGAGCGAGAACCCCGAGGATCAGAGCTATCCGTTCCGCAGGTTGCTGCAAGGCGTGGAGTACTACATCCAGGAGCCGCGCGCCGAGGAGGTCTCCGGCGAGCTGCGCCAGTACATCGGCGTGACGCTGCGCACTGCCGACGGACAGACTGACGGCTTCGTGCAGGCAAGCATCCGCTCCAGCCGCCTGGAGGACCTGCTGGCCACCGTCAACATCGACAATATCCTTGATGGCGTGAAGGTGGGTCAGAACGGTTTCGCGTTCGCGGTGAACAAAAACGACGGCACGTTTGCCTATTTCCCCAACTCCGACCTGGTGGGACGCGATGCGCGCTCTTACGGCATGACCGACGCCCAGCTGAAGGACAGCTACAGCGACTTCATCAAGGTGGATGGTGTCTCGTACTACGCCACCTCGTTCGAGAGCGGCGATTACTACGTGTACGTCGCCCAGCCCGAAAGCGAGCTGATGACCGAGCGCGTGCCTCTTACCGTGGCGATGAGCGTGAGCGGTCTGGTATGCCAGGTGATCATCTTCCTGCTGGTGTCGTTTGAGGTTCGTCCGCGCAGGCCTCTCTCTCCTGCAGGAGGGGGCGGCGAGGGCGGTGCACCGGTCGATCCGGATGCGCCCGATCCGCAGTGGCCGCGCGACGATGACGACAACCCCGACTCGCGCATGTTTGACGTGACGATGCCCGACGGCCGCGTGACCAAGACGGAGTCGGCGGCAAGCCGTTGGCTGTACCGCTCCATGAACTGGGGCGAGAAATCCGCCGAGCAGCGCACGCTCACGGTGATCAAGGTGCTTCTGGGCGTGTTTGCCGTCGCGGTGTGTCTTGCGGTTATCTTCAAGGACAGCGTGTTCCCGCCTGACTCGGTGTTTGCTTACGTTCTGAGCAACAACTGGGAGTACGGCTTGAATGTGTTCGCCATTACGGCGGCCATTATGATCGCGTGCGTCGTGCTGACCGCCACCGTGGTTGTGAAGCAGCTGCTGCATCTGCTCTCCGGCGTGTTCGGCGCCCGCGGCGAGACCATCTGCCGCCTTTTGGGCAGCTTCATCAAGTACGCGTCCATCATTGGCATGGTGTACTACTGCTTGCTGGTCATCGGCATCGATGGCACCACGCTTCTGGCTTCCGCCGGCATCTTGTCCATCGCTATCTCCTTCGGCGCGAAGGAGCTCGTGGCCGATATCCTGAGCGGTTTGTTCATCATCTTCGAGGGCGAGTTCCGCGTGGGCGACATCATCATGGTGGGCTCTCGCCGCGGCACCGTCATGGAGATCGGCGTGCGCACCACCAAGATCAACGATGGCAACGGCAACGTCATCATCATCCGCAACAGCGAGGTGAGCGACGTAACCAACATGACCAAGGAATCGTCGTTTGCCACCTGCGATATGGCTATCGAGTACGGTGAATCGCTCGAGCGCGTGGAGTCCATCCTCGAGAAGGAGTTCCCCAACATCGTTCGTCGCCTGCCCGCCATCGAGGACGGCCCGTTCTACCGCGGCGTGGTGGCGCTCAACGACAACAGCGTGGTCATCCGCATCGTGGTTCAGTGCGCCGAATCCAACAGGGGTCAGGTGGAGCGCGACTTGCGTCGTGAGATGAAGCTGATCTTCGACGAGTACGAGATCAACATTCCGTATCCACAGGTTGTGGTGCATCAGCCCATCGTGTACAAGAAGGCAACTCTCGCCGAGCAGCTGCGCGCTGATCGCTTCAACGAGGAACAGAAGGCTGCCGGCCGCAACATCGGCAACGAAGACTTCGACGACGATGATGGACGTCACTAGGGTGTTCTGCCTCTGATCGTTCCAAGGGCCGACCTTCTGCACAGCGCGGCGGGTCGGCCCGGAAACGAGAAGGGGGTCAGCCGCTTCCCCTGCTTTATGATGGGAAAGCGGCTGACCCCCTCTTTTTTGCGCTCCTAGCGTCTGTAACGGGCATCGCCCTTGCCGCGGTAGTGTTCACCTTTCGCGCGGTACATGCGACGGTCGGCTTCCTCGAACTGCGCTTCGATGTTGCAGGCGGTGTTGCGATACGATGCACCCGCCGAGATGCTGATGCCGTCGTCCTCCATGGCTTGGTGCGCTTTCTCCACGTTGCTCATGAACGCCTCGCGGGACGATTCCGTGTCGATGATCACGAACTCGTCGCCGCCAATGCGATACGCCTTTCCGTCGAAGAACTTCCTGATGTGTTCGGCAGAGCGGCAGATGAGCTCGTCGCCGGCGCGATGCCCCAGGCTGTCGTTGGTTTCTTTCAGGCCGTTGATATCGAAGTAGGCCACACCCAGACGCGGTGCGTCGACATAGGCGCTGTCGCGCATTTCGCGGTTGAACTTGTTGCGGTTGAACAGCCCGGTAAGGGAGTCCTCGTAGCTTTGACGCTCGAGTGCCTGTTCCAGCACGATGCGCTCGCTGATGTCGAAGGCGATCTTTTGGATGACGTCGCCTTCTTCAGTGCGATCAACCAGTTCGTTGTTCGACGACACGTACATCGTCTCGCCGTTGGCGCGCTCCATCTTTGCGATCATGTCAACACGGTCGCCCGGCTCTCTCAGGCTCGTCATCAGCTGGCGCGCCATCTTGGCATCTTCTTCGGCGAGATATGGGCAATAGCCGCCCGACCAGTCCAGATCGTAGAGCTGATCTGTCGAAATACCGATCAAATCGGCGGCAGCGGGGTTGATCATCAACGGTTTGAATCCCTCGGACGTTCGCAGCATGCGCATGATGACGCAGGGAACGGTGGAGTAGATGCTGGAGAGCTCTTTGGACTGCTCGTCGAGCTTGCGTTTCTGTTCTTCGATCTGCTCTTGAAGGTAGGCGTAGGAGTGCTTCGTCATTTTCGTGGGAAAGCCCACGTCGTCCGCCACCATTTCCACGTAGGGGTTCGACAGGTGGATGTGGAAGCAGCGCATGCCTTTTTCGGTGGTGCGGAATCCCATGGAAATGCGCTGATGGACGCGGATGAACGCGTTGGTGGAGGGGTCGGTTTCCACCCAGTAGATGCCCGTTACCAAATAGGTATGCGGCGCGGGTTCGATGACGTCGTAGCGCTCTTCGCGTATTCGGCATTTGAGCACCTTGCCCTTGAACTCGCGAAAGATGCCCGCCACGGTATTGCTTCCTATGGCGTATTCGTGCTCTGCCGCACCAAACCAACTGAAGCAATCGTCCTCGTCGAGCAGGTCGATTATCGCCTCGACGTCGTTTTCGCAGTAGTGCTTGTGCAGGATGTATCGGGTAAGACGGATGGCTTCCTGCTGGGGATCTTTGCAGGGGGAGGTAGGGAGGTCGGTGCTCAGGGCATCTGACATGTGCTGCCTCCGATCTCGGTGCGATTTCTGCAGGTCTAAAATGGCGTTAACTTATCTATTTTAACGTAAGCTTAACCTCTCAACATTGTTGAAGCGGCATTTCACAGGATGGGATGACCTGCCTTTTCGAGTGGGAAGTGCGTATCAGCTGCAATTTAAGCAGGTGCGCGTTCGCCTGATCAGGGCAGGGCGATCACGTCGTAGCGCACTGCTTTCCCCGAAAGCGAATAGCTCGGTTTGACGCCTGCCAGATGCGGCCCTTTTGGTGGGCGCTTGATCACGGCTTTTCGCGGATGCGCGGCAAGCGCCGACCTCAGCAGCTCCTCGGCGTCGTCGCAGGGATTTTCCAAGTGGTGGAGCAGCTGGAACTTCTTTTTCACCGCAGCACTTTTTTGTCGGGCGGGAAACATCGGGTCGAGGTAGACGACGTCGGGGGCGAGGTCTCCCTCGGCAAGAGCGGAGATGCTGTCCTGTGCGCACAGCTCCATTCGCGCGATCGCGTCTGCCAAGCGCGGGTTTTCCGCACCACGGCGAAGCGCGTCTTCCAGCAGCGCGGCAATCACCGGGTTGCGCTCGAACATCTTCACCTGAAACCCCGCCGCGGCCAAAAGCAGCGAATCTTCGCCCAAACCCGCCGTTGCATCGACGGCAAGCAGCGTCCCTTCTGCTTTTTTCACCTTCGCGGCGCGCACGAGCAGCTCGCGCGAAAGCCTGCCGGGGGCCAGACGTGGCTCCATGTCGCGGAAATCTGCACGCAGCAGCATGCCGTCGCCTTCGAGCGTGAGCCCTTGGTCGGACAGGCGAAGGTCCAGGCCGCAGCGCGCGGCTTCAGCTATGGCGTGTTCGATGCGATCCATAGCTCCCCATTATGCCTCATCGAGGTCGGGCGTGCTAAACTACACGGCGTCATCTGAATTCGGGATGACGCCGACTGAACGGGGTGTTGCGCCTGAACTTGGGGTAGAACGGGTGCACGTCATGCCGGTCGGCGCAATCGACAAAAGGGGAGAACATGAAGCGCGATTATCCGAATCTCTGCAAACCGCTCCAGATTGGCCGTCTGACGCTGCGCAACCGCATGTGTTCGGCCCCGCTGGGCGCCACCGACATTGATGCCCAGGGCACGCCCGGCCCGCGCACGCTTGGCTTCTACGAGGCTCGTGCGAAGGGCGGCGCCGCTATCGTCACGGTGAGCGAACTTGTCGTCCATCCCGAAACCGATGGCTCCCAGATGCTCCATCTTTCGTTGAAGGTGCCCGGCCAGCTGGGTGCGTTCGCCTATGTGGCCGACGCTATCAAGCGCCATGGCGCGGTGGCCTCCATCGAACTTTCCCATTCCGGTCAATACGCCGGCACCTACATGGTGGACAAGAAGGGCAAAGGAGAGCTTCACCAGTACGGCCCCAGCGACGGCGTCCGTCCGGACGGCATTCCCGTGAAGGCGCTCACGAAAGAGCAGATCGACAGCATCGTGGCCGCGTACGCCCAGGCAGCTGGCCTTGCCAAGCGTGCGGGCTTTCAGATGTGCATGGTTCATGCAGGCCATGGCTGGCTGATCAACCAGTTCCTCTCGCCGTACTTCAACCATCGTGACGACGAGTACGGCGGATCGCTCGAAAATCGCGTGCGCTTCGCCCGCGAAGTGCTGACCGCAGTCCGCGCCGAAGTGGGTCCGGGATTCCCCATCGAGCTTCGCATGAGCGGATCCGAGTTGTTCGACGGCGGTTACGATCTTGATGAAGGCGTGCGCATTGCGCAGGCGCTCGAGGATCTTGTTGACATCATCCATGTGTCTGCCGGGTCGTACCAGTTCGGATTCTCGGTCACGCATCCGTCGATGTTCCGCGACCACGGCTGCAACGTGTATTTGGCGCGTGAGATCAAAAAGCATGTGAGCAAGCCGGTTGCCACGTTGGGTGGACTTTCCGACCCGCAGCAGATGGAGGACATCATCGCCAACGGCGATGCCGATCTCGTGGCGATGGGCCGTGCCCTCTTGGCCGATCCGAACCTGCCGAACAAAGTGATGGCGAACCAGGGCGACCACATCGTCCGCTGCATGCGCTGCTTTGCCTGCATGGCCGAGCGTCCCGTTACGCAGACGCGTCGTTGCGCCATCAACCCGCGCATCGGACGTGAGCTTGAGGGCCTTGACATTACGCCTGCCGCGTGCAAGCGCCGCGTGCTGGTGGTGGGCGGCGGCATCGCCGGCATGGTTGCGGCGCGCACCGCAGCGATGCGCGGCCACGACGTCACGCTGTGCGAGGCCGGCCCCGAGCTCGGCGGCATCCTGCGCACCGAGCAGGCGCTGCCGTTCAAGCAGGACATGTACCGTCTGGGCCGCACCTACGAGGTGCTGTGCCGCGACGCTGGCGTGCATATCTGCCTGAACACGCCGGTCGACGCTGCGTTCGCCGAGGCGTTTGACGCCGACGCCTGCATCGTGGCAGTGGGCTCCGAGCCTATGAGCATGCCCGTGCCCGTGAGCGACGACGCGCGCGTGGTCAACGTGGAGAACATCTACCTTGAAGGCGCCAAGGTGACCGAGGACGTTGCCATCGTCGGCGGCGGCCTGACCGGCTGCGAATGCGCCCTGCTGATGGCAGGCAAGGGCAAGAAGGTGCACCTCATCGAGATGCGTGAGGGCCTGGCCATAGATGCCAACATCCGCCATCGTCCCATCCTGCTGAAGGAGATCGAGGAAGCTGGCATTGACGTGCGTCTGAACGCCGCTGCGGTCTCCGTGAGCGCCGAGGGCGTGACCGTGAAGCAGGACGGCGCCGAGAGGCTGGTGCCCGGCACCACCGTGGTGTGCGCCATCGGCCAGCGTTCGCGCCGCGACGCCGTCGAGCAGCTGCGCGATGCTGCGCCGTTCGTGCGCGTGGTGGGCGATGCCGTGCGCCCGTCCACCATCCTGAACGCCACCTATGAGGCGTTCCACGCGGCCATGGACATCTAGTCTGGCTCTGCCTCCAAGTTAGAAGCTGAAACGCCCTGGGCGGTGTTCCGTCCAGGGCGTTTCCTTTAGTGCGGTGGGCGAGTGCTGGCTATCCCAGCAGGATGTCGCGCGCTCGGGCGTATTTCTGGCGACGGCGCGAGAGGAGCTCTTCCGTTACGCCGTCCATGCCGGCGAAGCGTGATTCGTCGGAGTTGTGCGCGAGGTCCGCCAGCTTCACCTTCTGCGCCACCGGATGCCCCTTGATGGCGCGGACGTAGTCGAAGTAGTCGACGGCGGGGTCGTGCGTCATCAGGCGAACGCCTTCCACAACCTCAGGCGGAAACTCGCGCACGAGATCGTCCAGCGTGACGTCGGTGTCTTCCACGACGTCGTGGAGCAGGGCGACGCAGGTGCTGGCCTCGTCGTCCATCTGCTCGGCAAGATGATAGGGGTGGAAGATGTAGGGCTGCCCGCATTTGTCAACCTGGCCCTCGTGGGCGGCGTAGGCCAGCTTCATCGCTTTGTTCGTCAGCGGCGTGTAGATCATGCTCAGCTCCTTTCCGCAGCGGAACCCGCATGCGTTTGCAAGCGCGGTTTTCGTTTCATTATCGCGTTTGCCTTCGCAAGGTCAAACATGATGCACCCAGCGCTTTGAAGTGTTAGCGTAAAAGTCGCAATTTTGGCGAGAATCCGGCAAAGGCGGGCTATAATGCTGCCTGAAACAGACCGCGCGGCGCTGGGTTGTGCGGCGTCCCTCCCGAAGAAAGGATTATCCATGGACAGCAAGGTCTACGAACTGCTCAACGACCAGATCAACAAAGAGTTCTACTCTGCGTACCTGTATCTGTCGTTTGCCGACTACTACGAAGAGGAGGGCTTGGAAGGCTTTGCCAACTGGTACGAGATCCAGGCCAAGGAAGAGCGCGACCATGCGATGATTTTCCGCAACTACCTGCACGAGAACGGCTGCAAGGTGAAGCTTTTGGCCATCGCTCAGCCCGACAAGGAGTTCTCTAGCTACTTGGAGCCGCTGGAGGCGGCGCTTGAGCACGAGAAGTACGTGACCAGCCTCATCAACGACATCTATGCCGCAGCGCACGATGCCAAGGACTACCGCACTATGAAGTTCCTCGACTGGTTCATCGAAGAGCAGATGGAGGAAGAAGACACCGCCGACACCATGGTCACCAAGATGAAGCTGTTTGGTTCGGACGCCAAGGCGCTCTACGATCTTGACCAGGAGTACCTGGCACGCACCTACACCACTCCTTCGCCGCTTGCCGGCAACTAATCCCGCGCGAAACGCACAACGGAAAAGCGAGGCGCCCTGCAATAGCAGGGCGCTTTTTTGTTCCCGTTTTGATCGATGGATGTTCAGGATAATTGACAATGTGTCACTTAAAAGATATCATGCTCCTGTCAGACAATGACAACTTGTCATTATTGAGAAAGGGAACAGCATTATGAGCAAGACACTGGTTGCGTATTTCTCCGCTACGGGAACGACGGCGCGTGTGGGGCAGCAGATCGCCGAAGCGCTGGGCGCCGACACGTTCGCAATCGAGCCCGAGCAACCTTACACTTCCGCCGATCTGAACTGGAACGACCGCAAAAGCCGCAGCTCGGTTGAGATGAACGACGAGTCGTGCCGTCCCGCCATCGCCGGCTCGGTTAGCGACATGGCGTCCTACGACGTGGTGTTCGTCGGCTTCCCCGTGTGGTGGTACGTGGAGCCGCGCATCATCGATACATTCTTGGAATCCTACGATTTCTCGGGCAAGACCATCATCCCCTTCGCCACCAGCGGCGGAAGCGGTTTGGGACGCGCCCCTCAGCGCATGCAGCAGATTGCAGCAGGGTCGACTGTCGTTGCTGGTAAACTGCTCAACGGGCGCCAGAGCGCCGATGCCCTGCGCGCATGGGCGAGGGAGCTGGGACTGTAGGTTCGTAATTGAAGCTGCGCGCCGCAGTGCACTGGCGGGCTGCGGCGCGCAATGCGTGCGCCGAACGCTCAAGGGAGGATTCGATGCCGAAGATCACCAAAGAGGAAGCTGCCGCACGGCGTACCGAGATCATCGATGCGTGCGAGGCGCTCTACCAATCTGAAAGCTACCGCGACATCACGATGACGCAGGTGGGGCAGAAGGTGTCTTTCGGTCGTGCGAACGTCTACAACTATTTCCAGAACAAAGACGAGATCCTGCTCGCGTTGCTTCAACGCGAATACGAGCTGTGGGTTGAAGACCTTTCGGCTTTGGGGGAAGTTGCCGCGTCTCTCGATGGCGTCGGACTGGCTGATGAGCTGGCGAAAAGCGTGCAAGCGCGCACCCAGATGCTGAAGATCTTGGCCATGAACCTCTATGACATCGAGCAAAACAGTCGCCTGGAAAGCCTCATCGAATTCAAGCGTGTCTACAAACATGCCGTCGAGGCCTTGAAGGCAGTGGTGAGGGCGGGCAAACCCGCGTGGGATGAATGCCGCATCGATCGATTCGTCTACGGGTTCATGCCGTTCATGCACGGTGCTTATCCATATGCCTTCCATTCCGACAAACAGTGCGCGGCGATGGAGGCCGCAGGCGTGGACCAGCCTGACCTGAGCATCTATTCGCTCGTGCGCGATCTTGCGGAGAAGCTGCTGCAAGACGACGGTGGGCATGAGACAATAAACGAATAGGAAATTGCGGGCCGTGCGGCTCGTTGGCGAAAAGGGGGAGATATGGGCTCACAGGTTTGCTTCGCGGACATGCACGTCAAGCCGGGGGACAGCATCCTGGCCAAGTTCGAGCGGCTTGTCGAGAAAGCCGGCATCGACCAGATCGATTTCAAAGACAAGTTCGTCGCCGTCAAAGTTCACTTCGGCGAGTATGGAAACATGGCGTTTTTGCGCCACCAGTACGCCAAGGTACTGTGCGACTGCATCAAGGCGCGCGGTGGCAAGCCGTTCCTCACCGACTGCAACACGCTGTACGTGGGGTATCGCAACAACGCGCTCAACCATCTGGACGCCGCCTTCCTGAACGGGTACAATCCGCTTTCCACCGGCGTGCACACCATCATCGCCGACGGCCTGCGCGGCACCGACGAGCGCGAGATCCCCGTTGAGGGCGGTGAATACGTCAAGGAAGCGAAGATTGGCGCTGCGGTTGCCGAGGCCGACATCATCGTTTCCCTCACGCACTTCAAGGGGCACGTGAACGCCGGGTTCGGCGGTGCGCTCAAGAACATCGGCATGGGTTGCGGTTCCAAGAAGGGCAAGATGGAGATGCACAGCAGCGGTACGCCGCGCATCGATGCAGGCAAATGCATCGGCTGCGGCATGTGCGTGGACCACTGCGCCAACGACGGCGTGCATGTTGTTGACGGCACGGCTGTCATTGATGAAGACCATTGCGTCGGCTGCGGGTTCTGCATTGCGTATTGCCCCACGGGCGCCATCATGACGAAGTGGGACGAGGCCAAGCCCGTCATGAACTGCAAGATCGCCGAGTACACCAAGGCGGTTTTGGACGGCAAGCCCGCCTTCCATGTGAGCTTGGTGCTGGACGTTTCGCCCGACTGCGACTGCGAGCGCCACAACGACGTGCCCGTCATCCCCAACGTGGGCATGTTCGCGTCGTTCGACCCCGTCGCGCTTGACCAGGCGTGCGTTGATGCAGCTAACAAGCAGCCGGTGATCCAGGGCAGCAAGGCCGACCCGCAGGTGAAGGAGGCTTCCGTCTCCGACCACATGGACGGAGCGCGCGCCATTCCCGAGCAGGCTTATTCTGAGCATGCTGCTGGTGGCGATGGCCACGACGTGTTCAAGATGGTTCATCCCGACACCGACTGGGCGGCGGGGCTCGACCATGCCGAAAAGCTTGGCATCGGTACGCGCGAGTACGAGCTCGTTGTCGTGAAATAGCAAGCAACGGTGCGCCGGAGTCGCAAGGCTTTCGGCGCGTCGTCGTCAGATTAGCCGGAAGGAGCTTCGCATGTCCCGAAACATCGCCGTTGTCATCGGCAGCCCGCGCCGTGGCGGGAACACCTGGATGCTTGCCGAGGCGTTCATCAAAGGTGCCGAGGAAGCGGGCCACAACGTTGAGGTGATCGACGCCGGCAACGCCGACATCGCCGGTTGCATCGGTTGCGAATACTGCTTTTCGCATGCGGGCATCTGCGTCCAAAAAGACGGCATGACGCCCTTCTACGGCATCTTGCGCCGTTGCGATACCATCGTGTACGCCACGCCGGTGTACTGTTTCACGTTCTCGGCGCAGATCAAGGCGTTCATGGATCGCATGTTCTGCGGGCTTGCCGACCCGTTCGGCATCACGTCGTGCTGCCTGCTCACGGTGTTCGAAGACAAAGACCCCTCTATCGTGCAGCCGCTCATCGACACGTACAAGATCAATGCCGCCTACACGCACATGAAAGACGAAGGCGTCGTGTTTGTGCCTGGTACCTACGAGAAGGGCGCCATCGAGGGGAACCCGAAACTGGAGGAAGCCTACGAGCTGGGCCGCAGCCTGTCGGCCGACCCGGTACCGGCTCGCGACGAATCCTAGATTATCGGTGCATGGCGGCGGTTTTCGCCGCTCTCTGATCTGCATTTGACGAATATGCCCTAGAATGACGTGCCGTCGTTTCTGCGGAAGCGGCGGCACGTTTTTGTTCGATGCGAAGGGGAGATGATGCAGCGAAGGGAATGGTTGGCGCTTGCGGGCTTGGCATGCTGCGCGTTCGTGATGAACACGTCTGAGTTCATGCCAATCGGCTTGCTGGTCGATATCGCTGCGGATTTCTCCATGACCGAGGCTGAGGCCGGCATGGTGGTGACTATCTATGCATGGGCGGTGGCGCTGCTTTCCATTCCCCTGATGGTGGCGCTGTCGCGACTGAGCCCCACGCGCCTTTTGCTCGGCGTGATCGCACTGTTCTGCGCGGGCCAGGTTGCATCGGCGGTTGCCCCGACGTTCGCGTTGCTGGTTGCAGGCCGCCTTCTGGTGGCCGCAGCGCATGCGGTGTTCTGGTCGGTGGTTTCGCCGGTGGCGGTGCGCATCGTAGGCGCGCAGCACAGCAGCGCTGCCATCGCGACCATTGCCGTGGGTTCTTCGATCGCCATGGTGTGCGGTCTTCCTATTGGGCGCATCATCGGGCTTGCGATCGGTTGGCGCATGACGTTTTTCTGCGTGGGCGCGGTGTCTGCCGTGCTGCTGGTCTATCTGGCTTTGGTGCTGCCGCGCTTGGGCGCGGGCGAGCCGTTTTCGGTCAAATCGCTTCCGTCGTTGTTCAAGCACGCGCCGCTTCTGGGCATCTACATCGTTACGGCGCTGTACGCTACCGGTCAGTTCACCTGCTACAGCTACATCGAGCCGTTCCTGCAGCAAGTTGCAGGGTTTTCGGATGGGATGATCACCCTGGCGTTGGCGCTTTACGGCGTGGCGGGGTTTGCGGGAAGCGCGGTGTTCTCACGCGTGTACGACAAAGCGCGGTTTTCCTTTATGCGGGCGGCGGTGCTCGGCGTCGCTGTCATGATGGCGGTGCTGCTGCCTCTTTCGGGCAACACGGTGGCGACTATCGTTGCATGCTGCATTTGGGGCGCCTTCTATACAGCGTACAACGTGGCGTTTCAAGCTGAAGTCATCAGCAACGCGCCTGAAGGAACCACGATGGTTGCGATGTCGGCGTATTCGGGCATCTTCAACATCGGTATCGGCGCTGGCACGTGGGTGGGTGGCATGGTGGTCGCGGGCGGCGGAATTGCAGACGTCGGCTTGGTTGGCGCTGCCATCGGTGTGGCGGCGGGCATTGTCTGCGCCTTCCAGCTCGTCCGCGCGATCAAGCGGGAGGAACCAAAGCCGCTCTGATGCCTTGTGCGTCCTGCGTCGGCCAACGGTGCACGCATCGCGGTGCGGACGCGACGAAAGCGAGCGAGGCGCCGCGGACGCATCCTTTTGCTGTCGCCACCGCAATGGACTGCCGCTTGTGATGCGCTGCGGCTACGCGCGTTCCCCGTTGTTTCCCCTGGCGGATACCTTGTTTCCCTCGCGCCTTCCAAGGGTTTCGGGGTATGATGCGGTTGACTCAAAAACTGCTTTCGGTCAGCGGTTTCACAGAGGGAGCACGCGATGAAAGAAACAACGGGGGAGCGCCTTTTCGATAAGCTCGGCATGGAGAAGAGGGCAGATGTGCCGGAGCCGATGCCGCTCCAAAAGCCCGATGTGGATGCGGGCGAGGTGGCAAAGGCCGTTCTGGTTCGGCTTGCCGTGCCTGCCGTTGTCGGTGCGCTATGGGTACTGAGCGCCATGGCGGAAACCGGACTCGACCTCATCGAGGTCTTGCCGCCGATCGCCACGTGCGTGCTTTTGGTTGCGGCGTGGTGGATCGCTCATTGGTTTTTTGCCAGCTGGCGCAAGGCCAACAAGGGCAACCATCGCGCAGATGCCATCGTCTTTGGATGCCGTGCGTTGCTTTGGAGCCTGTTCGCGCTTGTGTTCTGCATCGTTGCGACTGTGACCCCTCCGACGGATGTGTGGGATCAATCCTCTCGTGTGACATGGATGGTCGGCCTTGGCTGGCAGTGGTTTTGGGCATCGGGGCTTTTGCCCGCCAT
>CALUHI010000022.1 GCA_944320405.1 uncultured Eggerthellaceae bacterium
CAAAGAACGTGGGCGACACGGTTTCGGTGGAGGTCAACCGCGACGGCCAGACGCTTTCCATGGACGTGACGCTGGGCTCGGACAGCAGCTCCCAGTCTGCAGAAACCCAGCAGCAGAGCCAGCAGGAAGACTACGGTTCGATGCAAGACTATCTCGACCAGCTGTTTGGCGGTTCCCAACAACAGGATAACGCCGCATAACGCAGCTTGCCCGGCGATCTGCCTCCCCTTCCATTGTCGCTGCGGCAAGAACGGGAGGGCGCTCAGCGGAACGTGCCCGCCCGCTTCGGAATCGCAGCCTGTGCGAGATCGCCTTTCGATATTGCAGGGAATGCCGGGAAACGGCCGTGCTGGGTGCACGGCCGTTTCCTTTTCGGGTATCATTGACGGGATATGGCGCGCTGGGTGCGCCATGCGTCGACCGAAGGGAAACGGTTTCCATGTCTGAAGATTACAAATACAAGCGCGTGCTGCTCAAGCTTTCCGGCGAGGCCTTGGCGGGCGACCAGGGCTACGGCATCGACCCGAAGGTGGTCGACGCTCTTGCCGACGAGATCGCCGAGATCGTAAACGACGGCGTGCAGCTGGCCATCGTCGTGGGCGGCGACAACATCTTCCGCGGACTTGCTGGTTCCGCCGAGGGCATGGATCGCGCCCAGGCCGACTACATTGGCATGCTGGCAACGGTTATGAACGCGCTGGCACTGCAGGACGCCTTCGAGCGCCACGGCATGGTCTCGCGCGTGCAGAGCGCCATCAGCATGAAGGAAGTGGCCGAGCCCTACATCCGCCGCCGCTGCATCAGCCAGCTCGAGAAGGGCTACGTGGTGGTGCTGGCCGCCGGCACCGGCAACCCCTACTTCACCACCGACACCACCGCAGCGCTGCGTGCCTGCGAGCTTGACGTCGACGTGCTGATGAAGGCCACGAAGGTCGACGGCGTTTACGACAGCGACCCGAAGACCAACCCCGACGCGAAGCGCTACGACCGCATCTCCTACATGGATGTGCTGGCCAAGGAGCTGCACGTCATGGACTCCACCGCCACGTCGCTGTGCATGGACAACAACATGCCCATGATCGTGTTCGATCTCACCACGCCTGGCAACATTTCGCGTGCTTTGAAGGGCGAAAGCGTCGGAACAACGGTAGAATAAAACAGTTGGACGAAACGCAGTTTCAGCTGCGTTGAAACGCATCTCACGGATGCGGAGGGGCAAGGGGATCCGTCGAAAGGAACCGTCATGGTCAACGATATTCTGCAAAACGCTGAAGAGCGCATGAAGAAGGCCATCGCCGCGCTGGGCGAGAACTTCGGCGCCGTCCGCACCGGACGTGCGAACGCCATGGTGCTCGACCGCATCAAGGTGGATTACTACGGCGTGCCGACGCCGGTCAACCAGCTGGCGGGCATCAAGACGCCCGACGCTCATCTGCTGGTCATCGAGCCGTGGGACAAGGGCTCGCTGCGCGCCATCGAGCACGCCATTCTCGAGAGCGACCTGGGCGTGACGCCCAACAACGACGGTTCGGTCATCCGCCTGCCGTTCCCTGCGCTTACTGAGGAGCGCCGTCGCGACCTGGTGAAGCAGTGCAAGACCTACGCCGAGGAAGCCCGTGTGGCCGTGCGCAACATCCGTCGCGATGCCAACGCCGCCATCGAGCGCGCCGGCAAGGAAGACAGCCTGCCCGAGGACGACGTCCGTCGCGGCCAGGACGAGGTCCAGAAGCTCACCGACAAGTTCATCGCCGAAGTCGAAGAGCACTTCAAGAAGAAGGAAGCGGAGGTAATGGAAATCTAAATTCGGCTTCGCCGAATTTAGATTTCCGACGAAGCCGGAGGCGTATGCTTCCGGCTTCCCGTTCATAGGGGCACGCATGAACAAGCCTCTCGATTACATTTTTCCGAGCCCTCCGGCGGATCTTGATCCGACGAAGCTCGACCCTGCGCGCATTCCGCAGCATATTGCGGTGATCATGGATGGCAACGGGCGTTGGGCCAAGAAGCGTGCACTCAATCGCCTGCGCGGCCACAAGGCCGGCATCGAGGCCGTGCGCGAAACCATCCGCTGCGCCTCTGACGTGGGGGTGCGCTATCTGACCATCTATTCGTTCTCCACCGAGAACTGGAAACGCCCCCAAGACGAAGTGGTGGGGCTGATGGATCTGTTCGCCAAAACGATGCTCGCCGAGGTGGACGGGCTTGACGAAGAGAACGTCCGCGTGCGCACCATCGGCGACCTGTCGGCTCTGCCCCAGGAAACGCGCGAGGCGTTCGACAAGGCGTGGGAGCAGACGCGCGACAACACCGGCATGACGCTGCTGGTTGCGGTGAACTACGGGGCCCGCGAGGAGATCATGCGCGCGGCGAAGGCCTGCATGCGCTACGCCGTCGTCGAGAGCGAAGAGCGCGGCGAACTGCCCGAACTCACTGAAGAGATCTTCGAGCGCGGCCTTTACACCGCTGATGTTCCCGACCCCGACCTGGTTATCCGCACGTCGGGCGAGATGCGCATCTCCAACTTCCTTCTGTGGCAGATCGCCTATTCCGAGTTCTACTGCACCGACGTGCTGTGGCCCGACTTCAACCGCTACGACCTGCTGCGCGCCCTGCTTGACTTCCAGGGTCGCGACCGCCGTTTCGGGGCGGTGAAGTAGCGGATGTCGGCGAGGCGCAGCCAAGAGAAGCCGACGGTTCGGCGTGCGTGGGGGGAAGAACCTCCAGTTGAAGACGCCGCCGAGCGCACCCGCCGGCAGAAGCTGAAGGAATTCGCGCACGAGAAAACCCCCGAGAAGCTGAAGAACCCCACTGATATCCAGGTGCGTTTCCGCACGGGGTTCGTCTACGTTGCCGTGTCGGTTATCTGCGTGGTGGTAAGCGAGTGGACCACGCTTTTGCTGATGGTTCTGACCGCAGGCATCTCCGCCGGCGAGTTCTACTACATGCTTCGTTCCGATGCCAAGCTTCCCAACGAGATGCTGGGCATCATCGGCGCCATCCTGTACCCCATCAGCGTGTTCTTCTTGGGCATCGTCGGCGTGGTGTATGTCAGCCTGCTGCTGCTTTTGGCGCTCATCACGTGGTACGTGTTCTGGATGCGCGCACGCATTGCCGACGTGGGTGTGAGCTTTTTCGGTGCCGCCTACACCGGCATGCTTCTTTCGGGATTCATCGTCATTCGCGGCGCCCTGCCGGATCCGTGGGGTGGCTTGCTCGTGCTGGGCATCTTCCTGAGCGTATGGGCGAACGACTCGTTCGCGTATCTGTTCGGCCGCAAGTTCGGCAAGCACAAGCTGGCGCCGCGCACCAGCCCGAAGAAGAGCTGGGAGGGTTTCATCGCAGGTTTGGTTGCCTCGATGATCTTCTGGGTGCTGATCTCGTTCATTCCCGGCGTTGCCATGAGCATTCCGCTGGCAGCGCTGTTCGGCCTGCTCTGCGGCCTTGCGGGCGTGCTGGGCGACCTTGCGGAAAGCCGCATCAAGCGCAATTCCGGCTTCAAGGATTCCGGCACCATCATGCCGGGCCACGGCGGACTGCTGGACCGGTGTGACTCCCTGTTCTTGGTTTCCGTGATATCCGCCGTTCTTCTGGTTTGCGGAGGTTGTATCCCTTATGTCTGATAAGCGTCGTCGTATTGCGGTTTTGGGGTCTACGGGGTCCATTGGCACGCAGACGCTGGATGTTGTTCGCCGCCATTCTGACAAGCTGGAAGTGGTCGCGCTTGCGTGCGGCACGCGCGGTGCCGAGCTTGTGGCGCAGGCGCGCGAGTTCGGCGTGCGCTGGCTGGCGTTGGGCGATGAGCGCCTGGCATCCGACGCCATTGCTGACGAACTGCGCGCAGCGGCGCAGGGCGGTAGCGTGGGGTTCGGGCCGCAAGCCGTTGCCGATCTGGTGAAGCTTCCCGACGTCGACGTTGTGGTAAACGCGCTGGTGGGCGAAGCCGGCATGCGCGCAAGCTACGAGACGCTTGCGGCGGGGAAGGTGCTTGCGCTGGCGAACAAGGAATCGCTGGTGGTAGGCGGCGACCTCATCATGCCGCTTGCGGCGAAGGTTGACGCGCAGCGCCGCGCCGACGGCGTCGCGCCTGATCACGGGCCTGCTGGCGCACTCATGCCCATCGACTCGGAGCACGGCGCCATCTACCAATGCCTCATCGGCGAATCTGCGCGCGAGGTATCGCGCCTGTGGGTTACGGCATCGGGCGGCCCCTTCCGCGGGCGTACGCGCGAGCAGCTGCAAGGGGTCACGGCCGCCGACGCACTGAAACATCCCACGTGGAACATGGGCGCGAAGATCACCATCGACTCGTCCACGCTCATGAACAAGGGCCTGGGGGTCATCGAGGCGCACCACCTGTTCGCCATGCCCTATGACAAGATCAGCGTGGTGGTGCAGCCGCAAAGCGCCATCCATTCCATGGTGGAGTTCTCCGACGGCAGCGTGAAGGCGCACCTGGGAACCACCGACATGCGCATCCCCATCCAATACGCGCTCAGCTACCCGGAGCGCTGGGACGCGCCGGTCGAGCCACTCGACTTCACGAAGCTGGGTTCGTTGGAGTTTGCCGCGCCCGACACCGACACGTTCCGCTGCCTGGCGTTGGCGCGCCATGCAGGCAAGACAGGCGGCACGCTGCCTTGCGTCATGAATGCGGCGAACGAGATTGCCGTGGCGGCGTTTCTTGGCGGGCGCATCGGGTATCTGGACATCGCCGCATGCGTGGAGGCTGCGATGGACGCCCACGAGCGCGACAGGGTGCAGCAGGTGGAGAGCCTGGATCAGCTGGAAGCGCTCGACCGCTGGGCGCGCCGAACCGCCGACGCATGGGTGGAAGGCGCCGCGCGCTAATCGCGCAACGGTGTGCCAATGAATTCGTCGCTGAAGGGCAGCGCCCCTTCGAAGCTCACGTCGCTGTTGGATGCTGCCAGCAGGTAGTTGTCTTCGTCGGAATAGCCAAAATCAGGGCAGGGAAGAACCTGCACGTTCGAGAACACCTCGCGCAACGACGCGGCGGCGTCGCGCAGGAACTCGATATGCACCCCACCATTTTCCGAAACGACGTTGCTCAGATACACGCCGCCGGGGTTGAGCCGGCGTGCAATGGCGCGTGCAGCTTCAACGGTTGCAAGGGATCGCACCGGCTCTGTTCCACTGAACGCGTCGTTGACGATGGCGTCATAGGTTGGGCCTGGCCGCTCAAGGTAGGCGCGGCCCTCTGCGGCGATCATGCGCACCTGCCCCGTGCACTCAAATTCCTCCACGAAGAAGAACTTCCGCGCAATGTCGATGACGCGGGCGTCTTCCTCGACAACGTCCACGACAAGTTCGGGGTGGTTGGTCGCCGCATGCTTCGGCCACGCGCAGCCCCCGCCGCCGATCATCAGCGCATGGCGAATGGGAATTCCGCACGCGAAAGCCTCGTCGAAGGCGCGGTAGTATTCGAACACCGGCTCTGAGCGGTTTCCATCCAAATACGTTGCCGATTGGAAGGCCCCTCCCACATCGAGCACGCGCACCGGGCGTCCATCGACGCTCTCCAGATTGAACACCGACGCCCATTCGTGCGACGTCCGCACCAGGTGGAATCCCTCCTTGCCGGAGTTGCCAAGCGAATGGGAAAGCCCCCTGATCATAGCCGCTGGCTCCGTGCTGCGCTAGGAAGCGCTGATAGGCTGCAGCCCGACCTCGCACAGGTAGTGGCCGTCGTTGCGCGACTCCAGCACGTTCACCGACCATACCGGCGTCACCGCCGCGCCCTTCAGCGTGGGCAGGTAACGCGAGGGGAAGGCAAGCGAATGCTCTTGGTCGTCTTCCAGGAAATCGGTGCAGTCGGCGTTTTCCAGAATGGCGCGGGCCAGCGGGATGTCGGGCCCGTACACCTTGGCGGTCTTCAGGAAGAAGTCGCCCTCGTCGAAGCGGTAGCACGGGTGCACGTGTGCCGCGCGCTCGTTCATCTGGCGCATCTCGCTGCGGTGCTTATTGTCCAGCGAGCAGTAGTGCATGCCAAACGAAAGGCCCTCGTCCAGCGCGAACACCATGAGCGACAGCGCAAGCTCTTCGCTGCCGGCAATGGGAAGGCCACCGGAATAGCCGTAGTCGTACATCACGTCGAACGGAGGGTTGCGCACCTCGAACCCGCGCCGCGCGAACTCGTCCCAGCTGTGGAAGGGGAAGCAGAACTCCAGCAGGTTCATGCCCTTGATGCCCACGGCGTCGAAGCGGCGCATCAGCTGCTTCATCTGCTCTTCCGTGTTGGGCACGATAGGCATCTCGACCATGACGTCGGGGATGTAGCGCCCTGCAAGCTCCATTGCCGCCAGCACGCGCTCCTGACGCTCGCTGGGGTCGTCGTTTTTCACGCTGAAGCGGATCTCCTGCAGGCCGGCGTCGCGCAGACGCTGTGCCATTTCCTCGGTCAGCAGATCGCCCGAGGTGTACATGCGCTTGTGGGCGTCGGGGAACAGCTTGCCGGCGCGCTCGAGGAAGCGGATGGTGTTCTCGAAGTCGAGCAACGGCTCGCCGCCGGTAAGCCCGATGCAAGCAAGGCTTTGGTAGGTGTGCGAGGCGCGGTCGAGGCCTTCCTCCCACGGGCACCCCTCGCGGACGAACTTATCGTAGTCGGCCTGGTTGTGGTTGAAGCAGAAATAGCAGTCACGATGGCACTTGAACGTGGTGGAGAACGTCTCGCTGCCGCGGTTGCCGGTGCATTCCACGCAGGCTTCCGAAATCCAGCCCACGCGGATGCTCGCGCCGGCGTTGCAGAAGCGCGCGCCGCGTTGGCGCAGCTCGCCGCGCAGGGCGCAGCGCTTGGCCGCCCCGGCGTCGGGCTTGGCGAACACGAGGCCTTTGCCTTCGAGGGTCTTCACGTAGGTGTCGCGCACGCCGTCGTAGTGGTGCAGCGCGGCTTGCAGTGCTTCGTTTTCGGTATTCATGCTTCCATCCAAACACACGGTCTCATGCAACCTGACCAGTATAGCGAATCAACGCCCGCTCGCACGCGGCGTGCTGTCGTCCAACTCGATGCGCAAGATGTCGTCGAAGGCGATGTCGGTCTTCACGATGCGCAAAGTGCGGAACGTCTCGTCGATGCGCGCGACGACCCCGCAGGCGGTGACGTATGCATCGGCATCGTAGTAGGTGACGCGCGCTACCAGCCCCTTCCGAAGCCTTCCCAGCTGGGCATCGAGCTCGCGTGCTTCCTCTTCGGTGAGCCGGTGACGGGGCTGCTCCACGCGCTCCTGCTTGCGGGCCAGCTCGTAGTAGCCTTTCAGTGCGGCGAACGGCATGAACTGGCGCGCTCGGTCGGGGTGCGGTCGGGCACGGTGCGCTTCCTCAGGCACGATGGCCTCCTATCTGGTTGTTCCGTTCGCGGGCGGTGGCCTTCTCTTTGAAGCTGGTTCCCCGCAGCAGCGCGTTCTTCCCGAAGCGCTCCTTCACAGCCAGCACGGCGTCTTGCAAGTCGCGCTCGGTCTGTTCGCCTTCGATGTCGGCGAACAGGCTGGGGGTTGCCAGGCATTCGGGCGCCAAATCGGAAAAGCCGATGCTGATGCGCCGCACCGCGCGCTGCGGGTCGACGGTTTCGTCGAACAGTTCTTCGAACCGCGCCACAAGCTGCTTGAAGGAGTTGGTGGGGTGGGCAAGCTTGCGGCTGATGCTTTCTGCCCCTGCGCCGAACCGTCCGTCGGCGAAGCGCTTGCCGTGCTCGCCCTCGAACACCACGGCGCTTCTTCCCGCTGCGCCCTTTTCGCGCGCGTAGCCCACATGCAGGCTGACGCGCTCGGCGGCAAGCCCTTGGCGCACCAGATCCAGCACGCTGGCGTCCACCATCTCGCGCATCACCATGCGCGCCTCTTGGGCGGAATAGTCGCTGGGCAGCACTTGCCCGTTCACGAGCGAATGGCCCTTGGGCTCGTAGGCGTGGATCTCGGCGATGGTGCACGGCTCCTGCCCCCAGGCATGGTCGATGAGGAACTCCGCGTTCACCCCGAACTCCCGGTAGAGGGTTTTCTCGCGCATCTGCGTTACGCCGTGCAGGTCGTGCACGCCGTACTTCGCCAGGCGCCGCGCGATGCCGGGGCCGATGTTCCAGATGTCGGTAAGGGGCCTATGCGGCCAGATGACGCGCTTGAAGGCTGCCTCGTCCAGCACGCCGATGCCGTCGTCGGCGTGCTTGGCCGCAATGTCGAGCGCCACCTTTGCCAGAAACAGGTTGGTGCCGATGCCCGCCGTGGCGCAGATGCCCGTTTCGGCGAACACGGCGTCCATGAGCGTGCGCGCCAGCTGCCGCGGCGTCTGGCCGTACAGCGCCAGGTAGGGGGTCGCGTCGATGAAGCACTCGTCGATGGAGTACACGTGCACGTCGTCGGCCGACACGTAGCGCAGGTAGATAGCGTATATCTGGGCCGACACCTCCATGTAGCGGTGCATGCGCGGGGTGGCCATGATGTAGTCGATGCCTTCGGGGATCTCGAACACGCGGCAGCGGTTGCGCACGCCGAGCTCCTTCATGGCGGGGGTGATGGCCAGGCAGATGGTGGTGCGGCTGCGTTCGGGGTCGGCCACCACCAGGTTGGTGGTGAAGGGGTCGAGGCCGCGCTCGGCGCATTCCACCGATGCGTAAAAGCTTTTGAGGTCGATGCACACATAGACCTTTCCGCCGTTTTCGGTTGGCGGGTCCAGCCGGTCGGCCCATCCGTCGCTTTCCGCCAGGATGTCGCGCATCGCGCCTCCTTTCGCTTCTTTGAGATTCCACGGTTTGTTCGATTGCCTGAAACGAACAACTGTTCTACTCTATGATACCGGAAGAGGAGGGGCGGTGGAGCGAGGGAAGCGAAAAACATCGGTTGCGCAGTCCGGCGCGGGCCGGGCTGCTGCGTCTGGGCGCGCCATCGTCAACAGCCAGGTTCCGCCAGGCGGGCTCGTCAAGCATTACGTGGACGTGATCGTGCGTGTGCGGGATGACGGCCGCATCGTGCCGCTTTCGGTGTGCTGGCCCGACGGCCGCACGTTCCACATCGACTGCGTGGTGGCTGGTCCCATCGCGAATGCGCCGCGCGCCGCCGAGCGCCGCACGCTCCGCTACACCGTGCAGATCGGCCGGCGCCGCACCAACCTGTTTTTGGAGTGCGACGCCGCGCAGGACGCGTCTGCAGACGCTCGCGCGATGCGCTGGTACGTCGAGGTTCCCGAAGGCGTGCCGCTGTACCGCTACTTCGGGGCGTCGGCCTAAGGGAAGGAAACGGCGGGGCAACCTTTCCTTAACCCGGGCTGACAAGCGCCGGGCGGCATGCTATGGTTCAAAACCGTGAGAGGTAATTCGACATATCGCTTTGCCGTTGTGAGCTGGCTTTTGGTGCTGGCATGGGCGGCGTTCATCTTCTTCATGTCGGCGAACACCGGCGATTCGCTCAGCGGGGGCGAAGGCATCGTGTCGCAGATCTTCCAATGGCTGAAAGACGTGCAGGCTGGCCTTTTGCCGCCGGGTGCGGACGTGGTGAACCCGGTGGCCCATTTCTGCGAGTACATGGTGTTCGGCGCGCTTCTGACGAACGCCTGGCGCACGCGGCTCGACCTGCCGTGGGCCACGTGGGCGGCGGTTGTGTGCGCGAGCCTTTACGGCATCAGCGACGAGATCCATCAGATATTCGTACCCGGACGCACGGCCGACCCCATGGATTGGCTGGTCGACACCTGCGGAGCGGCGCTGGGCGCGCTCATCCTGTACGCGGTTCTTCGCTATCGCGCGAAGCGGCGTGCGCTTGCGGTCGGTCCGCTTAGCGGCGAGTAAGGGAAAGGGCGCTCATTCGTCTTCGTTCTCGCGCGCTGCGTCCGCCTCTGCGCGGCGCCGGTTCCGCGCTTCGTCTTCCATTTCACGTGCGAAACGGTCCATCTTCTCCTCGACCGAGCTTCGAATGCCGAACAGGGTGCGTCCGCTCGAGAACCGGGGCTGCTCGTCGCCGCTCATCTGGATGCGCAGTTGGTCTTGGATGCGCTGCCATTTTTTCTCGAAATCGTCCACGAGGCTCACGCCCTTTGCAATTTTACGTGAGGGAGCGGCTTGCGCGTCGCGCCTTCATCCGGCAGCGCGCTTTCGAGCAAGGGGACGGCGAAGGTGCCGGGCAGCTCCAGTGCGACGAACGTCCTCATGATGCGGCCTCCTTGCTCTCTTGCGCTTCACGCTACCACGAACCGCTGCCGATTGCTATCATGGAGGACGGTCTTTTGATGCCCCTTTCGGCGGGCATTTCGAACAAGGAGGAATCGACCGTGGAACGAACCAGGATCGCGAAGCTGTACGCCGACGCCCAACAGATGGGCGGGCAGACCGTCACCGTGGCCGGCTGGGTGCGCTCGGTGCGCGACATGAAGAACTTCGGCTTCGTCACGTTGAACGACGGCAGCTGCTTCAAGGATCTGCAGGTGGTGATGAACCGCGACACGCTGGCGAACTATGACGAGATCGCGCGCCAGAACGCTGGTGCCGCGCTCATTGCGGAAGGCGAGCTGAAGCTTACGCCCGACGCGCCGCAACCCTTCGAAATCCAGGCCGCTCGCATCGAAGTGGCGGGCGAGAGCGCGCCGGATTACCCGCTGCAGAAGAAGCGCGCCACGGTGGAGTTCCTGCGCACGCAGCAGCACCTGCGTCCGCGCACCAACCTGTTCCGCGCGGTGTTTCGCATCCGCTCGGTGGCCGCTGCCGCCATCCACGAGTTCTTCCAGAGCCGTGGGTTCGTGTACGTAAACACGCCCATTATCACCACGTCGGACTGCGAGGGTGCGGGCGAGATGTTCCACGTGACCACGCTGGACATCGACAACCCGCCGCGCACCGACAAAGGGGAAGTCGACTACAGCAAGGACTTTTTTGGCAAGCCGGCAAGCCTTACCGTGTCGGGCCAGCTCAACGCCGAGAACTTTGCCATGGCGTTCGGCGACGTGTACACGTTCGGCCCCACGTTCCGTGCCGAGGACTCCAACACCAAGCGCCACGCCGCCGAGTTCTGGATGATCGAGCCCGAGATCGCCTTTGCCGACCTCGAGGACGACATGAACCTGGCAGAGGACATGCTGAAATACGTGATCAAACACGTGATGGACACGTGCCCCGACGAGCTGGGCATGCTGAACAAGTTCGTGGACAAGGGCCTGATCGAGCGCCTGACCCATGTGGCTACGAGCGACTTCGCGCGTGTGACCTATACCGAGGCCATCAAGATTTTGGAAGATGCCGTGGCGGCGGGCACGAAATTCGAGTACCCGGTCAGCTGGGGCGTTGACCTGCAGACCGAGCACGAGCGTTTCCTGACCGAGCAGCATTTCAAGAAGCCCACGTTTGTGACCGACTACCCGGCCGAGATCAAGGCGTTCTACATGCGCATGAACGACGACGGCAAGACGGTCGCCGCGGCAGACTGCCTGGTGCCGGGCATCGGCGAGATCATCGGCGGCAGCCAGCGCGAGGAGCGCCTGGACGTGCTCGTGCGTCGCATCGAGGAGCTGGGCATGGAGGCCGATCAGTACAAGTACTACTGCGACCTGCGCCGCTTCGGCACCTGCAAGCACGCCGGCTTCGGCCTGGGCTTCGAGCGCCTGGTGATGTACCTCACCGGCGTCGCCAACATCCGCGACGTCATCCCGCACCCCCGCACGGTCGGCAACGCGGAGTTCTAGGCGGCAGGAGTCGGCGGGGCGCGCCCCATCGGCTCCTCGTCCGAGGCGTTTCATCGAGGGGGTCGAGATGGAAAAGAGCGGTCGGAGGGAATTCATCCGGGAGCTTCACGCGTGCGCTTCGCAGACGGCAGAAGATGTGCGCGATCGCTTCGGGCTGGACTTCGTGGGCGTCTCCATCGTCCCCGACGGCTCGGCGCCCATCCTCACCTGGCAGTACGCGGCGGGCAGCACCACCGAGAACTACGCCCTCATCCATCTTCCCGAGGGCGTGGGGGCGCTGGGCAAGGTTCAGAAGTTGCGCCGCGGTATCGTGGTGAACAGCGTCGAAGACGACATCCCCCAAGGCGAGCTGTTTCAATACCCCATCATTGTTGCCGAGGCGCTGTCGAGCTTCTTCTCGTTTCCTTTGATGGAGGACGGGGATCTTCGCGTGATACTCATCTGCGCCACGCGGTTCGTGCGCACGTTCGACGAGGTGGCGTGCGGCCTCATCCAGCAATTCGCCGCCACACTTTTTTCGCTCGAGCCCTGCGCCGAGGCGCCCCTTCTGGTGCACGGCAAACAGGAAGGCTTCGCCTACACCGAGATCACGCACCGCCTGCTGCAGGCGCAGGAGGACGAGCGCCGGCGCATCGCCCGCGAGCTCCACGACGGCATCTCCCAGGAGATCCTCGTCGCGCAGATCGAGCTGCGCAAGCTGGGGTATCTGCCGCAGGAGGAGTGGCCCGCCGCCGTCGATGCGGTGAGCGGGCGGCTCAGGGACGTCATCGCGCATATCAGCGCCATCGCCCGCGCGCTGCGTCCGGCCGCCCTCGACGAGCTGGGTCTGGTGGCGGCGCTCGAGGCTCTGTGCGCCACCATGCAGAAGGCGTTCGGGGTGCCCATCGAAGTGGAGGCGGAGGATCCCGGTCCTTTGGGCGCCGACCGCGAGATAGCGCTGTACCGCATCTGCCAGGAGGCGGTGTCCAACGCCTGCAAGTACTCGGGCGCGGATGCGGTGGAGGTGGCGCTTGCCGTGCGGGACGGCATCCTGACGCTGCGCGTCGTCGACGACGGTGCTGGGTTCGACCCCGCCCGCCCGCGGGCGAAGGGGAGCGGGCTCGGCCTGTGCGGCATGCGGGAACGCGCGGGTTTGGTGGGCGGCGATCTTGCGATCGAGTCTGCTCCCGGCTCCGGTTGCACGGTGACGTTGTCCATGGCCCTGGGAGGTTCGCGATGATACGGATCGTTTTGGCGGACGACCATTCGGTGGTGCGGATGGGGTTCCGCATGATCATTGAGCAGCAGATGGATCTGCAGGTGGTGGGCGAGGCGTCCGATCCGGAGGAGGCGTTTGACCTCGTCGTGAGCGAGAAGCCGGACGTCTTGCTCACCGACATCTCGATGGGTACCGAGAAAAGCGGTCTGCTGCTTGCGGAGCGCGTGCGCGACGGCGGCGTGACGACGCGCGTGGTGATGCTGAGCATGCACGATGAGCAGGAGTATCTCTCGCAGGCGCTCAAGGCGGGCGCGTTGGGCTATGTGCTCAAAAGCTCGTCCGACGCCGAGCTGATCAAGGCCATCCGCCGCGCCGCCGACGACGAGTCGTATGTGTGCGACGACATGATGGACGGGTTCGTGCGCAATTCGGTGAGCCAGGTCGATCCAGCCGCCGATGCGCTGTCGCCGCGTGAGGCGGAGCTCGTCTCTCTGGCGGTGCGCGGGTTCTCCAATGCCGAGATCGCCGAAGCGCTCTCCATCTCGGTCAAGACGGTAGAGGGCCGAAAGTCCAAGGTCATGGCCAAGATCGGCGCACGCTCCAAACCCGAGTTGTTCGACTACGCGGTCAGGCACGGCCTGGTCAAGCTATAGCCGTTTGCGGGAAACGGGGATTTCCCTCCCCCTTGCGCAGGGATTATCCCCTTACGTGCGCCCTAGGCCTCCCTTCACACTGTTCCTAGCTTGCAAGACGAGAGGGATAAGAGGGAGAGGCGAAATCATGGGAAGCGAAATCACGCGCCGCACCTTCGTAAAAGCGGGATCCGCCGCTGCCCTTGCTGCATTGGGCACGGGCGCTGTCGGAGCCGCGACGGGGATCCCCGCTGCCAAGGCACTGGCGGAATCGACACCGCCTGAGGGGAGGTGGGTGCGCACCACCTGCGCCCCCAACTGCACAGGATCCTGCGGCATGAAAGCGTTCGTCCACGACGGGCAAATCAAGATGATCTCGCAGGCGGCGGACTACCCCTACAAGCGGTACAACCCGCGCGGATGCCTCAAGGGCGTCTCCATCAACACGATGATCCACGGCCCCGAGCGCCTGACGGCGCCGCTGGTTCGCAACGAGCAGACCGGCGAGCTGGAGGAGACCGACTGGGATACCGCGCTTGACACCGCCGCGCAGAAGCTGCGCGACATCGCGGAAAAGTACGGTCCGGATTCGATCGGCGTCATCTGGCAGGTCCAGGGCACGGGCCACGTGCAGAAGGGCGCGCTGGTGCGTCTGACCAACATGATGGGGTGGTCGGCCATCGGCGGCTACGAGCTCAACGGCGATCTGCCGATGTTTTGGCCTGAGACGTTCGGATGCCAAAGCGAGGAGCTCGAAAGCTACGAATGGGAGGACTCGCGCTACACGATGATCTTCGGCTCGAACCCGATGGTCACGCGCTTGCCCGACTCCCATTTCCTCAACTACTCGC
>CALUHI010000023.1 GCA_944320405.1 uncultured Eggerthellaceae bacterium
CGTCATCTGGCCGGCCATGCTGATGGCGGCGGGGCTTCCCATCACCCACACCGTGTTCGGCCACGGCTTTTTGCTCACCAAGGGCGAGAAGATGTCGAAGTCCAAGGGCAACGGCATCATGCCGGCCGACCTCATCAAGATCTTCGGCGTGGACGCCTACCGCTACTACTTCATGAGCGACGTGCAGTTCGGCCACGACGGCAACATCTCCATGGAGCGCATGGTGCAGGTGTACAACGCCGATCTGGCGAATACCTGGGGCAACCTGTGCAGCCGCGTGTTCAACATGACGAAGAAGTACTTCGATTCCAAGGTGCCCGAGGTGCCCGCCGAGCTGCGCGATGCGGCCAACCCGCTGCGTGCGGCTGTCGAGGGCCTGTACGAGACGTACGACAAGTGCATGGGCGAGGTTGACTTCACCGGTGCCGCTGTGGCGGTGCGCACGGTTGCCGAGGCTGCAAACCTCTACGTGGAGGAAAGCGCGCCGTGGGCGCTGGCAAAAGACGAGGCGAAGGCGGGCGAGCTTGCGTTCGTGATGTACAACCTGCTGGAGTGCATTCGCATCATCGCGCTGTACATGGCACCGTTCACGCCGCACGTGTCCGACGAGGTGTTGCGCCGCATTTCTCTGGGCACCGCTCAGGACATGACCGACATCCAGGCCGCCACCGCGTGGGGCCAGCTGCCTGCCGGCAACGCCGTCGAGGTCGGCGACCCCCTGTTCCCGCGCCTGGACGAGGTTCCGACGGCTTAACAGCCGCCGGAACGGGCTGCCGCTGCGAAGCGCCGATGCACCCCTGCTTCGCGCGATCCCGCAGGCTTGCGTACCGAAGTACGCGACGCCTGCGCGATCCCGCGAATCAGGGGCACCTCGGCGCTTCTCGCTGACGCATACATTCGACCTGCAACATGAGAATAAAGGGTCCGTATCCTGAATTCTCATCCTGAAGGGAAGTGATTGCTGTGGCTGATGAGAGGTTCGAGGGTGAGCCGCTGTTCTTCGACGCGATGTTCCATCAGAAGCGCAAGAAGGGGCAGTGGCGCATCGTGGACGCGCCGTACCTTGAGGCACCGGTGGCCGACACGCATTGCCACGTTCACCTGCTGAAGGATCCGTCGCTTTCCCTTGCGCGCGCCGGCGCGAACGGGGTGGAGTTCCTCTGCGACATCGTGGATGTGTACGAGGACGGTTCGGCTCCGTTCGACCAGATGGAAGGATGGGCGCTTCAGGGGTCGTTCAAGATACGGCAGATCGCGCGAGGGGGCTGTTGAGGGTCCCCCTCCCCGCGCGTGCCGCGGGTTCGGTTTGCCGTGGGGTGCCATCCCCATAACGCCAAGCATTACGACGATGCTTTGGAGAAGCTGCTGCTCGACCGCCTTGCTGATGCGCGCGTGAGCGCTGTGGGCGAGATCGGCCTGGACTACCACTACGATTTCTCGCCACGTGAAGCCCAACGCGAAGCGTTCCGCCGGCAGGTTCGTGTGGCGAAGGAGGCGGGCCTGCCAGTCGTCCTGCACATCCGCGAAGCGCACGACGATGCCTTCAGCATCTTGCAGGAAGAGGGCTTTCCCCAGGCGGGAACGCTTCTGCACTGCTTCAACCTGGATTGGGCAGAGCTCGAGCGGTGGGTTGAAGCCGGTTGCTATGTGGCATTCGGCGGCCCCGTGACGTTCAAGCACGCCGATGAGGTGCGCGATGCGGCATCGCACGTGCCGGAAGAGCTCCTGCTCACCGAAACGGACGCGCCCTACATGACGCCCGAGCCTCTGCGCGGTGCCACGTGCGGCCCTGAACATGTGGTGTTCACGGCAGACAAGCTGTGCGAGGTGCGCGGCCTGGCGTTTGGGGAAGAGCGCGAGACGTTTTTGCGGAAACTGCTGGCCAATGCGTACGGGCTGCTTGATCGCGAGCCCACGCCGTGGCAGCGCGAACGGGCGGAGGGGCTTGGCATCAAAGAGCTTTCGCCCACCGAACGCGCCCGCGCCGCTGTCGCCCAGTGGCGTGCGAGCGAATAAGGGAAGGGGCTTTCCGTCTTTTCCCTTTTCGCAGCGCCACCGTGGTGGGCGCGATGCGGGAAAATGATTGTGCCGTGCATATCGGCCATTTTTTGCCAGAAGGATGCGAAAAACCTCCGTTATGCACGGTTTGACTGCGCAAAATGGCGAGTTCGGGCCGCTATGCACGGTTTTTCGGTGGTCTGACCGTGCATTTCGGCATTGTTTTGCCTTGCCTTGGCGAAAATGTTCCGAAATGCACGGTTTAGGTCCTCTGCGCTTGATCGTGCTGCCATGAGGTGGAAAGGACGGTTGCATGAACCGCGTGATAGTGGTGGGGTCGCCGCGGGTGGATGGGCGCAGCGCGCATCTGGCCGACCAGTTGCTGTACGCATGCATCGAGGAATGCCCGGATGACGTTGTTTCCATCGTGTCGGTTGCCAGCACCGATGTGCGTCCGTGCTGCGGGTGCGACGCATGTGCGCGCGTTTCCGAGTTGGCAGATGCCGAGCCGATGGAAGAAGGCGATCCGCTGACCCCGCATCCCCTGGTTGCGGAAAGCGATGCGCCGCTGCATCGTTGCGTTATCGATGACGACATGGCCGAGGTGCGCAAGCATCTGGACGCAGCCGACGAGCTCATCGTGGTGTCGCCGGTGTATTTCGCCGGCCCGCCCGCGCAGTTCAAGGCGCTGCTCGATCGATTGCAGCCCTACTGGCGGTCCGATGTGCGCATGCGCGGCAAGCGGCCGATGATCCTTCATGTGGTGGGCGAGGGCGGCGACCCTCACGGCTACGATCCGCTGGTGGGCTCCGTGCGCTCTGCGCTTTCGGTGGCGGGCTTCGAGCTTGTGTCCATCTTTGATTGGGTGGGCAAGATCTCTGAGGACGGGGATTTCCTGGGCGAGCCGCAAGAATACGCCCTCATGGACGAAAGCTATGCAACAGAGGCAGAAACCGCCGAGCCCGCAACAGAAGCCAATATCGTGGAGTTTCCCGGCAAGAATCGCGCTGCTTCCGCAAGCGCCTCGAATGGCGAAGCGAAGCCCAAGCCGATGCTGTCCTTGTCGCAGCATGAACGCAAAGGCGGCTCGTGGTCTTCTCAGGAAGGGCGCGCTTCCGAAAAAGGCGCCGGGAAGCGCAGGGGCGCGAAGCGCAGCGGCAAAGGTGCGGGCAAGTCTGGCAAACCTGGCAAGGGTGGTGGCCGTCGTGGATAGGCTCTCGCCGCTTGCAAGCGTGTCGGCGACGCGAGAGGTTCTTTCGCGTCACGGGCTTTCCACCAAAAAGCAGCTCGGGCAAAACTTCCTCATCAACGATGATGTGCTGTGCAAGATTGTGAAACTTGCAGGTCTGACCGAAAACGACGCGGTCTTGGAAGTTGGTCCGGGCATCGGCACCCTCACCATCGCGCTTCTGAAAAGCGCACAATGCGTGGTGTCGGTGGAGCGCGACCCCGATTTGCCGGCAGTGCTGGCGGAAACGTGTGCGCCGTGGAGGGACGCCTTCCGTCTGATCAGCAAAGATGCGCTCGATCTGGATGCCGCAGACGTGCGCACCGAGCTCGAGTCCATGGGTGCTCCGGGTTTCCCCGCTAAATTCGTGGCGAATCTGCCCTATGCTGTCGCCGCCACCATCGTGCTCGATTTCTTCGAGCGCTTTTCCGAGCTGGAAAGCGCGACCGTCATGGTGCAAAAGGAAGTGGCTGACCGTATGGCAGCCGACCCGGGCAGTAAAAACTACGGCGCTTACACGGTGAAGTTGCGCATGCACGCTCAACCTGCAGGCCGTTTTTCGGTGGGGCCTGGCAACTTTTTCCCGCCGCCGCACGTGGAGAGCTCAGTTATCCGCTTGGACCGCGCGACCCCGCAGGCTGCGTGCAGCGCTGCGACGGAGTTGGATCGTCCGGTCGAAGAGGTGGTGCGCGCCACGTGCACGATGGCCGATGCCGCTTTCGCTACGCGACGCAAGACGCTTTCCAACTCCTGCAAGACGTACTTCGGCGGCAGAGGATCGGAAGGCAAGCGCATGGCTGCCGAACTTCCCCGATTGTTTGAAACTGCGGAAATCGATCCAAAGCGTCGTGGCGAATCGCTCGACGAAGGGGAGTTCATCAGGTTGGGTGCGGCTTATCTGAGGCTGCTCTAGAAGAAACGCGGAAAAGCGAAAACCCAACAGTCACACAGCAATCCATCATACCGTGCAGATTCGATGGAGTGTTGACAGGCGTGATAAAATGTCTGCTTGTCATTTTACTGCGTAGGTTTGAGCGAGGTTGAACGAAGATGGATTTAGCTAAGCAAGCTGGAATCGTCGACTCCATTCATGATACGTTGCATGATCTGGTCGGTCAACGCCTGAAAGTGCGTGCGAACATGGGCCGTTCCAAGATCGTCGAAAGCGAAGGCGTCCTGGCACAGGTGCATCCGCAGCTGTTCATCATGGAAGTCGATCGTAAGCGCGGCCGCACGGCGCGTCAGTCGTACCAGTATGTCGATGTTCTGACGGGTATGGTGGAGCTGTCTCAGAACGGCGAGCCGCTTTTCGAGCCGTTCATCACCGACGAGAACGAATCCGATGCCAGCTACGATGAGGCGGAGGAAAACGAAGAAGAGCAGGTTCTGTCGTAGCGGACGGGCTTTCTCAATCAGCTAGTGCAAACGGGCGCCGTCGGGGCGCCCGTTTCGTTTTGCCTGCGGTTTGCTTACGCGTTGCGCGCTTCAACTGCCGTTCGCGCCGTGTGGTAGGCATCCGACAGCTGGGGCATCAACGCCACGGCGTCGTCCCACTTGTCTTCCCGCAACAGCGCCAGCTGCCGCGTGGTGAGTTCGAACAGGATCGTCATTGACAGGTTGCCGCAGGTTCCCTTCAGGGAATGGACGGCGGCGATCGCTTTTTCTTCGTCGTGCGCTTCAATTGCGGTTTGCAAGTTGTCGAACTGCGTATCTGCAAGGAACATCCCCAGCAGCCTGTCGAGCAGATCCTCGTTGCCCATCACACGCTCGAGAGCTTCCTCGACATCGATACCGCCTTGGGCGAGCGTTTCGCGATTGAGCATGGTGTTCTCCTGTCTTCGAGGCACTGACGAGCGCTGCTTTGCGGTTTCAGGTAGTATACCGCTCCCGATCCTGTCGCGCTTTGCAAAGATGGCGGCGTTCAGCAGAGCGCGCCGTCGTGGGCGTTCCTTGGGAAATGCGGGATTCTGCTTTCAAAGCCGCGCTACCGGTTGACAACCTTTCGCAACAAGCTAGAATATGACACTGCGCTTAAGCGCAAAACCCATGGGGATGTAGCTCAGCTGGGAGTGCTAATAGTAGTTATACGATAAGCACTTTCCATCCCAAGCAGGGAAATGTGCAATTGCTGAGCGCGTTTGACATTTGAATATGGGGCATTAGCTCAGCTGGGAGAGCGCGGCGTTCGCAATGCCGAGGTCAGGGGTTCGATCCCCCTATGCTCCACCAAACTCAATACGGTCGTCGGCGATAACTGGTGACCGTTTTTTATTTTCGGAATCAAGAATGATCAATATGCCTGTCGGCAATCATGCGGTCAGTACCACTGTCGTTTTCTCACCTCCTGCTCTTGCTTCGTCCATGCATTCTACGTATTGCTCCAACGTGACGTTGAGCCTTACTTCAATCTGGTATCCAGATGAGACATATACGCCATCGACCAGTTGGCTGATAACCATTCTTTGGGCATCTAGATCGCAGCCGTCGAATAGCTCAGAGAGGCTTACCAAACGACTATGCTGCCTTTCGAGCGTGCGGATTATCGTCTCCGTATCCGCAAGCTCGTTTTCAAGGTTGTTGACCAACCGCCTTGCTTCGTCTAGTTCGACTTGGGCGGCTTGTATGGCATCCCCAAGGAGATCGGGGTCGAATTTGCTTTCCCCCATAAGAGCGGGGGCAAGCTCGGCCTTCAAGGCTTTGATTCCCCGTTCGCATTTTGCCTCAATGCGCCGTGCTTCGTTGAGTCGCTTTTCCAGATCGTCCACCGCCAATCCGTAGCGTCTCTCCACAACGGTCTGCATGGGAATCTTTTTAAGCCCATCGAGCAGCTTTCGTATGCTTTCCCTTACGGCTTCGTCGATTCGTTCTGCGGAGTAGCCAGTCTGTCCGCGGCATTCTCCCTTGTGACGAACTCGGTTGTAGCACAGGTATCGCCACCAGCGCCGATAGACTTCCTCTCCGTTGGCTCTTTGGTATCTTGTTCCCGCCGTCGAGGTGACAAGCCGTCCTCCGCAGTGACCACAGAAGATGTTTCCAACCAAGAGGCAGTTTTTCGCGAGGCGCCTCGGAACACGCCTTAGCTCTTCTCTATTCCGCGATCGTTGCTCCATCAGCTCCTGCGAGAGGCGGAACGTTTCATCGTCGATGATTTTCAGGTGCTCGAAAGGTTCGGAAAGCGTTTCCCCGAAACGAAGAACGCCTTTATAAATTGGATTCGTTAGGATGTTGCGTATCGAGGGCGCGACGAAGTTCCTTCCTGCACGGTTGAGAACGCCGTCCTCCGTAAGGCGTCGAGAGAGGGTTTGGGGGCCCATTCCGTAGGCGGTGTGAAGATGGAAAATCCTGCGGACGACCGTGGACTCGTACTCGTCGATCTCGAGATCGAATACCTCGTGCCCGCGTTTGTTGACGCGACCCTTGTGGACGAGGCGATAGCCATAAGGCGCTGTCCCCCCTTTGAAATGTCCCTCCTTTACAAGCTGTTCCATCCGGGTTCTTGTTCTGATGGAGGTCTTGATGCTCTCGCCCGATGCCTGCCAAAACCGAATGTAGTTGAGCAGCTTATCGACATGAGTATCAAACCTCTGCTGGCCTTCTTTTACGCTCCACACTTCGACCCCTTGACGGACAAACCACTCCACGACGAAGGGGGTCTCGTCCTCTTTTCTGCCGATGCGGTCGAACATGAAAACAAGCAGCACGTCGAACTTTTTTTCGACGGCAGCTTTCTGAAGATCTTGAATGGCATCACGGTCTTTTGCCGCAATTTTGAAGCCTGACACTCCTTTTTCGGAAAACTCCTTTTCGATGTGCCAGTCCGACTGTTCGGCCACGAATTCGTGGCATGCCTGCTTTTGCATCGGAATGTCGTCTTTCTCGACTTGTCCTTTCGTGGACACCCGATACAGGCAGTATACGCGTTTCATGCAAAAGCCATCCTTTCAGGACAGCGTTACGCCACTTTGCTGTTTTCAAGTTTCGCCGGATAAGGAATCCCTATCCGGCGACTGATCGTAAATCACGTGCTTCCTTCTCGCAATTGTGCGATTTCGGCTGTCGGGCCTGCGATGGCTGAGCAATCGCGTCGAGAAGAAATGCCGTGACTTGAGGGATGCACGTTTCGTTCTTTCGTTTCTCTCGAAAATACACATGTACCGTGCATCCGTGCGCCTCTGCATCAAACGATTTCAAGCCGCGATCCTCCGTCACCTCTTTACCACCTTGTAGTCGTAACCCGTTCTTGTATTGCAGATGGTGCAGGGTTCGCGCTCTTCCTGCCGGAAGTCGGAACGGTACACTAAGTAGTCGCCGGAATCGCAGAACGCTTGATGGCACTTTCGACAAAGCGTCAGCAGCATGAAGCCGTCCCTGGCCCCTTTGATTCCGAGGCTTACTGCAAGAGCAGAGTCCACCTTTTCCATCTGGCTTTGCCCCATATGGCCGATATATGCCCTCAGGCGCGCCTTGTCGATGGTCTTCAATTGTTCGAGGAGCACGACGGATTCCTCCCTCAACCCGGCGACTGCGGGAACGGGGACATGCGTCGGCAACCCGCGCTTCGGCTTGCTGGTTATCGCGGCGACTATAACGGTTCTGCTGCGTTTATTGCCGGCATCGTTCTGGACGATGAGGACGGGGCGCGCGCCTCCCTGCTCGCATCCGATCACGGGGTCGAGAAACGCGAGGAACACATCACCCCTGCGAGGATGTTCGCTCATAGGGCACCTCCTGGGTCGGTTATGTAAGCGGCTGCGGGCCGGGTTCGTCCGACCCGCAGCCGTGAAACGCCGCTTTCGCGGCTCCCGCCCACCCACGAGGACCCTCATCGCGTGGCGCGCTCTTGCCCTTTCCAGGGTGAGCGGGTATAGAGATGTCAAGGTGCACCGGATTCGAGCCGGTCTTAACATAGGGACATTTTTTAAGCGTCAAGGAAGTCGCCATTGCGACTTTTTTCTAGATGCTTCTTCAGGTTTCTTCGCGCTGCGGTCAAGCTGTACCTTATCGCCCTCTCGGAACAGCCCTCCATTTCCGATATCTGATGCACGTTTAAACCCGCAATTGCGTGCAGTAGAAGTCTGCGTCTTTGCGTTTCGGGGACGGATGAAAGAGCCAGGTAGACATTTTCGCTGCCGGTATTATTATCAGCGCTGGGAAAATAAATATCTGAGCATCCATCTAGCAATTCGATATTACTCAAGTGCAGAGTGTGCCTAGATTCTCTACGCTCAAGTCGCCAATACTCTTTCTGCATATCCTCAAGAGCATGAAAAACAGCGGGGGAGATCTCTACTTCAATTGGTGCTCGACCGGGGATTTCAACCAAAGCGTAGTGCCTAATCTTTCCACAAAACGAATCTACCCTAGTTACATAGAAGCGCCTCTTCATTGCATCCCCTCCCTTAAAGCCGCGAAAAAGTCTTTGCGTCTTTAAGGACGGAGGAAGGACTATCGAGGAAGTATTGATTTGGAAGAAACAGAAAATAAGATATAATTATTGATGATAAACGTTGATTTTTTTACTATTTAGAGGAGTCTAAATGAGATTTGGAAAGCAGGTCAGGCTGTTTTCGTGCGACGGTATCAACATGGTTGGTAACTTAGACACCGGAGTTGTCATCGGGGTTGATGAGAATGGTTTCAGGTTGTGCAAAAGCCTCGCAAACGGGGGTTTGGATATCAGTGATGTACAAAATGCCGACGGGAATCTCGTCGCGCATCTGAGGGCAGGTGGCTTTTTCGAAAAGGTGCAGAAAAGACGTCGGTCGATAGTTGTCTATCTTCACGTTACGAACCATTGCAATTTAGATTGCGAAAGCTGCTATTCTTGGACAGATCACCGTAATTCGATGTGCGATCTGACTACCGAAGAAGAGTTTCGCATTATAGACAACATAGGAGCACTGAGGCCGAGCAGCCTTATCATTTCAGGGGGAGAGCCCTTTCTTCGCGCCGATCTCGCTCTTTTGGCAAGCAGGGCAAGAAGTGTATGCCCTGGATGCAACATTACCGTGCTCACAAATGGCATTGGTTTGAGCGAGAGGGCAATAAGTGATGTGGGCTCGTGCGTGGACAGCATCTCTGTTTCCGTTGATGGATACGACAAACGATGCGCTTCCTATATTCGCAAGCGGCATGTATTAGAAGAAGTGGAGGAGACCATCTCTTTTATCAACCGCACACCGGCAAAAGCGCATATCATTCCTACGATACACGCGAAAAACGTGAGAAGTCTTCATCAGTATATTCACCTTGCCGACAAGCTGGGTGCGTCCATCAGTTTCAGCTTGCTCAGCTGTCCAAGCGAATCATCCATAAGCAAAGGTCTTTGCTTCTCGGATGGATCACTAAAGGACCTTGCGGACCAGCTAATCGAGGTCAACAAACCGAGTCAAACACGCTTCGAGTCGACCAGTCTGGGGATAGGGATGCGTTACGTTTGCGATGCGGGGAGAACGATTGTCAGCATATCCGCCGATGGAACCGTTTTCCCTTGCCATATGCTGCATACCGATGGTTTCGCTATGGGCTCCGCGCTCATCGATCCTATTCGTAATTTGCTGCTTAAAGGAGGACTTTTCCCCGAAGGAACTACTGCCGATCAGATCGAGGGTTGTTCGGGATGCCAATATGCATACCTATGCGGTGGAGGATGCCGCAGCAGAGCGATCGTGAGCGGCGGAGGACTGCAGGCCAAAGACCCATATTGCTCTCTCATGAAGCGCTACTTTTCTAAGACGCTTCATTCCCTTTCTCTTGGCACCCCGGATTATATCAAAAGGAGGTGAGCTTGATGCTGTTTTACAGCGATCCAGGACTGCTCTCGCAGTGCGTCACTATCGGTCCGGTAAATTCGATATGCATTAAAATAGGTCTTTAGCTTCATGCAAAACTAATGGAGGCAGTTACAGCCTCTCAAGTACAAATGACAAGCATTAGATAGCGAGGACAACGTGGTTGGAGAAGAAGCTGCAATTCTGGAGAGGTCTTTTCAAAGGGTGCGCCGCGCATGCGAAATCATCAAGGTGGTATGCGCCATTTCGGTGGTAATCTTTGTAGGGATGGGATTGCTGCTTTTTCTTCCCCCGTTTTTTAATGGCGAAAACATCGCGATGCCCGATGCAATCAACGCATTTGTGTATGTTGCGGGATCTGCTGTTATCTCGTTGCTTGCGATGCTCATTTTTTCCGACATCGCAAAGGGGGTTACGCCCTTCTCTAAGAAACAAGTCTGGCGCTTGAGGGGGATCGCGTGCTGTTTTGCCTTGTTTGCTATATCGGACTTCGTGTTCTCGTCAGCGTTTTTTAGTTCAGACACAATGAACGCGGTAAATGTTACGTTCTCTCATGATGTGGAAACCACTGACCAAGTTACCTTGGATATCAATATCATGACGATCATGATGGCGCTACTCTCAGTTTTCTTTTCGGTTGCATTTGAATATGCGACCCTGCTTCAGGCCAACATTGACGAGACTCTGTGAGAAATCCATGCCTATTATCTTGCGTCTCGACCGAGTGATGGCTGATAGGAAAATGTCGCTAAATGAGCTGGCGACAAGAATTAACATAGCTCCTACTAACCTCTCAAAGATCAAAACAGGCAAAATTCGAGCCATTAGATTCTCTACACTGGAAAACATTTGCCAAGAACTCCGATGCCAACCTGGTGATTTGCTCGAATACGTTAGCGAAGAAGTTGCCGAAAGACTTTTCAAAAATTAATTAGAGATCTCACCTCCACATCCAAAGCATCCGCTATACGGATTAACTTATCGATGCCAATTTTCACACGAGCGGTTTCGACCCGGTAGATGTATGATTGGCCGCTTCCGATCATTAGCGCAAGACGCGCCTGAGACAGTCCTTGGCTAATTCGGCGACGTCGAATCGCTTGACCTAGTTCTAATATTTTTTCTAACTCATCCACAACAATAGGATGAACTCAAATGTGCTACTCTGTACTACTAATTAGTAGTTAAGTAAAGCAGGGGAATGATGGCGATCCAATGGCATCTAGACTTGGTTTTGGAAAGAAAATCGATAAGGCTGGAAGAGCTAGCTCGGTCTACATCGATCGACATCAGCCAACTGCGCAGGATCTCGAACGGAAAGTCTAAAGAGATTAAGCTCGTCGTCTTGGATGTCCTATGCCGCGAATTGGTTTGCCAACCAAGAGATCTGCTTGAATATAATAGTTCCAGCTAGCCCTAATTGCGCCCTTATAGCTGCAGTAGCATCGAGCTTTATATAATTTGAATTCGCAGCAATTTTGAAAATCGGTATTGCAGTAATCCTTCAGATAATAATATTAAGTGCTCATACGGCGACGGCACAAGTGACCTATTTGCCGGTTGTCGAGGATTTTTCTTCGTCATCGTCGCTCAATACCAACAGATCTCCTGGCGTGCAATCAAGGATTCGGCATAGCGCCTCGAGCGTATTGAATCGAATGCCTTTTACTTTTTCGTTTTTTATCTTTGACAACGTAACCGTAGTCAAACCGATTTTCTCCGAAAGCTCTACTGCTGTCATTTTTCGCTTCGCGAGCATTACATCTAGACGAATTTGAATCGACACCATGTCCACCTTAGAACAATATGTTTGCCTCAACGGGATATCTGTCTTCTAGCGCAATATAATAAAATAGTATTTCGAGAACGGATTGACACTTCTCGACATTGGTATTGCCGTCATCGATCCTTTTGGACGAGTCGACCGTGTGTGACTCGGCAATGACTGCGTCAAGCGAACGCAGTTGTGTTTCGCGGCTGATTCGGAGCTCGCATTGAGGAGCCGCTGTGATCTTGTCAGCAATATCCATGCCGTTTGGTGCTGTTCCTGCCCTGCGGAAGACTTGGCTTTTGAATGACGGCTTAAGCTATAGCAGGGTATATACCCGCATTTGCAAGTGTGAGAAATCCTTGAAGGAAAGTTGCGGACGATGTTTAAGTATGTGCTGAGTTATTTTTTCAAATCGAAAGGGGCTTGGGCATTTATTGTCCTCTCTCTCTTTGGTTATTTGGCGACGATAGCAGCTCCGTATCTCAATGGGATTTTCCTGGACTTTCTTATCTACAATTCAAATGTTGAGCGTGTTGTCGGTTTTGCATTGGTAGTCGCTTTGATTAATATCTTGGGAGTTGCTCTTAATTATTTTGCTAATATGACCAATATAAAAGTGGCGACAAGGACATCCTATGCCATGTTGGTCAATCTGGTCGAAAGATACGAGCATGCCGAATTGGCGTTCACGGAAACCTTGAATTCTTCCTATGTCACTCAAAGAGCGTTTACGGATGTGGGCGTAACCTCGAAGTTTGTAATCGGCTCTTTCCTGAATATTCCAATGCGCTCGATATTAGCTTTGGGCATTGTCGCTTTCTTTGTTATTTTGAATCCTATATTTGCTATTTTTTCTGTACTGCTCGTAGTGATTTACTTTGTTGTTTTTACGAGGATGAAGAAGCCTTTATATGAAACCGTAAAAGAAAAAAAAGAGGCAGATAGTAGTTTCTTTGAGGCGATACACTCTCAAATTTCTGGGGTTTTCGACATTCAATTAAATGCGAAATACAACAAAAGTGTTTTATTTTTAAATAGTGCATTTGACTCATATTATCCAACTACTGTTCGATCCTGCCGAATTTCTAATTTGTTATCTTCGGCTGATGGAATAGTCTCGGCTGTTTTTCAGGCAGCTCTTCTTGTGATTGCGGGAATTCAAATTATCGAAGGAAGCATGACCGTGGGAGAGTACACCATGGTCAGCGCATACTTCTCTATGCTGCTAGGATGCGCAAAATATTTCATGGGTATCTTCCAGCAGTGCCAAGACGCTTCCGCTTCTTTTGATCGAATGTCGGAAATGGCAGAATATGAATCTCGGCCTTCGGGAAGTCGAATCGTCGAAAAAATAGAGACGCTATCTGTGAGTAATCTCCGCTTTTCTTTTAATGGCGAAAACGGAGAAAAGATTGTGTTTCGTAACCTGTCATGCGCATTTAGGCCTTGCACGACGTACGCTATTGTCGGGGAGAATGGATCTGGCAAAAGCACTCTTTTGAAGTTGCTAACCGGGCTGTATGATCCAGGGGACGCTATTGCGTACAATGGAATTAGTTTGAATTGTTTAGATAGGGAAACCTTTCTTACTAAAACGGCATCTGTCGTTCCTCAGCAGCTCTACGTTTCGCCAGGAACGGTTCGCAACTACATCGAAGAATGCTTGGGGGACGACTCAATTCCGAGGTTACTCGG
This sequence comes from uncultured Eggerthellaceae bacterium, assembly GCA_944320405.1. Lineage (GTDB taxonomy): Bacteria > Actinomycetota > Coriobacteriia > Coriobacteriales > Eggerthellaceae > Aphodovivens. Next base: position 13,484 of record CALUHI010000023.1, read on the forward strand.
GAGTGGGCGTAGCGAGCTTGCTCAATACTCTGATCAAGTCAGTCAGCTACTCGATGAGCAATGTGATACTTTGTCAGGGGGAGAACTGCGTAAGCTTTCCCTTTGGATAGCAGCCAATAGATCTCATCAAATTCTTATTCTGGACGAGCCGAGCACAGGGCTTGACGCTCATGCAAAGGAAGCGCTCTGCAAATACGTTCGGAAAAACAGCGCACGAAATATTATTATTCTTATGACGCATGATAAGGATCTTATACTTTCTTCTCAGATCGTATTGGATCTCGGGCAAATCACGGCGTAAGGTTATTGAGGATTGGTTGACCGCGATTTGGAGAGCGAGCTGCTGACTCTAGTCGGCAAATCAGCATTATGGATAAGGAAGGAAGCTCCTTTTTTCCTGACGAGCAAGCAAAGAAGATGCGAGAGTCCCTTTGACCTGGAATGATGTCGCACTTCTGGCAAACACCGCTCGAGTTGTTCTTTGAGGCACTCTCGTCTGCCGGAGATTTGATCGCCCTCGAATTCTTCGAGGGCGACGCGATTCGCATAGGCCACGACGCCATCTCGGGCGCAACTGCGTCGTGCCTTGGAGAGGCTGGTGTCACGTCATGCGCCGCCCTACCGTGCGAGCCTGTGCCAGCGACCGAAAAACGGTATGCTGACGAACAAAGGCAACGGCGTAATGTTCTTTTGATTCCGTATCTGTGACGCCTGCGGCTTTCCGGATATCTCGCTCGTCGGTGGCGTGATCTTAATGAGAGCGGCATCCCATTCGACGGTTCCGACAAAGAGCGCTGACGTAACAACGCGAACGCATGGCTACTGAATACCGATGCCGTGCCCCGCCCCGCCCCGCCCCGCCTCGCCCCCTTCCTCGTCAACCTTGTCATGCTGTCTTGCTTTCCTGATTCCAAAGCGGGCTGACGCACCCATAATGTCTGTCGTCGATGGCAACATGGAGGAGGAATGCAGGCTCATGGAGGCCGATGAGCTCGGCGATGTTCACGCGAGTCAGGTCGGCAGGTTGTCTCCTGTCTTCGTGGTAGCGCCTCTGCGATAGTCGTCGAGAGTGCGCCGTTTGAAACGATGGAATTCGAGGGCCTGCGTCTCTGCAGTGCGAGGGCAGAATTGGTCCCGTTCGCAGGACTCGTGAGAACGTCGCGATCATGAGGCCAGGTGAGCGCCTGCCTGCGCCCCGGGTCCAAGACGCTGAAAATGATGCAGTTGAAGTCGGGGATGTCTGCCATCACGCTTGCAGAGTTCGGCGCTAGCGCGCATGATCGGGCTCGTAGGCTCCGTCGGCCTCTGCGGTGGCGGAATGCGTGCTGAATAAGTGCGAGCCACCGCGCAGGGCGAGCGCCATGGGTTCCTCCGTTAGGATCCGCGAAGTGGCTGCTGCGGAAAGAGGGGATGTCGTAACTTGATAGGCATCGCTTGATTCCCAAAGTCATCCGAACGCCTGATACTTGGAGAGCGTTTCCACTGTTAACCGAACGGATCCTCGGGCGGCCGCTCGGCATCTTTCCGGAGGGATCGCGGGGCGCGGGAGCCCGGGTGCCCCATTCGGATGGGTTCGGGGCAGCGCTTCGCCGCTCCGCCCGGCGCCTTTTCCGGACTCACCCGAACGGTCTGCGCTGATCGGCTTTCGTCGGACGCTAGAGCAGCGGCGGCAGCCCCCTTCCGGCGCGGGTCTCGCCCAGGGCGTTCGGGGTCATGTCGAGCTCGGCGTACGGCACCTCGCGCACCCCGAGCGCGTCGAGGAGCCCCGCCGATTCCGGCGCCGCCTTTAGCAGGGCGATCGGGGAGGTGCCCAGCAGGGATCCTGGGCTCGGAGTTCAACTGGCTCATGACCTCGGCCATGTCACGCCCCTCCAGCGAGTCGAAGTCTATCCCGCGCCCCTTGGGCAGCAGCTTGCGAAGCTCCACGTGGTTGCGTTCGCGGGCCCCCTTCTGCTGAGATTGGCGGGCGTCGCAGTAGAACACCCTGCAGCGGGAGCCCTCGCCGAGGGTCGACCGCTCGATGGCGGCCGGATCCGAGAACTCGGGGCCGTTGTCGGTGAGCAGCAGGCCGAACAACCTCGCGGACAGGCCGGCCCCCGCCGCCCGCTCCAGCATGTCGAGCGCCGCAGCCGCGGAGGTCGCGGCGGCGTCGGGCGGCAGCAGGCAAAGTTGGAAGGAGAACGGGCGCAGGAGCAGCGTGAGGATCCTCCGCGAGTCCCGGGGGCGCCCGACCACGGTGTCCATCTCGCACGCCCGGGCGCGCTCCTCGTCCGGCAGGGCGGAGAACGCCCTGTAGGACCTTGCCTCGCCGTGCGCGGTCGGCTTGGGCTCGGGGCTCCTCCTGCGTTTCCTGTGGCCCACCTTGCGCCTGAGGTCGGCGCTGCACATGCCCCCGTAGCCGCGCGAGACCCATCGGTATATCGTCGAGGCCGACACCTTGAACTCGCCCGCGCGCCCCTGCGCTATCTGCGCGGGGGAGAGGCCGCGCGCCACGTCGGCGTGTATGCGGTCCATCATCCAGCCGAAGCGCTCCTCGTCGCAGTCGACCCCGCGCCTGGCCTCCGACAGCAGCCCGTCGGCGAGGGCCTGGGCGCGGGCGGCCGAGTACTCGCACCTCCACCTGCGGGAGCAGTGGTAGCGCCTGCGGTTGCACCCGTTGCACACCCCACGGCCAGCGCAGGGGCATGGGGCAGGCGTCGTCCGGGACGTCCGACACGCGCTCCCCCTTGCCGGGGTCCCTGGCGACGATGCGGTTGCGCCTTACCTCGTCGGCGACGGTCGCGTTCGAGCGCCCGAGGTCGCGGGCGATGGCGCGCCCGCTCCTCCCGCCGTCCAGACCCCGCTCTATTGCGGCGCGCTTCGCCTTGTCGAGCCTGAAGTACCTCTCCTGCCTTTTCCCATTCATCGCGGTCCTTTCCCACGCCGGGCCTTCCACCGGCCCCTCTTCCGGAAGGGGACTCTCGGACTCAACCGCACGCGCGCGGATGAGTCCGAGAGGAAATACACAATGTTTGGATGAAATCGCGAATCAACTCTTGATAGGCATCGCGCCCATCAAGTTCACACTGTCTGAGAAAAAAGTGTAATACAGCTATCTGCTGTGATATACTTAAATTGTTAATTTAAGATATAAAAGAATTAGTTAAAGTAGTTAATACAAGGAAGCGGTGATGATTATGGGAGACATGATCGGCGCTTTCATTTTGGCGAGTACCTTATTGGTTGGTTCGGTGGTCGCGATCCTCATAGGAGCAAAAATGCGTCGGCGGGAAATCAGTCCGAACCCATTTGTGGGAGTGAGAACACGCAAAGCTTTCCAATCGCGGGATGATTGGTACGCTATCCAATCGGCGTGTGCGCCGTTTGTCATTTTGCTCGGCTTCATTTTTTTGGATTCGGCGATCTTGTTCCTCGTCCAAGGAATCTTGCATGAGGTTATCCCTATTCTGGTTCCGGGCGTAATCATGTCTGTGCAAGTGGCCATTGGCATTGCTTTGGTCCATCGTGCCGCTTCGAAAAAAAGTAGTTTGTTTCGAAAAAGGAGGTCAAAATGAACGTAAACTTCCCGCGTGCTGAGCTTGTGAGGAAAATGACTGAATTGCGTCTGGGATTGATCCAAAGCGAGGATCTAATGGATCAATTCGAGAAAAATCCTCAAAGTGTTTTTGCTGAAGTATATGCCAGCGGACTGAATGATGAGGATAGCGAATGTATGGACAATCTCTCCAAGGCAATTAGCGAGACTCCGGCTGGCGTGAGGTTTCTTACGTATGATTATCTTATTTCTATGATAACGGCAGAGGGGGATGACCCCGAAATCACTCCTTATGGTCCTATTCCGATCCCAATTGCTGCTGCTAACATCGCTGCAATTTACAACGCTATTGTCATAGGTAATGCCGCACTCTATCACGATGTAGGGGGAGGTGTGGAATTGCTGGCGGGTGCCGTATGGACCACCTTCCAGTACCAATGGGGAACACTCGAGCAGCCTGCGCCAGTTGGTAAATGTGCACCGCGCTACTCTCTCGAACTGTCCGATCCTTATCTCGAGGGGAATTTGCACGCATACTTAAAGGCTAATGGTCTGGGTGATTCTCGCGAGAAAATGCTCATCAATTCGGCCTTGATGCACAGTTCGGGGAATCATGACAATGGGAGAGAAATCGTATCTAAATATACATACAGGGGGCAGAATTTCGTTCTCACGTCGAAGTATGACAGCGCCTCTAATCAGGTGATGGTTACTGGTGGCTCTATTGAGTAATATCCGAAGAAGGGGAAGGATCCTCCGTTGATTTTTGACTTGGCCTCAAAACTTTCGAATGTTCGACGAGTCGCCGTTGTATCAACCGATCGATGCCAGGCAAACTGTTCCCACTGCTTAATGAAATCTGGACCCAATAGGAAAGAAATGCTTCAACTGAATCAGATCATCGACTCGCTCGAGTTTCTGATTCAAAACTCTCCGGTGAAAATTGTAGTTTTCACCGGAGGGGAGTCTACAATTCTGGGCGATGATCTACTCGAAGCTATTTCCTATTGCGCCGTTCGTGGCATTCCTACACGTTTGGTTACGAATGCGAGCTGGGCGACGGACAACAAGCGTGCGGAGGAGGTTCTTACAGATTTACGCGATGCCGGTCTTTACGAGATCAATTTCTCGACAGATGATTTTCATCGTGAATGGATTCCGCTGGAGAATATCAAAAGGGCGTGGATGGCGTCTAAAGGAAAGGGTTTTTCGACTGTTCTGATTGCGGTTTGCTGCGGGGCGCAAAGCAAAACAACCCCGATTGCCGTAATGAATTATCTGGGAGAAAAAATCAAAATTGTCAAGAAGACGAATGCTACTGAAAAGAACTTGCCTGACCCTGATAGTGATGGGACAAGATACCTTATTACGTATTCTGAACTATCTCGCTTGGGCCGAGGAGCTCATTTGTCGGAGGACAATTTCTCTTCATGCGACGATCTCGACGAATCCGGACTATACGGTCGTTGTTGCAGCTTGACTGATCCTCTTACATTGAACGCTGACGGCACCATTGGCTTATGCTGTGGAATTAACACTGAATTTAACTCGATTTTAAGTTTGGGTGATGCCAAAGATATTCTAGGGAATCCCTCATTCGAACTCAACGATTTTCAGGATCTTATGCTTAGGGCAATTGAGGAGCTTGGACCAACCTATCTCTACCATCTTGCAACCGAAAGCGCTCTAAGCGTAAGAAAGCTGAAAGCAAGGAGCGTTTGTGAAGTGTGCGAACGGCTGACAACGGATGAAAAGATTTTAAATGCCCTGAAGGGCAAAGCTGAAGTTATCGCCCAGCAGCTTGCGCTCAGTTGTGAAGTGAGATGCCAGCTTGAAATGGGAGGGAAGATTGAGCTTATATCGAGCGACTAGTCTCAATGAATCAATGGGTCGCAGTCTTTACTGCGCCTTGGCAGAAGATGGGTTTGTTTCTTTGTTTGGGTCGCTTGACTTAAGAAAGTACCCTCATCATATCATTAGGCTCCATTTGGCAAACTATGAAGACGCATTGCAAGCAGCTTGCGAACTGTTCTGCCTTGGTAGAGAAGTTCGATTATCTAGACTGTCGTCGCATTTGCGGCAATCGGTTATCAAACTGGTGCCGTCGGGCATTGCCCGAATCAAAGGAGATTCTATCACAATAGCCCCATTGACGCTTTATGTGATGCAGGGATTAATTTACTTTGCAGAAATCCCCAATCCATTAATAACTGTCTATTTTGGCGAAGACTCATTAGGTTTGGCTAGCAGATTGGGTCTGTTCGGCCCGATAAAAGGTCGAGTTCTTGATTTATGTTCAGGTCCTGGGATACAGGGGATCCTGTTAGCATCCGCTGGGAATGATGTTACAGCAGTGGAGATCAACCCCGTTGCTGCCAGCATAGGTGAATGCAATGCCGTCTTGAATGCGTGCATCGATCGATACGAAACAGTCCTTCAATCGACAACGGATTTTCTCATGGAAAATCAGCATCGCAGATTCGAGAAGATTGTTGCCAATCCTCCGCTTGTGCCGGTTCCTGACAATTGCCCATTTCATTTTATCGGAGCAGGGGGCGTCGACGGATTGGATCTGATAAGACCAATCGTGAGTTTTGGATCCCAGCTATTGTCTCCTAGAGGGGAGCTGATCACCATAGGGGTATCAGGCGGGGATGAATGCGGCCCCTATGTTTTGGACACCGTTGATAAAATTGCAGCTTCTGGGAAATATGGGTGCACTTTATCCATTCTGTGGCATGACGCAATTTCCCCAAAATCTAATTGGGTGTCCACAATTGCCCAATCGCAATCATTGTATTCGCTTAGGGGCAGGAAAATGGATGTTACTGACATTTTGGATTCTTATCTAGCGGCGAATATCTCGCGTGTTTATGCGTTTTCTTTGAGGATTGTTGCTCTCTGCAATGAAGGAAAAGATGAGGAGCTCTCTAAGTCAAGGCTTAGGGTATTAGACTTTTCATCTTCGAATCATGGAGCTACTACGTGGTGGGTAAGCTGATGGAGAGAACGCAGCGCGAGAAACGTATAAAATGAAAACCTCTGAAAAGAAGAAAAGAAATAGACTGGCTGCTCTTTTGCGCGTTCTGTACCGTGGAAACCCGCATTTTGTCTTGACCCCACGTAATATCGCAATGGGTTTCCCAATAATCTTTTGGTCGATAGCGCAAAGTGTATTGAAACAAGGGGTATCAATATTATGATTTGTGCACTAGTGCGCCATCGGCGGGACTATTGAATAGATTGGGCTCCATATCCCATGATCGAAGCGCTGCCGACATCGTAGGCGTTCCTCCTACACGCATCGCCCGAGTTTCCCTCAATGGTCTCCACTGTGCGCCCGTCGCAGGATTCCACGATTCCCACGTGGTCGGATGTCCCGTCGCCTTCCCAATCGAAGAACACGATGTCGCCGGGTTGGGGCTCATCGTCGCCCGCTCTCCACAGCTCGGCGTCCTTGAACCATTGCACGCCCGTGGGGCAGTAGGAGAACTTGGGGACGGCGCCCGATTCGATCAGTCCGCACTCGTTCGCGCACCAGCTGACGAAGCAGGCACACCACTCCACACGGCTGTCGAACCCGTACCACGACCAGTACGGCTGGCCGCCGACGTTGCCGATCTGGCTTGCGGCAACCTCCACAATCTCGCCCGAGTCGCCCGCCACGCCGTGCAGGACGGTTCGCCACGCTGCGTCGTAGCGCTCATCGAGGAGCTCCGACAGTATCTCGCACTGCTCGGCATCGAAGCCGTACGCGTCTGCCATCTCGTCGGCCGTCCTGCTTGCGAGGGTGATCCTCAGCACTTTCACGGTGCCGGTCTCCCCGGCGTCGCCCTCCTCGTTTCCGACCTCCGTGACCTGCCGCTCCTCCAGACTGACCTCGATGGAGTTCATGTCCCAGAACACGCTCCGGAGCGAATCCATTCGGGCGTCGTCCAAGGTGATGACGTCTCGCGGGTCGGAGGGGTCGGCGGCGACCTTCACGGCGAACACGGCGAGAACGTCCCTCCACGGGGTCGTGCTCCCCGATAGAGCCACCTCGTCGTGCGCCTCGGAAGTCTTCTCCTCCTCGATGCGCGCCTCGTGCTCGGCGTCGAGCGCGGCCACCGCCTCGCGCAGCGTCGGGTTGCCGTCGCCCATGTCGCCCCCCGAGAAGAAGATGCCGAATGCCGAGGCGGCCACGAGTCCGACGAGGCAGATGACCACCACCGCGACTGCGGCCACGGCGCCCAGGCTGCCCAGCGCGGCGATGCCCGCGCGGGCCTGGAGCGCCGCCATCCTCGCGAACCGCGTCGCCACGGCCCGCGATGCCCGGGCCGTTCGGCGCGACGCCCGCGTGGCCTGGCGCGCCGAGCCGGCTGCCCTTGCCCGAGCAGCCCCCTGTGCGCGGCTGCGCATGGTGGAGCGGGCCGTTTCCGCCGCCCGCCTTCCCATGCGGGCTTCGCTGCGGCGGCGGATGCCGCGCCTCGGCGCTTCGCGCTCGGTCTCGTCCCTGCCGCTCCTGCTCCGTCCTGCGCCCATGCCCGCGCGGCGCTCCATCGCCGTCCTGCGACCCGGAGCTCTCCCGTACGCGCGAACACCTCTCCGCAGGGTTTTTGCGCCGAGCTGCGCGATGCGATCCGATTCCCCCTGGGCGGCCGACCACCCTCCCTCCGTCTCTTCGCCGGATCCGCAGCTCCCGACGACGCCCTTTGTGGTAACGGATACCTGCCTCACGGCCTGTCGGAGCAGAACCCCTCGGTCGAGTTCCCTGATGTCCCTTGAGACGCTGCGTGTCTTTATTGCGCAGTTAGCGCGGTCGGTCATTTGCTCCTCCTATCAGCCGAAGTGCTTTCAGGCAGGCGTCCAGGCAGCGCCGAACGCCTAGATTTCTTTCCCTTGCGAGTCCTGGATCTCGTCCGCCTTTCTCGGCGGAAGCAGGCTGTCCGCCCCTGGCTTTTCGGTTCCTTTTTTGATAGGAAATATGTATACTTTTCCTATCATGAAGGGAGGAGCATGACCAGCGCGAAAAAGATCAGAGATCGCATCGAGGGGGCGGATCCAGGAGCGGTGTTCGTTCCGTCGGACTTCAACGACATAGCGGACAGATCGGCAGTGCACAACATCCTCTCCCGCCTCGTCAAGGACGGGACTTTGCACCACGCCGCTCGCGGGGTGTACGCGAAGCCGAAGCACAGCGATCTTCTGGGGGGCGAGATACCGCCCGCCATCGACGACATCGCGCACGCCATCGCGAGAGGAAACGGGTGGGTCATCGTCCCGTCGGGCAACCACGCCCTCAACATGCTCGGCCTCGATGAGCAGGTTCCCGCACGCTTCTCGTACGTGTCGAGCGGGCCCTACAAGCGCTACGACATCGACGGGGCGGAGGTGTCCTTCAGCCATCGGGCGAATCGGGACATCTTGGACAAGTCGTATCTCACCTGCCTCGTCGTGCAGGCATTCAAAGCGCTCGGCAAGGATGGGGTGGACGACAAGGTGATCGAAAGCCTGGCCTCCCGCCTCACTGCCGAAGATGCGGAAAGACTGTGCACCGAGACAAGGAACGCGACGTCGTGGGTGTTCGAGGCGGCGAAACGGGTGAAGGAGGCGAGGGTCGGATGATCGACGTTGCGAGGATGCCAGATGCGAAGCGTTCTGAGCTGTTCGCGGCAGCGGCGAGAAAGATGCGTCTGCCGGAGGCGATCGTGGAAAAGGATTTCTGGGTGTGCTACGTGCTCGATGCGCTTTTCCACAGATCGCCGTTTCGCGGCAGGATGGTGTTCAAGGGAGGGACGAGCCTCTCGAAGGGGTTCGGGCTTATCCAGCGGTTTTCCGAGGACGTGGACCTGATCTTGGACTGGAGGCTTCTGGGCTACGGAATCGACGAGCCGTGGGAGGAGCGCAGCAACTCGAAGCAGGAGAAGTTCAAGCAGGAGACCATCGAGAGGACGAATCGCTTCCTCGCGCAGGAGTTCGCGCCCGCGCTGCGGCAGGTGATGGAAGGCGATCTCGAGAGGGCGCTTGCCGTCTATCCTGGGGATGACGAGGAGACGGTGATGTTCGAATATCCGAGGGTTTTCTCGTCTCGGGCGACGCTTGACGCCATCCGCCTGGAGGTCGGCCCCCTTGCGGCATGGACCCCCTCATCGCCGGTGAGCATAACGCCGTATGCCGCCGAGCAATTTCCCCGCGTGTTCGCCAGGGCCTCGACGGTCGTTTCGACCGCCGACCCGGCAAGAACCTTCTGGGAGAAGGCGACCATCCTCCATCAGGAGGCGAACCGGCCCGCAGGCAAGAAGATGCCGAAACGCTATGCCCGGCATTACTACGACCTGTACCGGCTGGGGCATTCCCCCGTGCTGGACGCGGCCCTCGAGTCTCCCGAGCTCCTTGCCCGCGTGGTGGCGTTCAAGGAGAAGTTCTACCGCACCCCGTGGGCCAGGCTTTCCGAGGCGAAGCCTGGCACGTTAAGGCTTTCCCCACAGCCCGAACGACGTGGAGAGCTCGAAGCGGATTACGATGCGATGCGGGACATGCTGTTCGGCGAGGTTCCCGATTTTAACGACATAGTGCGCTATATGGAGAGGCTGGAGTCCGAGATCAATACAGAGTAAGGGCCGTCTGGAGGCTCACCCTTACTCCCCTGGCTTGGTGGTCATCAGTCGATAGAGCTTCGTGTCCTTCGGGAACCGATTCACGAACGGCACCAGCGCGCTGCCGTAGCGGAGCAGGCCACAGCCTGCATCGGCGTTGGTGATGTAGCCCATCTGCTCGCGGCTGATGTTGAGGAGCTTGCCCAGTTTCTCGCGGTCGGCCGCCGCCTGGTTGAGCATCACGATGAACTCCGAGTTCGACAGCATCGTGGAGGCAAGCACCGAGTCGAGCAGGTACTCCACGTTCTGCGTGATGGCAGTGGGGAACGCGTTGCGCTTGCGAAAGCGCCGCCACGCGCTGTTGAAGAACGCGCCCGAGTACTCGTTCTCGAATACGACGTGGAACTCGTCGATAACGATGTGCGTGCGCTTGCCTGCGCGCCAGTTGTCGGTGACGCGGTTGATCATGGCATCGGTGATGACGAGCAGTCCCATGGTCTTCAGCTGCCGTCCGAGCTCCATGATGTCGTACACGAGCAGGCGGCTCCTCGTGTCCACGTTGGTGGGGTGGGCGAACGCGTCCAGCGTACCCGAGGTGAACAGCTCCAGCGACAGCGCGAGCTCGTGCGCCGCGTCCTCCGGCTGCGCGAGCAGCTTGTCTCGGAGGTGGACGAGCGTCGGCGGCTCACCGCCGCACAGGTAGTCGGCGTACACGGCGGAGGTACAGCGGTCGACGATGGACTTGGCTTGCGGCCCGAGCCCCCGACGGTCGAGCTGCTCGAACAGGGAGAGGACGAACTCGCTCTTGTCGGCCACCGGGTTGCCTCCCTCGCCGTAGCCCTCCACCATGTCCATCGCGTTGATGTGATGGGGACTGCCCGCAGCTATGCGCACCACCTCGCCGCCAAGGGCCTCGACGAGGCTAGCGTACTCCCGCTCCGGGTCGCAGATGATGATGTCGTCGTCGGTGGAGAGCGCCAGCATGGCTATGAGCTCCTTGGTCGAGAAGCTCTTGCCGGATCCCGGCACGCCCAGGATGAAAGCGTTGGGGTTCAGCAGCCTGGACTTGTCGCAGAGGATGGGGTTGCGAGAGATGGCGTTCTCGCCGAACCACACCCCGCCCTCGTCCATGATCTCCTGCACGCGGAACGGCATGAGCACCGCCAGGCTCTCCGTGGTGAGTGTCCGCACCGCGTCTATTCTGCGCAGCCCTATTGGCAGCGCGGTGGACAGCCCGTCGAGCTGCTGGAAGCGGAGCACCGCCAGGCGGCATAGGTGCTTGCGCGCACAGGACAGCAGCGCCTCCGTGTCGGCGTCGAGCTGCTCGGGGGTATCCGCGAAATGAGCGAGCGTGACCGTGACGAGCATCATGCGCTGGTCGCGCGACACCAGGTCGTCGAGGAACTCCCGGCTCTCCTTGCGCTGCTGCTCCATGTCGTAAGGGACGACCACGTTGAAGTTCATGTTCGCGTTCTGCCGCCTCGTCCAGTTGGTTATGTTGGTCTCCACGCCGAGCAGCCGCTTCTCCACCTCCCTCACCGCCTCGTCCGTGGGCACGGGCGACACGTCGATGGAGAGCACCAGCGGGCGCTTGAGGTCGGTGAGCTCGGATACGAAACCGTCGTCGATATATGAGGCGTAGTCGGCAAGGTAGAGCACGCGCGCCCACCGTCCGCCTACCTGGAGGCGGTCCGAACGGATCCCCGCGCCTTCCGGCGCGACGGCATCCTTGAACGAATGGCCCCTCCGCATGCTGGAGCGCATGTCGAAGGCGAACTCCCCGTCGCCCCGGTAGAAGCCGTGGAGCAGCCGCAGCTTGTCCTCCGCCCGCAGCTCGTCGCAGCGGGCCCCGAGGCGGGCGAGGTGCGACCCCATCTCTGCGGATGCGCGGTTGAAGTACGCGCGCGCCTCCTGGACGCCCTTGCGCTCGACCGCAGCGGTCACGTAGATCTCCCGCACCACAGCGTCGGCGCCGGTTGCCTTCTCCACGAGCATGCCGTTGATCTCGTCCCTATAGCGGTCGAGGCCGTCGTCCTTGCAGGGGATCAGCGCGCTCCGCCCGAACGCCTCGGCGTCGAGCCTGCGCACCGCGACGGTGATCTTCGTCTGGGCGTCGGAGTCGAACGAGTTGAGCAGCCCGGAGTAGTCGAGGAACATCGCTTCCTTGTCCTCCTTGGACGCGGCAGCGTAGTTCACGTCGCTCACCCTCCACGTCTTGGCAAACCGGCGGTCGTCGGTGAGGAAAACGCCGTCGGGCCACACGCGGCGCACGGGCACGGCGTCCTGGGAGGTGCGGGGCGCCCTGAAGCGGACCCCTTTGCCCTTGCGGAGTCTCGTGGAGACGCTAGGCACGGCCGCCTCCCTTCCCGCCGCGGGCGCGGTGGCGCCCGGCGCCCGCGGCGCCGGCGTAGAGGTTCTGCGGCCTCGAGGGGAGCTCCCTCGGAGTGAGGAGCTCCGACTTCGCCCACGCCCACGCAGCCCGCTCCGCCGTCATCCCATGCCAGGTGACGAATCCCAGCGCCGCGAACGGCGCGGCGCCCAGCACGCAGATCCAGGAGAGCGTCTCCAGCCCCAGCCAGGGCGACAGGCCGAAATACAGCCCGACTGCGGCGGCGCACGCCAGGACGGCGAACGCGCACTGCCTCAGCGAGAGGCCGAAGAACACCCCCTCCGTGTAATCCCGTATCTCCCGGTTGACCTTCACTTCCATGCGAGTCTCCTTTCATCGGCATAGTGATATAATGCGAACAGTTGTACGTACATGTGAAAGAAGGAGGTTTTCCCTCACATGAAGCTTTCTTTTGAGGTTCCAAACGACGCAGACGGGTTCTCCCCTGCTCAGTGCCCGTTATGCAGCGAAAGGTTTGCTATCGACCCCGTTGAGGCGGAAAGCGAATCGGTTCTCGAGATCAGATGCCCAAAATGCGGGATGGCATCCGACACCTTCATCCCAGAAGAGATCGAGGAAGCCATTGAGGCGCGAATCGGCAATGCCGTTATAGCCGCAATAAACAAAGAGATGAAAAAAGCTGAGAGAAGAAGTCGGGGCAAGGCGGTGCGCTTCAGGGCGAACGAGATCAAATCGAAGCCTGAACCGAAGATCATCCCTGAAATAAGCGATTTTGATGTCGTTTTGTGCGCGCATTGCCGCAGACGTTCAAAGGTGTCCGCGCCTCTGTCGTTCTCAGCATGGACATGTCCGTATTGCGGGGTGACCAATTTCAATGAGCAATGATACGACCTTGAGAAAGACACTTTTCCTCTTTCATGCGCAGGCGAGCCGATTCATGAGATCGACGTCCGGCCAGTTTAAGGAAAACCTTGCGACATTCCTCAGGTTCCTTGAGGAAGAGCCCATGATCTGCGAGTACGTTAATGGCTGCCTGGATATTTCGACGATGAGCGAAGCCGATGCCGAATCCATGGTAGATCGTGCAAGGCAAAGCGCATGGTCGCCGTTCGAAGTGGTCGGAGGGACCACCGAAGACGAAGTTGCCAGGATACTGCTTATTCTTCGCGACATGAGGCGAAGGGGGATCGATGGCACCGATCTTTTCTTCTACAGGTACGGACACGGCTCGAAGAAATACGATGCCATGGTGGGAAACTTCCTTAAAGAAGTCGCTTTCCTCCTTATCGAACATATCGAGAACCACCTAAAGATGAAGGGGATCGAGATGGGTTTAGACCAGAAAGGCCAGCAAATCGTCACCGTCGAGGGGTCAAGCGACGTGCAGATAGTGGCGGCATCAGGATCGGCGTCAATTACCGGCAGCCAGTCGTTCGTATCGTCCAATCCTGAGATCGAAAACGAGATTGCCGCTCTGCGGGAAATCGCCATGTCTCTTGCCGAGGAGGACAAGGGGATGGTTCTTTACAACGTACAAGTGCTAGAGGAGCAGGCGAAGTCGGGGCATCCTGTAAAGGCTGCGGTTGCAACGGCTCTCGGTGCGATTAAGAAAGTAGGCTCCGCTTGCGCCTCCAGCGCACAGGTTCTTGCCCTCGTTGATAGGATAGAGGAGTTTTTCGGCCCCTTTTTCTAAGCCTCTCACAACCCCATCATCTCTCGCACCACGCGGTCGGCCATCCTGACCATGCCCGTGAGCACCAGCATGTTGAACGCGAGTTCGCCGACGTAGGACCACACCTGGGTCACCACGGGCGCCTCGGCGTCCACCACGGGGGGCGCCGAGGCGAACAGCGAGAAGATCACGCAGGCGAGCAGGATGACCGCGCCCTCCAGGCATACCGCCCCGTAGCTCTTGAGGAATGCCTTGCCGACGGACTGGCTCGGCTCACCGGCGAAGGTGGACAGGGGTATCGGTGCGAGCGCGGTGTACATATATATCTTGAAGAACCTGCCGTAGACCGACAGGATCATGACGAACGAGAGCACCGTGATGAACAGGCCGCCGAGCAGTGTGACCGCCCAGAGCGGTATAGAGTTGAGGAAGTCCACTCCTTCGATGGCTTCTATCATCTCGGGCGGCAGCGCGCTCGGAGACGTCGAGGAGAACCCAACGGCGTCCATCATCGACGCTATGAGGCCCTGCACCACGTCGAGGAACGCCATCATGAGTTCCAGCCCGTACACGACGGCTGCGTGGGCCAGCACGAACCTCACGAAGAGCTTCAGCACGACTTCAGGGCGCTTGACCTCGGTGAAGGAGCCGCAGGTCTTCACGAGGCCCGACAGGAAGAACAAGACGAGCAGCGCGATTCCCACCGCCTGCACGGCGCTGTGGATGGAGAGGATCGCATCCCAGATCCCTCCGCCCTTGAACTCGGAGGGAGCCGCGGTGAGCAGTCCCACTATCTCGCCCATCTTCTCGTTCCATGTGTCGAGCGCGCCCTGGAGGTTGTGCACTATCCAGTTGTCGGATTCCAAGCTGCGGCCTCCTTTCGGGACGTTGCGTTTCGGGTTACCCCACGATCAGGTCGAGGATTTCCTTGGCGAACGTGATGATCACGCCGCCCGCGAGCGTAAGGAATCCGTTCGCGCGCTGGGAGGGGTCGTGGCTTTTGAGGGACAGCCCGACCTGCACCACCCCGAACCCGAGCAGGATGAGGCCTATGGCCCTGATGAGGCCGAATATGAACGTGGATAGGTTCTCCACTGCGGCGAGGGGGTCGGTGACTGCGAACGCCGCGCCCGCGGGGACGAGCGCGAGCAACGAGACGGACCAGACGACGAGCGCCGCGCGAGCGAGCAGCCGCGTCCTTCCCGCGCGCGCGGCTGCCGGCTTTTCTTCTCTTTCCATAGGCTATTCTCCTTCCTTTGCTCCCGCCGCCTCGGCGGCGAGAAGCTCTTCCGTTTCGGTCTCGTCGAGGACGACGGCGCCTCCGGCCGACTGGAGGACGGGTGCGGCGGGGGCCGTAGGGGCGCCCGCCGCCACGCTGGCGGTCGCCCTGTCGCACCTTCCGTGCTCGTAGGGGGCCGCCCCTCCGGCGGCGGTGAGGCGCGCATCGGGGTGGCGCGATATGTCCAGCTTGAAATCGAGCATGGGGCGCTCGCCGCGCACGAACAGCAGCGCACGGGAGTTGTCGAGCATGCGCACCTCGTCGGGAGTCATGAGCTCGCGGCCCGCGATCTGCTGGTTGGTGGACCAGCTGCCGCCCCGTCCGGTGCTCTTCGCGTGCGTGTCCAGGTCTATGGTCTCCTTGCCCAGCAGCTCGCTTACGTACTTGTGGGTGGACTGCTCGTTTCCGCCCAGGTACAGGAACTCGTCGCAGTTGCCCACGATGGACTCCCACTGCTTGTCGAACAGCGCCTTGAGCTGGGCCATGTTCTGGATGATGATCGACGCCGACACGCCGCGGCCGCGCATGGTGGACAGTATCTTCTCGAAGTCGTCGGGCAGGCTAACGTTGGCGAACTCGTCCATCAGGAAGTGCACGTGGACGGGCAGCTGGCCGCCGTACTTGCCGTCGGCGAGCGCGAACAGCTGCTGGAACAGCTGGGTGTAGAGCATTGACACGATGAAGTTGAAGCTGGTGTCGTTGTCGGGTATCACCGCGAACAGGGCCACCTTCCGCTCGCCGAGCGAGGGCAGGCCGAGCTCGTCGGCGGCGGTGAGCGACGCCAGGTCGTCGAGGTTGAACTTCTCGAGCCTCGAGGCGAGCGTCACCTGGATGGATTTGAGGGTCTTGGCCGATCCCGACCGGTAGCTCCGGTAGTACTTCAGCGCGATGTGGCCGGGGTCCCTCATCTCCAGCCGGTCGAACAGCTCGTCGAGGACGGACGCGTAATCGTCGTCGTCCTCGCGCACCTCGCCCGCGCGCAGCATTTCCATGAGGGTGGCGTAGTTCTGTTCTTCGGGCGGGGCCTCGTGCTTCAGGTAGAGCAGCAGCGCCAGGTGCAGCATGCCCGCAGCCGTGTCCCAGAAGGGGTCCTGGCTCTGCGAGCCCTTCGGCGTGGTCGCCTTGAACAGGTTGGTGTTGAGCCTCTGGGCGTCGGCGTCGTCGCGCACGTAGGCGAGCGGGTTGTAACAGTGCGACCTGCCCATGTCCACGAGGTCGAGCACCCTCACCTCGAAGCCCTTGGCCTCGAGCAGGCCGCCCACGGTGCGCACGATCTCGCCCTTGGGGTCGAGCACCACCATCGAGACGTTGCCCTGCGCGGCGTTGGGCAGGCAGAACCCGCGCGTCTTGCCCGCACCGGAGCCGCCCACCACGAGCGTGTTCATGGACCTGCGGTGCGCGTGCGTGTCGTAGCTCATGCGGAAGCTGCGGGTGAGCAGCTTGTCACCGGAGGGGTCGCGCCCGCGGTATCGCCGGGCTATGGCGCGCGGGTTCCCCCACTCGGCGCTGCCGTGCTCCTCGCCGGGACGCAGGTTTCTCCTGGTGAGTAGGTACGCCCCCGCGCACGCTGCGTAGACGGCGGCGAACAGGGCGGCGCAGCGCGCGCTGCTCGGGACGAGCCCGGCCGAAAGCGGGTCGGCGAGGGACGCCGCGAGCGCGGGGAGCGAGAGCCCGCCTTCGAGCGCGGGCGCGACGACGAGGCCGGCCAAGGCGGCGAGGGGTGTGCCCGCCGCCCAGGCGGCGACCTCCCCCGCCGAGGGCCGCCTCATCGTGCGTCCGATCTCTCGCGGCCCCGCTCGGGCGGGGCCATCCTGTCGGACAGGTCGCGCGCTGCCCTGCCGATCTCGTCGAGCGCGGCCCGCACCTCCCGCGCATCCGCCCCCGGCGGGGCGGGGGGCGCCAAGGCGGCGGGCTCGCCGAGACCGAGGCGCCGGGCGACGATGTTCGCGGCCAGGTCCGCCTGCGCCGCGCGGGCGTCCCGGTCGTAGCCCTCTCCGCCTCGGGCCATGGCCGCATGCGCCGCCTCCGTCGTGAGCGCGCGGAGCAGCTGCGGCTCGTCGAGGCCTCGCTGCACCCGGATGACGCCGGCGGCGTGGTCGTATTCCGCGGAGGGCCCGCCGAGGTCGTCCGAGGGCTCTATCCTGGCGGGAGGGTGGGATACGAGGGAGGCGAGCGCGGCGTGGGGGTCGGCTTTGCGCGGCAGGCGGGCGCGCGCGGTCGTCTGCGAGACGTCGAACACCTTGCGCACGTCGTACAGGACTCCGATGCTCCCGTCGTCGCGCACGTACTCCTTCGCGGGCTCTATGATGTGGATGGCCTTCTCCCCACGTTTCACCGCCGCGCCCAGCCTCCGCCAGTGGTCGGCGGTGCCGACGCGCGTCGCGCCCGGCATCCTGTCGGCTATGAGCAGGATGTTGGTCGCGGAATGGTGCGGGAGCGCCGCGGCGACGCGCAGGTACGATTCGAGCGCGGCCGGGTCGGAGTTCGCCCGGAGGGCGGCGGCGTCCGCCCGCGCGAACGCCTCCTGCCGCTCCTGCCGCTTCCGCTCCGCCCACGCCCGCCTGTCGAAGGGCTGGGCCCCCGGCGGGCCCTCCGCCCGCGTCCCCATCATCTCGTAGATGTCGCTTTCCATGGGCTACCTTCCTTTCTCCGCTGCGCGCGGCCTCGCCCCGCGCCCGCCCGCCGGCGTCTTCCTGCCGGCGGCGATGGACGCCATCTCGGCCCT
This sequence comes from uncultured Eggerthellaceae bacterium, assembly GCA_944320405.1. Classification (GTDB taxonomy): domain Bacteria; phylum Actinomycetota; class Coriobacteriia; order Coriobacteriales; family Eggerthellaceae; genus Aphodovivens. The sequence continues at coordinate 31,620 of CALUHI010000023.1, forward strand.
GACCGACGGCTTCCCCCCGTTGCGGGGGATCGGTTCACCAGCCCCTCCTGATGGCCGACTTCTCCCGGATGTAGGCCCTGACCGAGCCCCTTTCCCCGGGCGGTCTGCTAAAGGGGCGCCGCCCTCCTTCGACGGAGGGGCGAGCAGGTCCTCGAGAGAGGGGCCGTCCGTGGCCCGATGCGGGCTCGGCACCTCCGGCTCGGGCGCGTTCTCCGAAGGTTCCCCGGGGCCGTTCCGGCTTCCTGGCCCCCTCGAGGGCGCGTCGCGGGCGACGCGGGCGAACCCGTGCCGCCCGGCTATGCGGTTCACCTTGCTCGCGTCCTCGGCCCGCACCAGCAGGTCGACCGATCCGGGGTCGTCCCTCTGCTTGACGACGGTGTACACGATGCCGTAGCGGCGCGCCTCCCGGGCGAAGGTGCCCAGGTCGTCGCGCCGTATCGGGAACACGCGCAGCTCCTTGCCCGACCGGAGGAGCGCGGCGAGCCGCGCCTTGCCGCGCGTCTTCTGGCTGCTCGCCATCGCGGCCGCCAGCATCGCGGCGGCGTCCCTCGCGCCCGCTCCCGTGATGCGCAGCGCCACCTCGGCGCCTTGGAGGGTCATGCGCACGATCTGGTCAGCGGCTTCGCTCGATGCGTCCATGCTCTGTCTCCTTCCTTTCCGTTTCGGCCCGCCCGCCGCGCTCGACCTCCGCGATGCGCCGCGCGAGCCCCGGGCCCCTTTTGCGGATGCCGTCGCAGAGCCCCAGGTCCCGCCTGATGCCCTTCAGCTCCGCGGCGATTTCCGCGATCCGCGGGTTCGGCGCCGCCGGCCCTCCCTGCGCCCTGCGGAGGCGCCTCGCCTCGTTTCGCAGCGCGTGCCGTTCGCCGTCCAGGGCCGCCATGCGCTCTTTGAGCGCCTCTTCGTGGGCGAGCAGCTGCCCCTCCGTCTCGATCCCGTTTTGCGTGAGCAGCGCCAGCTCTCGCGAGATCGCGTCGAGGTTGCGGAGGTCCTCGCGCAGCAGGAAATGCATGCGGGGGCCGCCCGCTCCCTGGCGGCGCGGAGCGTTGAGCATCGCCATGTAGCGCCGGTACAGGCTCACGAGGGAGCGGGCCGGGACGGGCGTGGGCTTCGCACGGGTCGGTCTGGGTCTGCCCACGGGCAGGCGGGGGCGGGCGTTCGAGAGGATGCGCGCGGATATGCCTTCGTAGGAATACCCGTCCCCGAAGTTGCGGTGCAGGCGCACGAAGCGCTCCTTGCCGGACGGGCGCACGGAGATGTCCTTGCCCGTCTTCACCTCGTAGCCCATCGCCCGCAGGTTCGCGTAGAACTGGCGCATGGTGGACGCGCACGCCACGGCCTCGTCCGCGTCGGCCTTCACGAGGGAGCGCCACGTCGGCCTGCCGTCGCGCTCGGCGCGCCACTCCGCGTAGTGCCTCGACCTCCCCGGCTCCGGACGGTCGACCACCGACAGGCCGCGCTCCCGGCACAGCCTGTCGGACGCGCCGCGCATGGCCCGGTAGCAGGCGGTATCGCGGTGGAAGCGCCTGCCGTCGGCGAAGGAGACGGAGTTGATGACGAAGTGGTTGTGCAGATGTGCCTTGTCCAGGTGCGTGGCCACCACCACCTCGAAGCGCGCGCCCCACAGTTCCCGCGCGAGCGCCACCCCGATTTCGTGCGCGGTCTCGGGGTCCGCCTCGCCGGGCGCGAACGCCTGGTAGCCGTGGAACGCGACGATGCCGCCCTCCTTGCCGTACTGCCGCTTGGTAGCGTTCATCTCGGCGAGCGCCGTCTCGGGCAGGCAGTTGACGCCGGAGACGTAGCGCTGCTCCTCGGTCTTGTCGGGGTCCGCGGCGTAGAGGATCGCGGCGCCAACGCCCTGGCGTTCCCACTCGTCGGGCGCGCCCTCGGTCTTGGCTGGGTTCTCCGCGTAGCCCAGCACGCGGGCGAGCCGCCCCTCCACCTTCCATATCGAAGTGACGGCCAATTCAGCCCCTCCTTCCCGGCTCTTTGACCGCCGCGGCTATCTCGGCGAGCGCGGCCTCCAGCTTCCGCGCCTCGGCGTCGTAGCGCGCGGCGTCCACGACGTTCAGGACATGCGCCTTGCGGGCTATCTGGTTGAGGTTGCTCCCTATCGCATGCAGCTCGCGCGCCATCGCCAGGTAGTCGGGCGGGGGCTTGGGCTTCGGCTCGATGCCGCCTATGAGCGCCCGCAGGTACGCCTCCTGCGACCAGCCCGCCGCCCCCGCGGCCGCCTTCAGGCGAGCCAGCTCGTCCTCGGTGAGCCTGATGAGTACCGATTTATTGCGTCTTCTCAAGGTGTACCTGCTTTCTGTTTTGAAGTATCATCGAAATTGTTTTGCTATCAAAAGGAAGGCGTTCATGGCCGAGGTATCAATTACTGAAGGACAGCTCGTGCTAGATGGCGAGATTCCAAAAGACGAAAAAGGCAATCCTCTTTTTGCCGACTTTGCTTTTCGATGCCCATTGGGAAATGGGGCAAACGCTCAGGTTTTTTTGGCGGAGAACACAAAACTCGGTCGCAATGAGGCAATAAAGCTCTGGATCCTGTCCGGGAAGGAATCTGGCAGATGGAAAGGCGCCTTGGAAAAAGCAAGAAGAGAAGCGGAGAAAAACGCCAAGATTGCGACGCGATCAGTGGCTCAAATCTACGACATCGGAGAGTGTCGGTCTCCTGTGCGTTTTTTCTACGCCCGGATGGAATACGTCAATGGCATTCCGCTAAAAAATCTCTTCTCCGAAATCGGGAAAATAATGGAGAGTGCCGCCGCAGCGGATCCTTCTTGCAGCGATCCCGCTATCAACTTCTACCGTCAGAGATGTGCAACCATTATTTTCAACATAGCCCAATCGGTGTTCAAAGAGCTTTTCTATATCCATTCGCAGGATATCGTTCATGGGGATCTTAACCTTGGAAACATAATGGTGGAGACGCGGCAGGATCGCGCTGCTCGTAAAGCAAGATCGCAATCATCTGGAAATTTGAGGCCTTTTGTTACTGCAAAAGAGGGAAGAAAATCCTTACCCTTCAATGTAAATTGCATTGAGCAAGATAGATATTTATGGCAAAAGGACCTATCGAGCTCTGGAAACTTTTACAAGCACTCAGAATTTTTTCCATTAATGTCAATACAAGAAGCGCAGATCAAAGTCATTGATTTCGGAACCAGTTTTTTTGCTAAAAAATCAATGCCGGATGATACGAACGAGTCCCATGCAGAAATCTCTCTATTTCGAGAGCATGATCTTATGGTTAAGCTTCTTCGAACTGCGCTGGAGCATTTCGGAGGGTTAGACGAATCGCTGTTCAGGTTCGTTATTTGCACGGAAGAACGAAACCGAGCGCATTACGAGGTGTGCCTTCACGACAACGGACTTGTAGATCTTCCAGGATTGGATGCCGCATTCCGATGCGCTCTCCTCATTATTTTTATGCATGAAGGCTATCGTCTCAACGGAACGAAAGAGACCTTGAGCCAATTGAACTCGTATCTTGCTGAATATGAGCATCCGTTGATTGACAGGCGTGGAGCCCTCTCTCTTTTTAAAGACGTTACCGAAGGGTAAGAGGAGAGACTCGTGCATCAGGAGGGTGCAGGGATCTCCCTGCTTTTGGCGAAAGGCTAGCCTTTCGCGTTGCTTGCTGGTACGTGGCGGCGTTCCGCCGCGGGGGCGGCGGGCTCCGCGACCCGCCGAGAGAGGGGCCTCACCTCGCCCTGCCCGCATCGGCCCTCGCCCCGTGCGAGTACCTCGTCGTCAGGAACTCGTTCACGTCCTTCCCCGCAGGCGGGTGCGCGATCCGCGCGGGGACCCCCCGCGCCTCCAGCGCGCGTGCGACCGTCGTCGCCGCCAATCTGCCGGCGTCGTCGTTGTCGAGGTGCAGCCTGACTTCGCGAACGTCTCCGCCGTGGTCGTCGAGGTATTGCCTGAGCGGGGCGGGCAGGCCCGGTCCGCCGTCCGCCGAGCGCGGCACCGCCACCCCGCCGAGAGACAGCATCGCCCGCCCGCGCCACTCGCCGCCCTCGATCTCCACGATGGTGGCGAAGCTGAGGGCGTCGATGGCCGACTCGAACACGTGGAGCCGCCCGTCGGGCCTGCCGCCAGGGAGGCTGAAGGCGAAGCGCTTGTCGGAGCCGGGCGCCTCGCCCTTGTAGCTTCCCCTGCACGAGCGCAGCGCCGCGTAGCGCGGGGCGCCAGAAAGGTCGTGCCCGACGAACACGGCGTGGGGCGATCCTTTTCGCAACGTGCCGTAGACGTCGCCGCGACTCATGAGCTCGGCCGCGACGCTTTCGGATACGCCTCTCGACCGCAGGTAGCGCGCCGCCTCGTCGTCCGCGCAGCGAAGCGGCAGGCGGAACGGCTGGCGTTCGGGCGGGGCGGCGCGCTCGGGAGGCTCGCGGCGCTGCGCCGACGAGATTGCCGGGCTCCCTTCGAGCAGATGTTCGGCCGCATCGAGGAAGGACATCCCGCGCACTTTGACGAGGAAGTCGAGCGCGCTCCTGCCGCCGATTCCGCGGCTCCACCAGTACCACTTGCCGTTTGAGATCTTCAGGCTGTCGTGCTCGCTGGTGCAGAAGGCGGTGGGCGATACGCGCACGAGCTCGTCGGGCTCGCGTTCCTGAAGGTAGGTGAGGAGGTCGATCCTCTTGACTTCGGAGATGACCTCGGGAGGTATATATGGCATGATGTTTTCCTTCTATAGCATGAAAACAATTTAGGAAGGGAGGGACGTTGGAGGGGAAGATGGTCGTCTATCTCGACGAGGCGGGGAACAGCGGCTGCCTGACAAAAAACGGGAAAGTCTCGTATCGAGGAGACGATCAGCCGCTTTACGTCCTTGCCGCGGTAATGCCCCACCCGCATGAGGCGGGCATCATGGATCGCTACCGAAAGTTCAAAGAGAGGCACGGATACGGCGATGAAGAGATGAAGGGAAGCGACTTGTTGACGAAGAGCAACAACGCCGTACTCGCCGACTTCATCGATGAGTTCGTGGGGAAATGCCCCGTAGAACTGTGCGTCTACTCGAAAGACTTCTATCTCGCAACCGCCCTCATGCAGTCCGCCCTTGGACCAGATGCAAAGTCCGTCTTTCCAATTGAGTATTACAGCGAGGCGTCAAACCTCGCCTTGTTCGAACAAGAGGCGATCGACGCGTACGCCGAGTACTCGGACAATCCAACTGAGGAAGCCGCAGAAAAACTCGTCAAAAGGCTACTCGGCAAAGACGCCGTTCGGGAAGGGGGCTTTTTCGGACTTATCTAGAAGAGGTCGAAAGGACTGGGTCTTTTTCGACCGCGTTCGACCGAGGTGTTGTCTCAGGGGACTACGAGAAGCCCGCATACCAAAATCTTGTCAACCTTGCATCTTCTGGGGAGCTGATGCTCGCGATTAAGCTGGACCACGATTTGAGCAATGCTGACATGCGAATAATCCACGATCATATCTTTGAATTTGAAAACGAATACGTCTCTGCATTGTCGAGTGAGGGGGTCGGCTTCCGGCTTACGTTTGAGGAAAGCTCTGATGCTCCGGGGGTTCAGCTTGCCGACAATATGGCAAGCATTGTGTTCGGCGCGGCGAAAAGGACGGTAAAGGCATTCAGAAGTCAAAGGCCTTGGTCGAGCGAAGGGAAGTGGTCGTCTCGGCTGTGGTCGAAGCTGTTTTTCGGCATCGGGCCGGACAGGTTCAAGCTCGTCGTTCCTCTTCAGGATCAAGCGCTTCTCTTCGCTGTTGCCGAGATGTACCAAGATGACTTTCCAGAGGAGAGCAGGAACGCTTCCTGCATCGATGAGCTTTACCTTAAATGGCTTCGCTTCGTCTGCGGTGAACAGCTTGATTTAGTTGCGAGCTACGATTCGCGGGCGACCGAATCCCTCATGGCGCGCTAGGCTTCCATCACGTTAGGGCCTCCTCTATCCGCCGCCCGATCCATGCGATGACCGGGACTGCCATGGAGTTGCCCAAAGCCTTGTAGCGCTGGGTGTCGGGGGCTGGTTTGCCTCGGTATTCCACGTCGGTCCACCCGTCGGGGAAACCTTGGAGCCTCTCGCATTCGACCGGCGTCAGCCGTCTCACGGCAGGCCCCTGCATCACGTGGCTCGTCTGCTTCGTCCCGGGCTGCGCGGCGAGCGCGCTCACGTGGTCGCCCGACTCGCCGACCAGCCTCACCTCGTCGCGGACGTTCTGGGAGAACGCGGCGACGGGTCCGATGTTCGCCGGCGACCCGCCTACTTTCAGCGCCCCCGCGAGCTCGATGTCGCACGAGGCGTTGGCCGAGTCGCCGGAGAGGCACGCCATCGGCGGCCCCTTCGCGGAGCACGCCGTCATGCACCCGCACAACTCCTCCGACACCGACGCGTTGGGGTTCGTCGAGGCGATTCCCAGCACCCTGAGTTCGGTCGCCCCGCCGGGAATGGCGACGGCGTGGCGGTCCGCGGCGGTAAGCGTGTACATCCCCGATTTGTCGGGGTCGCAGAACCCGGTGCCGTTGCCCCCGGCGGTATCGCTGCGGCCTATGACGTTGCCCACGATCCCGAAGCACACCGCCGGACAGCGGCCCGCGGTCACGGTCGGCGAGCGCTCGTCGGAGTAGCCTACCCCCTTCGCGGCTGCGGAGGCGTTGAACTTGAAGCCTGCCGCTCCAGCGCCCCCTCCAGCTGCGCGGGCAAGGGCCGCCCTCTTTTCCTTGCTCGACGGAGTATCCCAGCGCAGGCCCTCGCGCTCAAATAGTATTTCGCAGGCACGGGCCGCGTCTCCAAGCACTCCGACAAGAAAGACACGCTCGCGTCTTTGGGCCAGGCCGAAAAACTGCGCGTCCAGAATTCTCCACGCCAAACCGTACCCGACCTCATCCATTTCCCTGAGCAGGAGTCCGAAAGCCTTCCCGCCCTCGCACGAGAGCGCTCCCGGCACGTTCTCCCACACGAAGCATCGAGGACGGATCTCACGTACAGCCCGAATGTATTCGAGCATGAGGCCGGATTCGCCCGAGAGCCCCGTTCGGCTTCCGGCGACGGAGAAGCTTTGGCAGGGGCTCCCCCCGATGACGACGTCCGTTTTCCCATGCAGCTCCTTCCAATCGACTTCGCGTATATCCCCCAGGTTGGGCACGTGCGGGAACCGCGTCGAGAGCACCGCGCGGCAGAAGGGGTCGATCTCGCTGAACGCGACCGCCTCCCACCCGAGAGGCCCCCAGGCGCAGCTGGCGGCCTCGATTCCCGAGAACAGGCTCACATACCTCATAGCACCGCCGCCCTTCGCAGGGAGACCTCGCGTTCGCACACCTCCACGATGTGTTGGCACAGCTCATCGGGTATCCGGCCGCGCTCCCTCGCGTTCGCCAGCCCCTGCGTGCCCGTTTTCGAGCCGCGCGGCGCCGGCTCGTGGCAGGGAGAACCGTTCTTGCACGGCGGGCGGAATGCCGGATCGGAAGCGTTGGTGAATATGTCGGTCGGCATCACGTGGCCGCGCGCCTCGAAAGCCTTGCCGATGGAGCGCGTGCTGCTGAAAAGTTCAAGGACCTTCATGGGGCTCCTTCGCATATAAAGGAAGCGCCCCGGCTGTGCCGCGGGCGCTTCCTGTCCTGATTTATTCGGTTGTTTCTGGAGGGGCTACTGGTAATGCCCCTTGCAGGAGACGATGAGCAGCGCATCGCCCTCGATCTTGTAGACCAGCCTGTTCGCGGCGTCTATGCGCACGCTGGACAGCCCGAAGCGGCTGTGCTTCAGGCGCTCGGCCTTGCCCATGGGGGCGGAGCCGGGCTCGCCGGCGCTCCGCTCGATGTCCTTGATGAGCTTGTTGATCCGCTTCAGGGTCTTCCTGTCCTGGGACTGCCACCATACGTAGTCGTCCCAGGCGGGATCGCTCCAGACCTTCCTTATCTACGCCTCGACCAGCTCGTGCTCGGACGCGTTGCCCTCGAGCATGGACAGGTAGATCGAATCCATCTTCGCGGCGAATTCGCGCTCGGTGGGCGCGGGCGCGGTCACGGCGAAGGGGAACCCGCGGTGCGCCACGAACTGCCGCGCGAACACGTTGAACACCGCCGTGGGCGTGAGGCCGATGTCGGAGGACACCTCCTCCAGCTCGCGCTTGAGGTCGGAGTCGAGCCTGATGTTGAGCGTGCTTGTCGCCATGATGCCTCCCAATGAGAAACCTTCCTTTCCGATGATTGTACATCAATAGCTATACAATATGCACCTGAATTGCACCTTCTGTGGTGCATTGTGATTATCTATCTCTCCATAAGGAGCTCCTTCTCGACGGGCCTTCCATCTTCGCCGCCCTCGCAGAGCAGCTCGGGGCCTCCCTTCCCCATGTCGAGGAGGGCGTCGAGCTCGGCGAGGCGGGCGGACTTCTCCCTCAGCCGCTCTTCATGAGGGAACGGCTTCGAGGCCTCCTCCCGGGCCGCGGCGAGCTGTCTCATCGCCTCGTCAGCCTTCGCGCGGCAGTCCTCCAGCTCGCGCGGGATCCTCGCCATCGCGTTGTCGATCCTCGTTACGATTCCGGAGGGGTCGGATCCCATGGCGCACCTGTGGCGCGCGTCGCCGACGATGACGACCTCGAACGCGGCGTCGACGCGGTTGAAGGAGAGTTCGAGCGAGAACCCGCGGTACGCGCCCAGGGGCTCGCTCCGAGCGTCCGCCGCCAGGCCGCATGCGGCGATGATCGCCTCGCCTGCTGCGGCGCGCCCGCTTTGCACCGTTCCGCGGACCTCCATGAGGAACGCTTCCTTCGCGGGCGGCGGGTTGGCCCGCGCCCTCTCCGCGTCGGCCTCCAGCTTCTCGGCCTGCGACGCGAGGGCCGCTATCCGCTCCGGGTACTCCCTCGCCGCCTTGTCCTCCAGCGCGTATCTCTGGGCGAGGTGGTCCGCCTTCAGCACCCTCAGGCGGGACACCTCCACCTCGAGGTCCATCCTCTCCTTTATGAGCGGGTTTCCCGTGGCGAGCGCCTTCAGCTCGGCGTAGGAGAGCGCCGCCTCGTCCACGTCGGACGCTGACCTCACGGGCGACTTCGAGGTCATGACCTGCCCGATGAAGCGCTGCTTGCCCTCGACCACCTGGTACAGGTACGCGTCGAAGGTGCCCTCGGTCACGTAGCGGTACGCTTCGACCTCCTCGTTCATGTTCCCCTGGCGCTCGATGCGGCCGAGCCGCTGCTGGAGGTCGGCCGGCCGCCACGGGCAGTCGAGGTCGTGAATCGCGACAAGCCGTCGCTGCACGTTGGTCCCCGCGCCCATCTTCTGCGTCGAGCCCATGAGGATGCGCACCGCCCCGGAGTTCACCCTGCCGAAGAGCGTCAGCTTCTTCGCCTCGGTGTCGGCGTCGTGGATGAAGGCGATCTCATCATCGGGCACGCCCCGCTCCACGAGCTTGCGCCTCAGGTCGTCGTACACGCTGAACCCCGCGCCGCCCTTCGGTGTTGACAGGTCGCAGAACACGAGCTGAGTGAGGCGCTCGTTCGACCCGCTCTCCCAGATGCGCAGGACGTTCTCCACGCAGGCGTTGACCTTGCTGCCCGCGAAATCGGGCAGGGCCGGGTCTTGGAGCCTCTGGTCAAGGGCGATCTTGCGCCCGTCGTTGGTTATGAGCAGCATGTTGTCCTTCTCGGCGGGTACGCGCCCGGCCCTCACCGCGTCGGCGCGCTCCGCGAGCCCCGCCACCAGCTCGCGCTGGATCGGCGACGGCTGGACGGCCACGCTGCGCTGGCGCACCCTCGGGACGGGCAGCTCCAGCATGTCTGCCGTCTGCACGTCGGCGACTTGCTTGAACGTCGCCATGAGCTCGGGCAGGTTGTAGAAGCGCGAGAACCGCGTCTTCTGGCGGTAGCCGGTGCCTTCCGGGGCCAGCTCCAGCGCCGTCACCGTCTCGCCGAACGTCGAGGCCCAGCAGTCGAAGTGAGACAGCCCCAGCCGCTCCAGCTCGCCGTACTGGAGGTAGCGCTGCATCGTGTAGAGCTCCGCCATGGAGTTCGACACCGGGGTGCCCGTGGCGAACACGGTGCCGCGCCCGCCGGTCTGTCGGTCGAGGATGCGGCACTTCATGAACAGGTCGGAGGACTTCTTGGCCTCGCTCTGGGCGATGCCGCCGACGTTGCGCATCTTGGTGTGGAAGAACAGGTTCTTGTAGTAGTGGGCCTCGTCGACGAAGATCCGGTCGACGCCCAGCTCCTCGAAGGTGAGCACGTCGTCCTTGTCCGACTGGTCTGCCAGCTTGGCGAGCCTGGCCTCCAGCCGCTTCTTGGTCGCCTCCATCTGCTTTACGCCGAAGCGCTCGCCCCTCTGCGCCTTGAGGTCGGAGATCCCGTCGGCTATCTCGGCTATCTGCTCCTCGATGAACGCCCGCTGGCGATCCACCGAGACCGGTATTTTCTCGAACTGCGTGTGCCCGATGATCACGCCGTCCCAGTCGCCCGACGCGATGCGCGCGCAGAACCGCTTGCGGTTCTGCCTTTCGAAGTCGCGCTTCGTCGCCACGAGCAGGTTCGCCGCCGGGTAGAGGCGCATCCATTCCGAGGCCCATTGCCCGGTGAGGTGGTTCGGCACGACGAACATCGGCTTGCTGCGCAACCCCATGCGGCGAAGCTCCATCGCCGCCGCGGCCATGGTGAACGTCTTCCCCGCGCCCACTTCGTGGGCGAGGAGCGCGTTGCCGCCGTAGAGGATGCGCGCAACGGCGTTCCTCTGATGCGGCCTCAGCTCGATCTCGGGGTTCATGCCGGGGAACCGGAGATGCGACCCGTCGAACTCGCGCGGCCTCGTCGAGTTGAACCTCTCGTTGTAGACGGCCGTCAGCCGTTCGCGGCGGGCCGCGTCGGAGAAGACCCATTCCTTGAAGGCGGATTTGATGGCATCCTGCTTGGCGAGCGCCACCGCGGTCTCCTTCCTGTTGAGCACCGCCTTCTTCCTGCCGTTCTCGTCCTCCGTGTAGTCGACCACGCGCGCGTCCTTTAAGTTGAGGGTCTCCTCGATGATCTGGTAGGCGCTCATGCGGCGGGTGCCGTAGGTCGACAGCGCCCGCACGTTGGAGCCGTCGCGCCCCTTGCCCTCGATCCGCCACTGCGCCGTGACGGCAGAGTACCGCACCGCGATGCGCTCGCGCACCCAGTAGGGCGGCTCTAGGAGCTCGATGACGAAGTCCCGCACGTCGTCGGGCGGGATCCACGTCGCGCCGAGGCGTACGCCGATGTCCGCTGGCCCGATGTCGGGCGGCAGGGCGGCGCGTAGCGCCTCGGCGTTGCCCGCGAAGGTGGGATCCGCGGCGGCCGCAGCCTCAGCGACGCGCAGCTTCGCACGTACGTTGCCGGACAGGTACTCGTCGGCGGGCTGCCATTCGGGCTCCCCCGGGGCGGCGTCAGGCACGCGAAATATCTGGCCTGCGAGCCCCGCAGCCACCTCGTCCTCCGAGACCCCCGCGAGCCGCGCCATATAGGGCAGGTCGACCTTCCCTCTCTCCGACAAGGACGCCGCCAGCGCCTCCTGGGGCGTGTCCGCGCTCTCCACGGGCACGTTCGGCCTGATGGTTCTCTTCCGCAGGATGTCGGCCTTCCTGAGGAGGCCGCCGTCCTCGTCGAGCACCTCGAGCGCGCACAGCAGCGGGTAGGATGAGTCCTGCTTGAAGGCCGCCGCGTTCGCGCGGGAGCTCAGAAGGCCGTGCTTCGCGGTGTAGGCGTCGTAGAGGCCGTTCAGACGGGCGCGCGCCTCCTCTATCTCGGACTCCGGGGCGTCGTCGCTCTCGAGCCCGATGAGGCGCCGCGCGCAGTCGCGAACGCCCATCATGCCGCGGATCCTCTCGGCGGCCGTCTTCGAGGGCGTCTGGGGATGCATGCGCGTCCCCATGCGGAAGTAGATGGTGCCGCCCTCCTCCGCGTACGACCAGTCGCGCACGCGCGGGTCGGCGGGGACCGAGCCGTCCGAGGGGGCAGGCTCGGGCGCGGCGAGGATTGGCATGCTGGCCGCTATCCTGCCGAGGGCTTCACGCAAATCGGCCTCTAGGTCGCTCCCTGGCCTCTCCCGGCATTCGACGTCGGCCCTGCCGTAGGCGTTTCTCGTCGCGGCGAGCTCGCCCAGGACCATCTCGGGATGGGAGACGAAGTAGGAGTTCACCTCCACGCCCGTCTCGGTGCGCTCTGTGTGCACCCACTCCGGATCACAGGCCTCGGGCCTCGCGCGCTTCTGCATCACCACCACGTCCGCGGTGACTTCGGTGTGCGGGGCGAACGCCGTGCTCGGCAGGCGCACCGCGCCCAGGAGCTCGGCCCTTTCCGCAAGCCTCCTGCGGGCGGCGCCGTTCTTCTTGTCCAGAGTGCCCTTCGAGGTGACGAACGCCACCACACCGCCCGGCCTCACCAGGTCGAGCGCGCGGGCGAAGAAGTAGTCGTGGACGAGCAGTCCCTCGCCCCTGTGGCGCGGGTCGTCCACCTGGTAGCTCCCGAAGGGGACGTTGCCGATCGCCACGTCGAACGAGTCGTCCGCAAGGTCGGCGCCCTCGAACCCGCAGTTGCGGATGTCGGAGTCGGGGTTGAGCGCTCGGGCGATGCGCGCGGTGAGGGGGTCGAGTTCCACGCCGACGAGCCGGCTTCCCGCAAGCGATTCCGGCATGCCCCTGAAGAACGCCCCCGTGCCGCACGACGGCTCGAGCACGCTGCCTCCCGCGAAGCCCATGGCCTCTATCGCCTCCCATATCGGGCGGACGATTCCGGGCGGCGTGTAGAAAGCGGTGAGGGTGGACGCCCTCGCGGCGGACCACTCCTCGCCGGTCAGCAGCGTCCTCAGCCGTTCGCGCTCGGCCGGCCATTTGGTCGACGATTCGTCGAACACGTCGGCGAGGCCGCCCCATCCGACATAGCCCGCGAGCGCCGCGAGCTCCCCCGGGCCTGCGTCTCCGCCCCCTTCCTCGACGCGCAGAAGGGTCTCGATGGCGAGGATGTTTGCGCGCAGGCGCTCGAGCGGGGGCTCGCGCCGTCGGTTGGCGGCGCGGTCGGCCTCCGGGAAGAGGATGGGGAGCTGTTCCTGCTCGGCGGGTTTCTGCCCCGGAACGGGGGAAGCGGGCGAACCGCCCGCTTCCCCCGTTGCCCTTTCGCTGCCGCCCGCCGACGGCGGTTCCTGTCCTAGGCGAAGACCAGCTCGCGGATCGCCGTCGAGCGCGCCTCCTCCCGGATCGCGCCCATCTTCGCCGCCCAGCCCATCGGGTCGGCCGACTTCATGGCCTCGTCTACTCCCTGGCTCGCCGCCATGCGCGCCGTCAGGTCGTCCGCCATCTCCTGCGCCAGCCTCTCCGTCTCGGCCAGATGGCTCGTCAGCGCCCCGTCGGCCAGCAGGCTCGCCCGGAGGGCCGGTTTGCGTGCCTTCAGGTGCTCGTCTCTCATCGCCGCGAACGGACCCAGGGCCGCCTGGCCCTCCTCCGTCGTCAGGCGCGGGACCGTCGTTCCGTCCCTCTCCTCGTAGGAAAGTTTCATCCTCGCTCCTTTCTGCCGGTTCAGGATTCGGATTATCCCCGGAGGGTGCATCCGGCGCAAATGTGCGATTCGCGCGGGGGCCGCGCGCGGCGGCGAGCTCCCGCAGCGCCGTTTCGGCGGTGTCCGACACGGCGCACCCCAGGACGCTCATCGCGTGCGTCGTGTCGAACAGGCGGAGCGCGCCTTCCATGCGCGGAGATGCGGGGATGAGCCCCTCCAGGCCGCACCTCGCCGCTATCTCGTACCCCGCCGACTCCGCGGCCAGTTCCATGAACAGGGCCTCGGCCTCGGAGGACGGCAGCCCCTCGAGTCCGCTGCCCCTGCGCGCCTCCCCAAGGGCCTCGAGGTGCGGCGCGGCGGCCGGCTCCAGGATGGCCGCCGCGGCATCGAGGATGGCCCCGGCGGCTCCCGATCCGCTTCCGGTGCCGAACGCGCTTCGAAGCGCCCCCTCGATGGCGGGCTCGTCTCCCGGCCCGGGGCTCCAGAGGTTCAGGGGCCGGGCGCCTTCGCCGGCGGCCGTGTCCGACACGTCGAAGTAGTAGCGCAGCTTGCCCGTGCCCGGCTCTCCGAAGACCGCGATGCCCACGGAGCCCCGCCGCACCCTGCGGCCGAACACCTTGTTCCATCGCTCCAGCTCGAGCACCGCGACCGCATCGGGCCTCTGCGCGTAGACGAGGACCTGCTCGGGGAAGGTCAGCTTGTAGTTGCGGCCCGCCGATGCCAGGAAGGCCCTCCACTCCTCGGGGCTGGCGCTCAAGCTGGAGAGCGTTTCGCGGTACAGCTCTTGGATGGTCGGATACGTGCTCGCCAATGCGCCGCCTCCTTCGGGTGCGTTTGTTCGGTTCGCAGGGATGCCCCGCCTTGCCGCTTGGGGTAGAATCCGGGAGCCCGCCGTTCCGAGGGAGGTTCCCATGAGGTTGAAGCTCGTTTTGAAGGTTCTCGTCGCCGTGGTCGCGATCGCGCTGGCGGCCTACGTCTGTCTCGTCGCGTTCGGGGTGTACACCGCGCTCGACAGCGCCACGGCGGGATACTCCGCCCGCTGACGGGCTATGTAAGGAGCGGGGGACCCGCTCCCGGCTTGCGATGGGCTAGCGCTCCTCGCCGCCTTCGGTGCCTTCGAGGTACTCCTCGTCCTTCTTGCGTGCGCGCCTCATGGCGACCGCCAGGCATCCGAGTCCCGCCGCCGCCACGACCGCGGTCGCCGCCGCGAGCGGCGCGAGGTCCACGCCGGTCTTGTCGAACGGCTCGCCCTTGCCTTCGGGGACTGCGGAGGCGGCGTCCGCCATGGATACCGTCTGCACTTCGCTGACGGACCCGATTTCGAACTCGATGTCAGCCGCCAGGTCGTAGCCCTCGGGCGCGCTGGCCTCGTGCAGGGTGTACGAGCCAGGCTCGAGCTTCTCGATGCGGTGGGGCTCATCCCCAGACACCCATTCGGCCACGACGTTCCCGCTCTCGTCGAGCAGCTGCATGGACGCGCCGGGCAGGAGGTCTCCCGTGCCGGCGTCGATCTTCTCGAAATCGACCTTCGTGTAGTCGTCCTCCATGGTCACCTTCTGGGCGACCTGGCCCGACACGACCTCGAACTCGACATCGTTCGCCACCAGGTAGCCCTCCGGGGCGATTTCCTCGTGCAGGGTGTAGGAGCCCTCGTCGAGCACGATTTCGTGGGGTTCGTCCGAGGAGACCCACTCCTCGACCACGTTGCCGTCTGAGTCGACCACCTGGAGCGTGGCGCCCGGAAGCTCCTCGCCCGTGGCTATGTCCGTCTTGGAGAGGGACACGTGCGGCTTGTCCGCGTTCGTGAGGGTGCCCAGGTCGACGGTCGCGCCGTCGCGGTACACGCTCACCTCGAAGGCGGGGATGAGCTCTCGGTCGGAGTTGGCCTCGCAGGGCTGCTCCTCAACGATATAGGTATCGTAGGGCAGTGCGCCCAGCCCGTTGTCGGGGTCGCCCCCGCCGAACCAAACGCCCGATTCGGAGGTGCCGCCGTTGGTGTCGGCGGTGTGGGGGTTCCACGATGCCGCCGTGGAGGCATATCCGTTCGAATCCGTGACGATGACGTGGCTCTCTCCCGTGGCGGCGCTCGTGATGGAGAACGGGATGCCCGCCATGCGGGCCTGGTCGCCCTCGCTCACTTTCACGAGCTCGAGGTCGCCGCGGACCACCTGCTCGGTGAGCTCGTCGGCCACCTCGTACTCGAAAACCGCCGATTCGCTGCCCGCCATGTCCGCCGTGACGGTGATCTCGTGGGCCTGCGGGTCGGGAAGGTAGCCCTCAGGGGCCTTCGTCTCCTTGATGGTGACGGTTCCGAGCGGGATGCCCTCGAACACGAGCTTGGAGTTCTCCACGACGCCTGCGACGGTCACTTGCTCCCCGCCGTAGAGGTACGTCGCCTCGTATTCCGCGCCGTCGAGGGATGCGCCGCCTTGAGGATCGGGCAGCAGGGTCTCAGCGTCCTTCTTGACGAGCGTGAGGTCCACCGTCACGGGCGCGTCGGCTGCGTCGACGTGTGCGTCCTCGCCCGATATCGTCACGGCGAACTCCTCTTGGGAAAGAGCGTAGCCGTCGGGGGCGCTGATCTCGCGGACGGTGTAGTCGCCGTTGGGCAGCTTCTCGGAGGTCTGCCCGTGCCCCGTCTCGTCGGTGGTGAACTGGGCGACAAGCTCGCCGCCCTGGTACACGCCGTACACCGCCCCCGCGAGGGTGTATTCCTCGTTGCCGTTCGTCACGGCGACGTCTGCGCTGGTCTTGTCGAGTGTGATGTGGCCGCCTTCGGAAAGCCCGCGGTACACGACGAAGCTGGCGTACGTTTTCCCGTGCCCTCCGTCGATGCCCCACATGTAATCGAACCGGCAGTTGCCCGTCCCGAATCCCTCGTACCAGGCGTGGTACACGGTTGCGCCCTCTCCAGCGATTGCGCAGTGGACGGTCGCCCCGGACGAGTTAGAAAACACGATCACGTCTCCGGGCTTCACCGTCCCCGCGTCGAAAGCGGAGTTGTAGTCGCCTGCGGACGAGCCTCGGAACACCTCGTGGGACCCGCAGAACTGGGCGATGGCGTCCGTTCCACAGTTGCCGGGGCTTCCTCCAGGCCACCCCAGCCTGTACACGTTGGCGATGACCCATCCCACGAAGCCCGAGCAGTCCCAGCCCGACGTGTCCTTCCCGCCCCAGACGTAGGGCGTGCCCATCAGGCCCTCTATCTCTCCTTTCACCTCCTCCCAGGTTGCGTCGCTGAGCGATTCGTCGGCCGCGTATGCGGTGCCCGTGCGGGACGAGAACCCCGCGAAGACCGCGGTTGCGACGAGGAGGGCCGCGAGCATGCAGCGGAGGATCCTGCCCGCCGCCCGGTCGTTCGTCGTCTGTGCTTTCATGCGTTTCTCCTTGCGTTGTCGGTTGGCGCTGCGTGTTGGATGCTCTGCTTCGCCTACATCTCTGACCTCCCTTCTCCCGGCGCCCGCTCGCTTTCCGAAGGCTGGGCGTACACGAGGGTCCGCTCGTTGGCGTACGTCGTGTACGAGCAGGTGACGAAAACGAAGAGCTGGGACGCCTTGTCGTTGTTCGCGATTTGGACGTCGCATTCCGAGAACCGCTGCTCGTACCAGGCGCGCATCTCTTCGGGCGACGAGAAGTCGGTTCGTTTGAGGGCGGAGGACCCGTCCACCACATCGGCGGCGGACACCTCGAGCTCCACCACTCCCTGGAGGGTGGCGAGCGTGATGGTCGGATGGGAGCGTGCGAACGCCTCGTCGGAGTAACGGGCGAAGTCGGCGAACACGGTCGTGGCCCCGAAGCCCATGTTGTGGCCGAACACCACCGTGCATACCCCCTCGAATCCGTCGCACGCCGCGTCTACGTAGGGGCATCCGTACGGGTTCCACGAGCGGTAGGCGTCGTGGTCGAGGTAGTACGTGGGATCGTCGTCCGGGGCCTGCGCCACGGCGTAGTCGATGGCGGTTCCGTCCACGCTGACCCAACCGATGATGTCGGGGTTAGCGCTGCGCCAGTACTCCCAGTCGACTGCATCGGGCTCTTCGTCCGCACCCGCCGAAGAACCGGCCCCTTCTCCTGCTGCGGCCAGGGTTTCGTCGGGTTGCCCTCTGGGGTTCGGAACAACGGACGAGGCGCTTCCGCCCGCCGATGCCAGGAACGCCGCCATGCCCCCGCAGAGCACGAGGAGCGCGAGTCCGACTGCGAGCCAGCACGCCGCGCGCCTCTTCGGTTGCCTACGCTCTCGGTTCGTCATTTTTCCTCCGGAAAACGGGGAAGCGGCTCCGCGAGCCGCTTCCTTGGTTCCAACTCTGTTCTGTGGTTTTTCTTCCGTGGGGCTACCCATCCTTTCTTCGGCTGGTAATCCTCGCGGGAAGGGGGTGGGGTGTGGGGAGGGGGGAACCCAGGGCGCACTGCCGCCGGGAGGCGGCCGGGGAGCCCCCTGAATCTGCGATTTCATCGGTCAAGGCCGCGTTTCCTTTCCTGCCTTTCCAGCAGCTCCAACCCCCTCACAATCCGCTCCTCGATCGTCTCGCGCGATGCGTCAGGCTTGAAGAAGCGCGCTATCTTGCTTCTGGGCATTCGGAAATGCGCGGTCTGGTTAGGTTTGCTCTCCTCCATGATGGACCGAATGAGGGCGGGAGTGAGGGTGCCCTCCTCCGCGCAGCGCCTCATTCTGATCGCCTGCGCATGAGACGGAGTGCTCACCTGCTCCTCAATGGCTCGGTAAAGGGAAAGCTGCTCCGGCTTGGAGAGATAGCTGATTTCCACGGCGGGCCTCATGCCGATCGACCCTTCGTCAACCATATCGAGCAGCTCGGGAAGCAGCTCGGTCAGGCGGATGTAGCGGCGAATCTGACTCGCGCTCTCCCCCGACTCCCTCGCCACGAGGTCCCGCGCCTTGGTTCCGCGCAACTTGTGTTCCGATGGAACACAAGTCAGGTCCGTGCGATGCCCCTGCCGCTTCAGAGCCTCGAGCTTCATCTTGTACGAGAACGCCTTTTCGCTCGGCAGGATCCGCTCGCGCTGCATGTTGGCATCGACCATTGCCACTATTGCCTCGTCGCGGGTCATCTGTCTGACCACCGCAGGCACCTCGGAAAGCCCGGCGCGCTCCGCGGCGCGCTTTCTCCTGTGCCCGCTCACCAGCTCGTAACGACCGTCCTCCTTCGGGCGAACCGTCAGCGGGGTGAGGATTCCGACCGAGGCGACGCTGATGACGAGGTCGGCCATGTCGTCATCGTCTCTGACGTGGAAGGGATGGTCCGGAAAGGGGTCGATCAGGGAAAGAGGAATGTCCGTCACCTTCTCCCGCAGGGCATCGTCCCTTTCTTCCTGGTCGGTGAACAGTTCATCTACAGACGGCAGATTGAAGGGTATCTCTCTCGCGCGGGGCATCGGCAATCACCTCCTTTGCGAGCGCCGCGTACGCTGCGGCGACTTTTCCCGAGCGGTCGACGGAAAACACGCTCTCGCCGAATGCGGGTGCCTCCGCGGCGCGGGTCGCCATGGGGACGGTCGACTCGAAGACCTTGATCGCCCCGCCGTATTCGGCTCGGATGTTCTCTTCGGTGCGGCGTGCAAGGTTCGTCCTGGCATCAACGAGGGTGATGAGAACGCCTTCGATGGCAAGGCTTGGGTTGATGCGGCGCCTGACGCGTCCTATGGTCTTTATGAGCTGCGTCATTCCTTTTGCAGGCAAGAACTGCGCCTGCACGGGTATGAGCACCCCGTCGGCGGCAGTGAGGGCGTTCACCGTCATCATCCCGAGGGAAGGCGGGCAGTCGATCAGCACATAGTCGTAGTCCCTCTTCGCCTCGTCGAGCCAGGTCTTAAGCGCGTGCTCTCTGCTCATGGCGTTGACGAGCGCCATGTCCGCCGCCGACAGGTCGATGTTTGCAGGCATGAGGTCTACGCCCTCCTTATGCCGGAGAACCCCTTCGAGCGGGGGGAAGGGCTCGTCGAGCATGGATTTCTCCAGATGCGTGGAGAGGGTCGTTTCGAGCCTGTCGGGATCCCATCCAAGCGAGGTCGTCAGATCGCCTTGAGGGTCCGCGTCGACAAGCAGCACCCTCTTCCCGCGCATGGAGAGTGCTATGCCTAGGTTTGCCGCTGTCGTGCTCTTCCCGGTGCCGCCCTTTTGGTTCGCTATCGCTATCGTTCTGGTTCGCACGGCTTCTTCCCCTTTCCGCGGTGCAGCTTCGGCGCTTGCCTGGAGGGAAGGGGCTCGTCCTGCATCTCCAGATGGTCGTGCACGTACATCATAAGAGCCCTGTTGCCGGGGACGATTCTGGGCATCGCCAGATCGAGCCTCACCTTCGAGAAGACGGGGAGGTTCTCGTTCGATTCGAGCAGCGACACGACCTCGTATATCCTTTGCCTGTTCAGCGAGAAAGGCGGAGGAGGGGCGGGATCGTAGCCAAACCTCGCCTCGATGCGGACGAGCACGAGGCATTCGCCGTCTTTGGCCGCGATGTCCGCAATGCCGCTTCTCAGGTCGCTGATGTCTGGCAATACGACGCTTATGCCCCTTGACTTGATGAACGCCTCGGTTATTTTTCTGACCTTGTCCTCTGGCTGCAATTTCTCCACGTCTGCTCTCCTCTCTCGGTCGCGCACCTGCTTTTCGTGCCCTGGGCTCGGACTTCACGCTTTGCCGATACGACGCGCAAATCGTTATCGGGTGGTCAGAAGAGCGTGCTTTGAATAATCGGCACGAGATTGCTTGGTCTGGACTAATGCGCGCTTGCCTCATCTAGATCCGTTTCGTTTAGCTGTCGCAAAGAACAGGCACGCTGAGCCGTTGCGTTTTTCCAGATCATTTCTGGTTCTAGTTATTGCTAATCCGCAAGGATGCACGCACCGCTCTCTTGCGACGGCATCGGGGCGGATAAGCTACCCGCCCCTTATGTATGCAGAAAACGAGATTCCGAAACGAGCTTTGCCCGATAAGAAACTTGAAGACAAGCGAACGGTGTTAGGTCGAACCGTTGTCGCAATGCACAGCAAAAGGCATAACGCAGTGAATTACAGTGAAATTCGTCAAAATCTTGCAAGCGCAATATACATATACGATAAGAAAGCCTCTTCGCATAACCGCTGGTAGACTCAACGTTTTCTTCGAAAGAAGGCATTTTCTATCGTAAACATTCATGCTGGGAGAGCATCACGTTCGCAACGTGGGGGCCGAGGGTTCGAATCCCTTCATCTCCACCATGGAAACCGAACGGGTCCGGCGATGTGCCGGGCCCGTTTTTTGCTTTCGGGCCGAAGGGGATTCGAACCGGAAGGTGGAAACGCGTCGAGAAAACGCGCCGGTGGCGCGTTTTCAGCGTTTCGCCCGACCGAGCCTGCGAGGGAGGGGTTGAGCGTCCGCCATGGGCGGGCGCGGGAATCCCTTCATCTCCACCATGGAAACCGAACGGGTCCGGCGATGTGCCGGGCCCGTTTTTTGCTTTCTGGCCGAAGGGGATTCGAACCGGAAAGCGTCGAACTCGGCTTCTCCTGCGCAAAACCAAGGGATCTGGCTGTCTGCGCACTGAGCCGGTTCAACCTCTCGGACAGCGAGTGGCCCTGAATCATGCGGCGATCGGCATCCCCTCCTCCCTCTCCGCCGCCGCGTCCATGCGGGCCATGAAGGACGCCATCTTGTCCGCCGGGCGCTCGTAGTCGATCGAGGAGTGCGGGCGGCGGCGGTTGTAGTAGCCCTCGACGTAGCCGACCGATGCCGCGCGGGCCTCGTCGCGGGTGGCGAAGGAGAAGCGGTGGTACATCTCGCTCTTGAAGGTTCCGAAGAAGCTCTCGGCGACCGCGTTGTCATGGCAGCTGCCGGTGCGGCCGACCGAGAGCCTCACGCCGCGCGCCGCCGCCCACTCCGCTATGGCCTTGGAGGTGTACTGGCTGCCGCGGTCGGAGTGGAACACGGCGCCCTCGGCCACGTAGCCGCGCCGCCAGGCCGCCTCCAGCGCCGCGACCGGAAGGTCGGCGCCCATGCGCTCGGAGAACGACAGCCCGACGACCATCCGCGTGCACAGGTCGATGACGACGGCCATGTAGAGCCACCCCTGGCCGGTCCTGAGGTAGGTGATGTCGCCGCAGAGCCAGCACGTCGGCACGGGGCGGTCGAAGCCCCGCCGGACGAGGTCGGGCCGGGCGGGCGCGCCCGGGTCGGGCACGGTCGTGCGCTTCGGGGCGTTGGGGCGCACGCCCCGTATCCCCAGCTCGCGCATCAGCCTGCGCACGCGGTAGAGCGTGATGCCGGGGAAGCGCGGCGAGACGAGCGCGAGCAGCGTGCGCGCGCCTGGGATCCCGCGCGCGGCCTCGTGCTCCGCGCGGACCGCCTCGCGCGCGGCCGCCCACGGGTCGGCGGGCTCCGGGCGCGGCCGGCGCAGCCACGAGTAGAAGCCCGAGCGCGACACCGCGAGCAGCCGCGCCATCGCCGGCACGGGGAACGACCCCTTCTCCGCCTCCATCAGCCGGTAGCGCTCGGTCACTCCCGGTTGGCGGCGAAGAAGGCCGCGGCTTTTTTTAGGAACTCGTTCTCCATCCTGAGGCGCTCGACCTCCTTGCGCAGGGCGCGCGCCTCCTCGGCGGCGGCGCGCTCGGGCTCGGAGAGCCTCCTCGCCTGCACCCACTTGCCCAGCGTCCTCTCGGGAACGCCGAGGTCCTCGGCGCACTCGCGGTAGGTCTTGCCGCTCGCGAGCGCGTAGTCGACGGCGTTCTGCTTGAACTCGGGGCTGTACTTCGCCGGCCTTCCCGGCTTCCCGTTGGCCATGCCGGCCTCCTTCCGGTCGGTTCCTCCCAGACTACCCCTTGGAAGGGGTTTTGGGCGCCTCGGCGTCCGAAAGGACGATACAGCTCACACGAAATCGGCCGCCTTTTGCACGAAATCGGCCGCTATGGACGCCTCGTGCAGTGAAAGGTCTCGTACTCGATCTCTCCGACCTGGTCTTTTGCTGCAAACCGGAGAGAGCCTCGAGCGAGGGCTG
>CALUHI010000024.1 GCA_944320405.1 uncultured Eggerthellaceae bacterium
CCGATGGCGGGGGCTTCTCCGTCGCTGGTCGCCTCCACGCGGGCATCGCCTGTGATCCGCAGCGGAATGCCGCAAAGGATCGCGGGACGGCCCCAGCCGGTGGAGACGAAGGTGCCGCCAGCGATGGCGACGGCGGCGGTGCTGGCGTTGGGACCGAGCGCTGAGCTCAGCGCCATGCCCGTGCTCATGTCGCTGGAGACCTGCAGCGTGCTGCCGCTTTCCCCGGCGAACGAGACGACCGGTTCGGTGGCGGGCGGCGCGGCCTGGTTCGTGTTCGCGACCATCACTGAAACGCCGCTTCCCCGGTTGGCGCCTTTCAGGCTGGCCTGGGCGCCTTCCTCGGTGACGATGGAGATGCGAGGGGTGCCGCTGGAGCCTGCGATCGCGTTGATGACCAGCGCGGACGTGTTGGTGCTGGTACCGCTGTCATCGGGGGCGATGCTCGTGCCGTCCGCTAGGCGCACCGTGATGTCGGAGTTGCCCTGCGCTTCGATCTCGAGGTGCGCCTGGGTGGTTCCGTGAAGCTCGTAGGTTCCGGATGTGCCGATGAACACGGTGGACCCGGCGGAGGCGGAGCTCAGATCGAAGGGCTGCCCCGGTTCGAGCACGATGCGGCCGTTTTGCGCCGCTGCGCCATCGACGGCTGCTGCCAGAGCGCCGCCGTCCGGCTCGGCGTTCGCTTCCCCGATGGGGAAGAGCGCGGGGATCGCCGCCAGCAGCGCCGCCGCGACGAGCAGGGTTGCGCCCTGCGCCAGCGCCGTCGCTCTTCCGGGCAGGCGCTGCCTCAGGGCGTTCGGTTCCTTCGCCGTTGGTTTCCGTGTCTCCATGTGCGTTCCTCGTTTCAGTGTGCGTTTCAGCGTGCGGTTGCCGGAGTCCTTCGGTGCTGGGCTGCTGCGCGCGCCGCGCAGCGGTGCCGGTCATGGCCTGTCGTCGGGCGCGTCCTTCCGTTCGCGCTCCAGCGCCGTTCGACGGGCGCTGTATGCGGTGAACGCAGCCGCTGCCGCACCTGCTGCAAGTCCGAGCATGCCCAGCCCCGTTCCGTCGCCGGTGTCGGCAAGTCCCGCCAAAAGCCCCGTGTCGTCCTCGTTGCTGTCGGAGGGGGTCACGCTCCCGTCGTCTTTGACGACCCCGATCGTCGGTGCGCTCAATCCGGGGTCGAAGGGCTCGTCGCTTGCATGCACTTCAAGATCGATGCGCGGAAGGTCGTCGTGGGGCGCCTGATGGTCAATCGGAGTCGCCTCTTCGCCGTCGGGCGCTGCCGACACGACCGTCTCGTAGTTGAATTCGCTTAGGGCGGCATAGACGTTCTTTGTGCCATGCCAGTTGGCGGGTATCGTGAACGCTACCCGGTATTGCGCGGTTTTGCCCGGGATGAGGACGCCGGCTGCGGTGGGGTCTGCCAGCTGGTGGACGCCCTCAACGTCGGATGCGCCCAACGCCGCTTCTACCGCTTCGTCGGAGTACGCTTTCGCTGCCGCTTTGTCCTCGTCGGTGGCGTCGTCGAACAACTCGGGATTCCATGCCGAAGCGCACAGGTTCTCTTCCGCAAAGCTCAGTGGGACGCTGTCTGCCTTCTCGCCGGTGTCCGCATCGACCAGCGTCGCCTGGCAGCCTGTGAGGATGACGTTGCCGTCGTTGCGCAGCACCAGGGTGAACGACGCATCCTCGCCTTGCAGGGTGAAGACGCTTTCCGCTGCGAAGCCCAACACCGTCGCCGTGGCGACGATGGGGATGTCAACGTAGTACATGTCCGCCATGCTGTTGGCCATGTCCGTGATGCTGGAGGTGACGAACGTGTAGCTGCTGTGCCCCGACACGCCGGCGATGGAGTCGAGCGCGTGCGCGGTCTGGCCCAGCACGAACGGTTCGGAGAACAGCCTGTCCACGTAGATGCTGGCCATGATGCGGTGGCGCGTCTCGGTTTGCGCGTCGGTGGGCTCGCCCGCATCGTCGAAGCCCTGCGCGCTTTTACCTTCCTTGTTCTCGGTGAAGAACAGCACGTTGCCGTTGTCGCTGATCCGAAACGCGCTCAGCTTGGCGCGCGAGGGACCCACGATGCGCGTGGCAAGCGTCCCGTTCTCGACCGCGGGGTCGAACGAGCATTCCGTCAGATCCCCGTTCGAAAGCGTGAGGAACGACGCGCGCCCGGGCCAAGGCTGCATGCCGGTGACGTCTTCCACGCCGCCGATGTTGTCGACGAACGAGAAGGCGATGGGTGCCGCCTTAAGCGCCTCCAGCTCGTCTTCGGGCGCCCCATTCGCGAGCTGCGTGCTCATGGCCAGCGTGACCGTGGTGATGCTCAGCGTTCCTCCCGCAGTGAAGTACAGGCTGAATGCGGCGGATGCCGTGTCGCCGTCGGTTTGCGCAGGAGCCGGTTTGATGCTCGAAATGGTCAGATTGCTCGTGGTGGGGGCGACTTCGATGCTGGAGGCGTGGACGAGGTTGGCCGCCATGGGCACGGCGACGCAGCAGGTGGTGCTTGCATTGGTGCCGAACACGCTCTGCTCGTCGCTGGCAGCATGGCGTAGGTACGCCATCGCGATGCAGAAGGGGTTGCCGTCGCGCTCGACCGTCGTCACGCGCGGGCAGGTGATCGCGTGGGCGTCTGCCTTCTTGGCGCCCGGGTCGTCGCGCCACATGACCGAGGACAGGCGGCGCAGGTCGCGGTTGAACACGGCCACCGCGAGCACCGGGGCGCAGGCGGCGCTGAAGAACGAGGTGGCGTCCCCGTCCTCGCGCAGGGTGCTCACCAAGCTCACGTAGATGCCTTGGTACAGATGCGAAGCGGGGTTCGGGTTGGTCTGCATGCTCACGTCGAAATCGCAGTCGAACATGTCGGCGCGGTTGATGCCCTGAACCGTGACGGGGATGTCGAGCACCTTCGGGCGTCCCCAGCGCCCCGTCTGGTCGTTGTAGATCTGGGCGACCAGCCGCGGGCGGCCGACGCGCGCGCCGTTCACCTCGTAGTCGACGTTTGCGAGCCTGAACAGGATAGTCACGCCGTCGTAGACGATGACCTTCTCGCGCGGGTTGCTGAACGACTTGCTGACGATCTTGACGTCTTTGTCCGGCATGATGCCGCCGGCAGCACCAATGCCGCCTACCGTGGGGGCATCGGCGCAGACGCCCTCAGGGTCCTCTCCGACATCTTCGTATTGATAGCCATCGGCGCCCTCGGCGGGGGCATTCGTAGCTCCCGAGGCTGCGACATTCATCGGGATGGCATACAAGCCGTCGCCGATTGGCTCGGGAGCAGAAGCAGACGCCGCCTGGAATCCGGCGACGGCCGTGGCGATTGCTTCCCTCGTTTTCAGAAGCTCCTCGGAAGTGACGATGGTGGCGAGTTTTCCAAATTCCGCAAGCGAGATGAGCTCGTCGCCGTTGGAGGCTGCGGCGGCAAGGGCCGCAGGTGTCTCGTTGGAATAGATGCCCTTGCCGCCGGCGTCGACGCCAAGCGCCAGATGGGTCGGATAGGACGCTTCCGAGGTTCCTTCGACCGCGTCGTTGCTTGCGGTCTTCCAGTTGTCGTAGAGCCGGGGCCAGTCCTCCGACCAGATGTTGCCGCTCCATTTGAATATAAGCGCCTGAAGCACCAGGTCGAGGGAAAGCGATGCGCTCACCACGACGTGTCGCGGGCCCGATAGCGTCGTTTCGCATGAGATCAGGCCGATGTAGGTGGATATCTGGCCGGTTCCGCACAGCGACACCGCCAGCACGCCGTCCAGTCCGAGGCCTATGCTTGGCGATATGGCGAAGGTGGCTACGAACCCCGCGCCGGTTGCCGAGGGGACGAGGCTGATCTTGAGGGGGTCTCCCGCCGGGGACTCGAAGGAGGCGTAGAGGGACAACAGCCGCGTATCGAGTGAGATGTTGAGCGCGATGAAGAAGGGGACCGGCCCGATGGTGAACTGCTGGCACAGGTGGGCGAACGCGTAGGCGTCGACGATGGCCGCCAT
>CALUHI010000025.1 GCA_944320405.1 uncultured Eggerthellaceae bacterium
TAAAACGGAATTCGAATTGTCTCTTTTATGGAATGTCGGCCTTTTCGCCATAAAAGGACGGCCATTCCCTTGCCAGCGCGTCGACTAACGGCGAAAAACATGCATTGTTGGCCGAATTACGGCGCAAGGAGATAGCGGAGAAAGAGAAAGGAGCCACCTTTGGTGGCTCCACTTCTCACCCATTTGGGGACGAAAACGGACGATGCGCCTTGGTGGGAGGGGGATACCATGAAAGCAAGCGCTGTAAAACGAGTTTGTTTCAAGGAGGTGCATCATGAAGAAGGAAGCGCTCGCCTTGATGGGCTCGATTGCATTGGCGGTGTCCCTTGCGGGATGCACTCAGACGGCGAATGTCGAAAGCACGGAAAGCACAGAGCCCACAGCAATTGAATCGGAAGCGCAGGAAGCCGCTTCGACGTCGAACGAGGTTCTGCGCAGCTACACTGTTGCGCGCATCGACGGCGAACCTGACTGGAATACCGTTGCCGTGCTTGACATCGACAATCAGCAATGGCTCGACCCCGTCGACATTTCCGCGCACGCGCAGCTGTGTTACGACGATGAAACGTTCTACGTGCGCATGTGGGCAGAAGAGGCAGACATCCGCGCCGAGTACCCGGTTGACGACCTCCTCGCCAGCACCTACGAGGACAGCTGTCTGGAGTTCTTCCTCTCGCCGGTGCCGGGGGATGCGCGCTATCTGAACTTCGAGTTCAATCCGAACTGCGCTGCAGGCGTGGAGATCGGCACCATGAAAACCGACCGCACGAGGCTGGTGCGCGCCGACGATGTGTACGAGGCGTCGTCTGCCCGCACCGAGGATGGTTGGGAAATCACTTACAAGGTTCCGTTTGATTTCATCCGTCAGTTCTACCCTGACTTCACGGCGGAATCGGGGACGGTTCTGCGCGGCAACTTTTACAAATGCGGCAATCTGACGGCGAACAAGCACTACATCTCGTGGAACCCCATCGACAGCGACACGCCGAACTTTCACATGCCAGAAAGCTTTGGCGAACTCGTGCTTGAGTAAAGGGCAGTTCAAAGACGAAGCCTCCCGCTCGACAGGTTGGAGCCGAACGGGAGGCTTCTTCTAGCACTACGAGGTTGAAAGGCGCCCTATGCGTGCGAGTGGGCCGTCTTCGCGCTGGGGGTGCCGGTGGGAGTCGCGACAGTCGTCGCTTGGCCAGCATCCGCTTCGCCGTACTCCGCACGACCCATCTGGGTCCATTCGGGTTCTTCGTCGGGGAGCGATCCGGCATCCTTGGTGAAGAGCTCTTTCAGGCAGTTGTATGCCACAATCGCTCCAAGGATCATCAGCAGGATGGCAAACACCAACTGCAGTCCCGATGTTGCGATGACCGCCGCACCAGAAGTTGACAGCGCGTTGATGCAGCCGATCGTGCTCTGCACCAGCGACGTGAACGTGCACACCAGCAAGAACGCCACCGGAACATAGAGCATGAAGCCCTTGCGGCCGGTGCACTTGCAGAACACTGCAAGCGTGATCATCGTCATGCCGCCGAGCAGCTGGTTGGACGCGCCGAACAAAGGCCAGATGTTCAGGTACCCGCCGAACGCGAGTGCCAAGCCCAGCGCCAGCGTTAGCACCGTGGCAACCCACGTGTTGGAGAGCGCCTTCGCCACGCCGGTGTTCTCGGCTGCGGCGTCTTCGGCAGCGTCGTTGCCTTTGGCGAAGAACTCCTGCACCGACAGACGCCCGATGCGCGCCACTGCGTCGACCGAGGTGAGCGCCAGCGCAGACACGCACATCGTCATGAACACCGTGGCCAGCGTGCCGTCGATGCCGAACGCCATCATGCCGCGCGCCACACCCTGCGAGAAGATCTGGAACGGCGTGCCCACCGCGGCGCCCAGTGCGCCCGAGGTATTGAGCTGCGTGAACATGATGGCAGCGACCACGATTGCCAACACGCCGACGAACGATTCGAGGATCATCGCGCCGTAGCCTACCGGCACCATGTCCTGCTCCTTGGAGATCTGCTTGGACGAGGTGTTGGTGGAAACCAGGCTGTGGAATCCCGACAGCGCACCGCACGCCACCGACACAAACAGCAGCGGGAACACGTAGCTGCCGTTAGCCGCCAGCGCAGAGAAGTCGGCCACCATCGGAGCCGACATGTCCGCCTGGCCCGACGCGCCCAGCACGAAGATGCCGATGACTGCGCAGGCGATCATGACGATCATCATGATGCTGGTGAGGTAGTCGCGCGGCTGCTTGAGGGTTTGAATCGGCATTGCCGCCGCAAACAGCAGGTACACCAGGATCACTGCGAACCAGCCAAATTTGTCCAGGTAGATGGGGAACTGCATGCCTACCGCAAACATCGCCACAAACAGCACGACGGCAAGCGCAAGCTCTTTCCAACCCGACAAACCGAAGCGGCGGTTGATCCAACCGAACAGGATCGCAACGAACGTGAACAGAATGGAGATCGTACCTGCCGTGCCACCTGCGTACGACTTGGCAGCGTCAACGGTGCCCTGCGCGTCAAACGTAGCTTGGAAGGTGCCCGCCACCATGTCGACGAACGCTGCGATGACAATGATGGTAAACAGCCAACTGAACAGCAAAAACAGCTTGCGCCCGGTGCGACCGATGTACTTTTCGATCAGTTGGGCAAGCGACTTGCCGTTGTTCTTGACGCTGGCGTACAGCGCGCCGAAGTCATGCACGGCACCGAAGAAGATGCCGCCGACGAGCACCCACAGAAGCACCGGCAGCCAACCGAACATAAGCGCGGTGATGGTGCCCGTCACCGGGCCCGCGCCGCAGATCGAGCTGAACTGATGCGAGAACGCCGTGAAACACGACGCCGGCGAGAAGTTCTTGCCGTCCTTCATGCGCTTTGCTGGCGTCAGCGCCGCGCGGTCGATGCCCCATGTCTTGGCGAGCCAACGCCCATAGAGCAGGTAACCGGCAGCGAGCACCACCGCAGCTACCAAAACGACGATCATTCCGTTCATAAAGGTCCTTTCTAGGGGCTGCCTTCCCCCTCCCATCAAGCGAACATTTGCCGGCAGCGCGCTTCCACCGGCGCAAGGCGGATGATTTAAGTCAGGCGCAAAAAAAGAGGGCCGCTCAATGCGACCCTCCGATCAGGCCGCCCGCAGTCTTACGGGCGGACCTCGTATGCGTCCAACCCGTGTTAGCTAATCACCAGAACCAGAATGTTCAGCAGGCTGATAAGCATATGCAGGCAACCTCTTCTTCCCCTGCGAGTACGACCCTCCGTCGTTCCCGCTCCTTCAAATATGAGCCCCAGGGCAGCGCCACCTGCCAAACAGCTCGCGCCTTAGATTAGAAGTGAAATGTTTCCCAGAGATTTCCCCTGTATTAACGATTGGAAACAGACCCTGCGCGCTATTCGTAAAGCTGAAACGATCATGACAACCCCTTCGGGTTGCCAGGGCCGCCTATCGCAGCATGTACTTCCCGAGATCTTGGCGTTTGCTGATGCCTAGTTTGCGGAACGACGATGCCAGGTAGCTCTTCACTGTGTTGGCGGAGATTTCCAGGTGCGTGCCGATTTCCTGGTTCGTCCATCCGCGAGCGGCAAGCATTGACACGGTGAACTCCGTAGTTGACAGGTTGTCGGCCACCTTTTCCTCGGTTGTGGGGTTGTGGACGCGCCGCCATCCGGCAGAGAAGCGGTAGGTGATGTCGATGATGCGCTTGAAATCCTCAGGCCAATCCTTCTTGATGACCGATTCCAGCATGCCGCCCAAAAGGCCGTGATGCTCGCCGAACGCCTCGATGAGCCCGTCGGGGCGGGCGAGCTCCCATGCAGCAAGCAGGTGCTTGCGCGCTTCGTCGGTCCGCTTCAGACTCATGCAGTCCATGACGGCAATCAAGTGAAGATAGATTTCCGGAATGGGATACGTTTCCGAATTGATCATGAGTGCCGTTTCGGCCATGCCCAGGCTCTTCGCATATTCGCCTCTCAGATACAGCTGGTGCGAGATCACATACAGGGCGAACGCGCGCAATCCCCGGGGCAGCAGCGGAAGCAGCGAATCCACGGGAGGCGCGTCGTTGGGCATAGGAAGATGCAGAAGGACCGATGATGCGTAGCCGGTGAACGCCATTGCTGCTTTGCTCTGCGAGGAATTTGCTTCCGGGATGTTTGAGAGGGCGTTGCGAAGCTCGGCAAGTGCGAACCGAGCGCGGTTGATATTGCCCAGGGGAAGATTGGCATAGACGTATATCAGGCATGCGGACAAACGCACCGACAAGTTGCGGTGGGAGAGGAGGTCCTCGGTTATCCGCGCTGCCTCTTCGGCGTCTCCGCTGAAGTAGCAGTACTCCGCTTGGGCGACAGTATGGATGTCCGGGTCCGTCAGCCGCTCGATGGTTTCCCGGCATTTCCCTGGTTTGAACGGGGAGTTCATCAAAGGCATGAGGTTGGCGAACACGTTCGCATCGTCGCTGGTACGATCGGGTGAGGGGGCACCGGCTGCCGTGGTATCTGAAGCCGGCGTGTCGGCAGCGGTGGGGGCTTCGTCGTCGACGCCGTGCGCCTGCTCGGCTCCGCTTGCTTGCGCGAGGATCTCGGCAACGATCTTTTCACGCGTCAAACGCTTGCGCATGTCGTCCGGCTTCTGCGCATCGAGGGGGATGGCCCACGAGCCGCTGATTTTGCGCGCTCCGGCGATCCTTCCCTCGGCGCACAGCCGCTGGACGAGTCGTTCTGATATTCCCCATTGTTCGGCGGTATCCCGCGCACTTCGGTAATCCATTGCGCCAACCTTCTTCGTTTCGTTCCAATCCGAATTGTATTCGTTCGTTCGAGCGAACAAATGCTTCGAATTGCAGCCGAAATGGACGGGTCGGCGAACAATGCAAGGGGAGCAACCACGAGAAGGGGCGCCCGACCGTGCCGAATCGCCCCTTATGCGGGATCTCTTTTCGCCGTCTAGCGGTTCCGAATTCGCAGCACTGCGCCAGTCGCCAGAGCGGCGCTGCCGCACGCGAGCATCCCGAGAAGCCCAGCGATGGGAGCATCCCCTGTGTCAGCTAGTTCGTGGTCGGCTTGAGTCTGCTCGGGCTTCAGAGGAGTGACATATCCGGCGTCTTTTTCTCCGCAAATGGAACAGACGCCGTTTTTGAAAGTGTGGCCGGATGCGGGAACCTTCTCGCCCTGGGCGATCACGTGTCCGCAGACGCTGCAGACTGTGTCGCCCGTGTAGCCGTCCTCGGTGCAGGTGGTGTCCTGCTTGCCCACGATCTTTGGCGTGTGCGCAGCGTAGTCCACCTTATCGTTGCAGCCTTCACAGTCGTACCAATGGCCATTCGCGTCACTCGTCCACGCGGGGGCGAGCTTGTGGACGTGTCTGACCGTGAGGATTGCAGGATCACTCTCGATCGTCGCCTGACCTGCCTTTACAGCACAACGATACTGGTTGCCATCCATGTCCATGGTGGTCGTCGGCGTGGTGTAGGTGGCATCAGTCGCACCGTCGATGTCGGTCCAGGACTTGCCTCCGTCGGTGCTGACCTGCCATTGATACGTCTTCGTGGTACCCCCTTCTGCGGCGACGCTGAAGGAAGCTGGATTGCCCTCGTTGACTTCAGCGGCTTGCGGCTCGCTCGTGATGCCGAGGCCCAGATTGTTTTCCAGAGTCACTCTAACGGTGTAGGGCTCTAGTGTATCCAGGTCAACGTTGGCAACCTCGCCGAACTGCACCGTCGAATCCTTGGTGTACCCGACGTACAGCGTAACCTTGCCACTGTACGTTCCGTTTGGCACTTCTTTCAGATCTTGCTCAAATGCTGCTGCCTGCAATTCGTAGGATCTTAGCTGTTCGCCATCAAGCACAGCAAGCACGCGTGTCTCATTATCGAGCTCAAAGTTGCTGGAGGTGGAGCTGTTGAGAGTGCGTACTGTCAAGGGAATGGAATAGGCTGGGTCATCCTCGTTTTGCAGCTCGATGCCGCCCTTGTTCGTGGCGTATACGACGATTCGTCCGTCCTCGCCCAAAACGGGATCATCGGCCAAGGAGAGCGCGCCTGTCGCTGAGAAAATACCCTCACCCAGAGAAGCTTGCAGCTCCAATTCATCTGGGCATTCAAATCCATACGTCGGGATAACCTTTATCGTCCCGCTTCCGGTAATGCCGCTCGGCAGAGTCGCTCTCTCGCCACTGTAGATGGTCCCGTTGTTGATGATGCTTCCGCTGGCACCCGTCACGGTACCCTCGTTGATGAGGGACGTGCCCTCCGGGATCGTCAGACTTGCCCCTTGGTTAATCGTCAGGGTCTCACTTTCGCCAATCGACAGGTTCTCCTGCAGGGTAACCGGGCCGTACACGATTCCGGCGTCGCCGTTGAAGTACATGCCGCCAGAAGCGGTGTTGTACTGGTGCTTGAGCGTATGTCCCGACAGGATGGCGACCTTGTTTGCCCGAACGACGGCGTTATTGGCAAGCCTCAGGTAGAAGTTCGCAGTGTCCCCGCTTCCCAACCGGGAGAAGAAAATGCCGCGCGGCTCTCCTCCAGGGTACCAGCCATTCGCGGTGAGACTGGCATCCATTACCGTCAGGATGGCCTCGCCGCCTGGCCTTGCGTAGAACATGACGGCGGTCGATTCGGAACAGTTCGATACGACGTCGGCTCCGTCAGTAATGTTCAGGTAGCTGCCGCCTCCCGAGGCGGTGCCGCCGCTCATAAGGAAGATTCCGCCGTTGCCCACAGCGGTTCCCTCGGCATTCAAGATTCCATCACCGACGATGTTTAGCTCGGCCTTCCCCGAGTCACTGGTAATGTAGATGGGCACGCTACTGCTGAGGTGGTTTTCGCCGGTAAGGTGAATGGTGAGCGACACTCCGGCAGCGCTAGACGCATAGATGGAGTGTGTCCCGCCGGTTGCCGAGACAGCGCCCTTGCCGATCGTGGCATCACTCAGATACAGCGCACTTTCGTCAGCGACATAGCGAACGTTGCAGGTGGCAGAGTCCTGCGTCTCGGTCAGCTCACCGGTCGCAGGATCCGTCATCCAGTAGCCATCCTGCATCACGTCGACAGTGACGTTGCCCACCATCAGCTCTTCGGGAGCGGATTCCGCTGCCTTGGCAGTAGCGGGAAGCAGGCTTCCCAGCGCGACCGTGGCTAGGAAGCATACAAATAGTGCGGTGAGTTGTTTTCTGATAGCCATATCCAAACCCTCCAGCCATGAAGCAAAGTGAATTGCTATTCCTCAACTTTACGTGACAAGAGACTGACGCGCACCATCTGTTCGTGATCAAAAATGGGGGGTCTTTCGAAGGGACGAAGGGTGGCCCGAAGGGACGGGGCGCATGGGAGGCAGTTCGTCAGCGGCGCCTATCCATTTACCCCGTCTCTTCGGGCTGAAGGAAGATACACCTCACGGACCGCAATCGTGCATTTCGGATCATTTTCGCCATCTGCAGACGAAAAGGTTTCGGTATGCACGGTTTCGGTTGCGAGAATTGGCCTTGCGCTCTTTTCGTGCTTCTAAAGCCCCAGTTCAGGAGCTCGTCGTGCATATCGGGAGTTTCTTGACCGTGCATTTCGGGGCTCTTTTGCGCAAGGTTGGCAAATTACGACCGAAATGCACGGTTGGCAAGGTCGTTAGGGCGAGGTCGTCAGCGAGTAGCTGGATAACGCGCCTCTTAGGACGGGATCGTCAACGAACGGTGTCGCGGTGCGTCTTCAGTTGTCGTTTTATCGCTTCCCAACCGTGCTGCCGCGCATGAGCGCCGGCTGTTCGGGTTCCACCGAGAAGATCTCGTCGTTGATGCGGTCGAAGTACTCCAGGATGGGCAGGTTCTGCGGGCAGGCGTCTTCGCAGGCGCCGCAGCGGATGCACTCGGTGATCATGTTCTTGCCCGCGTTGAAGCGCACGACGAAGCCCATCTGGTAGCCGGCCGAAGCTGCATCGCCGTAGTTGATGAAGTGGTTCAGCACGGCGAGCGACTGCGAGATGCCGATGTTTTGCGGGCATACCTTCGCGCAGTAATCGCAGCTGGTGCACTGCACGGTACCGCCTTCCTTCAGGGCTGCACGGGCGCGCACGATGGCGTCGGCTTCGGCTTCGTTCAGCGGCTTGAAGTCCCGGAACGCGCGGCAGTTGTCCTGCACCTGTTCAAGCGTGCTCATGCCCGAAAGCGTCACCACGATGCCCGGCTGGCTGGCCGTGAAGCGAAGCGCGGCGGTCGCATAGGAGTCGTCGGGCATTGCTTCATCCAGAATGTCCTTCACTGCCTGCGGCGGGTCGGCCAGGATGCCGCCCTTCACCGGCTCCATCGCGATGACGGGGAACCCATGGGCGTGCGCGATCTCGACGCATTCGCGCTCGCGGAAATCGGGGCTGTCCCAGTCGCTGTAGTTTGCCTGCAGCTGGATGATCTCGGCCTCGGGGTACGCAGCGATGAAGCCCTCCAGTTCGTCGGGAGTGCAGTGCGCCGAGAAGCCGATGTGCTTCGCCAGTCCGCGTTCCTTCACGCTTTTCACGAATTCCCACGCGTCGAACTTTTCAAACGACGCGGTGCGCGTGCCGCCCAAGTTGTGCATGAGGTACACGTCAACATAGTCGATGCCCAGCGTGGCGAGGGTTTCCTGCAGCTGCATCTCGAGGTCTTCCTTGCAGGTGCAGTTGCTCCATGCCACGCACTTGGACGCGATCAGGTAGGAATCGCGCGGATGACGCTCGACGAGCGCCTTGCGAAGGGTCTTTTCAGAATTGGGGTAGGCCCAGGCTGTGTCGAAGTAGTTGCCGCCGGCTTCCATGTAGCAATCGATCATCTCGCTCACCTGGGCGATGTCGACGGTGTCGTCGGCGCGCCCTTCGAAGCGCATGCAGCCGAACCCGAGGGGGATGTTGATCTTGGAAACGTCGAAGGCCATGGCGGCTCCTTCCCGATGAGGGCGATGATTCCCTATTATACGAGGTTCTCCGCTGGCTGCGAGCTGGCCTTGGGCTTCGCGAGTGCCTAGAAAAAGCGCCCGGAGGCTCCGGGCGCTTTCGCATTGGGGTTTTGCGGCGGTCGGCGGGCTGGGCTACAGCTCGATGCGGCCGAACTTCGCAAGGATCTCGGTGGCAGCGGAGCACGCTTCGCAGTCGCACCACTTCGCGCCTGCCTCCTTGCGCGCAAGCTGGGCGGCAAGGCCCTGAGCAGCGGCTTCCTCACCGAGCATTTCTTTGGCAGGGCCTTCCAGGAAGGCGATCACGCCATCAATGGTGTTCGGGCGGCCCTCCAGGAAGTCGACGAGCTTGGTGGTTGCGGCTTCGACGGCGGCATCGCTCGGATCAGCGGCAACGGCTTCCTTCCATGCAAGGGCGGCGTCCTTGGTCGCCTGCTTGCTGGAGCCAGCCTTCGAAAGGATGTCGGCACGCTCTGCCACGAAATCGAACAGTTCTTTGTCCATGGGTGATCCTCCTTCGTCGAAGAAACGCTTCCTGTTGCACATGATACGCGATCGGCGCTGCTTTTCTCCGACGTTAACTCTATTTCGCGTTCTCTTTCGTTTTGCGATCTTCGCTCGAAGTGATCTTGATTGCGGGGGTGGTTGCAAGTCCCAGCAGAACTATTGCGGCTCCTGCCACATACGCCAGGCGCACTGAATTGTAGCGCGCGTTTTCCTCGATGCTTACAAGTTGGGAGCGCTCTTCGTCGGTCATCGGGATGTCGGCGATCTGCTCTTCGAAGACCTCATTGCTGCCAAGATCAATGGTGAGCGTTGCAATTTGACTGCTTACTTGCGAAGAAATCGAGGGATCGTGAAGGGCGTGCGTGCGAACCGAGTTCGTGATGCCCAGAAGGAGGATGGCCCCCAGCAGCGCGACGCCGATTGCCTGGCCCACGTTGCGCATGGTGCTCTGGATGCCGCCAGATTGGGATGCGTCGCGCTCGGGAAGCGCGAGGGCGACCACATTGCTTGCATGTGCAGAAACGGCACCCGCGCCAACACCGGCAAGGAATGCTCCCAGGTAGACGGCGAAGGCGTTCGATCCGTCCGAGGTGACCGACGCCGCCATGACGATCAGCGCCGCTGCCATCGTGATGTAGCCGAACTGGATCACATGGCGCGGGTTGGCTTTGGGGAGCAGCTTCGGTATTCCCAGCGCTAAGGCAAACGTGGGAACGCCGGTGACGATGGAGATAGTGCCCACTTCGATGGGCGACCACCCCGAAACAAGCTGCAAGTACGGCGCCATCAGGATAGATTGGGCTCCCATGAAAAAGAACATGAGGGCGTTTGCGGTAAGACCGGCAAGAACTTGCGGCGTTTTCAAGAAGGATTGCGGCAAAAGCGCCACGCCGTTCTTCTTCTCAATGCGCTTTTCGATGGGTATGAGCGCGGCAAGGATAAGAAGGCCAACCAGCGCCATGGGAAGTGCTGGGGAGATGCCGAAGATGGTGAACGGGCACCCCGAAAGCGGCTCGATGAGGCCCCAAGACGAGATGCTGGAAACGCTTACGAGGAACAGGAACAAGCCAGATGCGGCAAGCGCGACGCCAACTCCATCGAATCGGAGCTTCTCGTCGGTTTGGTTGATGGCGGGCAGAAGGAAGGACGCCAGGAACACCGCAAGGAAGTACGCGGCAAGCACCAAGAACGTTACGTGCATGCCTGCCGCCTCAAGCACAACGCCCAAAACAAGAGGCAGCAGCGCCGAAAGGCCAGACGCGGCGCCGATGCAGCCGAAGGCAACCATCCGGTTAGAGCCGCGGTACAACAAGGGGATGAGCCCCAGTACAGAGGGGATCATGAAGCTGGCGCCGAACCCTACCAGCACGCGCCCCACCCAGATGAATACGGTCATGTTGGGCGCGAAGGCAAGCGCAACCTCGCCGATGGCGCACAGCAGAACTCCGATGCGGAAGGTCTTCTTCCATCCGATTATCGTGCCCATAAGC
The DNA here is from genome assembly GCA_944320405.1 of uncultured Eggerthellaceae bacterium. Taxonomy (GTDB): domain Bacteria; phylum Actinomycetota; class Coriobacteriia; order Coriobacteriales; family Eggerthellaceae; genus Aphodovivens. The sequence goes on from CALUHI010000025.1 coordinate 10,903, forward strand.
CCACCGGCAATCATGAACGCGCCGCCTACCAGCGGATAGACCATGTTCGCCAGCTGGATTTCCGAGGTGGTTGCTTTGAGTTCTTGGGTGAGCGCTGTGGCGGAGAGGGAAAGAGCGCCGTTGTCGCCGGTCGCGCCCATCTGCGCGAGTATGAGAATGATGATGGGGATGATGAGGAACTTTTCTTTGCCGGCGGGGGAGGCTGGCGCCTGTCCCGTTGCCGCTGATGCTGTGGAAGTCATGCTTTCTCCTTGTGGGGGCAACGTTGCGGATGGGGTTTTGGGTGCAGAACTACCCATGCCGCGGGCGGATCCCGGTGGGGGGACCCGCGGAGGCGGCTTATTGCGGGAGGGATATCTTGAGTGGTGGTCGGGCGCGTCTATGCGGCAGGTGGCACGAAGACGGGGCCGTCTCCGCTGATGTCAGCCGCAGAAAGCGGATAGGCGCGGATTTGCGGATCGTCGTAGGTGGCGCGGTAATAGGTCATGGTTGAGGGCGAGAAGCAGCTCGTGTAGAGGGTCTTCTCGTACGATCCGTCGGCCATCTTGGCGCAGCCGTCCGGCACGGCGACGGAGCCCAGCGTGCGGAACAGGCGCGTGACGTTTGCGGTTTCGCCGGTTTGCGCGGGGTAGTGGCTGTTCACGAACGCTGCTTTGACGAAACGCGCCGGGCCACTGTAATCGCCGGGGATGCCCTGCATGCCCATGCCCGAACCGAACGGCTCCAGGTGCGCCGCGCCCCATGCCGTGCCGTCGGGGTCGACATCGCTGAGCGTCAGGTAGTTGCGTAAGTTGGTGCGCTGCCAGCCGAAGTTGGGTTCGTTGGTCAGGACGTCGACATCGTTTTCCCAGACGCGCAAGCCGTCTTCCATGCATTCGACCACGATGCTGCCGGTTGCGTTGCCGATGATCCAGTGGAGGTTGGCGACGGGAAGATGCTGGTTAACGGGCTTTGCGACGATGGTCGTCTGCTTCAGTGCCTCGCGCACGCCTTCCAGATCGGCGAAGTTGCGGGCAATCCAGAACGGGAACTCGTAAGCTGCCACGTTAGTGGTTCCTTCCAGGGGCGCTGCTGCATAGCGTGCGCTCTGAGGGAAGTTGAGGCCGGCGACGGCAAGCCCGGCGTCGTTGCCGCAATCGAAGTACAGGGGGATGCCCGCTACAACGATGCCCATTCCGATGACCGTGTGTCCGACGGCAAGGTCGTGGTCGCGTTCGAATGCGGCGGGGATGTTGGCTGAGGAGGGAGTCGCGACGACGCGCTCTCCGTAGCTCTGGGTCCAGTCGAGATTCCTGCCGAAGTACATGTTTCCTTCAGTGTCGGTGAAGCGGATGCCTGTGCACATGGGGTCTCCTTTTCGCCCGGGTTCCTTCGCTCGGGCATTGATCGAGGCTGCTTCGTCGCATCCGGAGAAGCCATGGGCGGGTCCAGCATTGCTTGCGGCCGCGGGCGGCGAACTGTTAGCCGCAGATTATAGGCTCCTCTTGCCGCAATGCGGGCGCGATTATGGTTACAGAACGGTGACCGATTTTCCGCAGATGAAACGGGGTGTTTTGAAATTCGCCGAGGGCAACAGAACGGTGTCAAATCGTTTTCTGGACACACGGGAAAGGGGTTTTCTGCATGTGCCGGTTTGCACGCAAGATGATGCGGACAAGAAAAGCCCCCATCCCTTGGATCGAAGGGATGGGGGCAGCCGGTCCGCGCCGCTATCGCCTAAGCCGAAGCACTTCGGCGTCGTCTAAGGAGAAGGGACGGTTCACCTACGCCTTCTTCGGTTTGGTGATGCGGGCGTGGATCACGCTAGTTAGGAACGCAACGCCACCGAAGACGGTAAGCGCCAGGTAGACGGCAGGGCTGGCACCAGCGCATGCGCTCGAAACGGCTTGCTGGAAGGCCGAGCCGCCGGCGATGTCGGTGTTGACGATTGCCAGATGATGCGGGTAGCGCGCGTTGCCGTAGCGCTCGCGGGCGAAGCCGGCAGCCAGTGGGGCCACGCTGCCGTACGCGACAACCAGCACCAGGCACCCCACGATGTACACCGCGCTTGCGCCCGTTTGGAAGGACGTTGCGAGCATGGCGAGGCCCGCGAAGCCGATGCCTGCCACCAAAATCATGCACTTGCGCAGGCCCAGCTTGTCGTAAACGACGCCCATAGAGAAGCCCGAGAACCCGTTCACGATGGGGATGATGCCCGTCAGCGTTGCCGCGAACGTTTCGGCAACGCCCAGCTCAACAGCGCCTTGCATCGACGTGCCGATCATGGTGAGGCCTGCGCCCAGGATGATGATGGCCCACAGGTAATAGGTGTAGAACGCGGGGTCTTTGAAGATCTTGCGGTTGTCGGCATCGGCATCCGGAGCTGTCTTGGTTTGCTTTGCGGTGACGCCCAGGATCTCGGCGATGTTTTCAGGTGCGCGCTTGAGGAGCAGCGAGAGGATCACCATGACGGTGCCGGCAGTGGCGGCGACCACGGCGAACGCCACGGTGATGCCCGCCGCGCCGATGATGCCGCGCGTAAGCGTGCCCAGCGTGATGGAACCCAGGCCGAATCCAGCGAACATCACGCCGGAGGCGAAGCCGGACTTGTCGGGGAACCACGGGGTGATGGATGCGATGGTGACGTTGTAACCAAGGCCGGTGCCGCAGCCGATCAACACGCCGTAGCAGATCCACAGCGCCCAGATGCCCTGGGGCGCCAGCAGTGCCGTGCCGCCGAAGCCGCAGACGAGCAAAGCTGCTGCCAGAAGGATGGCGCCTCTCAGGCCAAGGCCCTTAAGCACCTTCACGCCGATGAGGCCGCCCACGCAAAACGCCATCATGCAGAACGTGAAGGTCATCTTCACGGCGGACATCTCCCAGCCGTAGATTTCGGCAAGGGGGGTGGCGAACAGCGACCAGCCGTACACCAAGCCCAGCACCAAAAACGAAATGGCTGACGCGAACAGGTAAACGTATCTTTTGCGTTTGATGGATTGGATATCCATAACATCCCCCTTGCTTTCGAGTACAACCTTATAGTAGTTGTTATAATCCGCGTGTGAACAAGATTATTCCGATGACTGTATAGGGTTTTAACCTGACACTAAGGGGAAGCGGTGTACTCACGACACATAGAGTCTTTCATCGAGACGGCGAAAGCCGAAAGTTTCACGAAAGCGGCTCGCGCGCTCTACATCGCGCCGTCGTCTCTCATCCAGCAGATCGACCTTTTGGAACAGCGGTTGGGCGTTGTGCTGTTCGAGCGCGGGCATCGGGGGGTCACGCTGACCGAAGCGGGGGAGTCGCTTTACCGCGATGCGGTCGACATCGTGCGCCGCTCGGACGAGGCGGTGGCTCGGGCGCGGCGCATCCAGCGTGGCGAGGGCGCTGTTCGCGTGGCGACGTCGCTGCTCATGAAGTGTCGCATGCTTCCCGGAATTTGGTCCCACATGATCGAAGAGGCACCGGGCACGCGCATCGACATCATCTCGCTGGAAAGCGCCGGCGTTCAGCCAGGCAGCTACTTACGGGGTCTGGGCGTTTCCTACGACGTCATGGAGGGGCTCTTCATGTCGGAGCTCTATCAAGACCGTTGCCTGTTCCTCGAGCTTTTGCGCGTGCCGCTGTGCCTTGCAATGCCGCGTTCGCCGCGTTCCGCCAGCGCCGATGTGGTTGACGCTGCGATGCTGCGCGATCTCGATTTGGTGATGATGAAGCAGGGCGTGTCCGCCGACTACGATGCCGCACATCGCTATCTTGCCGACCTTGGCGCCAACCGCGTCACCGAGGTTCCGTTCTATACGATGGAGCTGTTCGCCGACTGCGAACTCAATCAGCGCGCCATCGTGACGTTTGAAATGTGGGAAGACATCCACCCAAACCTTGTGTGCATCCCCTTTGCCGAGCCGTACAGCATGCCCTACGGCCTCATCTTCCCCAAACGCCCCAGCGGCCCTGCCATGAAGCTCTACCAAACTGCAAAAGAGATGCTCGCCAGCGAGAGGGCTTAGCCCAAAGAGGCGGGGCAAGTGGTTGCTTCGCGTGCCTCGGGCCATGGGGCATCAATTGATGGTTGAGCTTGCGGCACGTGCCTGAAAAGGCGTTTTTGCACGATACAATGCGTTCGTTGCCGCTTTGACGGCGCCGGCTTTGCATTCTGCAGAAAGGAACCTCCATGTCCGCAACCACTTTCGAGTACGACGCCTTTATCCCTCATCCCCTCGACGCTGTTTGGGGCGCAATGAAGCGCACCGCCGATCTTGACATCATGGGCGGGCAGAAGGTCGTGGAGCGCACTTCCGACAGCCGATGGGTTTGCGAATACGACAAAAACACGCATACCGAGTGCGTTGCCGAATACGACGAGGCAACTCACACCGTCACCGTAACAGAGGATTCCACCGCCAAGCGCACCGACGACACCACGATCATCTCGGCGCGCGCCGCCGAGGGTGGGACGGATGTGCACATCGTGTGCACGGTCACCGGCGGTTTCATCGTCAAAACGCTGATCAAGCTTGTGGGTTCGGCGGGCATGAACAAGACCAACGAGTCCATTGTCGCCAACATCACCGCCATCTGCGAGGGCCGCGAGCCGAGCATTTTGAGCGCCGACGAGATTGACGCTTTCGTCAAAGAGCGCGTTTCCGAGCTGCATCGGGACGACGAATAGCAAAGCGCTTTGGAAGCGGACGCATGCGCGGCGCTGCGTCGCGCATGATGTGATGGGCGCGCGTGCGGGCGGTGAAACGCGGTGCGCGCGTCATCGCAACGCCAGCAATTGATGGCAAACCCTGTGAAGGCTATTCGTCCCAGCCCTCTGCAAGGGGCTTTCCGAGCTCGGCGGCAAGCTGCGGGAACAGCTCGTGCAGCGTTTCGTCGATGACCTTCTTTTTCAGCTGGCACTCCCACACGACATGCACTTTCCAACCGGCGGCTTCAAGTTCGGCGCGCGTGCGCTCGTCCCGTTCGACGTTGCGCTCAAATTTGACGGACCAGTACTCGATGTGCGATTTGGGCGTTGGGGGCTGGCAATGCGGGCAACGATGCCAAAAACAGCCCATGACCTGGATCGCCACGCGTTTGCCCGGCCACGCGATATCTGGCCGTCCGGGAACCTTCCATTGCAGTCGATAACCGGTCAACCCTGCCGCGCGCAAACGTGCGCGCATGACCAGCTCGGGCTTGGTGTCTTTGCGCTTGTTGCCTTGCATCGATTTGCGCACATGCTCGTTGGTCGCAGGCGGCGCAACAATCTTTCCGTCGGCGTTCAGATCAACGACATGGTATGCGGTGGAATCAATCACGTTGGGAAAGTATATCCCCGTCTCTTTGGACTGCCAATGGGTTGCCTTTTTCGGAGCTCCACCCATTTTGCGTATGGAAAGGGGTGGGTCTGCGTACATTTCGTTTGGGGGATAGTGGCCCTTTGCCGGAAACTGATGGCAAAGAGGATGAGTCTTCCAAAGAATCTCTTCCCGAAACCGGCGATGGGGGATTCGCTTCATTTGCAGCGCTCGGTGCTGCCTCGCTGTTGATGGTTGTGGTTTCTGCCGTCATGCGGCGACGTCGGTTAGCTAACCGGCAACGCTGTCTGTCGGTTTGGCGCAATTTCGGGACGCCTCAAGAGGTGTGCTCTGGGGAGAGGCTGGTCGTGGGATGTCTTGTGGTAGCTCTTTGGATAGGGATGGCAAAGCGGGTCGAGGCAAAAAGGATGTCAGCCGCTCAGGCAAGGTAAAACCGGGCGCATGTGAGCGATTCCTTTGCTTCCCGGCGGCCTTTTTCTCGGCCAGTTGAAGGCAAAAGAGCTTGTCGAGGCGCAAAAGGACGTTTTCCTTGAGTAAGTCCTTCGCTTGGATGAATAATAGCGCGGCTCGTGTGCGTCGTTTTCGTCCAAGTACGCACCTGTTTTCATCTAGCCGAGCGCCGACTCCTTTCTAAAGGTGAAGGTGGGGTTGTGTAACCATCGTCGCCCCACTCGCTAAATCAATCTTGCGAAATGAGCCGAGTCGTCTTTTGTTCCCCTGTGATTCCTTCCCGATTTGCGAATGGGGACAGCGGCAGGCGGCTTGCAATCCGCGCGATGGCGGGCGGTCTAAGGGCCTATCTCTCGCTGCATCCGTTTGGGGAGATTGGAGAACACGAGGCCGTAGCTCGTATCGCAGAGGTCGAGAATGAGGCTTTCAGGAAGGTCTGCATCAAGGTCGATCGATATCCACGTGCGTCCGTCAGAGTAGTACCCGGGAAGGATGGCGCCCGGGTGTTCCGCGCGCAGCTCGAGAATTCGGTCGGGGTCGCACTTGAGCGAGAGCAGGTGGCGTCCAGCGTAAGGTGCTTTGGCGTCGGGGCTGGCGGTGAACTCGCAGGCGAACTGTCTGCCGCCGACCCAGTAGACCATCCAGCCCCATTTCTCGTGGAGCGCTTTGCTCGCGCCCGGATGCGAGAGGAGCTGCCTGTCAATCGATTCGAGGTTTGCGCCCATGCTTTCATCCTCTCTATATCGCCCAGACGGGGACCGCCTGTCACCAGCACCACCATGCCCTGCTTCAGCAGCCTATCGATTGTCGACTCGATTTCGCGCTATGTACATGAAATGGTCTCCCTTCCGAGAGGCTGTTCTAACACGTTATGTTAGAACGGTAAAATCCGGGAATAGGATTCCCGGATTTTACTCCCACTCAATAGTTAGAAACTATCTCCAGTTTGTTCCAGTTTGCCGCAGTTTGCTCCAGTTCGTCCCATTTACATCCAGTCTCAGAAATTGCCGCGAATCCATGGGGTCAAATTTGGGTCACGGTTTTTCGGGTCATCCGAGGCGTTTTCGTGGGTCACGGTGGGTCACGGCAAACTGCGAGCAGCAACTAATGGCCACATGGACATTATATTTCAGGGGAGGGTGGGGTAGAGGAAACTCTGCAAAACCCTCCCCTAGCAAGCTAGAGCAGAGACACGAGAAGTTTCTCCGCTCCTCCTCGAGAAAGCTCACGTTGTTTGGTTTGGTTGTAGTAGTTGCAAAGGAAGCCATAGCAACACGTGTCCTTATCGAACGTGTAGGTCGAAACGAATCCGCTTTCGGTAAGCATTTCGGGCATCGTGAGCACGAGCGGCTCGATCTCGTCGAGCGGGGGCTCTCGCCCTCGCCGCCCACGTTCATATAAAGCCTGGACATCGGCTGTCCCTGCATTTCCGATGCCGCTCCGTGCCGCCGCGTTATAATGCTGCAAACGCATTTGTATTGCATTTTGAGCGATGGGAGCACAAATGCCCAACAGCTACAAGGAGCTCATCAAGAGCAATCCCGACGAGACCGAGATCAGGAGCTTCCTGGTGAACGGCGACCAGGTCTCCGTGACACTGCGCATCCCCGACACCCTGCGCGACGCGGCGAAAGAGGAAGCGGCCCTGCGGGGCATGAGCTTCTCCGCCTTCGTGCGCACGTGCATGATTGAAGAGCTCGCGAAGAAGGGGGCGTGAGCATGATCCGAGTCAAGACTCTCACCGTCCAACTCATAGACGCGCAGCCGGACCGCATTCGTATCTGCCGCATCGACGGCGAGTCGCTTGTGACCGTAGTCGTTCCGAGGGAGGACCTCGCCGAGGCGAAGTCGCTGCCGAACATCCCGCAGCGCGGCGTCTACTATCTGCTTGACGAGGACCACGGCAACGTGAGCCGCGTCTACGCTGGGCAGACGACCCAGGGCATCGCCCGGCTCGACGCACACAAAGCAAAGAAGGAGTTCTGGAACAAGGCCGTCATGTTCCTCGATGACGACCAGAACATCAGCAGAGATGCACTGGACGTCCTTGAGGCGAAGGCCATCGACTACGTGCGCACCCACGGCTCGTACGAGACCGACAACTCGGCGACGCCCAAGCCCTACGTCGACCCGTACAAAGAAGAGGCTGTCGAGCGCCTGCACGAGAGGATCCTCTTCAGGATGGCAGCTCTGGGGTACGACCTCGACAGGGTCGACCAGGGTCCGGCGGGTGCGCCTGCGGTCTTCCACACGAAGAAGAACGGCATACGCGGGGCGGGGCGCTACGATAAGGCCACTGGGCACTTCACCGTGCTCGCTGGCTCGAAAGTGAACCTCTCAAGACCCGTGCTGAAGAACGCGGGCGTCGCGGCCGCGCGCAGGGAGATCTTCGGCGATTCGGGCGGCATCGCAGAGCTCGCCGAAGACCTCGAGTTCCCGACGCCCAGCGCCGCGGCGGTGTTCGTGCTCGGCGGCAGCCAGAATGGCTGGACTGAATGGGTGAACAACGACGGCGAAACGCTCAACCAAGTTTACAGAAGCGAGGATTAATAGATGAACAAGCAGCAATTGGCATCAAAGATATGGGAATCCGCCAACAAGATGCGCTCGAAAATCGAGGCAAATGAATACAAGGATTATATCCTGGGCTTCATCTTCTACAAGTTCCTCTCCGAGACCGAAGTCGCCCGCCTGAAGGCACGTGATTTTGCCGAGGAGGATTTGCCGAGCCTCGTGGAAGACGATGAGGAAACGGTCGAGTTCGTCAAGGGCGAGTGCGGCTACTTCATCGCCTACGAGAACCTCTTCTCCACCTGGGTCGCCAAAGGCGGCGACTTCGAGATTTCGAACGTTCGCGACGCCCTCTCTGCCTTTAGCCGCAACATCGACCCTGCCCGCAAGCGCGTCTTCGATGGTATCTTCGACACGCTGCAGACCGGTCTCTCCAAGCTCGGCACCGACGCACGGAGCCAGTCCAAGGCCGCTCGCGACCTCATCTACCTCATCAAGGACATCCCGATGGATGGTCGCCAGGACTACGATGTGCTTGGCTTCATCTATGAGTACTTGATCAGCAACTTCGCCGCCAACGCCGGTAAGAAAGCTGGCGAGTTTTACACGCCGCACGAAGTCTCCATGCTCATGAGCGAGATAGTCTCGTGGCACCTCGCTGGACGTGAGAACATCACTATCTACGACCCCACGAGCGGATCGGGCTCGCTGCTTATCAATATCGGCAAAGCCGTGGCACGACGCAACGGCGACCCGGACTCCATCAAATATTATGCGCAGGAGCTTAAGGAGAACACGTACAACCTCACGCGTATGAATCTGGTCATGCGTGGAATTCTTCCCGACAACATCGTGGCACGCAATGGCGACACGCTCGAAGACGACTGGCCCTGGTTCGACACCGTCGAGAACAAGGATGAGACCTACGATCCGCTGTTCGTCGATGCCGTGGTGTCGAACCCCCCGTACTCCCAGAACTGGGATTCGGAAGATAAGGAGCTCGATCCTCGCTTCAAATTCGGCGTGGCGCCCAAGTCCAAAGCCGATTACGCCTTTTTGCTACACGACCTGTATCACCTGCGCCCCGACGGCATCATGTGCATCGTTCTGCCCCATGGCGTGCTGTTCCGCGGCGGCGAGGAGGGCGCCATCCGCAAGAACCTGGTGGAGAACCGCCACATCCAGGCAATCATCGGGCTTCCTGCCAATATCTTCTTCGGCACGGGCATCCCCACCATCATCATGGTGCTGCGCAAGCAGCGTGAGACGAGCGACGTATTGGTGGTGGACGCCTCCAAGCACTTCGTGAAAGAGGGCAAGAACAACAAGCTGCGGGCAAGTGACATCAAGCGTATAGTTGACGCCGTGACAACGAACGCGACTGTCGACAAGTTCAGCCGCCTGGTTCCCATCGACGAGATCCGTGCCAACGACTATAACCTCAACATCCCGCGCTACGTGGACTCGATCGCGGCCGCCGAAAGCTGGGACGTGTACGCCACCATGTTCGGCGGCGTGCCGAAGGCCGAGGTCGACGCGCTCGAACGCTACTGGAAAGTATGGCCGAGCCTCAAAGGGCAACTCTACCGCGACGCCGATGGTTCGTGTCTTGCGCCCGCGACCGACGACGTTGCGCAAGTGGCGAAGGAAAACGCCGACATCCGCGCCTTCTTGGGCGGCTATCGTGATGCGATAAGCCATTTACCGGTCACGCTGCGAAGCCGTTTGGTAGACGCTGCCGATGAGGTCGATACTGTGGCGGAGGAAGAGGCAATCGCGGCGCTTTTGAAAGACGCGCTGGCGGGTACAGCCCTGATCGACGGCTACGACGCCTACCAGGCGCTCGACGATGCCTGGGTGGGAATTTCCGGCGACCTGGAGGTCATCCAGACCGAGGGGAAAGGCGCTGTGCGCAAGGTGGACCCGAATATGGTTGTCAAGAAGAAGAACGGCAAAGACGTCGAGGTGCAGGACGGCTGGGCTGGCCGCATCCTGCCGTTTGCGCTTGTGCAAGAGCACCTGCTTGCCGAAGACGTCAAGAAGATTGCTTCCCGTGATGCCCGTCTAGGCGAGATATCGCAGGAAGTAGACGGGATTCTCGAAAGCTTCGACGAGGAGGACAAGGGATCTTCTGTTGCGGTCAGCGACGAAGGTTCGTTTGTGGCGGCTGAGCTCAAGAAGGCCGTGAAGGCAATCGGAAAGCACCCTGAAAACGATTTCGAGCAAGGCCTGGTTCGTGCGCAGGCGCTGCTCGATGAGGAGAAAGGCCTCAAGAAGGCGAACAAGGAAGCGAGAGTAGCCCTTGAGGAGACGACCAAGGAGGTCATCGAGGGCCTGACCGACTCCCAGTGCGACGATCTGCTGGCCGCCAAGTGGATAGAGCCGCTGCAGGCCGAGCTTCTGGCCCTTCCCGAAACCGTTGTGAGCGACTTCATCGCGAAGGTAGCTGCGCTCAACGCCAAATACGCGACAACCTACTCGGACGTGTGCAACCAGATAGATGATGCAGAAAGCCAGCTGGCAGACATGCTGGGGCAGCTTAGGGGCAACGAGTACGACATGGCGGGCATTGCCGAGCTGCGCAAGCTGTTGGGCGGTGAGTAGCATGGCAGGAAAACAAAATGCCCCGGAAATCCGCTTCGAGGGTTTCACTGGCCCTTGGGAACAGCGTAAGCTGGGGGAACTCGTCTCGGAAATATCGACGGGGAGAAGCGTCAACTCAGATGATTCGATTCGGGGTGTTCCCGGCAATCAAGAAGGTGCATTCGTCCTCAAGACCAGCTGCGTCTCCTCAGATAGGTTCGACCCATCCGAACGGAAAAAGGTTGTTGCTGATGAGACCAGTCTCGTCTCATGTCCCGCTGTAGCTGATGCCATTATCGTAAGTAGGATGAATACCCCAGAGAGGGTCGGTGCCTGCGGCTATGTCTTCTCTAGCTGCGAAAACACGTATCTCCCCGACCGATTGTGGCGGCTTATGATTAGCGAAGGCGTCTTGCCCTACTTTGTCTACCTCTCCCTTATCCAGCCGGCGGTTCGACAAAGGGTCAAAGGGATGTCCACGGGCACAAGCGGCTCAATGCACAACATTCCCCAGAAGTCTTTTCTAGGCTTGTGGATGTCGATTCCCTCGACGCTTCCCGAGCAGCGCGCCATCGGCGCCTTCTTCCGCGAGCTGGACGACCTCATCGCACTTCATCAGCGTAAGTACGACAAGCTGTGCACGGTGAAGAAATCGATGCTCGACAAGATGTTTCCGAAACCCGGTGAGACCGAGCCGGAAATCCGCTTCGAGGGTTTCACTGACCCTTGGGAACAGCGTAAGCTGGGTGAAATCTTTGAAGAGTATTCTGAAAAGAACAGGGCCGACCTACCACCTCTTACCATTATTCAAGGCGGCGGAACCGTCTACCGTGATGAGTCAAACCGAAACCTTCAATTTGATAAGAACAGTCTCTCAAACTACAAGGCTGTCAATCCCGATGATTTCATCGTTCACCTTCGCTCATTCGAAGGGGGCCTGGAGAAGGCAACATATTGTGGTTTGATCAGTCCCGCATACCATACCTTCCATGGCGATGGCATAGACTCCGATTTCTACTATCTCTATTTCAGGTCAAAGCGATTCATCGATACAGACCTAAAACCTCATGTTTACGGAATTCGTGATGGCCGAAGTATTGACATCGACGGAATGAAAACAATTCCCATCCCATGGACCACGGTTGACGAGCAGAGGGCGATAGGCGGCTTTTACAATAGCCTCGATTCCCTCATCACCCTTCATCAGCGTAAGCTTGAGCTGTTAAGGAATATCAAGAAATCGCTGTTGGATAGGATGTTCGTTTAATAACTTTCGTGAGTTGCCTCTAGTTTCGAGCCCCAGAACCGCCAATTTCGCTATGTCGAGTTGGCGGTTTTTCGTTCTACTGGGGATAATAATGTTGTGCGCCTTGCCATTAGACTGTCACTGATGAAGGGTGATGAGGTCGTCAAGCTCGGCTAAGCTCTTCGCAATTGCTTTCTGCTCAGCGTGATCGGCAGGCGCGGCGAAGAACGATTGCGAAATCAAATTCCAATCTGCGCGAGGCATCTTAGAGCCCGAAGACACATTTGCAAGCCTTTGGAAGCTGTCCGTTTGAACCAGCCGATATAAAAATGAACTGTCACACCCTGTAGCCCTAAGGACCCAAAAATCACCTACAGCTACACCATTGAACTGCGGGTATAACCAATTCATCAAATATGGACGAAGCTTCCCGTATAGAACATCTCCGGCGTAAAACTCAATTCCTGTTTTGCCTCCTTCTTTGTCGCGCAAATCTTTGTTCAGCATGCCCATGCCAGAAATGATGTCCTCGTATTCGACTTGAGGCAAATCGGGATCGCTTGACTGAATGGAAACCCTGTCGGTCAGATCAGAGAACTTACGCTGTTCCCAAGATGGAGTCGTTCAATCTGGATAACCGCTTGGGAACAGCGTAAGTTGGGCGAGCTCTGCATTATTTCTAAGGGGCATGGCTACAGCAAAGCCGACATTAGGGATGCTGGCACCCCACTGATCTTGTATGGACGCCTGTATACCCAATATGAATCTCGTATTGAGAACGTGGACACTTTTGCCGTTGAGCAAGAGGGATCGCTTCTTTCAAAGGGCAACGAAGTAATCGTTCCTGCATCCGGGGAAACGGCAGAAGATATTGCCGTTGCATCATCCGTGCGCAGGTCAGGAATCATTTTTGGAGGCGATTTGAACGTCGTCATCCCAGTAAGCAAGCTTGATCCAGACTACATCGCGCTTGCTATAACGTACAGCAAAGCTCATGACGATTTAGCAAAGCGAGCACAAGGAAAATCGGTCGTGCATGTCCATGGCAACGACATCGCCGAAGTTGAGATCCCTTACCCGTCGGAAAGCGAGCAGAAGCGCATATCTACGGTCGTTCTCGGTCTCGACAGCCTCATCACCCTTCATCAGCGTGAGCCACGGTTTGCTGATACAGGTTAAATTAGAGTCGAAAGAGCCCTCATGACGATGTCAATGTCCTTGTTCTCGAGCTCTTGAATGACGTGCAGATAGGTTTCCTGAGTGGTGGTCATGCTTGCATGGCCGAGCCTTCGGGATACGCTGGCGATAGAGACACCGGCGAACAGCAAAAGTGACGCATGCGTATGCCGCAACCCGTGGACGGATATGACAGGCGCGCCAACATTCTTGCAGTGGCGCGCCAAAACGCTGTTAGCTGTCGAGTTATAGACCTTTCCCTTCGCAAATATGGGCTCGGTCGGCGGAAGGTCTTTGAGCAGCCCAGAAAGTTGCATGATGAGTTGCCAGTCAAGTTGAACCTTCCGCACTGATGAGGCGTTTTTCGTGGGAACGAATCCGCCGCCATTCTTGTAATCCCAGGTCTTGTTCACCGAGAGCGTTTGATGAGCAAAGTCGAAGTCTTCGGGAGTAAGCCCAAGGACCTCGGAAAAGCGCAGGCCCGTTTTAGCGACTATGAGAATAAGCCAATCCCAACTCGGCCCACCTGATAAGTCAAGGTCGCCGAGCATGGCATGAAGCTCAAACTGGTTGAGATACTTGATCTTTTTCGCGCGCGGCTGTTTTCCTTTGATAATAGCCTTGCGCGTAGGATCGCGGGGGATGAGTCCTTCGTCAACTGCATCAAGGATCGCCCCTTTAAGCTGATGGTGAAAGTCCATGGTTGTCTGCCGCTCATGATGCTCTGCGTAAGCATTGATGAGCTGCTGGTACGAGGTTCGGTCGAGATCTTTTATCTTGAGGTCTGGAATCAGCTTGGCGAGCCAAGACTGCGTGAGCCGATACTTTCCCATGGTGACCTCACGGATGGCTCCTTCTTTGTAGACGCTAATCCATTGCGAGTAGTAATCGCAGAAAAGCGATTCTCCATTGATACCGATTGGCATTTTTACCCTCTTTCATCGTGCGAGGTGGCTCACGCTGATGAAGGGTGATGAGGGCGTCAACGCGTCCCAGACAAGCTGAAATCACCCGTTGCTCTTCGAGATTTGCTGGCATTGTGACTTCGATATCCGCGAATCTGTTGTATTTCAGAGTTTGGGTATCTTTCGAGTTCCCCTGCGAATCGCACAGATATTTATATAACATCTCAGGGCGCTTCAGAAGATAGCCAAAGCATGTTGAGTCTAGCTCGATGGCAGGTCTAGCAACTACGTAAGCTGGGCTAACAATACCATCGTAATCACTTGACCCAACAGCGCCCTGCCACATTCGCATGCTGTTGTAGACAACGTCACCCTTGTGAACCACTTTGTAATTCGCGAGGCTCGCACCCGGATTTGTATCCCTGTCCGATTCCGATGCGGGATATATTCCTTTAGCCACACTGACAGATAGGATCTCCATTGACGATGAGCGCTCATTGCTTTCGAAGAATAATCCCCCCAACTTACGCTGTTCCCAAGATGAAACGAGGGGACGCATGGTCACATACGCCCCCTCGGATTGGCAAACTCTCGATTTCGCCTGTTCAAAATCGTCGCTCATTCATCGATGTCGAAGCCGCCTTCAAGGATGAACTTCTTCAACAGCGCCGCCGCACGGGTGTTCACCTTGAACAGGGGGAGCGTCTTGCCTTCCTTCTGCTCAAAGAAGGCCTTGGCGCGCGCCTTGTCCACCGAGTCCTTCAAATCGTCGAAGCGCCCGAACTCGTTAATGTTCGATTCCGTAAGGTCAAGCGCAGCCATGGTGGCAAGAAGCTCGCCGTCTATGCCGAGCGCCTCGACGATTCGCTCGACTTGAGCGTTTTTCGCCTTGCGGGCGTAGGACGTGATGTAATCCCTCAGCGTCTTGCCGTCTTCCAGGGCGGCGTCCCCTCGCTCGACATCGTGAAGGAACAACTCGGCGAAGCGCTGGTCATCCTGGCTTAGGGACGCAAACGATCGGTGGAGCTCCTCGCGCGCGGCGGCAAGACCCTCGTCGTCCTGCTCAAGGCATTTCAGCCACTTCTTGAAGTTCGCGTTCATGTAGTCGCTGTCTATGAGCCCCGTGTCGATCTCGGTTATATGACCATCGAGCTCGTAGGGCGCTTCGGGCGCGTCGCCAGGGCCGCCCCCTCCTGCGAACAACTCCTTGTAGCGCTGAACGAGGATGAGGTAGGTCCGCTCGTCGATGACCGGTTGCACGAAGAAGGACTTGCCCTTCGGCTCGCTTTCCTTCGGCTCCTCCTCAAACTCATAGGTGTCCTGCTCCCATGTGAAGCCCTGCACCTTCGCGGCCTCGAGGAACTCGTTGAGCTCGACGAACTCCTTGGCGAACTTGCGCCTGGCTTCCTGCGATGCGGGGAGCTTGGAGAGGTCTCCTACGCCAGCTGCGTCGAAGACCATGAGTATCTCCTGAAGGCGCGCGTCCATCAACGCGATATTCTCCGGTAGTTTCTGGACGAACATATCGAGCGGGCGGTCTCCCGAATACAGCTTCACTGCTGCTTCGATATAGCCCTTCATGGTGTGGGGACGACGGTAATAGCGAATCGTGCCGAAGGGCTTGTCGGGGCCGAACAGGCGATTGGTGCGGCTGAACGCCTGGATGATGCTCTCGTAGTCGATGACCTTGTCGAGGTAGAGCGTGTTGAGCCATTTGGAGTCGAAGCCCGTGAGCATCTGGTCCACTACGATGAGCAGGTCGATGCGAGAGTCGCGGTTGGAGTCGACGTTGACGTAGGGCTTCTTGTGAGACAGGCGCGCCGAGATGTCCTTTTTCATGGCGGGCCATGTAGGGATGGTGAACTCCTGGCCGTATGCTTTGTTGTAGTCTTCAATGAGCTCGACCAGGGCATCTTCCTTCACCGTAGAGCCGGCGTTGTTGTCAATGCTCGGGTCGAAAAGGGCGGTCACCTTCATTTGCGGGGCGCGTTCCTTGAAGGCTCGGTAATAGTCGATCGCCTCCGGGATGGAGCTCGTCGCCAAAATTGCATGGAACTTGTTGCCGTGGGAGAGCACCGGGAAACGGCGCAGGATGTCCTCTACGACCTTTTCGTGGTGCGGAGTGTCGGGCCAGTATTGGGCGCGGGTGAGGAAATCCTCGATGCCCTTGATGCGGTTGCCGGCGCTGTCGACCATCGGTCCCATGGGGACCTTTGCCGAGTCCATATAGTAGTAGAAGACCTTGCTCTTTCGATCGTCGAAGATGGCTTCGGCTACCGTTGCGGCTTTCGCTTGCTCTAGGGCAACCGCTTCGCGCAGGTCGTGGTCATCGAATGTCGTCACCATATAGGGGTCAAAGCCCAGCACGTTACCGTCACGGATGCCGTCGGCAATACTGTATCGGTGCAAGCATTCGCCGAACACCATAGCCGTGGTCGACCCCTTTTTCTGGTTCTCGTCGAGGATTGGCGTTCCCGTGAAACCGAAGAAGAGGGCATTGGGGAAGGCGCGGCGTATGTCCTGGAGCATGTCGCCGAAGGTGGATCGGTGGCACTCATCAATGATAAATACGATACGCTTGCCGGCCAGGCGGTCGAGCTCGGCTTGGGTGATTCTAGACTCACCGGCCTTCAAGTTGCTCATCTTTTGGATAGAGGTAACGATAAGGCGATTCTTGGGGTCGTCGCTGGCGAGCTTGGACTTGAGAACCTGTGTGTTCTCAGTGCCCTGCACGTCGTCGGCGTCGTCGGCAAAGGAGCGATACTCCGAGAGCGACTGCGTGCCCAGCTCGATGCGATCCATGAGGAACACGACCTTGTCGGCATCATGAGAGTCGGCGATAAGTTGAGCCGATTTAAAGCTGGTCATGGTTTTGCCGGAACCGGTGGTGTGCCAGATGTAGCCGCCTGGGCGACCTGGCGTGCTACTGTGACGCGGCTCATCCCATTTGCATCTGCGGACCTTGTCCGAGATGGCTGCGGCGGCGTAGTACTGGTAGCTGCGCATGACTTTTAGGCAGCCATCCGAGCTGTCAGCCACGGTGTAGAACCCAATGAGCTGATGCGCCATAGGGATAGAGAGAAGCGTCGAGGTGAAGCGCTTCCACTCGCCAGTACCGGGCTTGTCACCTGCGCAGACGGGCTCGTTGTTGAAGTCTTCCCAGTGGAAGTAGAAGTTGGGGTTAAACGCGCCTGCTCCAGGGTTGGCAAAGTACCGCGCCTCATCGGGGGTCATTCCCACAAAGATCTGAACCAGGCGGAAGAGACCCGTGAACACACCTTCGTGCGCGTATTTTTCGATCTGTCCGGTTGCCTGACTTACGGGCACGCCACTGCGCTTGAGCTCGATGTGGATGACCGGCATGCCGTTAATGAGCAGGCACAAGTCTCCGCGGCGGTCGTTCAAGATCTTGCTCTTCGCAGGATAGACAGGCTGCTGAGCTATCTGGTAGCGGCTCTGACCGGCTGCGATCTCTTGACGATCATAGATCTTCAGGCTTACCTCCTTGCCCAGGTGAAGCACATCGTCGGGGTTGTCGCGCGTGATGGCGACGGTCTTTCCGTTGATGAATCCGTTGAGCGCGAGCGGGGTCTTGAGCGTTTCGATTTGTTCGATGACCTGTGCCATCTCGCCCTGGGTGAGCGGGCAGTCGTTCAGGCGGTCTATGTCGGCGTTGTTCTGGAACAGAATCTTCGCCCAGTTGTCGATGAGGTCCTGCTCGGTGGGATAGCGAAGCACGCCCCCCGCGTCGTCCCAGCCATGCTGCTTCAGCACGGTGATGACTGCTTCTTCGAAAGAAGCCTCTTTATCGAAAACCATCGGAGAAGCCTATCTACGGACTTGCAAAAAGTTGTGCACTTAACTATTGACAATCATTATAAGACATAGATGCATCTACCTGGGAACAGTGTGAAGTGTGCGCCCACCATCACCACCCAGCCTACAAGCCAGACTGTGACCGAGGGCGAAACCGCCACCTTTACCGTTGTGACCAGCGGCACCGAGCCGTTGTCTTATCAGTGGCAGCAAAGCACTGGCAGCGGCCAAATCTGGACGGATATTGATGGTGCCACCGATGCTACCTATATCACAGCGACCACCACTACCAACATGAACGGCACTCAATACCGCTGTGTGGTGAGCAACAGCGCAGGCAGCGTCATCAGCAATGTGGCGACCTTGACAGTCAATGAGCACGTCCATACATGGGGAAATCCTGTCTGGAACTGGTCGGAAGATGGGAAAACCTGCACCGTGACTTTTACCTGTCAGAATGATGAAACCCATAAGGAAACTCCGGCGGTAACGGTTGCATCAGCAGTGAAAACACCAGCTACCTGCACGGAAACAGGCGTAACCACTTATATAGCAACCGTTGAATTTAATGGTCAGACCCACACGGATACGAAGGAAGTGGCAGACATCCCGGCCACCGGCCACAGCTATGAAAACGGCAAATGCACCGTTTGCGGCGGAATCGACCCTGCCTTCAAGTCAATGATCATTGAAGGCGCAAATGGAAAGTGGCAAAAGGGTAGCGAGGATGCACTGTCCTTCACCTCCAACGCCGCCTTTGCTGACTTCTTAAAGGTTCAGATAGACGGAAAAGACGTGGACTCCTCCAACTACACGGTAAAGGAGGGCAGCACCATCGTCACCTTGAAGACCTCCTATCTTGAAACCCTGCCTGTAGGCAAGCATACGCTGGCAATCGTCTCCGATACTGGCACCGCTGAAACCGAGTTCACCGTTGTCGCGGCAGAGAAGCAGGTGGTCGATGATGAATCTGCGAACGATAAGGCCGCCAGCGACAGCGACAAGGAATCGCTCGCCAAGACCGGCGACGGCTCCATGCTGCCGATAACAGTGCCTTCTATCCTTGCCGTCGTCTCTATCGCAACAGGGGTATTCGCTCTGAGAAGGTCTCGCATCTAGGTTTCGCCAAAGGCGCTTTACGAGTTCTATTCCGCCCCGCAAGCAATCCTGCGGGGCGGTTCTCTTATATGGTCGTCGAACAGGCGACGTATCGAGAGGACGCTCTCGATACGCCGCCTGGAGGGACTCGTCCAGGGTGCGGTCGAGCCGGGCATGGAGGAAAAGGCCCCGTCAGAGGCTTTTTTACGCCGTGACCCAGCTTTGACCCAAAAGCCGATTCTTTCCTTTTAAAAAATGATACGAAAACGTATCAGTTCTGGAATTGCAGGCGGCTTACGGGTCGATGGTCCTGCATAGGTTGGAAAAGCGCAGGAAATGATACGAAAACGTATCACCATTTATTCCCACTCTATGCAGCGCGTTTTCTACCCAGTTCACCTATTCTACCTAGTTCACAGTCATTCGAACATGGCGGTTCACTGAGACATGCTGCGGTACGGTGGTGGGACAGCGCTGGGACAAATGCCGAAACTCAAGCGAAACTCGGCCAGGTTGAGTTTCGATATCTGTCCCAGTGGGAAACGGGGTGGAGTTTAGGCAGGAGCGCCCGGGGCCTTTTTCTGATGCTAGGTGTCAAAGCCGATTACTGCCTGCCGTGGAATAGCCTCCACTTTTCGTTTTCGATGTCGCTTTCAATCGATGACCTCACTTTTGACAGCCATTCTCTGTGTTTCAGATATGCAACACCTGTGGGCAGCTGGGCAGCGATCGAGTCAATCGCCTCGATCTCCTTGAGCTCTGCTGGAATAAAGCCTTTTCCAGGGGACCCGCTCATTGAAGATCGACGGAGCTCCAAATGGTTGATCGATATCCCGTCTTTGTCGAGCGTCAGAATGAGGGTGATAGCCCTGACCCTCGCTTCGTCATTGCAGTCGGACAAGGCCCAGCTAATTCTATAGAGACTATTTGCGTCGGCGATCCTTTCGCGGACGAGATATTCCAGGCGGTTCCAGAAAATATCGCTCGAGAGCGCATTTGCGTCACGAACGGGAAACAAAGCGGCTATTTCAAACCTGCCGAGTGGTTCGCTCAGCGCTTCATCGATCAATGTTTTCAGCAGATTCCAAGCGTGATCGTCCTGGTCGGTCCAAAACGAGCTGACTCTTCGCAGGAGATCGTGCCTTTGATGGTAGTCGAGGTTGGAGGCGTACTCCAAAAAACGGTCGACCATTGAATTTTCAAGGCGTAAGAGGCAGCGCAGGAAAGCGAGGTCGTAGTCGAAATGAGGGTATCCTTCAAGCGCGAGATAATATAGATTGACAGCCGGCGAGGGATTGGATTCGAAGTACGAACCTAGAGCGGAGACTCGCTTTTCGTCTCCGCAGTTGCCGAAAAACCGCCAAACCTCATCATTATGTGCATGTTCGGAAAACCTGGAAGCATATTTGAGGATATAGCCAGGATGCTTTGGTTCGACTATCTCCAGATCTTCCAAGCGGAGATGCGTTCTGCCGTCATCGAGCCTTGCGAGGATCTCATCGAGCTCCTGTTTGTCGGCCCCGTTCTTTATTGCCAGCAAATCAAGATGGTCAAACAGGGCCGGATGGTCACTCACGTCGACCACCGCGCCCAACTCGTTTCTAAGGACCTTCCTCCCGATGGCTTCAGCAAGATAATCAAGCGCTTCGTACGGGACGGGGATCGTCGAGGGCGACGATGCAATATGGCGCGCGATTATGATCGAGGCGGCACCTGGGGTCCTTTTGGCGATTTCCAGAAGGGCTTTTCCGATAGCACTGCCCGACTCCCACTTTTTACCGGAAATCTCATAATCTTCGGCTAGCTTGCCAAGGGCTTCGGTCAGTCGCTCTAGCGGCAAATCTTCCGCAGACACCCTCGGCTCTTTCCCTACGGGAGACTCGGAGTTCTCCAAGCCAAGCGTGTCGAATGTGCTCTGGCAGAACCCCTCGAGGCTCAGA
>CALUHI010000026.1 GCA_944320405.1 uncultured Eggerthellaceae bacterium
GGCGACACGCACCTGCCCCATATCGTGGGCGCGCTGCTCACCGCCGGTCTCGTTCAGGTCAAGAAGCTTGGAGGCGATCAATAATGGTTCAGTACGGATTCTTCTTCGACCAATCCCGTTGCTACGGATGCCAGGCATGCTCCATTGCCTGCAAGGATTGGAACGACATCGCCCCCGGTCCCGAGAAGTGGATGTGCGTCTACGAGTGGGAGACGGGCACGTTCCCCACGCCGCGCCTGCACGAGCTTGCGTTCTCATGCGGCCATTGCGAGGATCCTGCGTGCGTCAAGGCGTGCTCTCACGGGGCGATTTTCAAGGAAGGCGAGTATGGCGCGGTTCTGATCGACCAGGACAAGTGCCAAGGCGACCGCAACTGCTTCGCGGCATGCCCCTATGGCGCCATCAAGTTTGCGAGCGACGATCCGGGCACCAAGGCGAGCAAGTGCACGATGTGCATCGATCGCTTGGAGAAGGGCCAGATGCCGCTGTGCGTCGAGTCCTGCCCGATGCGCGCGCTGGACTTCGGCCCCATCGAGGAGTTGCGCGCCAAGTACGGCGACTGCGCCCAGCTGACCGACATGCCGGCTCCGGCGACCAAGCCCGCCTGGGTCGCCAAACCGCAGGAGGAGAAAAAGCAGCTCATCCCCTTCGACGTTGACGAGGCGATTCGTTTGAGCATGCAGCGCGGAGATCTTCCGGCGGTGTACAAAAACGAAGCGGACCTTACTCCCGATGAAGGCGTGATCAGGCGCAACAAGCTGATTATGAAGAACGCCACCGTCGCAGAAGTGATGGCCAACACAACCAACAACCAGGGCTAGCCGCCCTCTGCGGGATGGCGTGCGAGGGGAGCGCGCCATCCCATTTCTCCATTGAAAAGCTTGCGCAACGACCTGCTTGACGGGCAGGGCAGGTCGGTGCGTCCGAAATGAGGGGGTTTCACATGGGAGAAACCAAGGAAAAGCGCTATGGCAGCTGGATCCTTATCGCGGTATGTCTGCTGCTGTTCGGCACCGCCATAGCCTCTACGCAATACAAAGTGCCGGTTATTATGTCCAATCTCATGGAGATGTTCGGCATGGATTCAGGCAGCTCATCGTGGCTGATGTCGATCTTCACGTTCGTCGGCATTGTGCTCGCGCTGCCCACCGGCGCGCTCGCCAAAAAGATCGGACCGAAAAACGTGCTCGTCATCGCTGCGGTAGTGATGGTGGTCGGCTCGCTTATCGGCGCGTTCTCAAGCGACGGCATGATGCTCATCGTGTCGCGCGGCATCGAGGGCGTCGCTTTTATCTTCGTTACCATCTGCGGTCCTCTTTGCGTTCAGAAGTACGTTGCGCCTGACAAGATTGGCTCGGCAACGGGCATTTGGGCGCTGTGGGTGTGCCTGGGCTCGGTGGTTGGAGGCACGTTGACACCGTCGCTGTTCTCCGCGACCGGCTTCGTGGGCGTGTGGGTTATCTATGCGGTGTGCGTTGCCATTTTCGCCGTGCTGATGTTTTTGTGCGTCAAGTTCCCGGGTGGCGCCGAGGAAGAGCGTGCGCTGGCTGCCGAGGAGGCGGCAGCGCAGGCGGAACAGGGCAAGGGAAGCTATGCCGACCTGCTCAAACCCAACTTCTTGTTGTTCCTGCTGGCGTTTTTGGCTTTCAACATGGTGCTGTTGGCGGTGCTGTCGTTCGGTCCCACCTGGATGCAGGTTCAAGGCATCGATCCGACGATGTCTGGTTTCATCAGCACGCTGCCCATGTTGCTTGCGGTGATTTCTTCTCCGTTGTTTGGCAACTTGATCGACCGGTTCGGCCGCTGCAAACCGCTGCTCATCATCGCCATGCTGTCGATGGGTCCGTGCGCCTATCTGATGCTTACGGGTACGGGCGCGATGCTGTGGGTCGGCGCTGTGCTCATGGGCCTGGTCGGCTTGGGCTGCCCGGTCGTGTGCCTGACCGCGCTCAATCCCATCGTTGGCAAGCCCGAGCTTGCCTCTATCAGCATGGGAGTGTTGATGCTGGTTCAGAGTCTGGGGCAGTTCCTGGGCACCTTTGTCTCTCCGATGCTTCTGGGCGCTGGCGGCGACCAGTGGATGACGCTTGGCATTGCCATGTGCGTGATCGGCTTGGTCGGCACCGGTGTTGCCGCTTTGTGCAAGTTTAAATGATCGTTCGGTAGCACCGCCGTGCTTGACGCGCGCTGGTGCGATAGCCCAGATGCTGGCGAATGCGATTTCGAAGGGCGTCTCGCAAGGGACGCCCTTCGCGTGTCTCTGCTCTTTGTTTGCGCCGTTGCCGGAGAAACAGGGGGAGCGCGTTTTCGGGAGGGGTATAATCCTTTCCCTATGCGTTTGCCTGGTTGGCCGGGCAAGGGAGGAACACGAAGGAATCCGCTATGGATATCATCCAGATCATCAACGACATCGACGCTGTGGTGTGGGGCGTGCCGATGATCGTCATTTTGCTGGGATCGCATCTGTACCTGACGATCCGCACGCGCTTCATCCAGCGCAAGCTGGGCACTGCCATCAAGCTGTCTGTCACGAAGGATCCGGACGCGCCGGGCGACATCAGCCAGTTCGGCGCGCTTGCCACGGCGCTTTCGGCGACCATCGGCACCGGCAACATCGTTGGCGTGGGCACGGCGGTTCTGGCCGGCGGTCCAGGCGCGGTGTTCTGGATGTGGCTCACGGGCGTGTTCGGCATCGCCACCAAGTACGCCGAAACCTATGCAGCCGTGAAGTTCCGCGTGCGCGACCACAACGGCAACATGCTGGGCGGTGCCATGTATGCGTGGCGGCGCGCCTACGAACGCAAAGACGGCACGTGCCCCTGGTGGGCAATGCTGGGTGCTGGCGCGTTTGCCCTGTTCGCTGCTATTGCCGCGCTGGGCACGGGCTCGGCTGTGCAGTCCAACGCTATGGTCAACATCATCCAGGCCAGCATTCCTGAGGTTCCCACGTGGCTTCTGGGCGTCATCGTGGTGGCGCTGGTGGCGCTGGTCGTGTTCGGCAGCGTGCAGCTGATCGCGCGTGTGTGCGAGAAACTCGTGCCGGTCATGGCGTTTCTCTACCTGGTGGGCTGTGTCGTCATCCTGGCGATGAACGGCCAATACATCATCCCCGCGCTCGAGACCATTGTGCGCTGCGCCTTCACGGGCGAGGCGGTGTTTGGCGGTGCCATTGGCAGCGGGTTGATGGTGGCGCTGCAGTTCGGCTGCGCGCGCGGCCTGTTCTCCAACGAGTCCGGCTTGGGCTCTGCCTCCATCGTTGCCGCTGCTGCCTCCACGCGCAATCCGGCGCGCCAGGCGCTTGTTGCTATGACGGGCACGTTCTGGAGCACGGTCGTCATCTGCGCCATCACGGGTGTTGTGCTGGTGTCTACGATGATGGCGCATCCCGACATCGTGACGTCTGGCACGCTGGCCGAAGGCGTCGACCTCACCACAGCGGCGTTCTCGGCCATCCCCGTGGTGGGCATGCCGGTGCTTACCATCGGCATGGTGACGTTTGCGTATTCCACCATCTTGGGATGGTCCTACTACGGCAGCCGCTGCATCTCGTATCTGCTGGGCAAGCATGCGGTCCGTCCGTACCAGGTGCTCTACGTGCTCATGGCGTTTCTGGGAGCCATCGGCGTGGGCAACGTTGCGTGGACCATTTCCGACATCGGCAACGCGCTCATGGCGCTGCCCAACATCATCGTGGTGCTGCTTTTGTCCGGCTTGATAGCGCGTGAAACGAAGCACTACGTTTGGGAAGGCAACCTGGACGAGAAGTCCAACGACGAGATCCCCACGGTGGAATCGAAGTAGAGGGCTGTTCTCTGCTTGGAAGCCCGTGCGGCGGCTGGTGCCAGCGGTTCCGAGCATCACCTTTGTTGGATGAAAATGCCTGATAGATAATATCGAACGAACGACCCGGAACCCCGTCTTGCGTGGTAGGCTAGGCGAAGCGCTTAAGATCGCGTTGAGGGGAGGGTTTATGGCTGGCTCGCGCAACGGCATGCGCGTGGTCGTCGCGCTGTGCTTGACGAGCTTCGGTCCGCTGTCGTTGGGACTGAGCTGCGCCGGCATCTTCTATCCCTCTCTTTCTGCCAGCACCGGTGTGAGCGCCGGTCTTTTGAGCTACTACACTTCCGCTTTGTGGCTTGCTGCACTGGCGACGTTGCCTCTTTTGGGCAGGCTGTTCACTCGTTTGGGCGCACGTGCGTGCGTGACCGCGGCATGCGCGCTGATCGCGCTTGATTTCGTGGCGCTTTCGTTCACAAACGGGTTCATCTGGTTCATGGCATGCGGCCTGGTGATGGGCGTAGGCGTTGCGATGCTGTTGTTTTTGGCGCCCTCAACGCTGGTCAACCGCTGGTTCACCAAACGTGCCGGATTCTTGCTGGGGCTGGTGATGGCGTTTACTGGTGTGGGCGGTGCGGTATGGTGCGCCGTGGGTGGTGCATGCATCGAAGCGTGGGGCTGGCACGGGGCCTATCGGCTGTTCTGCGGACTCTCCCTTGTGTTGGGCGTCATTCCGGCGTTGCTCTGCGTTGCCGACGCGCCCGCGCCGGCTGTCGGAGAGGCTCTGCCTGCGGAAGAGGATGTCCACGAGGCAGCGTCTGTACCGGCAACCGAGACCAATGCCTCTGTTGCTGAAAACGAAGGGCGCATCGCTGCAGAAAAGCCGGGTAGCGGCCGCTCTCCGCATCTTGATGCGCATCGGCATCCCTATCTGCCGTATCAAAAGAGCGATGGCACATCCATCCCCGCTGCGCCGGTGTCCCAGCTTCCGCCTGACGTTGCGGCACGTGTTGCCAAGCTCAAAGAGCGGATCCCGGCGCCTGCGGCGCCCGAACCTAAGCCCGCACAGGAAGCAAAATCGACGAAACGACTGCTTCCCACCGAGGTCGGCGTGCCGGCGAAACGGGCGCTTCCTTCGGGGCTTCTGCTGCTTATCGCCGATATCGCCTTCATCCTGAACTTCGGCATGTACGTCTATTTCATCATCCCCAGCTTTGCTGCTACGTTGCCCGCCGCTGTGGCGTTTCCGCTGCTCGGCGCGATAGCATCATCGCTGGCGATGGTGGGGCAGACGGTATCCAAGATCGTTTTGGGGTTCGTGGGCGACCGCGCACCTGCCGCTGCGGCGGCTGCAGGCATCCTTTCCGGATTGGCGGGTATCGCGGTGCTGTGGTTCTTTCCGGGGCAAACACCGCTTATCTTGGCAGGAGCCTTCCTGTTTGGTGCCTACTACGGAGTGACCAACGTCATGATGCCCATCTTCACGCGATTGGGCTTCGGGCTGCGCGACTACCCGCGCATTTACGCGCGAGTTTCCATGGCGGCGTCACTGGGCTCCATCGTCTCGGGCCTTTTGTGGGGAACGGTCATTGGCGCTACAGGCGGCTATGCCGAACTGTTCGCCGGCGTGTCCATCTTCCTTGCCGTCGCTTTGTGGCTCGTGCTGGTTCTCGCGCGGCGTTTGAAGCGCGAAGGAGCGCTGTAGGTCCTTCCCTTGTTGACGTTCTCCCCAATGCGCGTGCGATCGCGAAGGGCAGCATGCGTTTCGGCTTTCCTCTGTCGCGCTGGCTCTGTGCGAATCGCCTTCTCTGTGCGCTCTGCACAAACGAAAACGCAGCATGCTGTGCCCGGCGCGGGATGACCTTCCTTTGCTGCGCTCATACAATCGCATTCAAGCTCTCATGGTCTCGCGAGCCCCAAAACTGAGAGACGCGGTAATCGAAGCGCATCTGCGGTGCGCTTAGGTCGTCGTCTGCGCAATCGCGTTCCGGGCGGGAAGGCTGCCCGGCGGGGAATGTGCGCGTGCGTCAGGCGGCTTGCACATGGGAGGGTTTGTATGAACCAATCAGGAGTGTCCCGTTACGTGAGGCTGGTGGCAGCCTCGCTCATCATGATCTGCACGGGCATCATCTACATGTGGAGCGTGTTCAACGCCGGCGTTTCCGCCGCGCTGCCGGGCATGTCTCCCACCGACGTGTCTGACTTTGCGTTCACGTCGTCCATCATGATCACGCTGTTCTCGCTGGGTGCCCTTTGCGGCGGCCGCCTGCAGGACAAGTTCGGCCCGAAGATCGTCATCATCATCGGTTCGATCTGCTTTGGCCTGGGCGTGTTCCTCACGTCGTTCACCATCGACATGGGCCCGGCGCCCACGTGGCTGACCTTCGGCGTGATCGGCGGCTTCGCGGTGGGTTGCACCTACAACTCCGCGATCCCCTGCATCCAGAAGTGGTTCCCCGACAAGATCAACGTCTGCAGCGGCATCATCGTGTGCTGCTTCGGCCTGGCCACCGTGGTGTTCACGCCGGTTGCCCAGATGCTGATCGACGCGTACGGCATCCACGCCACCTTCCAGATCCTGGGCGTCGTGTTCGCTGTGGTCTGCCTGCTGGCGTCCATCTTCATCAAGAACCCCGATGCCGGTTGGCTGCCCGAGGGCTACGTTCCCGCTACCAGCAAGTCCAACATCGCTCAGGTGCAGGTGCCGTTCAGCAAGGCCATCAAGACCCGTCAGCTGTGGATCATCATGCTCACGCTGTGGTTCATCACCGCTGGTTACTTCTGCATCAACCCCATTCTTCGCCAGCTGGGCATCGAGCGCGGCCTTGACGAGGGCCTGGCAAACGGCATCGTCATGGCGTGCGGCCTGGGCCTGGCCGTCGGCCGCTTCGCCGTGCCGTTCTTCGTGAACGCCCTGCGCGGTCGTCGCAACACGGCTCTGACGCTGGCCATCCTGGTGTGCATCGTGTCCATCGCGCTGATCTTCGCCCAGGGCATCGCCTTCATGGTGCTGGTGTTCCTGCTGGCAGCTTTTGCCGGCGCTCCGGGCGCTACGTACTCGCCGTGGACGGCTGAGAACTTTGGCTTGGAGAACCAAGGTGCCAACTACGGCTTCGTCATGATCGGCACTGGCCTGTCTTCGCTGATCTCGTTCCGCCTGTGCAACCAGGTGATCGCCCCGATGTTCGGTGGCCTGGGCGCTTCGGGCGTCGCGGTGAACACGGCGCTGTACTTCGTGGTGTCGCTGGTGTTCGCGGTCGTGTCCGTCCTGCTGCTGCTTGCCTTCAAGACCTACAAGGAGAACAAGGCCGAGTAGCACGCGCAATGCGCTGATTCGCAAGGCACCCTCCTTTCACCTTGCGATTTGCGAGCCCCGCTGGGAACCGCCCCTCTGGTTCCCGCGGGGCTGATTTTTTGTCGGGCGAGTTACGCTATCATGGGCGCATGGGAAAACGACGCAACAACAAGGCGGCAAGCGCGCGCGGCGGCTACGGGTCGTTGCGCGACATGCTGCGCGAAGACGAAAAGGCGCGCGGGAAGGGCGCTTCTGGCAAGGGCGGAAAGGGTGCTTGCGGCGCGGTGCGGAAAAACGGTGCGACTGGGCACGGCGAGGCGGGCCCCAAGCGAGTTGCTGCTGACGCCCCCGTACGGCCTGCCGTTCCTCTTGCGGGCGACCCGCGCAAGCGCATCGCCATCATCGGCGGAGGCGCTGCGGGGCTGGCGGCGGCGGTGGAAGCGGGTCGCACACTGCGCGAGGCTGGCTGTGCCGGTGCGTCGCAAGTTGTCGTGTTCGAGGCGGACGAGCGCGTGGGCCGGTTCATTTTGGCAACGGGCAATGGGCGCTGCAACTTTTCCAATCAGCACATCGACGGGTCGGTCTACCGCAACGGAGGCTACGTTGACGGCGCGCTTGCGTCGCTGCATCAGGCGGAGGGCGGCGTACGTCAAGACGACGTGCATGGTTTCTTCCGCAGTCTTGGCATGGAATGGCGCGAGGAAGCAGAAGGCCGCCTGTACCCGGTGACGGGCAAGGCGTCCACGGTGGTGGACGTGTTGCGCGCCGCCATGGAGCGCTTCAGCGTGGTTGAAGCGTGCCGCCGCCGTGCCGAGCGCATCGATTTCCCCGATGGGGAAGGCGGGCTGTTCCACATCCGCTTCGATGATGGGTCGGTTGAGCATGCGGCTGCGGTCATTTTGGCAGTGGGCGGAAAGCATGCCGTCCAAGGTCGTCGGGATACTCAGGCAGGCGAGCGCGAAGGCTGCGCTGCGCTGCTGCCCGAACGCTACGCCGCCGAGCCGCTGCGTCCGGTGCTTGGTCCGCTGGCGGTGCGCGAGGGCATCGTGCGCCAGCTGGACAACATCCGTATCCGCGCGCGGGTGCGACTTGCTGATGACGCTCCGTTCGGCAAAACGAAGGCTGTCGAGCAGGGCGAGGTTCTGTTCCGCTCGTACGGCGTATCGGGCATCTGCATCTTCAACCTCTCGCGCTTCGCCGAGCCGGGCGATGCGCTGTTCATCGATTTTTTGCCGCAGGTAGACGATGTTGAATGCCGCCGCTTCCTTTCCGAGCGCCTGCGGCGCCTTTCCGCTTTGGATGGCGCGGATGACGAGATGTCGGGAGAGGCGTTTCTGCGCGGTCTGCTGCTGCCTCCGGTTGCGCGCGTCGTGCTCAAGCAAGCGGGCATCGAGCCTGATCGGCTTGTTGGAATGGGTGACATCCCTGCGCTGGAAGAGGCGCTGAAAGCGTTTTCCCTGACGGTTGCGGGTATTGGCGACGAGCGCCAGTGTCAGGTGCTGCGCGGTGGGCTTTCCGTCGACGATTTCGACGCGGAAACGATGGAATCGCTTTACGACCCCGGTCTGTTCGCAGCAGGCGAAGCGCTCGACGTTGATGCTCCGTGCGGCGGCTACAACCTGCACTGGGCCTGGGCAAGCGGCCTGTTGGCGGGGATCTCCGCCGCATGCCGCATTGCGGAACAGCGCGCCTAGGGCGACCCTCCGGGTCGCCTTTAGGCGCGCGCTCGCTCTTTCTTGGGCCTGCCGGCTTTGGGCTGTTCGGCAATGCGAGCATCGACCGAATAGCCGGTCACCCATGTCCTGCCATCCAGCTCAAGCGTTTCCAGCTGGCCAGAGGAGACCATTTGGCTCACGCGCCCACGCGTTACGCCAAGCCGCCGAGCTGCCTCTGCCATGGTCATGCGCGGCACGGTTTCTATTCCGGCGTTCACCGCAACCACCATGTTCTCTCCTCCGTTGCGCGGGGCGTTTCCGAATGTCGCTTCGGGAAAGGGGAGGTTTCGCATGGCACGATGCTCCATTTCGAGCTGCAGCCAATCCGCGGCCATTTCAGCTACTTCCCGCATGTCGCGGCCTTGGGTGCCGCCATCCAAGTCGTAGGGGACGGCGAGCAGCACGCCGTCGTCTTCGAAAACTTCGAATTCATATACGTGAAGCATGGCGCGTCCTTTTCTCGTGGGTGCCGATGGGGTCAACGCAGTTATTTCAGTCCGGCCTGCTTTTTCATCAGCTCGAAAAGCCTGTCGTTTATCTCCGTGTGCCGCTCGATTACCGTCCAGCGTCCGTCGGGGTGCTCGTAGCGGTCATGCCGCGTGCCGCCTTTGTTGACGAATCCGTGCGAAGTGAAGAACTTCACCACTTGCCTTCGATTCACCATAGGCGGTGCCTCCTAAATTATAAACATTAGTTTAGTAAACTGCAATGGGGCGCTACCGTTTACGGAAGTGTAGCATACAAATGTTCGTATTTCTTTATCGTTTAATCAGTCAAAGGTGGGATATGATAGCGAAAGACAAACAGCGAATGGGCTAATGCCGCTGTGACGGGGGGACGTCATGCTTGAGATTTCAAATGTGCGGCTGCCGCTTGATGCGGGGCTTCCCGATGGGGGGCACCTGATCGAGCGCGCGGCGGCGCGTGCTTTGGGCGTGAAGCCTGCTGCTATCAAGGAAGTTCGCCTGCTCAAGCGCAGCGTTGATGCGCGCAAGAAGTCGTCGGGCGATGTGCATTTCATCGCGACGCTGGGCGTGTCGCTCAAGGACGCTTCCCAAGAGCAGGGCCTGCTGGGGAAGAAGGGCGTCAAGCTGCATGAGCCTTATGAGCCGCTTGAAATCCCTGCGGTTCCCGCTTCTGCGCGCGATGCCGAACCGCGCCCCATCGTGGTTGGCTCCGGCCCCGCCGGCCTGTTCGCGGCGCTGTGCTTGGCGCGCGCGGGATTGCGCCCACTGGTGTTGGAGCGCGGCGGCGATGTCGACGAGCGCCAGGAAGCGGTGGCCGCCTTCGATGGCGGCGGACCGCTGGACGTGCGCACGAACATCCAGTTCGGCGAAGGCGGCGCGGGAACGTTTTCCGATGGCAAGCTGACCACCAATGTGAAAAGCCCGTTTCTGCCCCACGTGCTGCATTGGTTTGTGGGTGCGGGCGCCCCGGAAGAGATTCTTTGGAAAGCGAAGCCGCACATCGGCACGGATCTGCTGGTAGATGTGGTGCGGGCGCTTCGCCGTCAAATCGAGGAAGCCGGCGGCCAGGTGCGCTTCCATGCGCAGCTTGACGGCATCCGGTTCGAAGACGGCGTCGTTTCGGCGGCTCTCATTCGCGACACGCTCGACGGTGCGGCGCCGGACGCGGTGGAAGAGATCCCCGCTCGGCGCATCGTGCTTGCGTGCGGCCATTCGGCGCGCGACACGTTTGCGATGCTGCACGGCGAAGGGCTTGCCATGGAGCAGAAGCCTTTCTCGATGGGCGTGCGCATCGAGCATTCGCAGCGCGCCATCGACCGCGCGCAGTACGGCAAGGCGGCAGGGCATCCCGCGCTGGGGGCAGCCGATTACAAGCTTGCCGTGCATCTTCCCGACGGGCGCGGCGTGTACACGTTCTGCATGTGCCCGGGCGGCCAGGTGGTGTGCGCCGCCAGCGAGGAAGGCGGCGTGTGCGTCAACGGCATGAGTCGCTTTGCGCGCGACGGACGCAACGCCAACAGCGCGGTGCTGGTGGGCGTGGGCCCGGAGGATTTCGGATGCGATCATCCGCTTGCAGGCGTTGAACTGCAGCGCCAGGTTGAGCATGCGGCGTACGAGGCCGCGCTGGCGGCGGGAGGCGCGCCATACCAGGCGCCCGCGCAGACGGTGGGGGATTTCCTGGAGGGCGTGCCGTCCAAGGGGCCGGCAGCGGGGAAGCGCGCGGTGAAGCCCACCTATGCGCGCGGGGTGGTCTGGTGCGACCTGCGCGAATGCCTTCCTCCGTTTGTCTCCGATGCGATCGCCGAGGCTCTGCCGCTGCTTGACCGGCGCCTTCGCGGGTTCGCCGACCCTGCGGCAGTGATGACCGGCGTCGAAGCGCGCAGCTCAAGCCCGGTGCGCATCGTGCGCGAGGCAGACTTCCAAGCGCATCTTTCGCAGACTCCCGCGGTGCCAAGCGGGCTGTACCCGTGCGGCGAAGGAGCGGGGTATGCTGGTGGCATCACGAGCGCCGCCATCGACGGCCTTCGCGTGGCGCTTGCCATCGCGGGGGAGCTGGCTGAACGCCACTAGGAAAGGAACGAGCATGGACCAGGATTCCCGAAGCTGCGCGAACTGTGGCGTGTACCACTGCGATCATCTGGACCGCGATTGGCCGAGCTTCTGCATGACCACGCACACTCCAAAGGAAGAGTTCGACGCCACGGTCGACGAGTACCTCAACGATCCGTGGACGAACAAGGTGTTCAAGGCAGCCGCCGAAATCGAGGGCCTCTATTACGGCAAGCTGACTCGCGTGGAGGAGATCTGCCTGTTCGCGAAGAAGATCGGCGCGAAGCGGATTGGCATCGCATGCTGCCGTGGGCTTATCAAGGACGCCCAGCTGTTCGCGAAGGTGCTGCGCGCGAAGGGTTTTGAGGATGTGTGCGCTGTCATGTGCAAAGTCGGTGCGGTGGACAAGACCGAGGCGGGCATCCCGGAAGGAGCGAAAGTGCGTCCCGGCAGCCATGAATCCGCTTGCAATCCCATCGCTCAGGCGCGCATCTTGGCCGAGCACGGCACCGATCTCAACGTCATCGTTGGTTTGTGCGTGGGACACGACACCCTGTTCATCAAGCACTCCGAGGCGCCGGTCACCTATCTCATCGTGAAGGACCGCGTTCTTGCGCACAACCCGGCAGGCGCCTTGCATGCCATGGACACGTATTATCGGCGCTTGTTGGACCCCGACCTGCCCGAGCCGCGTGCCTTTGAGGAATAGTGGCATCGTTTCTTGCATGCCGTTTTGCATTTTGCACAATGGCGTGCGGGCGGCCTTGTATTCCCTGCAAGAAAGATTGCCGTGCCGCAATTCGGATGCCGAACGGGTGGCGCGCCATAGCGTATAATCCATGCGTTTTGAAATTGGCCACGATGGAGGCGCGGAAACGCGCGGGCCGAACGCGGCGCAAGCGGCGTGCGGTCCAGGGGAATCGGGGTGCGAATCCCCGGCTATGCCAGTAACCGTATCCTGAGGGCGAAGACGCAACCGGAGCGTCGCCCCAGACAAGTCGGATCACCTCCCATCGGAAGCTTTGGCCCTGGAAGAAAGGTCTACGCATGTCCGGATCCGCCGAACGCCGCGCGCTGCAGCACGGCGCTAGCCTTCCGAAGAAGGCGCTCGCTCTTATCATTTCGCTTTTGTTCACTTTGGCTCTTGTGCCAACCGCCGCATGGGCGCAGCTTGGGTCGGAAGATTCCGAAGCCGAGACACCGACCAGCGTTGAAACGGTTGCAGAAGGGGAAGAGCCTGGTAAGGAGACCTCCTCTGACGTCGTGGTGCCGGAAGGAAACTCTACTGAGGACGAGGAGGCGACGCTGATCGAGGATGAGTCTTCCGCTGATGCGCCTTCAAGCTCTCTCAATGTCGAGAGCGCGACTTCGGGCGATGCAAGCACGGATTCTGAATCTGCCGGAGGCACGCCTTCTCCTTCGAACGAATCGTCGCAGCCGTCTGAATCGGAAGATCCGCTTCCCCTGCAAAACGAGATCTCCGTCACCGTTTCCGTGATTGGTCGTGATGCAGAAGGTAAACCCGAGGATTGGGCGGAAGAGACGACATTCGAGTTGCCTGAAGGCTCTACTGCCGCAGATCTTTCTGAAGCGTTATTCGAGAAGACAGGCCTCAAAGCTAACTACGGCATCGGTAAGTGGGGTTGGTCTCTCAACGACATCACCTCTCCAAACGACCCCGACCTCACGCTGGGGTCGGATGAGGTGACATATGAATCTTGGCTTCTATACGTGAACGGCAAGGCGGCTGATAATGGCGCTGGTTTGACGGTTCTTGAGCCCGGCGACGAGGTCGTTTGGTACTACGCTGAGTGGGGTGCCTCCCTTCCCGATCGGATCATGGTGAGCGGTTGGATGGTCGGTATTGACGAACAGGGACATGATCAGACGTGGATCCCCGCTTGCGTTACCACTGTTCCTGAGGGAACCACTGCGGCCAAGTTCACTGAGGATATGCTCAAGCAAGCTGGTGTTGAAGCAGACATCTACACAAAGGAAACCCACGGATACTGGATGCTTAACGCGGTAACGTCACCTTATGATCGGGACTGCAGTTTGACTTACAATCCGGAAACTGGTGCGTTTTGGCAGTTCTTCATCAACGGCGAGTGCGCGACGATGGGTGCCGACCAGCATACGCTCGAAAAGGGCGATTTGGTCGTGTGGTACTACGGGGCAGACGGCACGATGCCCGATTTTAATGAGGATGACGACGATGTCGTGATTGTTGACGGCGTCGAGGTAGATGCGGATGCTGAACGTCCCAACGTGGATGCGCAGTGGCCTTCGTACGGCATGGGCGCGGCACCCGAAGGTGCCCAGACGCCCATCGAGCCTACGACGGAAGCTTGGATGGTTCAGTCTGACGATTACGTGTCTGACCCGCTGGTGGTTGGTGATTGCATTTATGTGGCGACGGGTTCTCAGCTGAAGAAGATCTCTTCTGGGGGCAAGGAGCTTGGCTCCGCAAAACTCGTTGCAGCGATCGATTCCATTTCTCGCATGGTGTACAGCGATGGCGTCATTGTCGTGCCGATGAAAGGCGGCCGTCTTCAGGCGATCACTCCGGACACCCTGACCACCGTGTGGGTTACCGACGAGCTCCCTGCCATCGGCGGACAGGGTAAGCAGCAGTCGCTTGGCACGTTGAGCGTCTTCAATGGCTGCGTGTATTACGGAACGGCAGATGCGGGTTGGTCTGCTTCCTACAATGGCTATTTCACTTGTGTTGATCTTTCCACCGGAAAGGTCCTTTGGTCCAATGCGAACGAGTCCGCTGGTTACTACTGGTCGGGTGCTGCCTTTGTCGACGACAAAGTGGTCATCGGCAACGATACCGGCTGCCTCTCCGTTCTTGATGCGGCGACAGGTGAAACGATTTCCTCGCTGAACCTGGGTGCGACTATCCGCTCCACTGCAGTTACGGGCACGCAGGAAGATACGATTCTCGTGGTCACTTCCGATGGCGTGCTGCACAAAGTTTTCGTTGATGCGGCGACGGGCGATGTTCGCGAGCTCGCCTCCGTGAAGTTTGGAAGCTCATCCACTTCGACGCCGACAATCGTCGACGGCAAGGTGTATGTTGGTGGCGCTTCGCTTGAGGGTACGCCGAATCAGTGGGGCTATGTCGTGTACGGCGGGCAGCTTGCCGTCATCGACGAAGCGACCATGGCGGTTGAATACGCGGTGACCTCCTATGACGGTGGAACGGCGTTTGGAGGCGATTCGAAGTCGGCGCCGCTTGTCTCGAAGCAGTCGACGGGGACGTATGTCTACTTCACCTGCAACGCGCAGCCTGGCGGTGTGTATTGCTACCGCGTGGGTGATGCCGAGGCAACGCTCGTGTTCACGCCCGATGAGGATCATCAGAACCATGCGATGTCCTCGGTGGTGTGCGGTGCTGATGGTACGTTGTATTACGTGAATGACTCGAAAACCCTGTTTGCGATTTCCGGCAACGGCAACGTCGGACCTGATGACGAAGATGACGACAACGTCGACTCCGGCAATGACGATAACACTGGCAATACCGGCGACAACAATGGCGGCAACGGCAACGGCAATAGCTCTTCGTCTGAAAACGAAGATGATCGGAACGACGAGAACTCCAACTCCGATGATCCGTCCGATCCCGACAACCGCACGTTCAATCGCCAGCTCGGCACTTCGCCTTCTGGTTTGAGAGATGCGGCATCCGATGATTCTGACGGGTCTTTCGATGGCGAAGGTTCTGACGACTCCTCGATTCTGATGAGCGCCGCATCCAGCAAGGCGGGCAAGGCGCTGCTGGAAGGCGAGTCGGCTTCTGTCGACGACGAGCAGATCGGCGGCGTTCCCGCATGGGTTCCCATTGCTGGTCTTGTCGTCGGTGCGGGCGGCCTGGTTGTCGCTGGTGTGCTCGTTGCCCGTCTCATGCGTCGCGGTTAGGAGGCGGGTTCCATGGCTGATCAGAAGCATTCCCAGTCCGCTATCTATGCAGGTTTGGACAAAACCGAGGAAATGAAGCCGACCGAGGGCATCGCGATGCCCTCGGTCGAGGAAGCTGTTTCGAATGAGTCGAAACAGGAGGCACCTGCTACTGCGTCCGAAGCTCGTCAAGGTTCCGGTGGCGGGAAAGGCGCGAAGATCGCCATCGCGGTCATCGCGGTGATTTCCCTTGTTCTCATTGCGGTGTCGGCGTTCGCGCTGGCAGGTGGCTTCTCTTCCGGAGAATCCGCGAAGGAAGTGAATTCTTCTGCGACGGTTCAGGCTGAGAACCCTGATGCGGAGAATGCAGGTGCTCAGCCCGCGGATAATGCGGATGCCAGTGATCCGGATAAGCAGAATGGGGAAGGCGACAACCCCGAAGAGGGATCTTCCTCGGCAAACGATTCTGCTTCTGACGATGCTGTGACAAAGGGGTCGGGTGACTCTGACAAGACGTCCGGTTCCACGACGAACGGCTCTGCGGGTGCGACGACGCCTTCGAAGCCTTCCGGGGGCGAAAAACCCTCCGAGAAGCCTTCGGCGTTTACCGTGCATGTTTCGGTTGGTTCGAGTGTCTCGGGAGTGTCGGTTTCGTATTCTTGCGATGTAAAGGTGAACCAGGGCGACACGGTCTATGATGCATTGGAGAAAAGCAACATCCCGCACAACGCGCGCGGTTCGCAATTCGGCATCTACGTTGACTCGATCGGCGGCGTGGCAGAAAGTGCCGACTATGGTTGGACGTATTACCTGAACGGTCAGTTCATCAATGCGTCGTGCAGTTCCGTCGAGCTTCAGGCAGGCGACTCCATCCGGTGGGTTTACGTGCTGGTCGAGTAGCCCAGGCCACGCCTCTGCGCAATGAAGCCCCATCCCTTTGCGACATATCACCCTGCGGTGGCGTTCGCCTACTTGGCGTGCGCCATCGTGTTGTCCATGGCGACGCTGCAGCCGGTCTTCGTCGTGCTGTCGTTTGCTGGTGCGGTGGGGTGTTCGATTGTATGCCGTGGTGCGCGCGCCACAGGGCGCTCGTTCATCTGGATCGTGCCGCTGTGGCTGGTCGTCACCATCGCCAACCCGCTGTTCTCGGCTTCCGGATCCACTGAGCTCTTTCGCATTGGCGTGCGCGCCGTCTACGCCGAATCCCTTCTGTACGGCGCGTGCTCGGGCGCGATGCTCGCGGCGGTGTTTCTGTGGTTCTCGTCCTATTCGTCCTGCATGAACAGCGCAAACACCATGGCTCTGTTCGGCAACGTGTTGCCGGTGGTGTCTTTGATGGTGTCGCAAGTGATGCGCCTGGTTCCCCAGTTCGTCGCGCGCGGACGCGGGATCGCGGCCGCTCAGGACGCCACGAGCGCCGCGGCGCCGCAAACCAAGCGACAGCAGGCGGCGGGCCGTTTTCGCATCGTGTCGGTGCTGATGGGGTGGGGTATGGAGGACGGCATCGAGCGCAGCGATGCGATGCGTGCGCGTGGTTACGACTGCGGCGCGCGCCGATCCACTTACAAGCGCTATCGATTCAATCGCGCCGACGCTTCGGTGCTGGGCATCATCGTCGTTCTTGCGGTAATCGCGGGCGCGTGGGCGGCTGCCGTTTGTTTGAAATTCTCGTTCTACCCAACGCTTTCCGGATGGGGCGCATGGTGGGCGTATGTTCCGTATGCCGTGCTGATGGCGGTTCCTCCCATCTTGCAGTTCAAGGAGTGGTTGTTGTGGCGCTAGTGGACGTGAAGGGGTTCTCGTTCGCCTATCGAACCGACGAGGGCTCCGCCCGCCCGGTTCTGGAAAACGTGTCCCTCACGATCGAGGAAGGCGAGTTCTGCGTGCTGGTGGGTCCCACCGGCTGCGGCAAGACCACGCTGCTTCGGTCGCTCAAACCTGAATTGACTCCTGTGGGCGAATGCGGCGGCACCATTGAGGTTCTGGGAATGCCGCTGTTGCGCGACGGGGTGCTTGTTGATCCGGAGAACGGCGGAATGGACCGGCGCACCTCGGCTTCGGCGGTGGGGTTCGTCATGCAGGATCCCGCTATGCAGATCGTGTGCGACACGGTGTGGCACGAGCTTGCGTTCGGCTTGGAGAACCTGGGAACCCCTCAGGACGAAATGCGCCGTCGTGTGGCGGAAGTGGCCCACTTCTTCGGCATCGAGCCGTGGGTGCGCCAAGCTACCGAGGACCTTTCCGGCGGCCAGATGCAAACGGTGAACCTTGCCGCCGTGTTGGCGTTGCGTCCGCGCCTGTTGCTGTTGGACGAGCCCACCGCGCAGCTGGACCCCAACGCGCTCAAGCGCTTCTTGTTTTTGCTGGCGCGCGTGAACCGCGAACTGGGCGTGACGGTGGTGATGGCGACGCACTCCCCGGAGGACGTCGCCGATTACGCCACGCGCCGCATTGATTTAGGCGAGGTGGGCGACATGGGCGCCCGTGACGACTTGTGTCGCTCGCTGGAGCCGCGCTGGAGCCGCCGCGCTCAGGCTTTGGCGAACGAGTCGGTGCTCGAGGCGTGCAGCGCCAGCTTCCGTTACCATCGAGATTCCGAATGGGTGCTGCGCGGGCTTAACATGAAGGTGGCGCGCGGAAGCGTCCATGCCATCGTCGGCGGCAACGGCAGCGGCAAGTCAACGCTGCTGAAGCTGCTTGCCGGGGTGCAAAAGCCCCAGCGTGGCTCCGTGCGAAACACGTTGTCTTCGAAGCAGGCATATCTGCCTCAGGATCCCAAGGCGCTGTTCGTGTGCGACTCTGTTGCCGAGGAGATTGCCGAATGGCGCATGAGGTGTGGGTATTCCGAGGCGGACGAGCGTGTTGCCCTTGAGCGTTTCGGACTGGCCGACCACGCACGCCAGCACCCCTACGATTTGTCGGGCGGCCAGCGCCAGAAACTCGCACTCGCGAAACTTTTGCTGACCGACCCCGAGCTGCTCTTCCTCGATGAGCCGACGAAGGGCCTTGACCCGACGTCGTGCGCCGATGAGGCGCGCCTGGTGCGCGCGCTTGCCGACGAAGGGCGCACGGTGATCATGGTCACCCACGACCTCGATTTCGCTTTGGCGACGGCAGACGAGGTCTCCATGGTCTTCGACGGCGAGCTTGCTTGCACCGAGCCGGTGGGGCGCTTCTTCGAAAACAACATCGTGTACCGTCCCAACAAGGCGTCGCGCCTGTTTGGAGCATTGCTGTGAGCGGCTGCGGAAACAAGGATTCGCGTACTGTCGAAGCCGGCAGCGCGCCCGATGCCCCTGCACCCCGCAGGCGCGCGATAGCCTTGGCGACGGAGATCGTCGCCATCGTCGGTGTGCCTGCTGTGCTCGCGGCGTGCATCGCGTTCGATATCGGGCAGACCGCGCTGCTTTCGCTCGTGGTGGTTTTAGGATGCCTCGCGGTGTTTTTTGCCGGATTCGAGCATTCCCGCCCGCGCCTGCGCGACACCATGCCCATTGCCGTGCTTGCCGCCTTGGCGGCGGCGGGACGCATTCTGTTCGCTCCTGTCCCCAGCTTCAAGCCGGTGTCCGCCATCGCCATCATCGCCGGCGCGGCGTTCGGGCGGCGCAGCGGGTTTTTGGTAGGGGTACTTGCTGCCCTCGTGTCGAATTTCTTTTTCGGGCAAGGCCCATGGACGCCGTGGCAGATGTACGGGTGGGGTCTGGTGGGCTACCTTGGCGGCATCTTGGCGCAGGCGGGGCTGTTTGAGGGTCGTGCGGGCAAGGCGGTTCTTCTGGGCTACGGATTCCTTTCGGGCCCGCTGTACGGCGTGGTGCTGAATGTTTGGAGCATCGTGGGTTTCTACCACCCCGAAACATTCGAGCAAGCTGCGATCATATATGCCGCCGCGCTTCCGCTGGATGTTGTGCATGGGGTGGCGACGGTCGCGTTCTTGCTGGCGCTGTATTTCCCCTGGCAGCGAAAGCTCGCGCGCGTCAAACGCAAGTTCGGCCTGCGGACATAACATCGCCACGCATTCGAATCGCCCCTTGTCCGCCTTCCCTGCGTTCGGGAACCGCGCGGCGAACCTTTATAATGGTCGCATCGTTGCGCTGCTGTGCAGCGCTTTTCGGTGCGCCCGGAAGGAGGGGTGATGTCGCAGGAGGTTGCTGAATCCGAGCTCGGCTATCTATCGAAAGATGGCTCCACGACCATTCGCGCACGCCTGTGGATGCCCGCTGGGCTTGACAGCGCGCCCGCATCCCCGCGCGCCATTGTTCAGATCGTTCACGGCATGTCCGAGCACATGGACCGCTATGACGCTTTCGCGCATGTTCTTGCTGAAAACGGCTACGTTGTGTGCGGCGAAGACCATATCGGCCATGGTGCGAGCGTCTCTGATCCATCTGAGTTCGGGCATATGCCTCCGAGCGGGGGCAAAGACATCCTAATCTCCGACGTCGACGCATTGCGGAACATGATGCAGCGCCGGTTCGGCCAGGCGGTTCCGTATTTCTTGTTCGGGCATTCTATGGGCAGCTTCATCGTCCGCGCTTATGTGGCGCGCCCCTGCGCTGAAGGGCTTGCGGGCGCAATTCTGTGCGGAACCGGCCAGCAGCCGCGCCTTCTGTCGGCGGCGGGAAACCTTTTGGCGCGTGCTATTGGACGCATCAAAGGCCCGCGTTTCCGCAGCGCTTTCATCGACGGAATGGGGGCGGGCGCCTACGGCAAGCGCATTCCCGATGCACGCACCCCGTTCGATTGGCTGTCCACCGACCCTGCGGTCGTTGACGCCTATCGGGCCGATGAGCGGTGCGGGTTCATGTTCACCGTCGGAGGCTACGCGGCGCTCACCGACCTCACTGGCGAGATCGCCGACCCTTCCCGTGTCGCATGCGTTCCGCGCGACCTTCCGCTGCTGTTCATCGCGGGTGCCGAGGATCCCGTCGGCGGGCAAGGGAAGGGTGTTCACGCTGCCGTGCAGGCGCTGCGCGATGCTGGAGTGGCGCAGGTTGACGAGATCTTGTATCCCGGAATGCGCCACGAGATACTCAACGAGCCAGACCATGCCGTAGTGGAGTCCGACATCCTCTCGTGGATCGAAGGATGCCTGGACCGCTTGAAAAGCTGTGCGGGCCGCACGCCCGAGAAAGGGGAATAGCATGCGTGAAACCTACGTGATTGCGCTCGACCAGGGGACAACCTCGTCGCGTGCCGTGCTTGTGAACCGCCGTGGCCAGATCGTCGATTCCGTTCAAAACCCTTTCCCGCAGATTTTCCCTCAGCCGGGCTGGGTTGAGCATGACCCCCGCGACATCCTGTCTTCCCAGCTGGGCGCGCTCACCGAGCTTCTCGTCCAAAACGGCTTGGGCCCCGCCGACGTTGACAGCATCGGCATTACCAACCAGCGCGAAACGACGGTGGTTTGGAACCGCGAGACCGGCCAGCCGGTATGCAACGCCATCGTATGGCAATGCCGCCGTACGGCCGACATCATCGAGGAACTGACGTCTGACCCTGCCGTTGCCCTCGAGATAACCCGCAAGACCGGTCTTATCCCCGATCCGTATTTCTCGGCGAGCAAAATCAAGTGGATCCTGGACAACGTTCCCGGCGCGCGCGATGACGCCGAAGCCGGCAAGCTTGCGTTCGGCACCGTTGACTCGTGGCTCGTTTGGACGCTCACCCATGGCGCGGTCCACGCAACTGACGTGACCAACGCCAGCCGCACCATGCTGTTTGACATCCATGAAATGCGCTGGGACCCGTGGCTTCTGGAGCTGTTCGGCATTCCCGCCTCGATGCTGCCCGAGGTGCGTCCTTCGTCGGGGGATTTCGGCGTTACCGCCAATCCGGGCACCTTGGAGGGCATTCCCATCCGCGGCGTGGCGGGCGATCAGCAATCCGCGCTGTTCGGCCAATGCTGCTTCAGACCCGGCCAGGCGAAGAACACCTACGGCACAGGCTGCTTCCTTTTGCTGAACACCGGTTCCGAGGCATGCGAATCGACCCATGGCCTGGTGACCACCATCGCCGCCGCTGCGCCGGGCGAGGGTCCGGTATATGCGCTGGAAGGAAGCGTGTTCATGGCAGGCGCGCTCATCCAATGGCTGCGCGACGAGATGGGGCTTATCTCCACGGCGGCCGAAAGCGAAGCCCTTGCGCGCTCAGTTGACGATACCGCCGGCGTGCACGTGGTTCCCGCATTCACGGGTTTGGGTGCGCCGTACTGGGACTCCCAAGCGCGCGGCGCCATTTTGGGGCTCACCCGCGGCGCCAACCGGGCGCACATCGTACGCGCGGCGTTGGAGTCGCTGGCGTTTCAGGTGGCTGATCTCGTGGGCGCGATGGAGGCCGACGCGGGCTTCCCGTTCCGCGAGCTTCACGTGGACGGTGGTGCTTCGGCGAACGATTTCCTGATGCAGTTCCAAAGCGATGTGCTGAGCTGCGAGCTGCATCGGCCCGCTTGCCTGGAGACCACCGCGCTGGGCGCTGCGTATCTGGCGGGTCTGTCCGGCGGGTTCTGGAAGAACGTCGACGAGCTTTCCGCGTTGCACGCCGACGGCACGCGTTTCGCGCCTCAGATGGCGGACCAGACGCGTGAAAGCCTTCTGGAAGGTTGGCATCAGGCGGTTCGCGCCGTCATGGTGCATTAATATGGGGTCAATGTCATTTCGAGGGGAAGGCATGCGATGAAGATCAGCATTGCAAGCGACCATGCAGGGTTCGAGCAGAAGCAGGAACTGCGCGACTATCTGAAGAATGCCGGACACGAGGTTGTCGACCGCGGTCCCGACAGCGACGACCGCGTCGATTACCCCGATTTCGCGGCGCTCGTGGCGCACGATGTGGCAGACGGTGCGGCGGATTACGGCGTGCTGGTGTGCGGAACGGGCATCGGCATGGCGGTGGCTGCCAACAAGATCCACGGCATTCGAGCCGTCAACTGCATCACGCCGCAGTTCGCCGAGCTTGCGCGCGAGCACAACAACGCCAACGTCGTCACGCTTTCGGGCCGCTTTGTCGAACTGCAGGAAAACAAGCGCATTCTGGATGCGTTCCTTTCCACGGACTTTGGCGGCGGCCGTCATGAGGGCCGCGTCGCCAAAATCATGGCGCTTGAGAACTAGGAAGCCGAGGCACAATCCCATGTACGATGGAAGGGTAGTGGTGGTCGACCACCCCATGGTGCAGCACAAGCTGTCAATCCTGCGCGACGCGCGCACCTCGTCGATGCAGTTCCGCGAGCTCGTTCGCGAGCTTGCGATGTTCGAGGCGTACGAAGCCACGCGCGATCTGCCGTTGGAAGACGCGGTGGTCCAAACACCGCTTGCCACGGCGTGGTGCAAAACCATCAGCGGAAAGAAGCTCGCGATCGTTCCCATTCTGCGTGCAGGATTGGGCATGGTGGACGGCGTGCTGCAGCTGATTCCTGCTGCGCGCGTGGGCCATCTGGGCATGTACCGCGACGAATCGACGCACAAGCCGGTTCCCTATTACGCCAAGCTGCCTGAAGACATCGCATCGCGCGCCGTTCTGGTGGTTGACCCGATGCTTGCGACTGGCGGCTCTGCGATCTCTGCGGTGCGCTACCTGCGCGAGCAGGGCGTTTCGGGAACGCTCAAGGTGATGGTGATCGTTGCCGCGCCCCAGGGCATCGAGGCTCTTCTTGCCGCCGACGACGATCTGGTCATCTACACGTGCTCGGTCGACGATGGCCTCAACGACGACGCCTACATTGTTCCCGGCCTTGGCGATGCCGGCGACCGCATCTTCGGAACCAAATAGGGGGTTGGGCATGGCGAAAGACAATCGTCCCAGCTGGGATCAGTATTTCATGACGCTTGCCAACGAGGTTGCCACGCGCACGACGTGCATGCGTCGCGCCGTGGGTGCCATCATCGTGAAGGACCGCCGCATCTTGGCCACCGGCTACAACGGCGTGCCCACGGGCATCCGCCACTGCGACGAGGTGGGCTGCCTGCGCCAGGAGCTGGGCGTTCCCAGCGGCCAGCGCCACGAGATCTGCCGCGGTCTGCATGCCGAGCAGAACGCCATCATCCAAGCGGCGCGCTACGGCATCAACATCACGGGCGCATCCATATATATAACCACGCAGCCGTGCGTGGTGTGCGCCAA
Organism: uncultured Eggerthellaceae bacterium; assembly: GCA_944320405.1. Classification (GTDB taxonomy): domain Bacteria; phylum Actinomycetota; class Coriobacteriia; order Coriobacteriales; family Eggerthellaceae; genus Aphodovivens. Next base: position 23,328 of record CALUHI010000026.1, read on the forward strand.
AATGCTCATCAACGCGGGAATCGGCGAGATCGTCTACCAGAATCCATACCCCGACGAGCTTTCGATGTCCATGCTGGAAGAGGCCGGCATCAAGCTGCGCGTGTATGAAGAGGAAACGACGGAAGAATAGCGATTCTCCGCCACGCGCGGTTTACGTCCGCTCACCAAAAAAAAAGTCGCGACAGGCGACCTTTTTTCTATGCGGTTGTAATCAATCCGTTATTATACGGGAGGTTTTATTTCAGGAGGGGCGCTCGAAGCGCTGGGACGAAAGCAGGTTATGGCAGTAGCTATCGTGTTGGGGGCGTTGGCCGGCATCGTGGGGTTCCTCCCATTGTTCGGCAGCCTGCAGCTGGCAAAGCGAGCAACGAAAACCAGCAATCTTGGTCACATGGGATCGTTGCTTCTGGGGGTCCTCGTATCATTCCTGCTTTTATTCGGTGCGGCACTCGCGTGCATTCTTCTCGCGCGCGATCTCGCGCTTCCCTTTGCATTGGCAGAGGTGCTGGCTCTCATCGTCGTTGCCATCGGCTTCGGCGTCATGAGGCTGGTGCGGAAATAGAAGGAAAGGTTGGAACGTGAATCCCTTAGAGATCCTATCGGAAGATGCAGTTCATCTGCAACACTCGTTCGACCCGGTCTTCGTGATCGACTTCGGCAACGGCATC
>CALUHI010000027.1 GCA_944320405.1 uncultured Eggerthellaceae bacterium
CAAAGAAAAAGCCTCCGTCCCAACGCGGGAACGGAGGCTCGGTTATCGTATTTACTCACCAACATCGCTGGCGGCTTTGCCATGACTCTCGTACGAAACGAAACTCAGCGGCACAGTGCGGCACTCAGAAATGCAGGTCAGAACCCTATCAGCCTACTCCCACTCGATCGTCGCCGGGGGTTTGGACGTGATGTCGTAGCAGACGCGGTTTGCACCGGGCACTTCGGCGACGATGCGGCTGGAGATCTTTGCCAGCACCTCGTAGGGCAGCTTCGCCCAGTCTGCCGTCATTGCGTCGCTCGACTCGACGGCGCGCAAGATGATCGGGCACTGGTAGGTGCGCTCGTCACCCATAACGCCCACGCTCTTGATGTCGGGCAGCACGGCGAAGTACTGCCAGCAGCTGTGCTCGCTGTTGCGCTCGCCGGTTTCCTCGAACAGGCGCTGGTTGTAGGCGTCCAGCTCTTCGCGCACGATGGCGTCGGCGTTCTTCAGGATCTCAAGCTTCTCGGGGCTGACTGCACCGATGATGCGAATGGCCAGGCCGGGGCCAGGGAACGGCTGGCGATGCACGATGTGGTCGGGCAGGCCCAGCGCCGTGCCCAGCGCACGCACTTCGTCCTTGAAGAAGTGGTCCAGCGGCTCGATCAGATCGAAATGCACGCCTTCGGGGAACGGGATCAGGTTGTGGTGGCTCTTGATGGTGGAGGCTTTGCCGCCCGTCTTGCGCGCGCCGCTCTCGATGATGTCGGGGTAGATGGTGCCCTGTGCCAGGTACTTCACCGGGCGGCCGTCTTCGGCCAGATCCTGTGCCACGGCGAAGAACTCCTGCCAGAACTGCGTGCCGATGATCTTGCGCTTCTGCTCGGGGTCGGTCACGCCGTCGAGCAGCTTCGCGTAGCGCTCTTCGGCATGCACGTGCACGAAGTCCACGTCGAACTGCTTGGTGAACACTTCCTCAACCTCTTCGGGCTCGTTCTTGCGCAGCAGGCCGTGGTTCACAAACACGCAGGTCAGCTGCTTGCCAATAGCCTTGGCGCACAGAGCGGCGACCACCGACGAATCCACGCCGCCGGAAAGGCCCAAAATCACGCGATCCTCGCCAACCTGCGCACGGATGGCAGCAATCGAGTCCTCGATGATGGAGTCCATCGTCCAGTCGGGGGAAAGCCCGCAGATCTTGAACAGGAAGTTGCTCAGCAGCTCGTTGCCGAACGGGGTGTGGCGCACCTCGGGGTGGTACTGCGTCGCGTATAGCTTGCGCTCGGCGCACTCCATCGAAGCCACGGGGCACACGTCGGTCTTGGCCGTCACGACGAAGCCCTCGGGAACACGGCTCACGGCGTCGCGATGGCTCATCCACACGGTCTGCTCGGCCGGCGTGTCGCCGTACAGCGCGCTGGCGCCCTCGTCGCAGCGGGTCAGCGGCGCGGGGCCGTACTCACCCTTCTCGGTATGGCCAACCTCGCCGCCCAGCGTCACCGCCATGATCTGCTGGCCGTAGCAAAAACCCAGCACCGGGATGCCCAGCTGCAGGATCTCAGGGTCGATAGACGGGGCGTCCTCGGCGTACACGCTTGCCGGGCCGCCGGAAAGGATGATGGCGGAAGGCGCGATCGCGCGCACTTCGTCGGCCGTCACGTCGCACGGCACGATTTCGGAATACACGCGCAAGTCGCGCACGCGGCGGGCGATCAGCTGCCCGTACTGGGCGCCGAAGTCAACAACGATGACCTTTTGTTCGGAAGATGCGGTGGCCACGAGGATCCCCCTTCACGGTTCTGTACATATATATGAATGCGGAAACTTTTCCCGTCTGCGCCCCGGGGCGCGTCGGCAGGAGAATCGCCGCACCTTCCATCTTACACGAAAACAGGGGAGGGCGGATAGGCCGACGTGCGCCCATCAGGGTGTTTGCGATGCCGGTCCGCTTGAGGCAGGCCTATGGTGATACGGTGGGAACCCGATGCGCCCGCCGCACCCCGTGCTACCATGCATAGGTTCGAACGCCGTACGGCGTCACAAGCAGAAAGGATCGACGCTCCGCACCATGGATATCATCGAAGCGCTCAAAGCAGTACTTTTCGGCATCGTCGAGGGCATCACCGAATGGCTGCCTATCTCGTCGACCGGCCACATGATGCTTCTGGAGGCATTCGTTCCTCTGGATGTTTCTCCGGAGTTCTACAGCACCTTCCTTGTGGTCATTCAGTTGGGTGCCATCATGGCGGTGCTGGTTCTGTTCTTTCACAAGCTCAACCCCTTCTCAAGGCGGAAAACCGAACGACAAAAGCGCGTGACCTGGGGAATCTGGGCGAAAGTCGTTGTCGGCTCCATTCCTGCGGCAATCGTGGGCCTGCTGCTTGACGAGTGGGTCGAAACCAACATCATGACCAACGAGGACGTCTCGGCCATTGTGGTCGCCGCCGCGCTTGTCGTCTACGGCGTCATCTTCATCCTCATCGAGATCCGCAACCGCCGTCGTCTGGCGCAGGCCGAAAACGAAGCGCCGCGCGGCAAGCATGCGCGTGTCGCCAATGCCCAGGCCTACGAGTCGGTTGATCCCGACGCCGACACCGAATACGACGCTTCCAGCGCCATTTCCACGGTGAACACCTTCGAGCAGATGTCTTACGGCAAAGCCTTCATCATCGGCATCTTCCAGAGTCTGGCGGTCATTCCCGGCACGTCGCGATCTGGCTCCATCATCATCGGCTCAATGCTGGTGGGCACCTCGCGCACCGTTGCCACTGAGTTCGCGTTCTTCCTGGCCATCCCCATCATGTTCGGCTGGAGCCTGCTGAAGTTCTTCAAGCACGGCTTCGCCTACACCGCCACCGAGTGGATGGTGTTCGTGATCGGCCTGGTGGTTGCGTTTGTCGTGTCCATCGTGGCCATCAAGTTCCTGGTGGGCTTCGTCAAGAAGCACGACTTCACCGCGTTTGGCGTCTATCGCATCATCATCGGCGCGGTTGTGCTGGTGTACTTCCTGTTCATCGTGTAGAACGGGGCATTGTTTCGCCTTCGTTAACTGTGGTCGTCGCGGCCCGCAGCGCCTCTGAGCGTTGCGGGCCGCTTTGCTATCATGGCACCACACGAGTGGCGGTGCCGCGGATTTCTCCGAGGTTGCCAGGCCAAGCTCGTTACCGCTTGCGACACAGGAAGGAAAAACGATGTCAGAGGCAAGCACCGTGCTCGAAAAGATCGAAGAGCACCGCGCCAAGATCGACGAGATCGACAAGCAGCTGGTGGCACTTTTGAACAAGCGCGCCGGTCATTCGCTGGTCATCCGTGGGCTTAAGCCCGGCGCCAACATGGGCTTGTACGATCCCAAGCGCGAAGAGGAAATATTCGAAAAGGTGGACTCCTACAACGAAGGACCCCTGTACAACGAGAACCTGCGCGAGATCTACGCCAGCATTCTCAAGGTCATGAAGGAGACGCCGTCCGTATGAGCACCGACACCAACCAGAAGCAGGCGGCCCAGACGCCTGCCATCCCACCCATCCCCAACCTGGGAACCCGCTCCGACGAGATAACCATCTACGCCGGCCCGTGCTCCATCGAGTCGGTCGACCAGTTCGACGAGGTCGCTGCCTGCGTGGCCGAGCTGGGACTGCATTGGATTCGCGGCGGTGCGTTCAAGCCGCGCACCAACCCCCATTCGTTCCAGGGTTTGGGCGAAGAGGGCCTGAAGATCATGGCGGATGCTGGCCAGAAGTACGGCCTCAAGACGCTGACCGAAGTCATGGATTCCGCCCATTGCGAAATGGTCCACTCCTACGTTGACGGCCTGCAGGTGGGCGCGCGCAACTTCCAGAACTTCAGCCTGCTGAAAAACATCGGTCACGTAACGCGCGATTCGCACAAGATGGTGCTGTACAAGCGCGGCTTCGCCGGCACCATCGCCGAATGGCTGGCAGCTTGCGACTACATCACCAACGAGGGCAATACCAACGTGGTGCTGTGCGAGCGGGGCATCCGCACGTTCGAGACCGCCACGCGCTTCACGCTGGACATCTCAGCCGTGCCGGTGGTGCACAAGCAGAGCCTGTATCCCATCTGCATCGACGTGTCGCATCCCGCAGGCCAGCGCGATCTGGTGCCTTCGCTGGCATATGCCGCCGTTGCCGCCGGCTGCGATTCCATCATGATCGAGGTTCATCCCAACCCGCCCAAGGCGCTCTCCGACGGCCCGCAGCAGCTCACCCCGGCCCAGTTCGCCGAATTGGTTGGCGAACTCCGCAAGATCGCTGCCGTCTTCGGCAAGAAAATCGTTTAAATGAGAAAAAGGGACAGTCCCTTTTTCTCATTTCGTTCTGCCGAACGACGGAACGAGCCGCCGCTGCGAGAGGGCTTCTCGCTGACTTATGCTCGACCTGTGAGATTTGATTTCACGCTTTGCGCGAACGGGCTGTAGGCGGGTTCAAGCGCTACAATACTAGCTCGAAGTTTTGAGTTCGAGCGTTTTGCCATCAAGGGGCGCGTCGCAAGCCGGCGGGCCCCTTTCGTTCGCCTGATGCGGAAAGGATGCGTTCCCATGCCCATCGATCTGGATATCCTCAATGGCCCCCAGCGCGAAGCGGTTGAGTGCACCGAAGGCCCTTTGCTGGTGTTGGCGGGCGCTGGATCAGGCAAAACGCGTGTGCTGACGTACCGCATCGCCCATCTGATCGAAGATAAGGGCGTGGCCCCGTGGGAAATTCTGGCCATCACGTTTACCAACAAGGCTGCTGCCGAGATGCGCGAGCGCTTGGGCGGGCTGGTTGGCTACCGCTCCCGCGGAATGTGGGTGTCCACGTTCCACAGCATGTGCGTTCGCATTCTGCGCGCCGACGCTGAGCGCATGGGGTTCACCCGCAACTTCACCATCTACGACACCGACGACCAGAAACGCCTGTACAAGGAAATCATGGCCGAGTTGGACATCGATCCCAAGCGTTTCCCCGTCAATGCGCTCATGAACCGCATCTCGGCGGCGAAAAACGAGCTCATCGTGCCGGGCGACTTCGAGCAGCAGGCGTCCGACCCGGTGGGGAAGGTTGCCGCACGTGTGTATACGCGCCTGCAGGAGCGCCTGAAGGCGGCCAACGCGTTCGACTTCGACGATCTTCTGCTGTACGCTTACTTGCTGCTGAAGCATCACGAGGATGTACTGGCAGCGTACCAAGACCGTTTCCGCTACATCATGGTTGACGAGTATCAGGACACCAACCATGCGCAGTACGCCATTTGCGGACTGCTTGCGGCGAAGCATCGCAACCTCATGGTGGTGGGTGACGACGACCAGTCCATTTACAGCTGGCGTGGCGCCGACATCCGCAACATTCTGGAATTCGAGCAGGATTACCCCAACGCCCACACGGTGAAGCTGGAGCAGAACTACCGCAGCGTGGGCAACGTGCTGGCGGCGGCAAACGCCGTCATTGCTAACAACCAGCATCGCAAGGCGAAAAAGCTGTTCACCGACGCCGAGGATGGCGACAAGATCCAGGTGTACATGGCTTCTGACGAGCGCGACGAAGGTCGCTGGATTGCCGGTGAGATCGAAAAGCGGCACGGTGCGGGCATGTCGTACAACCAGATTGCCGTGTTCTACCGCACCAACGCGCAGAGCCGCATGCTTGAAGACATGCTGCTGCGTGCGGGCGTCCCGTACCGCATCGTAGGCGGCACGCGCTTCTTCGATCGCGCGGAGATCCGCGACGTTATGGCGTATCTCACGCTGGTCGTGAACCCGGCCGACGACATCGCGGCGAAGCGAATCATCAACGTGCCGCGCCGCGGCATCGGCAAAACCACCATCGAGCGCATCGAGCAGTTTGCTATCGAGATGGACATGCCGTTCCTCGAGGCGGCTGAACTGGCCATTGTCGACCCCGAACTGCGCGCGTCAACGCGCAAGGCAGTCGCGGAGTTTGTCGGGCTGCTGAAAGATGCCCAGAGCTACGAAGGCGAGTTGCGCAACGTGGTGCAGGCTATCATCGACAAGAGCGGTCTGATCGAAGCCCTCGAGAACGAAGGCACCGACGAAGCCCGCGGCCGCGTGGAGAACATCAAGGAATTCCTGTCGGTTGTCAACGAGTTCTCGGAAGCCCACACCGACGAAGATGCCGAATACGAGGCGCCTACCGCAGAAGGCGGGCAGGCGGGGGAGGATGCGCCCCCCGTGCGCGTGCTGCGCGGCAATTCCCTGGCCGACTTCATCGAATGGGTGCGCCTGCGAACCGATCTGGACACCATGGCGGAAGACGGGCACGCCGTTACGATGATGACCGTCCATTCTTCGAAGGGTCTGGAGTTCGACTGCGTGTTCGTGGCGGGCATGGAAGAAACGCTGTTCCCGCATATGAACAGCGCAAACGACCCTGCGGGCATCGAAGAGGAGCGTCGATTGGCCTACGTTGCCATCACGCGCGCCCGCAAGAAGCTCTACCTTACCTGTGCATCGCAGCGCCAGATTTTCGGGCAGACGTCCGCGAACCCGGTGTCGCGCTTCATTCACGAGATTCCCTCTGAGCTGCGCCAGACTACCGGCCTGGGCTCTGCTGGCTTCAGCGGCACGGGCTGGGAGAAGCGTGGAAGCCGCCGTGGTATTTCGGGGTCGGGTTCAGAAGCGGGCGGCGGCCGTGTGTTCGGGCGCTCGAGCGCTTCGGGTTCGCGCGGTCGCGACGATTCCAGCGGACGTCGCGTGCGCGATGCGGGGAAGAAGGAAGCCGCCAATGTCACCTTTGCTGCCGGCGACATGGTGGATCACAAGACGTTCGGTCGTGGCAAAGTGACCAAGGTGGACGGCGACACCCTCTATGTGAAGTTCAAAAACACCGGTCAAACCAAGAAGCTGCTGAAAGACTACGCTCCCATAGTCAAAATCGTTTAGCTCCGGGGCGACAGGGCACGGTCCGGGTGTCGCATTTGGATTAATCCCAGTGTGACACCAGGACCGTCCCCTGTCACCTTCTATTCTTCGTTTCTTGCGGCGTCCACCATGGCGAGGAGTTCTTGCTGGTTGTGAATGTCCAGCTTGCGGTAGATGTGGCTGATGTGGGTTTTTGCCGTGCTCTTGGAGATGCAGAGCTTCTCCTGGATGAACGCGGCATTGTGACCCTTTGCCAGAAGGAACATGACCTCGGTTTCGCGGCGCGACAGCAGGTAGCGGTTGGCAATTTCCTCACACTGGGTGCGGAAACGCCCGCGCACCTTCGCGCGCTCTTCGTTGCTGGGTGCATCCTGGGCCAATTCAACGACAGGCTGAGCTGCAGTTTCGCCATTGCTCCAAGTTGCATCGGCTTGGGTCGCAGCGGCGGTCTGCGTGCCGATAGCGTCAAGCCCCAGGCTCCATGCAGGGTGGGCGTATTGACGCAGGATGGCCTGCGCCTGGTCGATCTCCTGGTTGAATGCGGCCACATCGATTTCATCTTTGCCGCTATGGGGCAAAATGATGCGCTTGATGTCGCGCACGCGCGGAAGAAGCGCATTACCCAAAATCAGGCACACCAGCATCAGGATGACCATGTTGCTGCCATTCCCGTAGGGGAGGAAGTCGAGCGTCTGCGGTGTTTCCATGAGGAACACGCCAACGATGGTGCCCAATGCAATGGCCATGGTTCCCGTACCGAACATGCAGATGGGGGAAAGGCGGAATTCCTGCGCAAGCTGGCCCATCAGAACCCACATCAGCGCCGCAAGGCAGAGGAATCCGGTAAGAAGCAGCAACGAGGGAATAAGCTCGCCGCTTTCCTGGAACCAAGGAAGGAACAAGCAAGTGAGCGCGATGATGGGAATGAGCGGCCTGAACAGAAAGTCCCAATGGCTGCGCTTGTCAATGGAAAACGAGACAACCATCAAGACAATGGCTGCCGTGCCGCCTGCGAACAGTGCAATAAGCTGCACGGTGGGATCCACGGAAGGCAGGATCTCGGTGAGGCCGATGTCTTTAAGCGCTCCAAGAACAATGCCAAACAGGAAGATGGGCACGCTGAAGCGCAGTATGAAGGTGATTTTACGAATGGGAAGCGGATTGAAGATAGGCAGAGCGTGGCGCAGCGCGTAGCTGACGGGCGTGAGGCGCCACAGTAGCGGAAGCTCGCACAAGGGCAGCGCGCACGTGACGATGCCAGAGAAAGGCCACGGCAACACGTGGATGATAAGGGAATACAGAAGGGTGGCGAAAACAACGGCAACTACCGAATTCAAAACGATGGAGGCGGTGTTGTAGCGGGCGTATGCCGTTCCCCAAAGCATGGTGAAAAGACCCGCACCGATGCCCGCAAGCGCTCCAGCAACGATAAGCCCCGGGTCTCCCAGCCCGAACACGCAGCTGCCAAGTGCAAGCGCCGAACCGGCAACCGAGAACGCAACCGCAAGGATCATCGTGGGGCGGTCGGTATAGAAGCGAAGCAACTTCTGGTCGGTAAGAGCGGTGAACAACGTAAGAACAGCGAACGCCACAAGCGCCGAATAGAAGAACGGACCGAACGTGATGCCGTTGGATACGCCTTCAAAAACGCCTTGCTCATTGAAGATTGCGCAATAGGACCAAACAAGGTGAACACCGAACCCGAAGGCAAGCGTACCGAGCTCGCCTTGCGTGCCGCGCTCGTTTCCGTCGTCGACGGTGATGCTGATTCGCGGGAAAGAAAACGCCATCAAACCCTCCTGGCTATCATCCCGAAAGGTCGATTCGCTAAAAAGAGCCGACCAGAGCGTAAATGAAATCGTCCCGTAATCCTAGCACGATATTTCCTCAGGGGAAGTCGGGAAATCGTCCTGAGTTTCTAAATTAGCAGGGTAAACAAAAGAAGACTATATGAAAACAAGAATATAGTACTAGCCGAAATCAGCCTCCGCAACTTCTTTAATTGGTGGGATGATGCCAAAATCAAGGTCGGGGTAGATGCCGTCACGCCTATCCGATTGCCGGATTGCAAGATTCGAACGATTTTGAAGGTATGTATGACCCCCATTTTGAAGGTTCCATGAAGGCAAGCTTCTGAACTGGGACAATGGAAATGCGAAAAATGGAGGAATTAAGAAATCAACCCAGGAGGTTGATGCTGCAATAGGCGAAGGGTACTTCTGATATGACGACCGTTTGCCGCGGGTATTGTACCGTTCATATGTGTTTCTTTCGCAAAGGCATGAGGTGCAGTGTGCCTACATGCACGCCTTGCTTGTGCGAAAGAATCGCGAAGAAGATGACAAGAGAATCGCGAAAGGAGGACTTGGCGCAGTCGTTTCTTCTAGTCGGATGTGTCTTTCTGGAAGGGCTGCGGGCATCGTAGAGGGACGATTCCCGCAACGGTTGGCAACAACCACCCCGAGACTGGCCCGCCGACGTGGTCTTGCCACTGCGCAGATCAAAGGGAGTTCACGATCGACGCTTTCCAATTAACCAAGTCGATCAGATGAATTAATCCGTTAAAGGAGGGATTGATGGACGGAAAAGAGTTCACCGTTTCCGAAGTCATCGACCGTGCTGGTATTTCCGGCCATACTTGGGTTGTGTTCGTGCTTCTCGCGTTCGCAATGATCTTCGACGGCTACGACTTCATGGTCGTCAACTCGACCAACTCTTACGTTGGTCCTACGTTCTTCGCTGATGCTATCGCCGCTGGCACCTACAGCAACGCCCTGACGGGCTCGCTGACCACCTGGGGCCTGCTGGGCATGGTTCTCGGCGGTGCTGTTGGTGGCATCATGTCCGACAAGTTCGGTCGTAAGAAGATGCTGACCATCGCCGTTATCTTCTACGGCGTCTTCACGCTGCCTCAGGCTTTCGCGCCGAACTATGAGTTCTTCTGCGCGTTCCGTCTGATCGCTGGTTTTGGTGTTGGTTCTTGTATCCCGGTTGTTACCACCGTGTTCTCCGAGAGCATGCCTTCCAAGCAGCGCGGCATCTTCGTTACGTTCGGCATGGCCTTCATGGTCGTCGGCTGGGTTCTCGCTGGCCTGATCGCCGCCCCGATCTGCTCTGCTCCTGAGCCGATCATGGGTCTGGGCTTCCTGGCTCCCGAGATCACCCTCGTGAACGGCACCACCGCTCTCGAGAACTGGCGTCTGTGCTACCTGATCGGCGCTATTCCGATCATCTACGGCATCATCCTGATCTTCGCGATGCACGAGACCCCGCACTGGTATGCCAACAATGGCATGAAGGACAAGGCTTGCGACCGTCTGCATGAGATCGTTCAGGCTACGCGTCACGTTGACGCCAAGTTCGATCCCAACCTGCTGATCGTTCCGCCGAAGCCCGCCAAGACCGGCCCGGCCGCCCTGTTCTCCAGCAAGTTCATCATCGGCACCTGCGCCGTGTGGTCCGCTTACTTCGTCGGCCAGTTCTGCGTGTACGGCATGAACGCCTGGATCCCCTCTTGGTTCCAGGGCAACGGCTTCAGCGCTGCCGACTCCGTCAACCTGCAGACCTGGAACAACGTCGGTGCCATCCTGTCCAACATCTCGGTTGGCTTCGTGTCCGACTCCATCGGCCGCAAGCGCACCCTGTCGATCGGCTGGATCGCCTGTATCGTGACCATCATCCTGTGCTCGGTATGCGTTCCGATGTTCCCGGGCATCGCGCCGGTCAACGGCGCCGAGCTGGCTGGTGGCTCCGCTGGCAACTTCATCCCCTGCCTGATCCTGATGCTGCTGTTCGGCTTCGCTCTTAACTTCACCATCACGGCTGTCCAGCCGCTGATGCCCGAGGCTTACCCGACCGCCCTGCGCAACACCGGTACCTCCTGGTGCCAGGCGTTCGCTCGCTTCGGCGGCTCCGGCTCCTCGATCGTTCTGGGCGCTGCTGCTGCTCTGCCGATGTTCCAGCACACCGTCAACGGCGCTTCTATGAACAACTGGTCAATGGTAGTGCTCGTGCTGCTGGTTCCGTTCGTGCTTGGCCTGATCTGCACGATACTGTTCGCCAAGAACACCGGTGGCAAGACGATGGACCAGATCCAGGAATCCTTCGACA
>CALUHI010000028.1 GCA_944320405.1 uncultured Eggerthellaceae bacterium
CCGTAGCAACGGGATTGGTCGAAGAAGAATCCGTACTGAACCATTATTGATCGCCTCCAAGCTTCTTGACCTGAACGAGACCGGCGGTGAGCAGCGCGCCCACGATATGGGGCAGGTGCGTGTCGCCGATCAGGAGGTTGCAGTTGCCTCCCTCGTCAACGCCGTAGGGCATCTTGATGGACTTCTTTTCGGTGTCGGGGCGGTACCACGATCCGTGATGGATGGACACCGTTCCCGGAATGGTGCGCGACGTGACGAACGCGGGGATGTGAACCTCGCCGTACTCGTTGTAAACCACGCACATGTCGCCGTCCTTGATGCCGCGCGGAACGGCGTCGGCTGCGCTGATCCACACGCGGTGCTGGTACACGTCGTCGCGCATCCAGGGGTTTTTGTCGTTGGACGAATGCTGGCGGTACGACGTAACCGGCGTCACCAGCGACAGCGGGAACTCGCCAGTCTTGGGGTGATAGTAGCTGTCGTTTGCGGGGACATCCTGGTAGCTTGGCTGCCACACCGGATAGGTCTCGAACTGGCCGGCGTACTTCGTCTCGGGCAGCGGATTCTGCTTGATGTAGTTGGAGTCAAACTCGAACTTGCCCGACGGCGTGATGAAGGGGCTGATGCCCTGCTCGATGCAGTTCTTGAACGGATAGAACGGCTCGTCGATGGGAACGCGAATGATGGGATGCTTGACGAACTCCTCCCACGGCGGCGCGACGATGCCGGCGGCTGCCAACATGCCGTAGTCGTCGCGAGCCCATTCCTCGTAGCCTTTGCGGTAGATGCCCTTGACGGCCTCGGTGAACTCCTTGGGATCGTCGTACTTGCACAGGATGGAGCTGTACTTTTCGCCAATGCCCAGGCGCTTGGCGATCTGCATCCACACCCATTCCTTCGGACGGACTTCCTCCGGAGGATCGACGGCCTGGTCGCAGTACACGAAGTAGTTGCGCATGCCGCACGGCCCCAGGAAGAAACGCTCGTTGCCAAAGAAGTAGGTGTCCATCGTCTCGAACTGGTGGATGGGTGCGGGCAGCACGATGTCGAGGAATTCGATCGACGGCTGATCCATGTGCCACTGCCAGCCCCAGCTGAAGTCCATGGACGCGTAACCGCGCATACGCTTGTTGACGTTGTGCTGGTTGTTCACGTAGTTGTTGTCCATGATGATCATATGGATGTTGGGCAGAGGCGAGCCCGGCGGGCATCCGATGCGGCGACGGTACTCCTCTTCAGGCATTTCGCCCGAATCGTAGAGCGGACGGCAATAGATTGCCTCGGTGATCTTGTTGTTGTTGCACACGATCGGCGGCATGTACTCGACAGGAGCGCGGCCCCAGTCAAGCGACGGCGGCACGACGTGCGGAAGCGTAACCAGGCAGCAGCCCGTCTCGCAGCCGCCCGGACGCGCGATGTTGCCGGTCATTGCCTGCAACAACATAGCGGCAGCGCCTGCGTAATCGCCCAAGTTGCGCTTGGACACCGAGTAATGCACCTGCAGATGAACGGCCTTGGAAGTGCCGTACAGACGCGCGAACTCACGGATGGTTTCGGCGGGAACGCCGGTGAGCGGCGCGGCCCACTCGGGGTCCTTCGGCTGCCCGTCAACTTCGCCGACGACGTACTTGCGCCATGTTTCGAAGCCCTCGGGCTCGACGTACTCGTCCACAAAGGCGTGGTCGTACAGGTCCTCGGTGTAGAGGATGTAGGCGACCGCGAGCATCATTGCCATGTCGGTGCCAGGACGAATGGGGATCCACTGATCCGCCAGAACCTCGGCAGACACGGTATAGCGCGGCTCGATGCAGATGACCTTGCAGCCACGCTCTTTAGCGATCTTCATGTAGTACGGCACCGCGCCGAACCAGCCAACCAGAGGATCAAAGCCCCACAGCACGATAAGATCGCTGTTCAGCAGGTCGGGAGCCTCGAAGCCAGGATACGACTGGCTCGTGCCCTTGAACATGATGTCGACCAGGTCAACGCCGGCAAAGAACTCCTCGCCTGCATGGCCGCCCGACGTGGAATGGTCGCCCCATGTGGCGAGCGCACCCTTGAGCCACGGCCACAAAGGAAGGTCGGAATGCTCAAACGCGGAGTACTGGCAGTACGCGATGGAGGCTTCGCCGTATTTCTCGGAGACCTCCTTCATCTTCTCTGCGATGGTGTCGAGCGCCTCTTCCCAACTGATCTGCTCGAAATGGCCATTGCCCGCGCCACGGCCGCCCACACGCTTCATCGGATGAAGCACACGGTCCTCGGCATACAGCTCCTGACGCCATGCATGGCCCATCGGGCAGCCGCGCATCTGGATCATGCCCTGTGCCAACGCCTCATCGGAGACGTCCTCACGGCCGCTGTTGGGATTGACGGAGTCATCGGGCTCGATCGAGACGACCTTGTTGTCCTTCACGCCCACCTTCATGATGCAGCTTGCATCCCAGCATCCGTTGTTCACGCATGTGGTGTAGGTGTAGTGCACCCCCTCGTGGCGCTCGGACAGCTCGTCGACAATCTTCTGCTTGTCCACTGTGACCTCCCTCTCTCGTCTGGCCGGCGCGCAGGATGCCGCCGGCATGAAACCCCGGGAAACAACGATCCGCCATTGACGCGCAGATGAGAGCCGCGTGGCATCTTGCCTGAAACCCGCACGTCCCTGCATCTCCCCTTGCCTGGACCCCTCTCGTCTTTTCGCGGTGCAAGACGGCCCGTCGCATACCAACATATCGAGCGCCATCGACCTCTGCAAGAGCCGTCCGCGCATCGATTCGCCGTGTTGCGTTTCGCCGTTGAAACCGCAACATGCGCCGTTTACCGGCAGGGCGGTATTTCCGTTTTCGTCATCAAACCGCAATACCGCAAAGCTTTGCCTTCCGCCGTATTGCACGGCGTCGCGCGACGCGGCTATCCTCGACCGTGGCGTCATGTGCTCATCAACCGTTCCGGGCATATGGCACATTGCAGCTCCGAGTCGAAGGGGGATCTCCATGCTTAAGAACATGCATCACGGAGGCGTGTACTGCCACGACATCGACGAAACCGTACGCTGGTATGAGGCTCTGGGATTCCGCGTGTTGTTCCGCGCCAATGCCATGGAAGGCGACAAGCCGCTCAAGATGGCATGGATAAAAACGGGCGAGGACATCGTGCTCGAACTGCTGGAGCAAGAAGACAAGTCTACTGTCGACGCGGCAGCGCGCACGCAGAACCATATCGCCATGCGCGTTGACGACATCGAAGCATTCGCGGACAAGCTGCGCGAGTTGGGAATCGCCATCGAAGCAGGTCCTTTCGCCACCACGCTCGAGTTCGACCGCCCGCTTGCGCAGGAAGACGCTGCAACGTTCACCGAGTTCGGGCCTGCAGGCCTCAACCTCAAGATCATGTTCTTCCGCGGCATCAACGGCGAGCGCTTCGAAGTGGTCCAAGACGACCTTGGCGCCCTGTAGCTGACGGCAACGAACTGCGTGGCTGCGCCTTGCACGCGCATGCCGGGCAACAGCCCTTTCAGCCGATGCAGCCGAAGCGCGCCTTAGACTGATTCGGCGCAGCTGGCTTCTTCCGTCACGCCTGAGGTAAAATGACATGCCGTGATTGCATTCGGCCTCCTCCCAAAAAACGAGGAACGCGTTTGCAATCGCGGCTCTTTTCCGTTCAAGGGGGACTTTGGGAATCGGGGGGATCGCACGCATGCTCTATCAAGGCTCATACGAGGCGTTTTCCAAAGAAGACCTGTCCAAAGAGGGCAACATCTACTCGCCACGACCGATCGGTGGCCGCAACTTCGTTTTTCGCAACGAAACGCTCGCAACGATGGCGGATGCAGAGATCGAATACGCGCGACTCGATGAGCACAGCACTCACTTCCCCTACAACGCCGCCCTGCGCCGTATCCTGGCCAACCTCGAGGCGGTCGCCACCATCAGCGTGGACGGCGTGCGCCCCGACCTGGAATCCATGCTCTCGCACGAATCGGCAGCCTACGCACAGCGATTCGGATTGGATTCGGGACTTCCCCAACGACAACTGCTTGACGAGCGCCAAGAGCTCGCAACCAAGGCGGCGGTGCGCTACCACAACGTCATCCTCGAGATCGCCGGCGGCTCACCGCGCTTCGAGTTCACCCAGCAATCGCTGCTCGACCTCCACGCCAAGCTGATGTACGACCCCGACGAGCAGGATGCGGTCGACCGCCACTTCCGCCGCCGCCCCTTCCGCATGCGCATCAACGCCCGCGGAACCGTGCGCAACATCTACATCGCGCCCGCCCCGGAAGACGTGCCCGCGCTCATCGACGACGTGCTCGCCTTCTGCAACAAACCCAACCTGTCCCCAGTAAGCCAAGCAGCCGTCGCGCATTTCCACCTTGAGGCGATCCGCCCCTTCAAGACGGGCATGGACCGCACGGGACGCGCGTTCTGTCACATGATCATCCGCAAACGCGAGATGTACCGCCACATCATCCCGCCCATTGCGCTCGTTCCGGCGATGAACGCCTCCAACCACGCGACGCTGCTGTTCCCCTACCGCACCAACAAGCCTTTCACCGAACGCGAAGCGGCGCTTGCCCTCGACCGCTGGACGCTGCACTGCGCCGAATGCATGGTGGTATCGGTGAAGGTCGTGAACAACCTGGTGAGACGCCTGACGGCTTTGGAAGAGAGCTGGCGCGGGCGTCTGGCGCGGCTGCGCAGCGGCGGCGCGCTCGACCTGATGCTATGCGAGCTTCCCGGACTGCCCATCGTGACCGTGTCCACCGCGATGGCCATCACAGGCAAGGGGTTCTCGGCCGCCAACGACGCCGTGCGCCAGCTCGCCGAAGCGGGAATCATCTCTCCACAAGGTTCGGGGCACCGCAACCGCGTCTTCGTCGCAACCGAGGCAGTCGGACTCATGCGTTCCATCGCCGACCAGGCTATCCCCACCGAGCTGGTGTCGAGGGAGTCGGTGTTCGCGTAAGAGGGTGTCACCTCGCAGGAATGCAAAACGGCTCCGCACCGCCTGAGATGGCGCGGAGCCGTCGACACTACGGCAGATGCAAGGCGCGCTTCGTTGCCAGCACGCCAGTCTTGCGTCGTTACTGAACGGGATAAATCGACATATCCTTGTTGTCGAGCCACTCCTTTGCCTCATCCTCGGTGAGCTCGAACAGGCGCGTTCCCGCACGCACCAGCAAGCCAGCACGCAATTCGTAATTCGACTTCGGCATGCCCTCGCCGCACTTAAAGTAGCGGCCATCACTCGTTTTGAACACGCCCTCAGTAAACGAACCGACGACCTTGGGATCGAACTTGCCGCGAAGGTCCAGGAGCTCCACATCGTCCAAATCGTAGCCCTTTGACGTGATGCACCGTTTCATGTTCTCGCTGATGTCCATAGTGTTCATCCCCCTCAATGCGATCGGATGGCCAAACATACCCGCATCATACCAGCCCCGAAGCCAACCGTCTGCATGGGGAGACGAGCGCTCTCGTATATTGCGGAAAGACCTTCCATTCCGCGACAAGCTGCAGAAAATGCCGGCTCCTGCAGGCATGACTCGCTCGCGCAACAAAAGGTCTACGCGAGCAACTCCAGCTCTTACGTACGCGATCAGCAGCCATGTAGATTTCACGCGCCGAAGCGATCCGCAGTCGAGTCAGGCTCTTGCACCAGGGCACAAGCGGCGCTACAATCCGGCGCATGGATTCTGTTTCAGGGCGAGGTGAAATTCCTCACTGGCGGTGATCCGGCCTGCAGCAAGCTGCAGCGTCGGCAGTCCGCGACCCTGGGATGCGCTCGCGCATCGCCGCAAAACGCGCCCAGGCTGACTTTGGTGAGAACCCAAGACCAACGGTCAAAGTCCGGATGGAAGAGGCAGAGATCCGCATGCGACGGCAAACGAACGCCTGGCACCGTTATTGATGCGGTAGCCGCAGGCGTGCTTTTCCGTTTTCGCGCGGACCAACGAGCCTGTATGGAAAGGAATCCGTACGGGCTCGTTTTTCTTTGCAGGCAGAAAAGTGAAGCCCTCCGGTCCAAATGCCTGCGGAAATGGAGGTTCGCAATGGAGAACAACAATGCAGCCGCGCAAACCGGCATCAAAAACACCAACAAATGGGGAACCCGCCAGCTGGTAACCATGGCGCTTCTGTGCGCCATCGGTGTGCTGCTGTCGTTCATCGAATTCCCGCTGATTCCTGGCGTCACCTGGCTGAAATACGACGCCTCTGCCATGCCCGCCATGGTGTGCGGCTTCGCGTTCGGCGCAGGCAGCGGCCTGGCAGTGGGTATAGCCGGCGCCATCATCCACGGCATCCTGATGGCCGACTTCTCGGGCGCGGTCATGAACATCTTGGTGGTCATCGGATTCGTCGTTCCCGCTGCGATCATCTACCGCAAGGGGCGCACCTTCCCACGCGCGATTGTCGGCCTGGTGGCAAGCGTCATCTGCGCCGTCGTCATGGCCATCATAGGCAACTTGGTGATCACGCCCGCGTACCTTGGCGTGCCGATGGATGCGGTCGTTGCGATGATCCTTCCCATCTTGGTGCCGTTCAACCTGCTGAAGGGTATCATCAACGCAGTGCTGACGCTGGCGGTGTACAAGAGCATCTCCAACCTCATCACCCCGCGCAAAAAGCAAGTGAAAGGCCGCTAATAGTGACAGATTCTGCTGCCGCCATCGAAATGCACGACGTCGCGTTCACCTACGACGGTGACGCGTTCGTGCTGCAGGGCATCGATCTGCGCATTGCCCGTGGCGAGTTCGTCGCCGTTCTGGGCGGCAACGGCTCGGGCAAATCAACCCTTGCCAAGCATATGAACGCCCTGCTTGCGCCCGATGCGGGCCGTGTTGTGGTGCTGGGGCGCGACGCCTCTGACCCCGAAGCGGTCTATGCCATTCGCAGCCGCGCAGGAATGGTGTTCCAGAACCCTGACGACCAGCTTGTCGCAAGCCTTGTGGAAAACGACGTGGCGTTCGGGCCGGAAAACCTGGGCATCCCCGCTGAAGAGCTGCGCGAGCGCGTCGACGAAAGCTTGGAGGCGGTGGGGCTTACCGGATTCCAAAAGCGCGAAACTTCGGCGCTTTCCGGCGGCCAAAAGCAGCGCGTGGCGGTGGCCGGCGTGCTGGCAATGCATCCTGACATCGTGGTGCTCGACGAAGCGACTTCGATGCTCGACCCGCAAGGGCGCGAATCGCTGCTCGACCTGTGCAAACAACTGCACAAAGCGGGAATCACCATCGTGATGATCACGCACTTCATGGAGGAAGCCGCGCTCGCCGACCGCGTCGTCGTGCTGAACGGCGGGCATATCGCCTGCGAAGGCTCCCCTGATGAAGTTTTGTCCCAAGCGGGGCTGTTGGAGCATTTGAACCTAGACGTGCCGTTTGCCTGTGCCCTTTCCCTGGCGCTGGCCCGACGCGGCGTCGACGTGGGCGTGCACGTGCGCCCGCAGGAGCTGAAGGAGGCGCTATGCCACTTGCATTCAAAGGCGTAAGCTACTCCTACGAGAACCCGAAGCGCAGCAAGCGCCGCAATGCCGAGCGCAGCGCGGTGTCGGGAGCGCGCACCTGGGCGCTTCACCAAGTGACGTTTTCCCTGGAAGATGGTGAATTCTTAGGCCTGGCAGGCCACACCGGCAGCGGAAAGAGCACACTCATCCAGCACACCAACGGCCTGCTGCACCCGCATGAGGGCCGCGTGTTGTTCGACGGGCGCGACCTTGCCGACAAGCGCACCGCACAAGATTGCCGCAGCGCAGTGGGATTGGTGTTCCAGTACCCCGAGCACCAACTGTTCGCCGCCACGGTACGAGAGGCTGTGTCGCAAGGCCCACGCAACCTGGGGCTTTCCGACGAAGAAGTGGCGGAGCCCGTAAGCGAGGCATAGCGGTTCACGCATCTGGACGAGCAC
>CALUHI010000029.1 GCA_944320405.1 uncultured Eggerthellaceae bacterium
CGACCATGGAGGCGGGGATCACCCGGTCCCATTCCGAACCCGGCAGTTAAGCCCGCCGTCGCCGATAGTACTGCGGTGTAGTCCGTGGGAGGGTAGGGAGTCGCGCCCATGGGGGATGCTTCTCCGCATTCTGGAGCAGGCAGGGCCCTTCGGGGCCCTTTTTGTTTGCCTGGCAACAGTTTCCTGCACTTAAATCTATGCACTCTTCTCAAGGTGTTTCACGCTGTGTAGAATGCGATGAAGCGGAGCGGTCGTGCAAATGTCTGGTTTGCTGCGTGCCGTGATTATGTTGATGATTGGCAACCGCTCCGCTTCTGGCGACAATCCTAGCATTGAACGACCAGGCTAATTGGTAACTTTAGGTTGGGGTGCAGTAACCTCAGGTTGTCAATCGAAGAGCAGCGTTTCGCCTATTGCCTCTTTCATCTCGGTATACTGCACACTTTCTAAACCTTAAAAAACTCGAAATTCGTTCTAATCATATTGTCAGAGTTTCCGTTCAGGGCAAATAATATGCCGCTCGCGGTGGCAAGCGGCATATTATTTGTCTCTTGATTCGGTTTAGAGCGCTTCGGTGTCAAGCCATATGGTGAAGGGTCCATGGTTAGTAAGCTGCACATCCATCATTGCGCCGAACACGCCTTTTTCAACCGTTGCAACATCTTCTGACGCCAGTTTGCAGAAGTACTCATATAGTCGATTGGCTTCTTCAGGCAGTGCGGCCTCGGTGAATGAGGGACGGTTGCCTTTCCTGCAGTTCGCATACAGGGTGAATTGCGAAACCACCAAGACCTCGCCGCCTACATCGGCAAGTGAAAGGTTGGTTTTTCCGTTTTCGTCTTCAAATACGCGCATGCGGGAGATTTTATGCCAGAGCTTTTCAGCTTGAGCTTCCGTGTCGTTTTCGCCTACTCCAAGAAGGATCAGATAACCTTTACCTATGCTCCCTACGGTTTGGCCTTCTACGAGAACCTGTGCTTCTGATACGCATTGTACGAGCGCCCTCATGGAGCTCCCCTTTCTGGTTCTTTCCGTAATAAAACGCCCCTATCGCATTGAAGTATCAATGAGGCGATAGGGGCGTTCGTGTATGTGTCGATGGGTCTAGTGCCATTCCATCTTTCGCATGACTTCGATCTTTTTGTCAACGAGTGGTTCGAATGCCTCGACATCCTCCTTTGTGCCAACGGCTGTGCCATAGTGGGTGGGGATGACAATGCGAGGATGCAGCTTGTTGACGAACTGGGCAGCCTGGGCGGGATCCATCGTATAGGTGCCGCCGATGGGGATGAGTGCCACGTCGCATCGCAGACCCTCGTTGTCGGGGTTTTGGTCGGTATCGCCCGCGATGTAGTAAGTGATGTCGTCCATGACCAGCTGGTAGCCAAGCCAGCCGTTCTCCTTGGGATGGAAGCCCAAGCGATCCTCCTGGACGTTGTAGGCAGGTACGGCATGTACCACGTTTCCGCCAATCGCGGTTGCCTCGCCGGCTTCGAGCGTGATGAACGGCAGTCCGAGTTGAGCGGCTTCTTTCGCACAGCTTTCCGGAACGATGACCAGCGTGTCGGGCTTGGCGACTTTCTTGATATCGTCGGGCGAGAAGTGGTCGTAGTGGGAATGGGTAATGATCACTGCATCGGCATCGTGAAACTCCTCAGACAGGTCGAAGGGGTCGAAATACAACACCGTGCCGTGCTCTGATTCCATGCGGATGGCGCTGTGGGTCAGCACGCGGACATTGCTGAACGGTTCGTGGTCGTACATGGTTTCTCCTTGCATGTATCCGTTTGGGCGTAATGTCGAATTCGCACTTTGCCGACATAGATATAACTTGGTATCGTGCCGGCTGTTTTCATTGTAAAGCCGCAATGTCGAGAAGCCAGTGGCATTCTACGGTTGGCAGCTGCCGCAGGGTTCGTAGCCATCCTCGATCAGATCATCGCGGCTTTCCGTCACATAGGCGCGATTGGAAGGGCCGATGTCCTCAACGGAGTCGCAATCTGGCAGATGGAAACGCATCGACGAGGTGTTCAGCACGTATTCGCGAGACTCGGAGGGCTCAGAGGCGTCTGAGCTTTTGTGAGCTTCATGGCTGTCGCCTGTGTCGTAGTCGATGGCGATGCCGGGTTGGACGTTCAGGCAGAAGACCGCAAAAGACACGCCTTGGCCGCCATCTTCGATCGATTCTGCTTCCAAGAGGATGCCACGACACACGAGTTCGGAATCCTCAAAAATGGGCGTCGCGCGATAGAGCACATGGTTGCCGGTGCGGTCGATGTAGCGGGCAACTTCTTCTTCGTAGGGCAGCATGGTCTCGGCGTTCATCCAGCGGGTGCCCGTGACAAGGTTTCGCTCGTTGGCGTTTTCGGCGGAAAGCGACCAGGCAATCAGGTGGCTGCGGTTCCACAGTGCGCCCTGATCAACGTTGTCGTAGAACGCTTGGTCCCATCCGGTGGGCCTCACCTCAGAAATGCTCTCGCGGTCTTCGCCAGGCTCAGGCATGGTTTCAGGACCCAAGCACGCGGTTGCGACACCGCACCGGCCGAGCCTGTCGAGGTTGCTATACGATTCGAATCCTGGATGCTGGCGAGCGTATTCGGTGTCTGCGTCGTCAAACAGGGGATCGCCGTCGTTTTCATCGAACTCATCTTCTGCACCGTCTGCAAGCACCTCGAACCCTGCCGCCTCTTCAACGAAGGTTTGCGAGGTGAGTGCTTCGATGTCGATGTCGGGTGTTTGGGCGGTGGGGATGTCGGAGCCGGCGCAACCCGAAAGGGGAAGGGAGAGCGCAAGCGCCAATCCTGCCATAAGCAGAGCAAAGCGCAGACGGAGGCTGGGTGCCTCCGATACGGTGAGAATCGGTTTCAAGCGGATGTCCTTTCCGCGGTCAAGGTGTGCTGGGGCTTAGGGGCGCGTGCGTGCCGAGCTTAGCTACTTTCCGGTGTCGTAGGCGCCGTTGTCGTAGGAGCCAGACGTGACCACCGAGAAATGGAAGATGGGGCGGTCGACGCGGCGGATGCTCATGCGCATGTGAGGCATGCCTGACGGGCAGAAGATCAGGCTTGATTTCGTCAGACGGTGCTCTTCGCCATTGATGGTCACTACGATTTCGCCGCCCAAGTCATAGGGGTTGTCGGGGTTGCTGCCGAAGAAGCCGATGAGCTCGTCTGCTTCGTGGCTGTGCTCTTCGAAGACCGGATCTTTCTCGGGAACCGCGTAGTACCAAGCCGTGTTCATCTGGAAGGCACCGGGGCATACGTTTCCGTCCATCCAGAGGATGCGGTGGGAGAAGCGCTTGTACATCTCCTGGAATTCGGGCGTTCCGGTTTGGGGAGCTTGGAGGTCTTGAACGATGTACTTGCCGTACTCGCCATCGTTGTTTTCGTACATGGCATGCCTCCTTTGTTGTTTGGGTTTGGGGTGCTTGCGAGATTCTACCATCTTTGGACGGCGGGGCGCCGCCGCCGTCTCCGCCTGAACGAAAGCTGGACGCCATCCGCGCAGGCGATCGGACGGTTTCGTTAAAGCTTGAGGTGAGCGGCGGCGCTTTGCCGTACAATAGCGCAATCGCGTTGTTGACTAGTTGCCGCCAAGAGGCGGCGTTTCGATAGGTGGGGATTGAAGAATGGGGATTGATCCGAAGGGCGATGCTGCCCGCCAGCTGCGTGGCGGCGCGGTGGAAACGGGGGAGACGCCGCAGGATGGCGGTCTGCGGCGATCGCTTAAAAATCGTCATATCCAGCTGATCGCCCTGGGCGGTGCAATCGGCACGGGCCTGTTCTACGGTTCGAGCGACTCCATTTCGCTTGCGGGCCCTTCCATCCTGCTGGCCTACGCTATCGGCGGTTTCATCATGTTCATGATCGTGCGCGCCCTCTCCGAGATGTCGGTGGAGGACCCGCGCGCTGGCGCGTTCAGTTACTACGCCACGCGTTACTGGTCCAAGCGCGCCGGGTTCGTTTCGGGTTGGAACTACTGGTTCAACTACATCCTGGTGTCGATGGTGGAGCTGTCGGTGGTGGGATCGTTTGTGAACTACTGGTTCCCGGATATCCCGCAATGGGTATCGGCGGCGTTCTTCCTTGTGCTCATCACCTGCATCAACCTGCTGGGCGTCAAACGCTTCGGCGAGGTGGAGTTCTGGTTCGCCATCATCAAGATCGCTGCAGTCATCGCGATGATCTTGGGCGGCTTGGCCGTTATTGCGTTTGCGCTTCCCACCGAATCGGGTATCGCAGCGTCGTTTGCCAACTGGTTCTTGGCGCCCGCCGGACTTTCGGGGGGATTCTTCCCGAACGGTGTGATGACGCAGACTGCCGATGGTCAATGGACGGGTCTGCTCATGGCGTTGTGCGTGGTGATGTTCAGCTTCGGCGGCACCGAGCTTATTGGCGTGACGGCGGGCGAGACGGAAAATCCGCGTCGCACCATCCCCAAGGCGACCAACGGCATCATCTGGCGTATCTTGGTGTTCTACATTGGCGCGCTTGGTGTGATCATGGCAGTGGTGCCGTGGAACACCCTTGATGGCGTGACCAGCCCCTTCGTGCAGATCTTCGATACGGTGGGCGTGCATGCGGCGGCAGGCATTCTGAACTTCGTGTGCCTTACTGCAGTGATGAGCGTCTACAATTCGGGTCTTTATTCCAACTCGCGCATGCTCTATTCGCTGGCACAGCAGGGCAACGCCCCGGCGTACCTTGCGAAAACCAACAAGCGCGGCGTGCCGGTGGCAGGCGTGCTCACTTCGGCGGCAGTCACGGTGGTCGCTGTGGTGGTGGTGTTCCTGTGGCCGGAGTTCGCGTTCAATTACCTGATGAGCATTGCGACTATTTCCGCCATCATCAACTGGTCCATGATCATGGTGACGCAGCTGAAGTTCCGCAAGAAGGTTGCTGCGGGCGAGGGTCCGAACGAGTTAGAGGGACGCAGCGGCAAAGATGCCATCGACGCCATCCACTTCAAATTGCCGCTTGCGCGCGTGATGCCCTATGTGGTGCTGGCGTTTTTGGCGTGCGTGGTCGTGGTGATGTGCTTCAGTCC
Organism: uncultured Eggerthellaceae bacterium; assembly: GCA_944320405.1. Taxonomy (GTDB): domain Bacteria; phylum Actinomycetota; class Coriobacteriia; order Coriobacteriales; family Eggerthellaceae; genus Aphodovivens. The sequence continues at coordinate 5,044 of CALUHI010000029.1, forward strand.
CAGTTACCTCGTTGCGGTCATCGTTGGGCCCATCTGGTTGGCGGTGCTGCTCGTGGCCTATCAGCTGACGCACGGCAGAAAGGACGCCGGGCGCAAGAAATAAGCATGGAAAAAGGGGCAGCCGTTCCGTCTTCTTTCAAGAAATCGAGACGGAGCGTCGGCCCCTTTTTTCCTTATCATGCAGCAAGGGCGTCCCGCGGGACGCCCTTGCTCGTCGAAAAGAACCGTATCCTAGTAGTTTTCGGCCTTCAGCTCGAAGTACTCGCGGCCATGTGCGCACACGGGGCAGACCTCGGGGGCCTCTTTGCCGATGTGGATATGACCGCAGTTGCCGCACTTCCACACGCACACGTCGTCGCGCTTGAACACCTCGCCTGCTTCGATGCGGGCCATCAGCTTGCGGTAGCGCTCCTCGTGTTCCTTCTCGACGCCTGCCACGCCATCGAACAGCTCAGCGATGTCGGCGAAGCCCTCTTCGCGCGCCACTTTTGCGAACTCGGCGTACATCTCGGTCCATTCCTCGTTTTCGCCGGCAGCGGCGTCAGCGAGGTTCTCCATCGTGGAGGGAACGGCGCCGCCATGAAGCAGCTTGAACCAGAGCTTCGCATGCTCTTTCTCGTTCTTGGCCGTCTCCAGGAAGATGTTCTGGATCTGGACGTAGCCGTCCTTCTTTGCCTGGCTTGCATAGTACTGGTACTTGGTGTGTGCCTGCGACTCGCCGGCGAACGCGTACGCGAGGTTCTTCTCGGTCTGGCTTCCTTTGAGGTCCATGGGACTATCCCTCCTGTTCGGGCGCCCTCCTCTTAGGGCGCGGATAACGCCATTGTACCCTGCGCGCAGGGGAGGGGCAAACGCGGCTTTGCCCTGTTGGCGAACCGTTGATCAACGCATCTTTGGGCCGTATTTCGGCTTCCAAAGCTGCTGGTGGGCGTACGTTTGAGCCCCCTAGTGTTCGCCTTCCGTGATGTCCAGATCGCGGGGGATGAGCTTCCACACTACGATGGCGACTGCCAAAAGCACCAGGCCGCCGGCGAAGCTCGTGATGATGATAGATTCCGAGAACGACGCGGCGCCTTCGCGCAAAAGCTCGGCGGCTCCGGTCTGTTGGGCGATCTGCGCTGCGGCGCCAAACGACTGCATCGCCTCATCAATGGCGGCGCTGTCCAGGCCTGATGCGGAAAGCGCGGCAGGGTCAAGGCCCAGTCGGTACACGATGGAAGCGACGCTGCCCAGTATCGCCACGCCCAGCACGTTGCCCAGGTCGTAGGAGATCTCCTCCAAACTCGCCGCGCTCGATGCTTTCTCGACGGGCGTTTCGCACATGATGACGGACGATCCAACGGCCAGCGCGCCAGTTCCCAAGCCAACGAGACTGCTTGAGATCATAACGGGGATGTACGTCAGGTTGCCGTGGAACGCGATGAGCATGATCATCGCCGCCGCGCCGATGGCAAGCCCTGCTGCGGTGATGTTGCGCGCGCCGAAGCGCATGGCAAGTGCCGGAGCCGCCACGCCGCCGACGATGCTGGTCAGCGCCATTGGCACCAGGCGGGCTCCCGCCTCGAGCGGGCTGCAACCATCAACCAGCTGAAGCCACTGCGACAACAGAAACGACAGAGAGGCGAGGGCGAACATCGATCCCAGTGCGGCAACGATGCCGGCGGTGAAGGGCTTGCTGCGAAACAGCGACACATCGAGCAGCGGGTTGGTCGACCGTGCGCAGCGCACGAGGAAAACAGCCATCAAGCCGATTCCCGCGATGAGCGCTGCCGTACCCTGAACGTCGAACGCCATGAGGGCGGCTACGTGCTTGATGCCCCACATGAGCAGCGTCATGCCGACAAGCGAGATGATCGCGGCGAGGATGTCCCATCCGCCGGGGTTTTTCACGCGGATCTCGGGCAAAATCAGCAGTCCGGCGATCAATGACAGCGCCATCAGGGGCACGTTGACCAGAAACGCCGCATGCCAGCTGAAGTGCTCCAACAAAATGCCGCCAATCAAAGGACCAGCTGCCATGCCCAAGCCGCCGATGGCGGACCAGCCTGCCAAAGCGAACGCGCGCTCCTTGGCGTCGAGGAAGATGCTTCGCACCATCGAGATGGTGGTTGGCATGATCATCGCTGCGCCCACGCCCAGAAGCGCGCGCAGGGCGATGACAGCTTCGGTTGTGGTGGCGAACATGATGAGCCCCGACCCGACGCCGAACACGGCGAAGCCCGCCAGCATCATGCGCTTGCGGCCCCAGCGGTCTGAAAGCGAACTTGCGGTGACTAACAAGCCGGCAAGCACGAGCGAGTACACGTCGATGATCCAGAGCTGCTGATCGGAGGTGGGCTGAAGTTCGGCGGTGAGGTCGGGCAGGGCGATGTTGAGCACTGTCATGTCTATCGACACGACGAACTGGCCAAACAGCACCACAGCGAGCGCCGCCCAGCGGCGGGTCTTCGATATTATGGGCGGATTCATGCGAATCAGGTCGTCCATGGGTATCACCTGGTCTTTCAGGAGTGGAGGAGTGGAGGGTTGATGGGGGTGCGTGTCGAATGTCTGCGCACCTGGCAGGGGCAGGTCGTTAACGTATATCTCCTGGGTCGGGCTTCGTTGCGAAGATGGCTTTGACGGCAAGATTGACCGCATCCGGATCGACGGGTTCGCCCAAAAGGCAGGTTTCGAGCATCGCGCCGTCCATCAGCATCGCCAGCGCTTTGGCGCGAGGCTCGTCCACGTAGGGGAGGGAGCGGCGGATGGCCAGCGCGATAGAGTGGCGGGCGAGTTCTCGCAGCGCGGGGTCGCTGGCGGCCGTGCTGTAGAACGCAGTGTCGATGCCGATTTGTTCGGCGTCGGCGAGGTAGGCGTTGAGCTCCTTTGCGTAGGCAGCCGCGTCGCCGCCGTTTTCGTCGACGGTGCGAAACATCGCGTCGTAGTCCTGTTCAATAAGGCGCGCGAGCTCTTCAAGTGCGGCGCGGCGCAGTCCGTCGATGGTGGCGAAATAATGCGTGGTGGATCCCAGCGGCACGCCAGCCTGCTGTGCGACGCGCCGGTGCGTGAGCTTGCGCGTGCCTTCGCGTGCAATTACCTCTGCTGCCGCTTCGATGATCGCGCGACGGCGACCCTCAGGGTCTCGCTTGGCGCGTTTGGGCTTCTGCGTCTCCATCTTACTCGGTCTCCACAATCGTAATGTACGTTTGTCCATTACGATTCTAGGGCAAAGATGCAAAAATGTACATATGTACATTAAAAAACGACACAATTCGACCGCGATGCAATCAAAGGGTTCAAGGTGCACAGGGGGATTGGCTGCGCCTTACGCTTCTTTTCCGCAGCTGGGGCAGAGGTCGGCGACGATGCACGCGCCGCATTTGGGATTGCGCGCACTGCAGAACTCGCGCCCGAAATGCACCCACTGGTGGTTGATGAACAGCCAATCGCGCTGCGGGTAGATCTTCAGCAGCTTTGCCTCGGTCTTTGCCGGCGTGTCGTCGTTGCGCGTGGCGAAGCGCAGGCGATGGGCAATGCGGAACACGTGCGTGTCGACGGCGATGCCCTGCGGGTTGCGGAACGCCTCGCACATCACGACGTTGGCGGTTTTGCGGCCGACGCCCGGCAGCTTCTGCAGTGCGTCGATGTCGTTGGGAACTTCGCCGCCGAATTCGGAAAGAACGGTCTGCGCGCATGCGATGATGTTTTTCGCCTTGTTTCGATAGAAACCAAGAGGGTGGATGATCTCTTCGATGTCGGCAAGGCGCGCCGAAGCCATCTTCTCGGGGGTGCCGTAGCGTGCGAACAGCTCGGGCGTCACCTTGTTCACGGCGGCGTCGGTGCACTGGGCGGAGAGGATCACCGCAATGGTTAGCGTGAACGGCGTTTCGTAGTCCAGCGAGCATTCCCCTTCGCCGTAGTGGGCAACCATGCGCTCTTCGATCCGCGCGGCGCGTTCTCGCTGCTGGGTGAGGTTCTCGCGGGCCATGGGGAGTCCTTTCGCTGGTCGGGGGCTTCTTTCCGTCAAGGGATTCTACCACGCGCGGTATACTGGGGCTTCAATGCAGGGCGCCGGCGTTTGCCGGCGGGGCGGGAAGATCACAGGGATGGAAATTGCGGCGTTCATAGATTCGATGGCGGTGCCGGGGCAGGTGCTCACCGTGCCGTGGGGCATCGACTACTTCTCCATCATCGTGGGCGCCATCACGGGCGCGCTGTTCGCATGCGAGCGCAAGCTGGACACGGTGGGAACCGTGGTGCTGGGGCTTGTCACCGCATATGGTGGCGGGCTCATCCGCGACATGATTCTGCAGGACGAAGGCGTCTATTTCACTGAGCATCCCGACCTCATTGTCATCTGCGTTGTGCTCTGCTTGTTTGTGTTCTACTTCCGTGGCTTGTTCAAAAACCTCGATCGCGCGGTCATGTTTGCCGACACGTTGTCGGTCGCGCTTTTCGCTCTCGCCGGCGCAAGCAAGGCGTTTGCGGCGGGGTCGGGCATCGTGGTCTCCATCGTCTTGGGCGCCATAACCGCGGTTGGCGGCGGTGCGGTGCGCGACATCTGCGTGGGGGAGACTCCGGCGGTCTTCAAACGCTCCAATTACTACGCCGTTGCCGGTTTGGGCGGAGCGACGATGTACGTGGTCTTGGCCGTGGCGGGGTGCCCGCTCCCCGTGGCGGGAGTGCTGTGCGTGGCGACCGTTGTGGGGCTGCGTTACGCAAGCGTGCTTTTGGGGCTGAAGACCAAGCAGGAGGCCGATTTCGCACCTGCCATCAAAAGAGGCATCCGCCGACTGCGCGGCAAGGATCCCTCTGACGACGACGATTCCGACGGCGGTGCGGACGGTGCGAGCGGGGGCGATCGGACCGCGTGACGCTCTCGGCCGCATGCGCAATGCGGCAGCGCAATGCGTTTTCGTGGCGAAACGCTGGGGATGCGTTTGTTTGGAGCTGATGCACGCAAGCGTCTGCCATAATGGCGGGTTGGAAATCGCGCGGCACCCACTTTCGAGCGCGCCGCATCGTTATACGAGGTGAGGAACATCCATGGCTGACTACATCGAGGGGAAGCGTCCTGTTATCGAGGCCTTGCGCACGGGCGTGCCCATGCGCCGCATCATGATGGCCGACAACATCAAGCGCGACCCGTTGGTCAACGACATCCAGCGCAAGGCGAAGCGCTTCGGCGTGGAGATCGAACTCGTCGCGCGCAAGCGGCTGGACGATCTTTCCGACCATGGTTCGCACCAGGGTGTCATTGCCGAAGCGAAGCCGTTTGGGTATCTGGGGATCAATGAGCTCATCCAGCAGGCGTGCGCCTATGCCGACGAGCATGACGGCCGCGCTCTCGTGGTGATCCTGGATCATCTTACCGATGCGGGCAACCTGGGTGCCGTGACGCGCAGCGCCGAAGCGGTGGGCGCAAGCGGCATCGTCATTCCGAACAAGCGCAGTGCGCGCGTGGAGGCATCCACCTACAAAAGCTCTGCCGGCGCCATCGCCCACGTTCCGGTTGCCCAAGTGGCGAACCTCGTGCAGGCGATGTCCAAGCTGAAGGACGAGGGTTTCTGGATCGCGGGCGCTACCGAGCATGCCGACGACATCATCTGGAAGTCCAATCTCAAGGGCAAGATCGCGCTGGTGATGGGCAACGAGCATGACGGTCTGTCGCGCATCGTCATGGAAAGCTGCGACTTCTTGGTGAAGCTGCCGCTGGAAGGCGAGGTTGCCTCGCTCAACGTTGCGCAGGCGTCGACTGCCTGCATGTACGAATGGCTTCGCCAGAATCAGGCGTAAGATGCCGCGTCAGCGAAAAAAGCTTCTTATTGTCGACGGGTACAACGTGCTGCGTTCAGGCAGCCGCTATCAGCGCATCGACGATCCTGACTACACCGACGACTGGTTCAATGCCGCGCGTGATGCGCTCGTCAACGACGTCATAAACTTCGCCGGGCGCGAATGGCGCGCCATCGTGGTGTTCGACGGCGGGGGCAATGCCAATTCCGCTGGCGAGGCGCAGACGGTTGGCGGCGTCCGCATCGTGTTTTCGCCGGCGGGGCAGTCGGCCGACAAGGTGATCGAGAAGCTTGCCCACGACGCGCGCGAGCGCCAGGTAGAGACACTGGTCGTGTCCAGCGACGCAACCATCCAGGACACCGTGTTCGGCTTCGGCATCGACCGCATGAGCGCGGAGGGCTTCAGCCGCGAGCTGGGCGCCTATTACGAAGAGGCGCGCTTGGATGACGCGCCGCGTGTTTCCAAGAAGAACACGGTGGCGGAACGCATCCCTGCCGACACGCTGGCCAAGCTTATGCGGATGCGCGACGGGCGTTAATTCTGCCATCCCTCTTCCCTTCAACGTTGTTTCGAGCTGCGCTTCCTTTGTCCTGAATCGCCCCAGATCAACAGCATATTTCCATATCTCCTTGCGGGATTACAGATAAGAGAGGACAGCAGGCGCGCAGATCAAACGCTGAGCCTGACCTGGCTGGATAATATCACGATGAGATGACAGGGAAGAAAAATCATTGTTCATCAGGCGAAATGCATCCCTATGCAACTGCATTTTTTGCCTGCGGGCCGAAACCCCGAGAAAAGCAGCAGAGACTTTTTTCGGATCGGCAAAGAATGAACTGAACAGTTGAATCAAACCGCAAAACAGCGCGCAAACGCCCAGACCCCTCAAGTCGTGGTCTGGGCGTTTGATATAATAAATAGTTTTAAGCTACGCAGTTTTCTCTGCTTCAATCAACGCGAGCTCTCGCTCAAACAAAGCATCTGCGTTTGAACCCTTGAACAAGCGGCGAGGATACGAATTGATCCAGGAAGTCGCTTGGGCGAGCCTTTCCGCCGGCACCGCATCGAAGATGGTTCCCTTGGGAAAAACCCTGCGCAAGAACCCGTTTATGTTCTCATTCGATCCTCTCTCGCTTGAGCAGAACGGATGCGCATAGTAAACGCTCTTTACACGTGTCCCTCCTGGATCGTGCAGGTCGATGCAGGAATGCTGAATGCCCACAGCGTCAAGGAACTCAGCGCCGTTGTCGAACGTGATCGACTTAAAAGCATCGGAAAAGCCAGCGCCAACGCGTTTTTCGATGCGATCGAACGCGGCGAGAATGGTGGCTTGCGCGCGGTCCTCGACCTTCTCCGTGATGAGCTTGCGCGTTTTGCGTTCCACTAACGTAAGAACTGCAGCGCGCCCACCGCGCGCGCTTACGATCAAATCGCCTTCCCAATGACCGAACTCGTTGCGTGACAAGATGTGCTTCGGGCGCTTGGCGATGCTTTCTCCGCCAGTGCGGCTTTTCAAATGAGCGGGTCTCTTGTTGAAAGCTTCCTTGTCGTCTTTTTTCCTGGGCTCGAATCCGTATCGCAAATGCTTTTCTTCAACGCGTGAAACGCCTTTGTGAATGTAACGGTAGTACGTTGTTGTGGAGATGGGGGTTTTCAGCTCGCCTCGGGCTCGGGCAACTTCGATGGCAGCGTAAGGAGAGTAGTGCCCGTCGATGACGAGTCGATCGAGAGCGTTCATGGTTTCATGGTCGCTTGCGATCTTGAGATCCCGGCCCTTTCTCGACTGTGCAATGTCGTGGCTTCGCTGGGCGGTTTCCGGTTCATAGCGGACAACCGGCATGCCTTTTTCGATCTGGGAGCACCTTCCGCGCATGATCTCCAGGTACACGCATGATCGGGATCGGTTGATCAAACTTGCTATCTCTCGCGGGGTATGTCCTGCGCGCAAAAGGATTTTTATCTGAAGTCGCTCTTCGTAGGTGACGTCGGGCGTCGTCCTGCCGGGTCCGCGCTTTTTGCGGGGTCTTCCTCTCTTCCGAGCCATTCCTACCTCCTTGCGATCGGAGGCGCTGCGGCAGGGAACGGTTGAACTGCGATAGCCTGCACGCCTGGCCCGCCCGCTCAAAGCTGCGCCGAACGAGCGGACGTGAAGTTCAAGTTAAGCCGAGGGTAGCAGAAACCGCATGCGATTTCAAGCGGTATTTACCGTTATACCGCCATACCGCTAGCGGCGTGACGGTATAACGGTATCGCCGGATTTAAAGAAATACCGCGTTTTGGGTTTACAACCACACGGGAATGCGATATTTTGTGCGGTATATACCGCACACGGTATATACCGCCAACGGTATAGCGGTATTGGAGTATGGCAGTTTTGTGGTATTTACCGCTACGTTCCGCCACGGCGGAAAGATAGGAGGGCGAAATGGATGGAAAAGTGATCGCAATCTTCAATGCGAAGGGCGGGGTCGGCAAGACCGCGTCAGCGACCTGCCTTGCAGACGCGTTGAGAGAGAGGGGAGAGCACGTGCTTCTGCTGGATATGGACCAGCAGCACAACTCCACCGATCTTTACGGAGCCGAGATCGAGGGGCGCATGTCGACCTACGATCTGCTCACCGAATCCGGCGTTGACGCCTCAGAGGGCGTGCAGAGCACCGAATCGGGCGACATCGTTCCCGGAGACGTGCTCATCCGCCGCGTCGATCAGGATATGGACAAGATCACGCTCGGGCGCGAGACGATGCTGCGCGACGCCCTTGCCAAGGTCGAGGGCGCATACGATCGCATCGTGCTCGACTGCCCGCCCACGATAGGCAACGCGGCGCTAAACATCTTCATGGCGGCCGATCGCGTGATCGTCCCCATGAACGCATCAGGGGAGGGGTTGAGCGCGCTTTCCGAAACGCTTGAGTTCATCGGCAAGGTCGAATCGAACCCGCGCTACAACCCCGGCCTTGAGGTGGTGGGCGTGCTTGTCACGCTCTACATCCCCGGACGACGCGTTTCGAAAGCCTATGACGAGCAGTTGCCCGAGATCGCCGAGCGATTCGGCACGCGCGTACTCGACACGCGCATCCGATTCTGCACCAAGTACCCCGAAGCGACGACGCGGCAAATGACGCTCTTCCGCTACGACCCCGATTGCATCGCGGCGCAGGACTACCGCGCCGTCGCAGAGGAGATCGTCTCAAAGGGCCTCATTTAGCGGTACAGAAACCTTTACCGCCAACGGTATTTAGGTCTGTACCGTTGGCGGTATATACCGATATACTGTCTCTGACTGAGACGCCAAGGGAAAGGAAGCATCATGTCGATTCGCAAAACACGAGCTGACTCGCTCGATCTGATCATGCCCCAGGGCGCAGACGGCGCGCCGGCGGCGGCTCCGCAAAAAGGCAACGCCCCGACGGGCCGCAAAACCTCTTTCGTGCTCTCCGAGGACTTGATCGAGCCCCTTGCGGTGGCGGCCGCCCGCTCCCGCCTCCGCAAAAGCGATCTTATCTGCGAAGCGCTGCGCATCTACCTGCGCGACAACGGCTACATGGATTAGTCCCCTTCATTTCGCCGCCTGCGGCAACTCAAGCGTTACCGCAGGCGGTTTTTCTTTCTCTACGCCTGGCGGTAAATACCGCCGTCTCTCTTGCGGTATATAATCCTATACCGCAGTACCGCCTCCCGTACGCTGTTTCGCGTCTCCCATGCGTCCGCGATCTGCGCGCCTCTGAACACCCTCGACTTGCCCGCGTGCCTTCACTGCTCTTCTACCGTGTGCGGTAGATGCTCCGATACCGTCTGCGGTATTTACCGCTGTACCGTCTACGGTATCGCCTCCCAACGGTTTTTCCTCCATACGCCCCAGACTCCTTCGGCCTTCCCTTCAGCGCCTTGCCCTTCCGCTTCTTGGCGCCGCACGCCTCCCGGCTGCGAAAGGTACGCGATGTCGGCTTACTTAATCCATGCCCGCACGTTGCAGACGAGTCTGGTCGCGTCTTGGTCCGGGGTTCCGCCTGGCGCGGATGCAGCCGCGCGCTTCCGTGCCATGTGGTGTCCTCTTCACCGCCATTCTTTCTCTCATGTCTTCGGGACCCCTGCCGATCGACGCATTCTGCACCGCCCGTCCAGGCGCGCAAGGCTGCGAAAACTTTTGGCAAGCCAAAACTTTTCTCGGCGCACAGCGCAACCTTGCACGCCCTGCCGTCGCGGTACCAGGCTTCGCCTGTGCATCTTCACGCCGTCAGCAAGGGGAAACACCCCGAAAGAGAGAAAGGAAACATCATGGCGGCTAACGAGAGCAACACCAACTACACGAGCTTCACCCTCTGCGGCAACCTGGTCCGCGACCTGGAAATCCACCCCGACCATCCCAACATCGCGACAATCCACCTCGCCTGCAACGACGAGCCCGACCACGTGAGCTACTTCGACATCGCCTACAACGGCGCCGCCCGCATCGCCGAGTTCGGCCCGAAGCTGGTCAAGGGCGCTTTCGTCAAGGTCAAAGGCGCGATCCGCCAGGACCGCTGGGAAGCACCCGACGGCTCCAAGCGCTCCAAGATCGTCTTCAGCGCGATCACCGTGGAGCACTATCCCTCCCGCAAGTAGCGGCTCCCCTTGGGGAAAGCCCCGGCATTTGCCGGGGCTTTTCTCTGTTTCGCATCCGCTCCGCAGCGGACAGAACACTCGGCGCGCGGCACCGTGCGCACTCTGCCCGCAATGCTGCAAGGCATCCGCACCGCCTGCTCTGCGGCGAGCGCGCCGCAGCGTTTCGCATTCGGTGGCGGCGTAACCGACGCCCAGCATGTCAGGTTGCGCCCTCAGGGCACGCCAGCTGCCCGCTGGCACCCCGTTTCCCTCTTCCACGCATCCTTTGTCGTCGTCCGCCGAATCCCGCCTGAGGAACCCTCTCAGACGCCTTGCGAACTCGACAGCGTTCTGGCTCGCCTTGCGCGCCGCTCCCGATCAGCGAAAAGAACATCATCGAAGCTCCCACTGCCCCTTCCGGTGCCGTCATCACAGGCGCAGCCCAACCACGCGCTACTCCATCCATGGACGCTCCTCCCACGACCCGCACCAGGGCTCAAAGCAGCGCATGATCGCCGGAACCTCGCCGCCGCGCAAGGGCGGGAAAACTTTTCCGCACGCGGAAAACTCAAAGCCCTCCGGGTTTCCCTTGCCTCCCTTGCGCGCCGCCGAGAACCCGGCGATAGGCGCGGCAACGAGCCGCAAAGGGCGGTTTCAAGCGGAAGGAGCATGAAATGGAGAAAACGCTGCAGGAAAGGGCGATCGAAGCCGCGATGAGGTTCCTGTGCAGGCAGGGCTACGAGATCATCGACGACGGTTTCTTCTCGCCGAGCGACCAGGTTAACTTCGTGGCGAAGGACGGCGACTTCACGGTCTTCTGCCAGGTGCGCGTGAGGGGTGCCGGCGAAGGGATGCCCTCACCGGAAGAGGCGCGCCGCTCGGACATGGAGCAGTCGGCGGTGAAATGGCTGTCCGCACACACGGACGATCCCGACCTGATCGACAAGCCGATTCGCTTCGACGCGATCTCCCTGGTGGCGGTAGGCGACCATCAGGCGATGCTGAGGCACCACATCAACTGCCTCGGGTAGCAGCACCGACGCGAACAGCCCGACCCGCAAGGGCCGGGCTTTCTTTGCGTCTCTGTCCGAAAGCCATGTGGTAAGTACCGCCAAGTGTCTCTACCGCCGACGGTACATACCACGCCCGCTCAAACGCCGCTAAGGCTCAGGCGAACCCTTCGCCCGGCCGCGTCAACGGCCCGCAAAACCCCTGCGCATAACCGCTTCGCGCTTATGCGCAGGCGCCGCTCGCTCACGTTCGCTTTTCGCAGGCTCGTCTGACCCGCCCGGGCTCCGGGCGATCGGCTCTGTCAAGCCAATCGAAGGCGGGCTTCGATTGGCGAGGCCTGACGAGCGGAAGGAGCGCCAAGGATGGATGCATGGAAGAGCATCGCCGTTGATGCGGCTGAATCCGAAGGCTGGCATTGCAGCTTCGACGACGACGGTTGGGCGGAGCTGTCGATCTGTTCCGATGCCGGCGAGGACTTTTCGTTTTCCCTTGACTCCGAAACGCCGAATGCGTTTTGGAAGTCGATGTGCTGTTATGCAGAGGATTTCGACGCGGAAGAGCATGCGGTCGGCTGGTGGAGAGCGGGCAGGGGGGAACCGGATTCGATCAGGATTTTGCTTGACGACGCAGACAAGCTCGCAGATTGGATGGAACAGCTTTGCTTCACCACAAGGGATGCGTTCGTCAAGCACGGCATAGGCTTTTGATTGCAAGGAGGATGGAAGATGAAGCACGTGAAGGTCAATTTCCCCAAGACGCAGGAAGAGTTCGAGCAGGGATGCGGCGAGGGCATGTGGGTGATCGTCGATGACCAGACCCATGCGCGCGTCATGGACGATAGCTGCGATGGCGAATCGTTCGAGGGGACGCTTGACAACGATTCGTTCGAGCGGCCGGAACTGGTGCACGGCAAGCGCGTGCGCTTCGAAACGCGCGGCGTGCTGCGCCCGGTGGCGTTCGTTGATTAAAGCGCGCCGAGAGAGACGCTCTGAAAGTGCAGATCGGGGCTAAAATGCGTCCGGTGCCTGTTGATAGCGGCAGGTGCCGGACGCATGGCGCTCCGCGCGGAAAGGAGGACAGGTGAAAAGGATAGGCCTGTGCATGGACGACCTGATGAAAAGCCTGCCGCCAGAACGCGCGAAGCTGTTCAAAATCAAAAGAAACAACTGCCTTTTTGCGCAGGCGGTACGTTGCGCATTCGCTTGCAAGCCCATGTCAGGAGAGTACCTGCTCAACCATATCAACGGCTTGTTCTTAGCAAAGGATTCCGGTTCGGGCGGAAAAGCCGTGCTGGGAATCTACATCGACGACGATACGGCGGCAAGCATTTTCAACGAATGGCGAAGCGAGATCGTGGAAGCCCTTCAATGCAACGGTTTCAAGTTTGGCGAAATCCGAATCATCGCGAGCCCGAGAAGATGCAGGAGAGAAAGGCGTTTCCTGATGCGGAAGAGAGGTTCAGGGGAATGCTCAAAAAAGTGCGGCTTCCTTGGTGAAAAAAGCTCCAAACGCGGTACCTGCCGCCGACGGTAAAGACCGCCAGCGGTAGGTACCGCTTCCGCTCAAACGCCGCTGGGGCTTGCGCGAACCCTGCGCCCGGCCGCGTCAACGGCCCGCAAAATCGCTCCACAAAAACGCTGCGCGTTTTGGTGCAGCGAACG
>CALUHI010000030.1 GCA_944320405.1 uncultured Eggerthellaceae bacterium
ATGAGGGCCGCGTGTTGTTCGACGGGCGCGACCTCGCGGACAAGCGCACGGCAGAAGATTGCCGCAGCGCAGTGGGATGGGAGTTCCAGTACCCCGAGCACCAACGGTTCGCCGCCACGGTACGTGAGGATGTGTCGTTTGGCCCACGCAACCTGGGGCTTTCCGAAGAAGAAGTGGCGGAGCGCGTAAGCGAGGCATTGCGGTTGGTGCATCTGGACGAGGACGACATCGCCGAACGCAGCCCCTTCGAACTTTCGGGCGGCCAGCAGCGCCGCGTGGCGTTCGCGGGCGTTTTGGCCATGCGACCGCGCGTGCTGGTAATGGACGAACCCGTCGCCGGGCTGGACCCCGTCGCACGCGAAGAGTTCCTCGAGCTGATCGACGAGCTCCACCGCAGCGGCCTGTCCATCATCATGGCGTCGCACAGCATGGACGACCTCGCGCGCCTAGCAGACCGCGTGCTGGTGCTCGCCGACGGCGAGGTGTTTCGCTTGGGCACGCCGCAGGAAGTGTTCGCCGATGTCGAAGGCTTGCGCAGCATGGGGCTTGATGCACCTGCGGCGCAGCGCTTCGCTTCCGAACTGCGCGATACGGGGTTCAGCCTTGCACCGCAGCTCTACGACGTGGAGTCTCTCGCAGACGCAATCGCATCCCAACTAGGCGCTGCCCAAGTGGCAGGCAAGGAGCATTCCAATGCCTAGCAGCGCCATCATCGGACGCTACTGGCCAGGCGTTAGCCCCATCCATCGGATGGACCCGCGCGCGAAGCTTCTTTTGTCCCTCGCGCTGATGGTGGTGGTGTTTGCTGCGCAGACGTTTTGGGGGCTTGCCGTGTGCGCCGTGTTCACGGCAGCGTTTTTCGCCATCGCCCGCATACCGTGGGGCAAGGCGCTGCGCTCCATCGCGCCCCTGGCGTTCATCGTGGTGATAACCGCCCTGCTCAACGTGTTCTTCGTGCAAGGCGGGCGCGTGCTGTTCGAGTGGTGGATCATCCGCATAAGCGAAGGCGGCCTGGTGCAGGCGGCGTTCATCTCGTGCCGGCTTTTGCTTTTGTTGTTGGACATGAGCCTGCTCACGCTGACCACGCAGACGCTCGACCTCACCGACGCGTTCGAACATCTGCTGAAGCCTTTTTCGCGCTTGGGCGTGCCGGCTCACGAGCTCAGCATGATGATGGGCATCGCGCTGCGCTTCTTGCCGCAATTCGCCCAAGAGCTCGTTATCATCCACCGCGCCCAGGTCAGCCGCGGCGCAACGTTTTCCCAAGGCAGGGCGCGCATGCTGCTTTCGCTGATAGTGCCCCTGTTCACCAGCGCGTTCCGCCATGCGGAAACGCTTTCGGCAGCCATGGAGTCGCGCTGCTATCACGGCGGCGAAGGACGCACGCGACTGCACCCCATGGCGCTGTCGCGCCGTGACGCGGCAGGAACAGGCGTGGTCGCGCTGATGCTTTGCTGCATCATCGCCGTGAACTTCATCCCCGCGTAAAAGAGAAAGGATCGCGCATGGCAGAAAACGCCGGCTGCAAGGCCTCTGTCGACAGAACGGGCACGCCCATCGTTGCGGGAGCAGCCTCGCAAGGGCTCACCACCATCTTGGAATACCTCACCAGCGTGCCGGCCTGGTACCTGGCAACCTGCGAGGGCGACCAACCTCACGTGCGGCCGTTCAGCTTCGCGGCGCTGGAAGGCGGGCGCATCTGGTTTTGCACCGCCACGACCAAAGACGTCTACCGTGAGCTGCAGGCGAATCCGAAGTTTGAGCTGACCGCCTGGAAGCCCGGGCGCGGGTGGATCATCCTGCGCGGCTTGGCCGATCTCGACGATCAAGCCGGACCTGAAGTGCGCCAAGCAGGCTTTGCGCACATGGCTGCCCTCGGAGAACAGCACGCAGGGCCCAACGACCCCGAGCTCACGTTTTTCAGCATGAAGGACGCGCAAACCTGGCTCTGCGACATCGAAGGCACCTGGGAACCACTCGCGCTTTAAAACGAAAAGGGCCTTCGCATCGATGAGAAGGCCCTGACTCAACAGCTTCGTTTCGGCAATTACTCGAAACGGTAGATATCCTTGGTGGCTTCCTTGAAATCAGCGTACACCTCGTTGGCGATGCCCTCGTCTTCCACCAGCTCGAATGCAGCGGGCTGGCCCTCTTCGTCAAGCTCGACCACTTCAAGCAGAATGACCTCACCGGACGACTTCGCCGGAGCATCCTCGGTCACCGGGAAGAAGAAGCCATAGCTGCGGCCATTGTGCAAAATGAGCCCGAGGAACTCCATCAGGGTCTCGTCACCATGCTCGTCCTCCATCGAGAACGTGATGCCCTCTTCAACCGGCGGACAGAAATTCGGGGCACTGCCCGTGCGCACTTCCTCGCTCATGGGGTTCCTTTCTTCCCAAGGACACCCGGCAGCGCGGATGCCCGCTTTCTTTGCGCACAAGGGTACCATACCGTCACATCGATTTGCTCCGCACCCTATACGGCGCTGAGCACCGTAGACTCAACGCGACCGTGGAAGCGTTGTGAAGCAGCGAAGAAACCTGCGGCGTCACCACGCCCGCAATACCGCCTGCGAGCAATGCGGAATTGACAGCTATCACCTGCGCGAATGACGCATCAAGCCGACGCATGAGGTTCGTCGACAGCATTCTCAACGACACAAGAGAAGCAAGATCGCCGTCGGAGAGCGTGATGTCGGCAACCTCTTTCGCAATCGCTGTGCCCGCAGCCATCGCCACGCCAACGTTAGCAGCAGAAAGCGCCGGCGAATCGTTCACGCCATCGCCCACCATCACGACACGACGACCTTGCGAGACAAGCCGTTCGACATAAGCATGTTTCTGTTCGGGCAACAGGTTCGCTTCGTATTCCTCAATGCCAGCTTCGCCCGCAATGCGTGCAGCAGCTCGCTCGTTGTCACCTGTAAGCATGACGATGCGATCGAATCCGAGATCCTTCAATCGGGCGATGCTTTCGGCGACGTCGGACTTGAGCGGATCCTCGATCCCGATAGCACCCACCAGGTTGCCGTCAACCGCCAGGTAAAGAACCGAGAGGCCCTCTGCTTCAGCTTCTATTTTCGCACGCTGATAATCGCTGACAGAAACGCCTTCATCGCCAATGACGAAATGCTCGCTGCCTATAACCACGCGTTTGCCGTCAAGCGAAGAGGCGATGCCGTGCGCGACGATGTACTCCACTTCTGCGTGGCGTTCGCGGTGCCTGAGGTTGCGCTCCGCAGCCGCACGAACAACCGCACGGGCAACAGGATGCGGAAAATGCTCTTCAAGGCACGCGGCAAGCCTCAGGATCTGCCCGCGGTTCCATCCATCAAGTGCAATGACGCATGCCACCTGGGGAGTCGCCTCGGTAAGCGTGCCCGTCTTGTCGAACACAATTGTGTCGGCGGCAGCGAATTCCTCAAAGCATTGCGAGCCTTTCACAGTGAATCCCGCTTTCGCGCTTTGGCTCATAGCCGAAAGCACAGCGATCGACCCCGTAAGCTTAAGCGCACAGGAATAGTCGACCATAAGCGCCGCCGATGTCTTAGCCAAGCTTCTTGTTGTAAGCGCAACGGCGCCGGCAAGCAAGAAATTCCATGGCACAACAGAATCGGCCAGCCGTTCGCGCCGCGTTTGCGCACATCCTTTGAGCGATTCGGACAGCTCTACAAGCGACATGATGGAGCGGAGCTTCGTGTCACCCGCACTCGATCGCACGCGCACGAAAATCTCGCCCTCTTCAACAGCGGTACCCGCAAACACATCGTCGCCAACAGCGCGCTCGACAGCAAGTGGCTCACCAGTAAGCGTCGACTGGTTCACCATTGCCATGCCACATTCAACTACGCCATCGGCGCAAATGGGCATGCCGGTTCGCACGACCACAAGATCGCCCGCCGCCAACTCAGACGAGCTTATGCTGATTTCCTGATCGCCTTCAATCTTCTGCGCGGTTTCCGGAACTGCCAACAGCGAGTGAATGAGCTCGTTTTCCGAACGTGCGCGCGTGTAATCCTCAAGCGTTTCTCCGACATCAAGCAAAAACATGGTTTCACTTGCCGTCTTGGGGTCGCGCTTGAGAAACGACACCCCAATCGCCGCTGCATCGAGCACAGGCACATCCAAACGACAGCGACCGATCGAACGGAGCGCGTCTTTGAGGAAGTGCCGGTAGCGCCATGCCGCCCAAGCAGCGCGAAGAGGAAGCGGAGCGAACAGCTTGCGCATCATATGGAAGCCGACAAGCGCCGCAAGATCGAGCATCAACGCATGCGTGCGCGGTGCAAGCGAAACGATGCAACGCGAACGGGCATCATCAATTGCGCGAGCATCAATGCGGGAAAGGGACTCCAACACTGCACTCCGCGCCCCGTCGACTTGGCGGTAGCTCACCGCAACAGACCCGATGCGGGGGTACACGACCGCTTTCTCCACACAGGGGATCTCCTCGATCACCGTCGAGAACGCATCGAGATCTTCGTCTGGGACCTGCCCGACAAGCCTGACGCGCACTCTGCCGGGAACCTCGTGCTCGATCGAGAAGTCCATTGCGCTACTTTTCGGGGTTCGACGCTGCGTCTACCACATCCTCGGATGCCCGCTGCTCTTCAGACTCGAAAGATTGCGAGCTGTTGATGTAGCTTGCCTCTGCAACGATGTCATCCACCTGCGCTTTGGCCTCTTCGACAATGCTGGAATAGCTTTCCTTCGCGCGCAGACCGTAGGCGACGCCCTGAACGTAGCAGCGCTTCGCCGCCGGACTTGTCAGCGCTTTGATGCCGACCGTTCCAAGAAGAAAGCCCGCCCCTACCAGCAATCCGTTTCTCGTTCCGTCCTTCATGATGCCTCCCTTTCTGCTCTGCGATGAACTTTTAGTTGCAAACAGCTAACTTTTTGAACGATAATGCGGTGTGCAAGCTTTGTCAACCATGTCAAACTTTGGAGGCTGCCATGAAAAGACATCGTTTTTGGGCGTGGGCAAGCGTCGTCTGCGCAATTATGACGATATACACCGGCTACAAACACAAATAGTTTTTTCGGAGCAAAGGCAGGCAAGGCTTACGAATCGGAGCCGCGGCGATTATCTTTATCGCAATCGCCGCTTCCGTGGCAGTCGCGCTTGCCCGTCCAGCTGCGAACGGCAACACGCAACGCAAGCGCGAATAGAATCAAAACGACGATGGTGATAACCACCGTCGACGCGTTCAGCTCCAGATCCTGAATCATATCCGTCTTCGACCCTTCTTCCCGCCCGACACGCAAAAGCCCACTCGGAACGCCCCGCTGAATAGCGGGGCGTTTTCCAAGCATTGTAGCACAAAGTTAGATTAGGCTAATTTAAAGTGCCCACTCGGCACTTTCGGTCTGCAGGCGCACCATACGGGCGAACAAGCCTCCGCGTTCCAGAAGCTCCTGCGGGCTGCCCTGCTCAGCCACACGGCCCCTGTCGAGTACGACCACCTTGTCAGCTGCCATGACGGTGCGCATACGGTGCGCAATCACGATCACCGTCTTGCCGACGAGCAGGCGGGAAAGCGCGCCCTGCACCTCGGTCTCGTTCTCCACGTCAAGAGAAGCCGTCGCCTCGTCAAGCAGTACGATAGGAGCATCCTTCAGAAGCGCCCGCGCGATGGAGATGCGCTGGCGCTCGCCACCGGAAAGCCGTGCGCCGTTCTCGCCGATGGGCGTGTCGTAGCCCTGCGGCAACCTGCCCACGAACTCGTCGCAGTTCGCCGCGTGCGCAGCGGCAAGCACCTCTTCGTCGGTGGCACCGCGCCGCCCAAGTCGAATGTTGCCCATCACGGTATCGTCAAAGAGCACCACATCCTGGAACACCACCGAGAAATCGCGCAGCAGCACCTCAGGGTCGACCCGCGCCACGTCAACGCCACCTACGGTCACGCGTCCTTCGGTAGCATCCCACAAACGCGCCGACAGTCGCGCGCACGTCGACTTGCCCGAACCCGAAGGTCCCACGAGCGCCGTAACTTCGCCCTCACGCGCGACAAACTCCACGCCGTCGAGAACTTTCCCGCCTTCGCCGTAGGAAAAGCCCACGTCCTCGAATGCCACAGTGTGGCCTTGCGGTTCAAACGACTCCGATCCTGCAGCTAGCGGTTCGTCGTAGAAGTCTTTCATGCGCGCAGCAGACGTTTTAGCGGAAAACAGCTCCGCAATAAGCATCAGGCACTGGTCAAACGGCGCATAAATGCGCGACGCCACCAGCAGGAAATAGAACAGTGTCATGAAGCCGCACGAACCATCAAGCACGAGAATCGAACCAAAAAGGATGGTAGTGGCAATGCCCAGCCTCAACACGATCTGGGCGCCGTTCACGCAGACGCCGCACGCGATCTCTGATTTCGCCGCCTGGCGCTCTGCGGCATCGATGTCGGCGCGGATATGCTCGAGGTATCGCTCTTCCTGGTTGGTCGCGCGCACCTCGCGCACGCATTCGAGCGCCTCCTGGATGTCCTCGGATATAGCAAGCCCTTTCATGCGCGTGGCATGCATCATAGGCTGCAACGCCCGACGTGCGCCGAACAGCAACCCAAGCGCCACCGGTGCGCTCCAGAGAGCCGCGATAGCCAGTCGCCAATCAAACGCAAGCAGTCCCACTGCTGTAACCCCCAACATGATGTAGGCACCGTAAAGCTCGGGCAGCACGTGACTGTAAGCGTGTTCAATGGTCTTTACGTCGCCCATGATGGTTTCGGTGAGATCTGCCAGGTCGCGCCTACCGAAAAACGATAGCGGGAGCTTTCGCAAGCGTTCGGCAAGCCTGATGCGCAACCTGCCGCTTTCTTTGTAAATGACGCCGTACTGGTAGTAGTAGGCGAAGTATTCGGTGATGAACAGCACGACCGCAAACACGATGAGCCCAACGGCAAACGGCACGATATCGGGCAGCGCCGCCCCGCCCGTCAGATGGTCCATGAATGCGCCCATCGCCAGAAAGAGTGCTCCCACACCTGCGAACACCACAAGGTTCGACACGGCGGTCCAAATGGCTCCCAGCTTGACGTTGCGCACACCCTCGTCGGTAAGCCCGTATTTCTGTTTGATGGACATCTAGGCCACCTCCTCAGACGTGATCTTCCAGCTGACCGCCTTCTCGTAGTCTGCCCACATGCGGGCATACAAGCCACCTGCGGCCAGCAACTCATCGTGCGTGCCCTGCTCCGCCACGCGACCCTCATCGAGTACCACGATCGAGTTGGCGTTGCGCACCGTGGACAAACGGTGCGCCACCATAAGGACGGTGCGCCCACGCGCGAGCTCGCTGAACGCACGTTGGATCTTTACCTCGTTTTCGGGATCGGCGAATGCCGTGGCCTCATCGAGCACCACCACGTCGGCGCGTTTCAGAATGGCGCGAGCCAACATGAGCCGCTGCACCTCGCCGCCGGAAAAATGGGTGCCCTGTGCGCCATACACGGTGTCGATGCCGTCGGGCAGCTTCGCGATTATGTCGTCACATTGGGCGGCATGCAAAGCCTCGCACACTTCCGCGCGCGACGCATCGGGCCGCGCCGCCCGCACGTTCTCCAAAACGCTTTGCTTGAACAGGCGATTCGCCTGGAACACAAACGACACGCGATCCATCAGATCGTGCGGATCCATGCAACGTACGTCCACGCCTCCGAAGAGCACGCGGCCATCACTTACATCCCAGAAGCGCGGCACGAGGCTTGCCGCCGTAGTCTTGCCGCCACCGGACGGACCCACCAGCGCAACAGTCGACCCAGCGGGCACCGAGAAGCTCACATGGTTGAGCGCAGGCACCTCAGCTCCTTCGTAAGTGAAGCTCACGTCCTCGAACACGATAGAGTTGTCCATCGGCACTTGCGGGTTTGCCGGAGCTTGCATCACGGGAGCGGCAAGCACCTCCTCTACGCGATTCACGGCATCTGCGGCAGACTGAAACGCTTCGGACATGAACATCACACGCGTCATGGCCGTAGGGATAACCGCCGTGAAGATGGCGTAGAAGGCGAAATTCGCCAGGAACGTCCCGAAATCCCCTTCCCCAGGCGCAAGAAGGATGGCAACCGGCACAAGAAAGATTGCCACACCGTTGATGATGGTGAGCGAAAGCGACTGTGGCGTTTGGCACCATCTCACTGCGTAGTCCTGCGCAAGACGCGTAAATTCCTGAATGGCGTCATGGAACGCCTTGAAGGAATAGACTGTCTGCTGGAACACCTTCACCACAGGGATGCCACGAACGTACTCGGTGCCTGTCTTGTTCATCTTCACGAGCGACTCCATGTACTTCGTCATGAAGTCCATGCCGCGCCCGCCCATCATGTAGAACAGGCAGCAAAGCGACAAAATGACAGGCACCAAGCACGCAAGCCCCAGCCGCCAATCGAATACGAAAAACAGCACGATCATGCCGACGATCATGGCAACCGAGCCGGCCGTATCGGGCAGCTTGTGCGCAAGCAATCCTTCCGTCTCGGCCGCGCAGCCGTCCACCACACGTCGCAACGCACCCGATGCGTGTGTGTCGAAGTACCCCAGTGATGCGTGCATCAGATGCCCAGTTGCTTGTTTGCGCATGTTTGCCGCACAGCGAAACGCCGCCAAGTGCGTGCACATGAGCCCTGCGAAGTACAGCGCGATGGACGCAGCAGAAAGCCCAAGCGCCCACCATCCGTACGCAGCGATGCTGGCTGCCGCGCTCCAATCGGGCGCGACTGCAATGAGATCACGCGCCACCAGCCAGATACACACATATGGGCCAAACCCCACGACCATCGACACCGCCGAAAGCACGCAACCCAAATACGTGAGCGCTTTACGCTGTTCGGCAAAGTCCAGCAGCCTTGACGCAGCACCTCGCTTGCGTGGGGATCCTTCCCCTTTCTTCATGCAAAACCTCCAATCTTCGAACACGCGCGCCTTACCCAAAGGGACCGGGAAAACGGGTAGCGCGCTTGATAGTTATACATAGTTAACTTATCATTGCGGACAGATGCCAATCCCCCGGTGCAGAAACCGGGGACGCACTCGAAACGAACCAGGACGATCTCGAAACATAAACCGAAAGGAGAGCCCGTGGACGCGTTGCGATCGGGTATGCCGCAACACCTGCGGACGTTCGTCGAACCGCAGGTGGAGCAACTCTCCTTCAAGATGGAACCCATCCGCTGCGGGTTGTACGGAACGTTGCCGGAGCCGCTCGGCGAGGGCTTCCTCTGGACCGCGCCCCTTGGCGACGACTGCCTTGTGAGCATGCACTCGCTGCGCCTTAAGAGACCTTTGCTTCTTGAAGAGCGCCCGACGGACTTCTCCTGCATCTTCTCGGGCTCGCGCGCAACGTACCTCTCGCTACCGGGCACAAGCGCCGCCGCATCCAACGAAACGGAAAACCTCGCAGCGTTTTCACAGGAAGGAGGAGCGACGCGCTGCCTCATGCAGGCAGGAGTGCTTTACGAGTCGACAAGCATCACCTACACCCCAGACTACTTCAGCAGGATGGCAAGAAAATTCCCTGACGATTTCGGGAACGCAAGCGAATTGATGCGGTCGCTCGATCCCGCAAGCCCGCCTCCTGAGACGAGGATCATCTTGCGGGCGTTCACCCCCAAACGCGCCGTTCTTCCCGGTGCCGCGCCGTACTTTCACGCCAAGGCGCTCGAAGCGCTAGGAGCACTATTGACGCACTGCGAATCTGCCGTCGAGAGTGAAGCGCGACAAGAAGACATAACGCTCTTCAATCAGGCCGAAGCTATCATTTCATCACGTTTCGCTGAACCGCTAACTGCGAAATCCATCGCTGACGAGTTGTATGTGAGTCGCTCGAGGCTCTGCGAGGCATTCCGACGCGTATGCAGCAAAGGCGTAGCCGAGCGTCTTCGGGAAGAACGGATGCGGGTCGCACATCGATTGCTAGCAGATGGCAGCGCGAACGTCGCGAAGGTGGCGAAGACAGTTGGCTACGCACGATCGTCTTCGTTCGACGAAGCGTTCCGCCGCGAGTTCGGATGCTCCCCTTCGCAATGGAGACACAGTCAATCAGCACGCTAAGAAACCACACAGCGCAGCAAAAAGACAACACGCCCCCGATGCCCCAATGAGAAAAAGGGACAGTCATTTTTTCTCATTTTCAATATCGTACATGTGTTTTAACGAACACATGTTTTAATTAACGCCGTTTTCGCCGTATAATAACCGCGAGAAACAGCTTGGCTTCGCGTGGAAGGGGGCGGCCGGCATGGGCTATGCGCAGCGGCTTATTGGTCGCATCCTTGCGGACGAACGCGCCCGCGGCAACCGCCTTGCCGACCAAAAGGTCTATCGCGACGAACCTATCCTGCGCACGGGTGCGGACCTGTTGAAGGATCGCACGCGCAACGGAGCGAGCGCCAAGCATCCTTCAAAGCTCTCATCTGGCGAAATGCTAACAACCTCTTTCTCTCGAGGTCACCTTGCGCGGGCAGGCCAAACATCCCCTCGCACGGCAAGCACGACGCATCGCCGCGGCAACCGCGTTGCTTCTTATGCTTGGGAGCAACGGACGACTTCCGTAAACGACGCGTATGAATGCTCTCCCTCCGTCGAGCTGCCACCTCTTCTGCAAGAGCTGCGCGCGCTTGAGAGGAAAGCCACTGAGCTCATCCTTGCGGAGAACCAACTGTTCGTTGAGCAGGCGTTGCTTGCAGCCTCCTACGAGGACGACTACGAGTTCCATGGCACAGCCCAGCGTTACTTCCCCACCTACCGCGGCCTGACCGACCAGCAGCTGCGCGGCTATTTCGCATGGCGGACGAAAGCACGCAAGGGAAACCTGGAGAAAACCTCGCTCTCGTTCGCGTTCCTGCACCTCTACGAGCTTGCCAACAGCATCGGCCCGGAAGGAGCCGTGCCACCTGAGCAAGGGCTTCGAAATCTGGAGGGTTTCTATCGCGCCTACGCGAAACTAGATGAGCGGATTGAGCGCTACGCGCGGGAATGGTGTCGCGATTACGCCATCTACCACGGACTGCACGAAGATGCCGAGCGCCTGTTCTACGAAGCCAGCGGAAAGACCGGCCGCGTGCACGATGAAGCCTTGGCCGTCTTGCAGGATTTCGAAGAGCAAGCCACTCGGGAAAGCGAAGCACCTGCCAATAGCCTCATCTCTGACGCGCGTCTGTTCGGTGCGCTTGCGGCGCTTTCGTCGTACCGCATCGATCAGTCTCGGATGCTTCGCGAAGACGAAGAGGCGGTTCGCTCCATCGTCTGCGGTATGTGGCGTTCGCTTTCTGCGTATTACCGCACGCAGCGCAAGCACTCACTGTTTGAGAGCCTGTTCGGCGTGAGGTCGGCGATGCCTTACGCAATGTTTCGCTCGGCGGTATTCCTGCCGCAGGGAAAACATCCCGATGCAGTCATGGAAATAGGTCCTGTCACGCGTTTCATCTGCGCAAACGGCAGGTGGCGTTGCGAGAGGCTCTATCACGTGACCGACCGCAGCCGCAAGCTTGGCGCACTGCTGAAAGCCGCCGATGACCGCCTGCGCGAGCGCCTGGGCGTCGAACCGCGGCTGAAGGACGTCTCGGCCCCGAAATACGTCATGCGCATCATCGACAAGCAGATCGATGCAGCAATGGAGAAGCGTCAAGCGCAAGCAGAAGACGAAGAGCGCGCGCGTCTGGAGGCGGAGCGCCGGAACGTGTCCATTGATTTCTCGAAGCTTTCGGGTATCCGCGCAGAAGCGGCGCTGTCCTGCGAAGCGCTGCTGGTGGATGAAGAGCGCGCAGAAGCAGAGCCAACGCCAACGGCCGCACATATAGAAGCCACTGAGATAGACGAGATCCAGGTTGGACCGTCAACGCCGCACCACGCAGAAGAAGCGCCCCTTCTCTCTGAAGCTGGGTCAGAGGACGACCAGCCCTCCCCTGTTGCCCCCACCTCGCCGTTTTCCCCTGCCGAGACAGCGTATCTCCGCTGCCTGCTTTCAGGCGCAGAGGCTGCTGAGCGCAAAGTCGCATTGTCGGATGCCGGCGTATCAGAGCCGATGATGATGGACGCCATCAACGAAAAAGCCCTCGACGAAATTGGCGACGTCATCCTAGAAGAAGGCGACGATGGCCCCGTAATACTGGAAGACTACCTCGAAGACGTGAGAGGAATCGTGGAAGCATGAGCGACATGACAAACGCAGCGACGCCCCTGGCAAACGGCAGCACACCCAAAGTTCCCCGTCGTGTGGCGGCGGTCATCATCAACTCCCTGAAGGGTGGCGTGGTGCCGCGCATTGGACTGCCCTACATCACTGTCGGGCGCGCGCGTGAAATCCAAGCGCTCCTTCACGACCTTGATCTCATCGCCGACGGTGGTGCGTCATTCCGATTCCTGGTGGGCCGCTACGGCAGCGGCAAGAGCTTCCTTCTCCAAACCATCCGAAACCACGCCATGGGCAACGGCTTCGCCGTGTGCGACGCCGACCTTTCCCCTGAACGACGCCTGCAAGGCACGCGCGGGCAAGGTCTTGCCACGTACCGTGAGCTCATGCGCAACCTGTCCACCAAAACGCGTCCGGAAGGCGGCGCGCTTACCCTCATTTTGGATCGTTGGCTGGCGAATCTTCGCGCCGAGGTGGCAGCAAGCGGCCTTTCCGAAGACGACCCCGCATTCGATGACCAAGTTGAAGCGCGCATCTACGCCGTCATTCGCCAGTTGGAAGAGATGGTCCACGGCTACGATTTCGCCAAACTGCTCGCCCGCTACCATCGTGCTTGGCGCGAGGGAGACGAAGACACCCAAGCCAACGTCATTCGATGGTTGCGCGGGGAATACCGCACGAAGACCGAGGCGAAGCAGGAACTGGGCGTGAACGTCATTGTCACGGACGACGATTGGTACGACTATCTCAAGCTGTTCGCCTGTTTCCTGAAAGGTGCGGGCTACAAGGGGCTTTTGGTGCTGATCGACGAGCTGGTGAACCTGTACAAAATCCCAAACGCCATCACGCGCCAGTACAACTACGAGAAGATCCTTACCATGTACAACGACACCCTGCAGGGCAAGGCCCGCCATCTAGGCATCATCATGGGAGGAACGCCGCAGTCCATCGAAGACCAACGCCGCGGCATCTACAGCTATGAAGCCCTTCGCAGTCGCCTGGCTCAGGGGCGTTTTGCAAGCGAAGGGTTGATGGACTTGCTGGCTCCGGTCATCCGGTTGGAGCCCCTCACCCACGAGGAGTTGTTCGTCCTCATCGAGAAGCTTGCCGACATCCATGCCGGGCTGTTCGACTACGAGCGGACGCTTGGCGAAGACGACCTGGCAGCGTTTCTGCGCATCGAATTTGGCCGCGTGGGTGCCAGCACCCATTTGACGCCGCGCGAGGTAATTCGCGATTTCATTGAGCTGCTCGACATCGTCAGTCAGAACCCCCAGGTGAGCGTGGCGCAGCTTTTGGAATCCGAATCGTTCGACTATGCGCAACCGCTCGAGTCAGGGTCAAGCGAGGGTGAGTTGCCGGCTGCTTCGCCTGCCGACGGCCAAACGACAGCCGCGAACCCCTATGCCGAGTTCACCATCTAGGGGCATGCCATGGGAACCTTCGAGCGATATGCCCCGTTCATCCAGGATTTCATCTACCAGCACGAATGGGAGAACCTGCGTGCCATTCAGGTTGCGGCAGCCGACGCCATCTTCAACACTAACGACAACGTGCTCCTTGCCGCTTCCACCGCATCGGGAAAAACAGAGGCGGCGTTCTTCCCCATTCTCACCGAATTCTGGGACGATCCGCCTGCTTCAGTGGGCGCGCTTTACATTGGGCCGCTGAAGGCGCTGATCAACGATCAATTCGAGCGGCTGACCGACCTTTGCGCGGAGGCGGATGTGCCTGTATGGCACTGGCACGGCGACGTAGCGGCCTCGCGTAAAGCCCGCTTGATGAAAAACCCTTCCGGCATTCTGCAGATCACCCCCGAATCGCTGGAGGCGCTTTTGCTGCGCAAGCACTCCTCCATCGCGCGGCTGTTCTGCGATCTGCGTTATGTGGTGATCGACGAGGTTCACTCGCTTCTGCGGGGCGACCGCGGTGGGCAAACGCTTTGCTTGATAGAGCGGCTTGGACGCCTCGCCGGCGTGAACCCGCGCCGTATCGGATTGTCTGCCACCATCGGCGACCCTGAGCTTGCTGGTGCTTATCTGGCGGCTGGCACAGGGCGCGGCACGTTCATTCCGAGGATTGATGATCCGGGGCGCACCTGGAGGCTGTCGATGGAGCACTTCTACGTTTCGGGGCCTCAGGCTGCGGAAGAGGTGGACTTGTCCGACCCCACCCTCGCGGCCTGCGTTGACGCTCTCGAGACAGGAGGCCCCGGTAGGAGTGCTCCTCTTGGGAATGGGGAATTGGACGGGAGATTCCCTTGGGATGGGGACGAGATACGGGATGTGGCTCCTGCGGCGGCGGATCCGGGGGTTGGGTATGTGTTTGAGCATACGAAGGGGCGCAAGTGCTTGGTGTTTGTGAATTCGCGGGAGGAAGCGGAAGCGGTTTGCACGACGCTTCGGCAGTATTGCGAGGCGAAGGGCGAGCCTGATCGGTTCCTCATTCATCATGGGAACTTGTCTGCATCGTTTCGCGAAAGCGCCGAGGCGCTTATGAAAGACGAAGAATCCGCGCTCACTACCGTCACCACGGCCACTTTGGAGCTGGGCATCGACATCGGGCGTCTTGAGCGGGCGTTTCAGATCGATGCGCCGTTTACGGTTTCGTCGTTTTTGCAGCGCATGGGGCGAACCGGCCGGCGCGGCGCTCCGCAGGAGATGCACTTCGTCATGCGCGAAGAGCAGCCCGAGGCGCGCTCCATGACGCCGGAGAGTATTCCGTGGAAGCTGCTCCAAGGCATCGCGCTTGTGCAGCTGTATCTGGAGAATAGATGGGTCGAACCACCGCGCCTTGACCGGCTTCCCTACAGCCTGTTG
Organism: uncultured Eggerthellaceae bacterium; assembly: GCA_944320405.1. Lineage (GTDB taxonomy): Bacteria > Actinomycetota > Coriobacteriia > Coriobacteriales > Eggerthellaceae > Aphodovivens. The sequence goes on from CALUHI010000030.1 coordinate 14,937, forward strand.
CTACACCAAACGCTTGCAACGTTGGCTTCTGAAGGTGAGCTTTCCCCTGCTGCGTTGGCAGCGCGCGTGCTGCCGCTTGCACCGTTCCACCGCGTGACACAAGACGATTTCCGCCTTCTGCTGCTGCACCTCTTGGAGACCGATCTTGTCGAGCGCACTGAATCCGGCGGGCTTATCGTAGGGCTTGCGGGCGAGCGCATCGTGAACTCGTTCAAGTTCTACGCGGTGTTCCAAGAGAACGTCGAATACACCGTACGGAGCGAGTCGCAGGAGATCGGAGCCATCGTGCAACCGCCGCCCGCAGGCGAGAAGATAGCCATCGCTGGGCACGTGTGGGTGGTCGACGAGGTCGACCACACGCGCCATCTGGTGTACTGCACCATGGTCAAGGGCAAGGTGCCCGCCTATTTCGGTGATTGCCCGGGCGATATCAACACGCGCGTGCTCGAACGCATGCGCACGGCTCTCAAGGAAGATGCCGAGTACCCTTACCTTCTGAAGAATGCCAAAGCGCGCTTGAAGCTTGCGCGTCATGTAGCGGAAAACGCCGGGTTGGCCGACTTGCCTTTGGTGAACATGGGCGGCAATATGTGGTGCTTGCTGCCTTGGCTCGGCAGCTATGCGTTTCTGGCGCTCGAGCGCATCCTGAAACTCAGAATCGCTCCGAAACTGCAGATCAAGGGTATCGAATCGTCGCGGCCTTACTTCATCCAGTTCAAGATGCCAGGCGACCCGCGCGAGCTTCTGCTGGAATTTGGACATGCGGCCGACGATTTCGAAGCGGGGCGTTTGGACCCGATGGAGCTCCTCTACCCAGGCGAGATTCCGCTGTTCGAGAAGTACGACGATCTGCTACCGCCCGAGCTCGTTCGCAAGGGGTTTGCCTACGGAGTCTTGGACGTTGCAGGCGCATGCGCCCGCATCCGCTCATGGGACGCAGCACGGTTTCTGTCGCGCTAGCGCTTCCCTTGCCAACAGCATATCCGGGGCGATGCCGCCGAAAATGAAAAGCGGAGAGGCAGACCCCTCCGCTTCAAGATTGCTTAGCGCCCGATCACGCCGTGCGTTTAGTTGCCGCCCTTTCGCTGAGAGCGACTCTGGCGGCGACGTTGCGCCATCTTCTCTTTGGCGACATTGCCCGAGACGGTTGCTGAAGCAGCGGCCTCACCTGCGGCGGCATTGGGAGCAGCCGGCTCCTTTTGCACAACATCGGGCTTCGCTTCGTCAGCAGTGACACTCGCCGCCTCGCCAGCAGCTTGCGCCTGCAGGAAGCCCTTCACATGCGGATCGTTAGGCAGATAGCCCAGGTAGCAGCGCTCGACTTCGGGACCGTATTTCTTGGCAAGGCGCGCGTATTTGTCCTCGCGCGTCTTCCAGATGCTGTACAGCGGCGTTGCAACCGAGATCGTGGAGTACGCGCCGCAGATCAGGCCGATGGTCATAGCGAACGCGAAGTCCTTCAGCGTCTCGCCGCCGAACAGCAGCATGGCCACAACCGGCACCAGCTGCGCAATAGAGGTGTTCATGGTACGGATGATCACCTGGTTGAGTGAGCGGTTCGCCATTGTCATGAACGAGCACTTGCCTTCGTCGGACTTCATGTTCTCGTTGATGCGATGGAACACGACCACCTTGTCGTAGAGCGAGTAACCCAGAATAGTGAGCAACGCTGCCACGGCGTTCGGCGTGACCTCGCGTCCTACCAGCGCGTAAATGCCCACCACGATGATGATGTCATGCAAAAGCGCGATGATGGCGCAGATGCCCATCTTGTATTCGAAGCGGATGGCGATGTAGGCAATGATCAGCGCGAATGACACCAGAAGCGCTATCACGGAAGCCTGGATGACGCCCGCACCCCAGTCAGGACCGATGGTGGTCACTTCAATGGAGTCGTGCGACCAGCCGAACTGGTCAGCCACCGTGTTAGCCACCGCAGCGGCGTTCTCGGCGGAGGTGTCCGCCGTGCGCACCAGGAAGCCCTCCTGGCCGTCGGCAGATGTCGTCTGGACGACTGCATCGGGCTCGCCCGCATCGGCGAACGCATCGCGCACCTGCTCGATGGTCACGTCGCTGGTTCCATGGATGCTGATAGAGGTGCCGCCCTGGAACTCGATGCCGAAGTTCATGCCGCGAATGCCCATCACCGCAAACGCAGCCACAATCATGACTGCCGCGATACCAAAGAAAATGCGGCGCTTGCCCAAAAAGTCGATGTCGCGCTTGATGAAGCGGCCCTTGGGCTTACTCGTCAGCGAGCCCGCACGTTCAGCCTCAGCAAGATCCAGGCAGTCCTTGATCTCCCAGAACGCGGGATGCTTCGGCATGACATGGGGTGCCAGCAAGCGCACGACCGGCATGAAGAACACCAGCATGGCCACGAGGTCGCACAGGATGCCCAGCGCCAGCGTAAGACCGAAGCCCTTGACCGATGCGGCAGCCAGGAAGAACAGCGTGAGCGCGCTCACCAACGTCACGAGGTCGGCGTCGATGGAAGTGGTGATGCCATGCCACACGCCCGTCTTGGAAGCCGCCTTGACCGAACGCCCCATGCGAATCTCCTCGCGGAAGCGCTCCATGATGAGGATGGACGAGTCAGCCGCCATGCCAATGGTCAGCACGATGCCCGCAATGCCCGCCAACGACAGGCTGAACAAGCCGAAATGGGAAAGCGTGGCCAAAAGGCCCAGATAGAACACCGCGAACACGGCGATCATCGCAGAGGCGATAAGACCCAGTCCGCGATAGAAGAACAGCAGGTACAGCAGCACCACGATCAAGCCGATGATAGCCACCACAACACCAGACGCCAACGCATCCTGGCCGAGCGTGGGACCAACCACCTGGCTTTGCGAGTATTCGAAGCTCACCGGCAGCGAGCCAGATTCCAGAATGGTGCGCATGCTCTGCGCCTCGTCCAGCGTGTAGCCGCCCGTGATGGACACCTCGCCGCCCGTAATGACCGACTGAACCGCAGGGGCGCTTTGCACCACGCCGTCCAGGATGATCACGATTCGACCGTTGGTGGACACAAGATCCTCGGTAGCCTGGGCGAACGCCTGCGAGCCTTCGCTATCCAGCGCTACGTTTACCGCATAGTCGGCAGACGTCTGGCTCTCCTGCCCCACCGTCACCTGCGTGATGTTTTCGCCAGTGATCAGCGGCGTATACGTGCCTTCAGCTACCTCGAGATCGTTCGTCTCGCCCGACGGGAAAGCATTGCCCAGATCGTCATAGATCGTCTGCTGGCTGCCATATTGGCCGTTTTCGATCTGACTCACCACGGTTTCGTCGGTGAAGGAGTCCAGGCGCGCAAACACCAGGCTGCCGGTGCGGCCGATAGTGTTGAGAGCTTCCTGGGTGTCGGACATGCCGGGAATCTGCACCAGGATTTGATCGGTTCCCTGCACCTGGACCGTTGCCTCAGATGCGCCGAGCGCATTCACGCGGCTCTCGATGATCTCGCGCGAGGTTTCCATGTCCTCGGTGGACGGTGCCTGACCATCCTCGCCCGTTGCGGTAAGAACCACCGAAAGGCCACCCTGGATGTCCAAGCCCTGGTTGATCTTCTCCTGCGGAGGCGTGAACATGAAAATGGCGCCCACCGCCAACACGGTGCACAGCACCAAAAGCCACAGGTTGCGACGTTTATCGGAAACAGAGGATTTCTTCTTGCGACGTTCGTTGCTGGTTGCCATTATGCTTCCAAGCTCTCTTCCTGGTCCTTGCGCCTCACATGCTGCGTGCTGGCCCCAAGGTCAAGTTTGCAAACCGCGAAACGCACGTTGTCCGAACTGAACCATTGTGCCACAACCTCGCAGGATGCACGATCACAATTCGGCAACTATATCCTCGGTTCAATATAAAGAAAAGACAGATCTCCGCTAAGCCGCCCTGACAACGCAACGCCTACGACACGCCGCGGAACAGATGGCCCGTGGTCGCTCCTGACGCCTTCGGCATGGCAGACCCGTCAGAAAGCGCGAGATCGCGAGCGCGCACCGCACGCGCCACAGCGGTGCCGGCGTCTTCCATGGACATGAGGGTCGTGTCCACCATGAGCGCGCTCACCCCCGCCTCGATCAGTTCGGGCACCAGGTGGGCAACATCCAGCGCAACACCGTTGTACAGATGTCCGCGGCCGAACGCGTCAGTAGAAACCGGGAAATCGTACCCCTTGCGATCACGGAGCACATGAGGCTTGAGCCGGCGCGGACAAGACGCACAATCCTGGTTGCAGGGACCTTGGCTCATCAGCAGGCAATGCTCAGTCACCATGAGCTCTTGCGCACCGATGATGGTAAGACCCAGCGGCACAGGAGATGCAGCTCCCAGTTCCCTGATCTGCTCCAACGTAAGCTCGGGCGAAAGCCACACGCGCCGCGCCCCCATGTCGGCAGCGCACTTCAGGGCAAGGGGGTTCAAAAGGGGCAGGTGCGGCCCCGCTTCAGGAAGCGCACCCTCATCAACCGCGCGTACAAGGGTGCCCAGACTGTCGGCAAGTACGGGCTTGCCGGGCACAACACGTTCCCACACGTCACCAGCACCCGTCACCGCCTCGCGCGAAAGACCTACTGGCTCGTGGTCTATCGCCGGAAGCGCAACAGTGCACTGCTTGGGATAACCCGCCTGGTCGACCTCGTCCATGCGCAGACCAGCCATCTGGGCGCAACCACGCTTGTAGTTGAGTGCAGGGACGTACACAACGTCGGCACCTGCTCGCTTCGCCACGCGGGCACACGCCGGATTGGTTGCCAGCGCCGCCACGATGCACGTGCGCTCGGCGACAGACGCGGGTGCCTTTTCCCTTTCGGAAACACGCAGCGTCTTCCTGCCGCTCCACGACGCCAGCAGCGCGCACTTCAATTGCTCAAGTGCTTCGGCACGCACGCGATGCAAGAGCGAAAAGCCCACACCGACGCCTTCGTCAAGCTCGATATCGAGCGATTCCAAACGGAAGGGAGTAGTGCCCAAACGATCAACATGCGCGCGCACGTCGTCGACGCCAACCGCTTTAGTGCGCGCCGGCTCCATCTGCGGGCCTTCCGCCGCACCCATCGCATGCGCAGTTTCGGGATCGCGCAACGCCAAGCGCGCCGAAGAGGCAAGACGGAACTCCATCTGCAAGGGCTGTCCCAAATGCATCCGCACAACGCCCGTCACGGGAACACGCGGCCGTGACGCGTCGTCTTCGAACGCGTCTGCGGCGCTTCTCACGCGAAACACGCGGTCTCCCTTGCCCACCGGACGGTCGGGACGAGTCTCGATGTTGCCGGCGCGATCGTAGCGAACCTCATCGAGCGAATAGGCGAAATGCCCTCGCTTGGTCCAAAACTCCAGCACGTCGCCCGCCGACAGCTCGCGCTGCACGGCGATCGAAGCCACACCGTCGCGCACCGACGCAACACGGCCCACCAGCACACCGCGGTTGTTGGGACGACCGTAGCTCATAGCGTCGTTGCCGCGCTCGCCCTCCAAATACGCTGTCGTGAACCCACGCGAGAACGCCTCGGCCAGCACGCGCCGCTCTTCCTCGGCCGGTGCAGCGTTTTCATCGCCCGCCAGGGCACGATCGAGAACCGCACGGTACACCGACGTCACGGCATACACGTAGTCCGGCGACTTCATGCGACCTTCCAACTTGAACGACGCCACACCTGCGCGCAGCATCTGGGGAATCACATCGATCGAGCACAAATCGCGCGGCGAAAGCAAATGTTCGCCCGGTGCGGGAAGCGCTTCCTCGCGCCCCTCTTCCCTCAGCTCGTAGGGCAGACGGCACGCCTGAGCGCACATGCCGCGATTCGCCGAACGACCACCGATCAGCGACGACATGAGGCACTGGCCCGAATAGCATACGCACAGCGCACCGTGGGCGAACGTCTCGATTTCCATGCCGCGAGCTGCTGCCTCACGTGCCAGCAGCTCGATCTCACCCAAAGAAAGCTCGCGCGCAAGCGTGACACGCGTGGCGCCCAGCCGCGCTGCCGCCTCGATGCCGGCAATGTTGTGCGTGTTCATTTGGGTGGAGATGTGCAGGTGCGCTTCGGGCAGGCATCGCCGCAGCTCGGCCGCCAGGCCGATATCCTGCACGATGAACGCGTCGGCTCCCGCCAGATATGCCTCGCGCGCCGTCCTCAACGCCGCGTCCACTTCGCCAGGAAGCACTGCGGTGTTCATGGTAACGTACACGCGCGCGCCGCGGAGATGCGCGTACTCGCACGCCTCCGCAAGAGTTTCCGCGGTGAAGTTGTCTGCGCCGCGGCGGGCGTTGAACGATTCCATGCCCAGATACACCGCATCCGCACCGGCACGAACCGCAGCGTGCAGCGCGGCAACCCCTCCCGCAGGAGCAAGCAGCTCCACCCGCTCAGGCGGAAAGGGCAACGGAGAGCGGGGAGCGGAAAACTCAGGTTCGAGGGAATCCATACGGTCGTTCATGGGGTCATCCTTGCTGATGGGCGGTGGCACATTCGTTCATATTCGGATTGCTAGTATAATTCACGCCATGAAGAATCGGCGCAAACAGCGGCAATCGCGCACCCACGCCATAGCCTGGGCTTTCCTGTTTGCGCTTGCCGCCGTTGCCATTGCTGCCTACATGTGCGTCCAGGGCGGGCTTCGCATGGTGGACGAATGGACGCAAAACCTCCCCGGTCTCGACGACACCGATGCGTTCAACTATGCGCAAGATTCCGTCATGTACGCAGCCGACGGCACCACGATGCTAGCGCGCTTCCAACTCGAAAAGCGCGAGCCTGTGACTATCGAGCAGGTAAGCCAGTACGTCATCAACGGCACGGTGGACACCGAAGACGTGCGTTTCTACGAACACAACGGCGCCGATCTCGTGGGCATCGCCCGCGCGGTGGTTAACAATCTTGCCGGTGGCAGTCTGGAAGGCGCTTCCACCATTACGCAGCAGCTGGTGCGAAACACCGTGCTCTCCCAAGAAGCAACCGACATCACCTTCGAGCGCAAAGCGCGCGAGATCGAGCTTGCTGTTCAGATGGAGGATCGCTATTCCAAAGACGAGATCCTCATGATGTACCTCAACACGATCAACTACGGCGACGGATGCTACGGCATCGAAGCGGCGGCGCAGAACTATTTCCAGGTTTCGGCGATCGACCTCTCGCTTGTCCAAGCCGCCACCTTGGTAGGCATACCGCAGTCCCCCGAGAATCTGAACCCAAAGACCAATCCCGACGCCTGCCTCGCGCGGCGCAACGTGGTGCTTTCTCGCATGCTTCAAGCGGGACATATCTCGCAGGAAGAATACGATGCCGCAGCGGCAGAACCGCTGAATCTGAACCCGGCACCTGCTGCCCCTTCCGACGGCATCTATAACTACCCGCACTTCACCAGCTACGTCCGCGACGAGCTCCTGCGCGAGGACAACCCGTATGGCTGCTCGTACGCCGATCTTTTCGAGGGCGGCCTGACCATCTACACCACCATCGATCCCGCCTTGCAGGACAAAGCGGAAGCAGCTCGCGACAAGCAGCTGGATCGCATGTCGTCCGATTTGGATGCCGCCATCGTGGCAATCGATCCTCAAAACGGACACGTCAAGGCGCTGGTGGGAGGCAAGGACTGGAGTTCCAGCAAGGTGAATCTGGCAACCGGATCGGGCGGCAGCGGCCGCCAGGCAGGCTCTTCATTCAAGGTGTTCGCGCTCACTGCGGCAATCGAGGCAGGCATCGACCCCGAGACGCTCATCGACTGTACCTCGCCCATGACGATCACCGAAGGCCATGACGCCGGAACATCCATCCGCAACTTCGGAAACATCAACTACGGCATCCGCTCCATCCAGCGCGCTACAGCGGTGTCTTCAAACACCGGCTACATCCGGCTCACCCAAGAAATCGGCCCCGCTGCGGTGGCGGAAACCGCGCACCGGATGGGCATCACCTCGGAACTGAGCGAAGTCCTCACGCTCACCCTCGGCTCATCATCGGTCACTCCGCTAGAGATGGCGAATGCGTACGCAACGCTTGCTTCCGGTGGCATCCGCCACGACGCAACGGTCATCACGCGCATCGAGAATGCCGACGGAGAAGTCATCTACGAAGCCCCCGACACCGCCGAACGCGTGCTGGACGAAGATGTGTCGGGTGCCGTGACCAAGGTGCTGCGAACGGTCTTCGAGACCGATGAGGGAACCGCGCACGGAGCCTCTCCTTCCAATGGCCAGCCGGTGGCAGGCAAGACAGGCACCTCCGATGACTTCGCTGACCGATGGTTGGTGGGATACTCCCCCACGCTTTCATGCGCTACCTGGATCGGACATCCCGCCGGAAGCATCGAGACCCCCTCGTCGGTAAACTGCGAAGCGATGTGGCGCGACTTCATGAGCGCCGCACTCGACGGAACGCCCATCGTGCAATTCCCCGAAACAGAACCACCCGCCTACGACAACGACTTCAACGAGCGCCAAGACGAGGCGCTTGGCCTTCCCCCTGCGGAACAAGCTGCCGAAGAAGAGGCGGCTGAAGAAGAGGAACGTTACAACGACCCCTCCACCGCACCAAACACGGTGGGCATGACGCTCGACCAGGCTGCCCAAGCGCTTGCCGGCTACGAGGCAGGGTACGTGGAGGTCGCATCGGATACCGTTCCCGCAGGCACGGTCATCTCCCAGGAAGCGCGTGACGGCATGGTAGTGCTCACCGTGTCAACTGGGCCCGCAGCATAGCGTACCTTGCTGATCATTCTTCATTCCACAGAACAAGAGAGCCTGCTTGGACGATCCATTCAAGCAGGCTCTCTATTCGCTTTGATCGCGCACTGATTCGGTGCGGCGCTGCAAGTTACTTGGCGTCGGCTTCGGTGCTCTGGCCATCAGATGCGCTCTGGTCGTCAGCGCCATCTGCCTGCTGACCGGAAGCATTCTGCGCCTCGGAGCCGCCCTCCTTGCTGGCGGCAAGCTCGTCAGCCTCTTTCAGCTTTGCGATGCCTTCGTCATAGTTCTTCTGGATCTCTGCCAGGCGCGCATCGTAGCCGGACCAATCGAACGGCTGACCGTCGGTTGCGCTGGCAATCTCCGTGTACAGCGCCACGTAGTCGTTGAGGGCGGTGCGCAGCAGATCAGAACCCTGCTCGTAGCCGTTTTTGACATCGGCAAGATCCTCAGGAGCCTCGATGCCGGCAAGGTCGTCCAGCGTCGAAAGAGCGTTGTTCGACTGCGTCTGCATGCCCACCACATCGTCGCGAGAAACCGCGTCGTTGAAGTTCGCCAGAGCGATCTCGAGGTCATCCATCACCTGGTTCACCTGGGACATATATTGGCGGTTCCCGTTTTGCTGCTGGGAAGCGCCCGAACCGGCAGCCGAGCAACCGAACAGAGCTGCGGTGCCCAACGCCGCCGCCACGCACACAGCGATCGCCTTCGCAATCGTCTTACTATTAGAAAAAGCCATTGGTTGTTTCTCCTTCTTTGCTATCGCTCGTGCGCTTACGCAGCAGGTTCAACGGGCACGGTTTCGCCGCCGTCACCGGTGCCGCCGCCTCCGTCGCCTTCGGCGCCGCCATCACCACCGCCTCCGCCGTTATCGTCTCCGGCATCGCCGGCATCAGGCGGCTCTTCTGTCGTAGGCTGCTGTTGTTCGGCAGCTTCTTGCTCTGCCGCTTCCTGTGCGGCGCGTTCCGCCTCGGCAGCAGCAGCTTCAAGCTCTGCCTTCGTCGGACCGGAGTATATTTCGAATTCATCGTCGTCGTAGGGCTCGTATTCAGGCTCGTCGGCTTCGGGGAACTCCTCGTTGGGCATGCCCGCAAGCGCCACGTTCATGAAGGCGGCGAACGTCTCGTCCATGCCCACGTGGCCCATCGATTCCTTGTTGAGCGGATCACCCATCCAGCACGCAACGGAAAGCTGAGGCGTGATGCCGCAGAACCAAAGGTCGTGGCGGTTCTCCTGGGTACCGGTCTTGCCGGCGACGATCTGCCCGCTGCTCAGACGCGCATCGGTGCCCGAACCCTCAGAGGTGTTGACAACGCCTTCCATCACCTGCTCGGCAGCGTGCGCGACCTCTTCTGAAATGACGCGCTCGCCCTGCGGCGCAGAATTGTCGATGAGCACGTTGCCATCGGAATCGGTTACGCGAAGAATCGGCGTGTGCTGGTAGTGAATGCCACCGCTGGCGATCGTCGCATACGCCGACGCCATCTCGAGCGGCGTCACCGGCGACGAGTCGGCGCCCAGCACCAAACCGCCTTCGGCGACAAGATCCGACTCGATGCCCATGCGCTGGGCAACGTCTTTGATCTTTTCAGGGCCAATGGACATCGCCAAGCGCGCGAAGCCCGTGTTGGACGAGACCGCCAGCGCGCGGGCAATCGTGCGGGTGCCAAAGTCGCGATACCCCACGTTGTGGACCTTCCATCCCGGAAGCTCGGCGTACGTGCTGCAGTTCACGTAGGTGGAATTGGGGTCGATGCCCTCCTCGATAGCGGCAATGAGGCCGAACACCTTGAACGTCGAACCCGCAGGACGGCCGATGCCGCCGGCACCAGTGGCCAGGTTCAGCTTGCTGGTGTTCCAGTCCTTGCCACCCACCATTGCCTTGATGTAGCCGTTGTCCGGATCGATCGCCACAATGGCCACCGACGCTTCGGGAACGCTGCGCGAAAGCTTCTCGGCCGCCGCCGCGTCCGCCGCGTCCTGCATCGCAGGGTCGAGCGTTGTGACCACGGTCAATCCGCCCTTGAACAGCTCATCCGACGTGTACGCGTAATCGTTGATCAGCGTATCGCGGACATAGCTCGTGAAATACGGGTACTTGTAGATGCCGTCAGCGCTAATCTCGGAAGTGTGCAGCTCAATGGGCATCGCCACAGCAGCATCGTATTCTTCCTGGGTGATGTCACCGTTGGTGAGCATGCGGTTGAGCACCAGGTTGCGACGCTGGAGGCAGTTGTCAGGATGGTCGATGGGGTTGTTGTACGTCGGAGACTGGGGAATGCCCGCAAGCGTCGCCGCCTCGACCAGCGTCAAATCGGAAGCGTTCTTCGAGAAGTAGCGCTGCGCCGCCGCCTGGATGCCGTAGGCACCCGAGCCGTAGTTGATGGTGTTCAGGTACATGCGCAGGATGTCTTCTTTGGAGTAGGTCTCCTCCACCTTCAGCGCCAGGTACATCTCGCGCACCTTGCGCTTGATGGTGATGTCGTTCATCTCTGAAGAGAGGATGGTCTGACGCACCAGCTGCTGAGTGATGGTGGACGCACCTTCCTGGCCGCCGGTGATATTGACCACCACCGCGCGCGCAATGCCTGCAAGGTCGATGCCGCGATGCTCGTAGAAGCGTTCGTCTTCCGTATCGATGGTGGCATCGATGACGTACTGGCTCACCTGGTCGAGTGCGACAGGATCGCGGTTTTCCAGCTGGAACTCGGCAAGCACCGTGGTCTCGTCGTTTGCCAGAATCGTGGTAGTGCGCGCCGTATCGTATTCGTCAACCTCGGTGTAGTCGGGCAGATCCTGCAGCCACGTCGCGCAGAGGGCCCCAACGCCCACAACACCGGCGACGATCGCCGTCAGAATCACCGCCACAACGGCGAGTGCAATGGTATGGCCCTGCTTCTTGCGGGTGCTATAGCGATGTTTCATCGAGCGTGAAGCCACGCGTCACCTCCTGCATCGGCCGAAACGCGCATGCGAGGCAGCGGGATGCGGCCCACAACCGTCGCGCCTTCCGGCAGAAAACACTTCCGCCCATTGTAGCATCGCGGCGCGATCAGCCTTTTTTCCCAAAGGAAACACCACAGTATCGCTCCAAACCATCCTGAAACGAAGGCGGACGCACGCTGAAACGAAACGCGGCGCCACAAAGGCGCCGCGCATGAAGTCGTTACAGGGAAAGGAAGCAGGCTATGCCAGCAGCGCTTCGTCGTCAGCAAGCTGCTCGAGCGCTTTGTTCATCTGAGCGCGAACGGCCTCGTGGCCGGTTCCGCCCTCGGTGGTACGGGCGGCGACGATGCTCTTCAGGTCGAGCGCTTCGACGATGTCAGCCTCGAAAAGATCGCTTGCCCCCTTGAAGTCTTCCAGAGAAAGGTCGTCCAGATCGCACCCACGCTGATCGCACAGAAGCACCAGGTGCCCCACCACTTCATGGGCACGGCGGAACGGCATGCCCTTCTTCGCCAGGTAGTCGGCCACGTCGGTGGCGGCAAGGTAGCCCTTCTTGGCCTGCGTCATCATCGCGTCGGCATTGACCTGCATGGTTCCGATCATACCTGCCATGCACGCGTAGCAATCCTCAAGCGTCTTGGCGGCGTCGATGGCGCCCTCTTTGTCTTCCTGCAAATCCTTGTTGTACGCAAGAGGCAGGCCCTTCATCGTCATAAGCAGTGCCACAAGGTCGCCCACCACGCGGCCCGTCTTGCCGCGCACAAGCTCGGCGAAGTCGGGGTTTTTCTTCTGGGGCATGATGGAAGACCCGGTGCTAAACGAGTCCGACAGCGTGACGAAGCCGAACTCGCTGGTGGACCACAGGATGATTTCCTCAGCCAGGCGCGACAGGTGCATGCAGCTCACCGAGCACGCATACATCAGATCAAGCAGGAAATCGCGGTCGGACACAGCGTCCAGCGAATTAGGGATGACGCGCGAGAAACCCAGTTCGCGCGCCGTCATCTGACGGTCAAGCGGATAGGTCGTGCCAGCAAGCGCCGCACTGCCGAGCGGGCTGGCATCGGCGGCGTCACGAGCCGCCGCCAGACGCTCGAAATCGCGCGTGAGCATCCACACGTATGCCAGCATGTGGTGGCTGAACAGCACCGGCTGGGCATGCTGCAGGTGCGTATAGCCCGGCAAGATCGTGTCGAAATGCTCCTGCGCCTGGTGGACGAGCGCGCGGCGCAGCTCCAGGTTCGCCTGCATCAGCTGGGTGCAGCGCTCCTTCACGTACAGGCGCGTATCAGTGGCAACCTGATCGTTGCGGCTGCGGCCGGTATGCAGACGCGCGCCGGCATCGCCGATCTCGGCGGTAAGGACGCTTTCGATGGACATGTGGATGTCTTCGTTGTTGATGTCGAAGACAAACTCACCTGCTTCGATGCGATCCTTGATGCGATCAAGCCCCGCCTGGATGGCGTCGCAATCCTCCTGCGAGATGACACCTTGGGCAGCAAGCATGTGCGCATGAGCCTTCGAACCGGCGATGTCCTGCGCGTACAGCGCCTTGTCAACCGGCAGCGAAGCGCCAAACTGCTGCGTGAACTCGCTCACGCCCTCCGTAAAACGACCAGACCAAAGTGCCATCTATTTCCTACTTTCAACAACGACGGCGGGAGAACCCTGCCTCATTATCCAAACGTGACAGAAGGACCGTCCCCTGTCACCTTATCTGTTAGGACAGCGCAATTCCCTGCTCTCGGCGGTTGGAGCTCCACACCTTTGCGGGCAGGCTGTACAGGTCGATGAAGCCCTTGGCGGCCTTGTGATCGAAGGCGTCGTCATCGTCGTAGGTTGCCAGACCGTAGTCGTACAGCGAGTACTGGCTGCGACGCGCGCGCACGACGCAGGTGCCCTTGTAGAACTTCAGGCGGACGTCGCCGGTCACGCACTGCTGGGTAGACTCGATGAAGGCGTCGAGCGCCTGCTTCAGGGGGCTGAACCACTGGCCGTAATAAACCGTGCGCGCCCAGGTCTGCTCGATGCCCAGCTTGTAGTGCAGCACCTCGCGCTCGAGCACGAGGTCTTCCAGCGCCTTGTGCGCCTCGATCAGCGCAAGGGCGGCGGGAGCTTCGTAGCACTCGCGGCTCTTCACGCCCACCAGACGGTTCTCGATCATGTCGAGGCGGCCGTAGCCGTTGCGGCCCGCAATCTCATTGAGCTGGTAGATGATGTCCAGGTAGCTCTTCTCTTCGCCGTTGATCCCACAGGGAACGCCCTGCTTGAAAGAGATTTCAACGTACTCGGGCTCGTCGGGAGCGCTCTCGGGATCGTCGGTCATGGTGTAGATGTCGGCCGGCGGCTCGTTCCACGGGTTCTCCAGCACGCCGCACTCGATGGCACGACCCCACAGGTTGTCGTCGATGGAGTACGGCTTGTCGTTGGTCACCGGCACCTCGATGCCGCGCTCGCGCGCCCAAGCGATCTCCTTCGGGCGGGAACCCAGGTCCCACTCGCGCACGGGAGCCAGAATCTCCAGCGACGGGTCCAGCGTGAGGATGCTGGTTTCGAAGCGCACCTGGTCGTTGCCCTTGCCGGTGCAGCCGTGGGCGATGTACTTTGCACCGCTCTCATGAGCGATGCGCACCAGATGCTTGGCGATGAGCGGACGGGAAAGCGCGCTCACCAGCGGGTAGCGGTTCTCGTACAGGCCGTTGGCAGCCAGGGCACGGGAAAGATACTCGTTGGCGAAATCCTCGCGCATGTCCACCACGTGGCACGCGATGGCGCCCGTGGCAAGCGCCTTCTGGCGCACCTTTTCCAAACCGTCATGCTCTTGGCCGACCTCGCCCACCACGGCGATAACGTCGACGTTCTTCTCTTCCTGGAGCCACTTGATGCAGCACGAGGTGTCCAGGCCGCCCGAATACGCCAGGACGCACTTTTCTTTCTGCTCTGCCATGTTTGTTATCCCTTTCCGATTATCGTTGCCGGCGCGCTTGCTTCGCGCCGTCAGTTCCCTGTTTCATTGCGGGCAAAAGCCCATTGCAGCCGCTGATCAACGTCGTCGCAGGCGCCCGATCATCTGAGACACCTGCTCGGCAGCATCGAAGCTCTCGGCGGCGATCATGATGGTGTCATCGCCTGCCACCGTGCCAAGCGCTCCTGGCAGATGCGCGGCATCAAGCGCTGCGCAAACGCCTTGAGCCCCGCCGGGAAGCGTCTTGATCACCACGATGGTGCCTCCCACTTTGACGTCGACCACAAGCTCGGTCACCAAGCGGGCCAGACGCTCCTCCTCAGGCAGCGCGTAACAGCCATCGGGTGCTTTCTGCAAGCCCATCTCCACGATGTCGCGCGAGATGGTTGCCTGCGTGCAGGTGAACCCCTGCTCGCGAAGCCGTTCGGCAAGATCGCGCTGCGTCTTCACCCCATGGGCGCGGACGATGGCACGAATTGCCTCCTGGCGCATTCGTCGTCGCGTTGTCGCTTTGGTGTCTTGCATGGCTGCGCCCCCTTTCTTCGCGCTGGCCATTATAGCAGCAGGCTCAAACGCTCGAAGAGCGCGTCAACATGGCGCTTTTCGCAGATCAACGGCGGCAAGAAGCGCAGCGTGTGCGGACCGGTTGCGTTCAGCAGCAAGCCATGGCCAAGCGCCTCCAGCACGATGGCGTTGGCGTCCACTTCGGCATCGAGCTCCGCCGCCAGCATCAGACCGAACCCGCGCACTTCGGTCACATGGGGAAGCTGCGCAAGCTTTTCACGCAAATACGCGCCCACTTCGTTGACGTTTTCGGCGACGTTCTCATCGCAGATCGTCTGCAGCGTGGCGCTCGCCGCCGCGACCGCCAGGCAGCTGCCGCCGAACGTAGTGCCGTGGTCGCCCGGCTGGTACGTATCGGCCGCAGGGCCGTGCGCCGCGCACACGCCCATGGGGAACCCGTCGGCGATTCCCTTGGCGATGGTGACCACATCGGGAAGGATCCCATACTGCTGGAACCCGAACGGCCTGCCCGTGCGGAAGATGCCGCATTGAACCTCGTCGCAGATCAGAAGGGCACCAACCTCTTCCGTGAGGCGACGAGCCGCTACGAGAAACTCCTGTGTGCAGGGATGCACGCCGCTTTCGCCCTGGATGCATTCAAGCATCACGGCGCAGATCTGCGAGCCCTTCTCGGCGAACAGGCGCTCAAGCGCTTTCACGTCGTTGATCGGCACGCTCTCGAAGCCGCCCGGAAGCGGCTGGAACGCCTCCTGCTTGGCAGGTTGGGCAGTAGCTGCCAGCGACGCGAGGGTGCGGCCATGGAAGCTTCCTTCCAGCGTGACGATGATGCGCGGAGCGGCGTCAGGGTCCGCAGCGTTCTGACGAGCGAACAGGCGCGCCAGCTTGATGGCGCACTCGTTCGCCTCGGCGCCGGAGTTCGCGAAGAAGCTCTTCCAAGGGGTGCGCTCAGCTTCGGGAACCTGGTCGTTCAGCAGGTCGGACACCGTTTTCGCAAGCTCGCCGCGCTGCTCGATGTAGTAGTAGTTGCTCACGTGCATCAGCTTTTCTGACTGGTTCTGCAGCGCTGCCACCACCTGAGGGTTGCAATGCCCCAGAGAAAGCACGCCGATGCCACCGATGAAGTCCAGGTAGGGCTTTCCTTCGTCGTCATATGCTTCCATTCCGCAGCCGCGAACCAGCTCGACGGGCTTGCGCCCGAAGGTGCTCATGAGGTATTCGGATTCAAGTTTTTTCTGCTGAGCGAGGCTCATTTCGCGCAGCTCCTTCCTAAAACGATGCAGTCGTATCGATGCGAGGTCGTCTTCCCCGATCTAGTTGTTCACCGCTAGACGCGATGCGAACGTGCCCAGCGGCTTGGGGCCAAGCGACTCCGCATCTTTTGCCTGGTCGATCATCGTGCCGATGCCTTTGTCGGTGAGAAGCTCGAGCAGCAGGGCGTGAGGCGTGGTGCCGTTTATGATGTGCGCACGGTGAACGCCGGATTCCATCGCGTAGATGCATGAGCGCATCTTGGGAATCATGCCCGTGGCCAAAGTGCCGCCTGCCACCAGCTCCTGCGCCTCGGCAAGCGTCATGCGCGAGACAAGCGAATCCTTGTTGGAGAAATCCTCGTAAAGCCCGTCGACGTCGGTGAGGAAAATCACCTTGTGAGCGCCGATGGCGGCCGCCACGTGCCCCGCGACCACGTCGGCGTTGACGTTGTAGAAACCGCCCGCCTCGTCGATACCCACCGTGGCGAGCACGGGAATGAAGTCGCTTGCCACGAGGTCTTCCACCAGCTGGCTGTTGACGCGCTCCACCTTCCCCACGCGCCCCAAGCGCACGTCCGCCTGACTGGCGACGATGGTACCAGCGTCCGCGCCGCTGATGCCCACCGCAAGGTTGCCATGGACGTTGATGGCAGCCACGAGCTCTTGGTTCACCTTGCCGGTGAGCACGGTCCGCACAACCTCCATGGCTGCATCGGTGGTAACGCGCTGGCCGTCAACGAAGCGGACGTCGAGTTGCTCGCGCTCCATCGCTTCGGTGATTGCCTTCCCGCCGCCGTGGACGATCACCGGATTGACGCCGATGATCTTCAGCAAAACGATGTCGGCCATAACCGCCGCACGCAATTCCGCGTCCACCATGGCAGCCCCGCCGTACTTGATGACGATGGTCTTGCCGGTGCAGTTCTTGATCCAAGGCATAGCCTCGGTCAGCACCTCCGCCGTCCGGCTAGACACCCCATTAGGCCGCGTCTCTTTGTCGTAATTCATACCCTCACAACTCCAATATATTCCCCGCCCGCCAATCCCCCAGCCGAGCGGAATTCTAACGATCAGCCCTGTTTGCTGCCCTTTTCAACCCGAAGAAGGCTCGGACGCGGAGGGGGAGGGCCCGTGCTCAAACAGTCCTGAGCTCGCACGAAACGCCCACTGGGCGTTTCGGCTCGTGCGGAACTGCGCGCGGACCCTCCCCCTCCGCGTCCGAGCCGTCCCACTTGAAGCTAGGTTCGGTAATCCCCGTTGATCGTTATGTATTCATGCGAGAAGTCACAGGTCCAAACAGTGGTTTTCGCATCTCCTGCACCAAGGTCGATATCCAGCACGATCTCGGGGTCCTCGAAGCGCTTGAGCGCCTCCTCTTCGCTGAAGGGCACCGTCATGCCGTCGCGGCACACCGGCAGCCCCATGATGTCGATGGAGACGTCCTCTTGGTTGAAGCGCGCGCCGGAACGGCCAATGGCGCCGGCGATGCGGCCCCAGTTCGCGTCGTGACCAGTGATGGCCGTCTTCACGAGGGGCGAGTTCGCCACCGTGCGTGCAGCGGCATCGGCGTCGGCGTCGTTCGCCGCGCCCGTCACGTTGACGGTCACCAGGCGCGTGGCGCCTTCGCCGTCTGCTGCCATCTGGCGGGCCAGGTTCATGCATACCGCTTGGAGCGCTTCCTCGAACGCAGCGAAGGCGGGGCTGCCCTCAGCAAACGGAGCAGCGCCCGGCGCAGCGACGCCCGAGGCAAACAGCAAGCAGGTGTCGTTGGTGGAGGTGTCGCCGTCCACCGTCACCTTGTTGAAGCTCACGTTCGCCGCACGCAACAGCGCGTCGTGAAGCACGTTCGCTTGGATTGGGGCGTCGGTAGTGATGATGCTGATCATCGTGGCCATGTTGGGCATGATCATGCCGGAGCCCTTCGCCATGCCGCCCACGGTGAACGTGCACCCGGCGTACACGGGGTCGTCGACCGTGAACGAAACGGCCGCTTCTTTGGGGTGCGTGTCGGTGGTCATGATCGCGCATGCAGCGTCGTGCCCGCCCTCGCGCGAGAGCTTTTCCAGCGCCAGCGGGACGCCCGTCTCGAAGGGACCAAGGGGAAGATGTTGGCCGATCACGCCAGTCGAAGCCACCATGACCTCTTGCGCAGGGCAGCCAACGGCGTCGCCGACAATGCGCGCCATCTCGCGTGCCGCCTCCATGCCGCGCTCTCCTGTTGCTGCGTTCGCAATGCCCGAGTTGACCGCTGCCGCACGCGCAATGCCGTACGACACGCCTTCCAGGTGCTCGCGCGACACCACTACCGGTGCTGCACAGAAAACGTTCTGGGTGAATGCGCCCGCGCAAGCGCAGGGCTCGTCTGCCACCACCAACGCGAAGTCGAAACGTTCAGGATTCTTCCGGAATCCCGCATGGACGCCCGCAGCCGAAAACCCCTTCGCACTGGTGACGCCGCCTCCCTCGATGAGCATCTCTCGCCTTCCTCCATAGGCGCACACGCGCCGTCGAATTACACGAATCGATATTATGCACCTAATAATTCAAAATATTGTTAAGATTCTGCGAAAATATTCAAATGATTGCATATTACTTGCGATTCGAATCACGACGAACGAAGCCGGGACCACGCCGGCGCCTCTGGGTAGATGTCGATCAACGGCAAAAAACCTGCATCGCAAAATTCAGCCTCTGAACTGGAAGAATGCACCGTTTTCCCAGTTCAGAGCGATGCAGTTTTTTTCACGTTGGTCGACATCATGCAACAGTGGAGCATCCCGCCTTACACCGACAGCGACACACCTGCAAGGCCGGCATTCTGAGGCAGGCCGAACACGATGCTGGCGCACTGGACCGCCTGACCGGCAGCACCCTTGCCCAGGTTGTCGATGGCGCACGTGGCAACCAGCATGTGCGCCGGCTCGGAGATCGCCAAGCCGATATGCGCGCGATTGCTGCCGGCAACCGACGCCGTGCGCGGCTGATGTCCCGCATCCAACACAGAGACGAACGGGCTTTCCGCATACGCGCGGCGATACTCCTCCACGTACGCCGCGGCGTCGGAGGGCGCATCGGCTTCAAGCTGCAGCGTGACCGTGGAAAGCAGCCCGCGGCCAAGCGGGGCCAAATGGGGCGTGAACACCACGCGGCCGGGCGCACCCAGAATCTGCTCGATCTCGGGGGTGTGACGATGCGTCCCCACGCCGTAAGCCTCCACGTTCGCATCGGCGAAACAGAAGTGCGTGCGCTGCGTGGGCTTCTTCCCCGCGCCCGTCACGCCCGACACGGCGTCAACCACGATGGGCGATCCCTCGCGCACGAATCCCGCGCGCACGGCAGGAGCCGCCGCCAGCGACGTTGCGGTGGGATAGCATCCGGCACACGCCACCAAAACCGCCTCGCCTTTCGCACGACGCGCCGCAACGGCAGCGAGTTCGTCGCCCATCAGCTCGGGAAGGCCGAACGCCGCCTGCGACAGAAGCTCCGTTTGGGTGTGCGGCACCTTGTACCACTTCTCGTAGACGGCAGGATCCTTCAAACGAAAGTCGGCGGAGAGGTCGATGACGGAGATGCCGCGCTCAATGAATCCGGGCGCCGCCTTCAGCGCGGCCGTGTGGGGAACAGCCAGAAACACCACGTCGCACTCATCAAGAGCAGAGTCATCATGCGCCAGAAAGCGCAGATCGCTCACGCCCTCGAATGCAGGATACACGTCAGCCAAACGCGTGCCGGCAAGCTCGGAGGACGTGATGGCGGAAAGCTCGAAGGAAGGATGAGCCGCCAACAGGCGCACCGCCTCGATGCCTGCAAACCCCGCTGCGCCAACCACTCCCGCTTTGATGGACATGATGCCCCGCCTTCTTCCTCGTATCGCCCGGCGGCAAGGCACCCGCATGCGGTGCGCCCCTTCGCCAAGGGAACAAATTGGTTTCGATGGGCCGCTTTGCGCTGGTTGCATCGCAGCCGAAAGGCTATTGTATACAAAGTTATATTCCATTGCAGGGAATGCAGGGAAGGGGCGTCCGTCATATGAGCGATACAACCGGGAGCGGCGCGGTCAGCACCGCCGGCATGCGGACAGAGGATCCTCTGATTGGAAGCTGCGCGCGCGGGCGGACCGACCAGCCGGCGCGCGAACACAATATCCAAGAGCTCGTCGCCTTCATCGAAAGCGGCATCAAACCCGCCGACGCGCCCGACCGCATCGGTATCGAACTCGAGCACACCGTGGTGCGCGAGGACGGGTCGCCGGTCTCGTACGCCGAAGATCACGGCATCGCTTGGCTGCTCGGCCAGCTGCACGAGACCTACCCGCAAGGAACCTTCGATGAAGAAGGCGACCTTCTGGGCGTAGCACGCAGCGGCGAAGCCGTCACCATCGAGCCTGCCGCCCAAGTGGAGCTTTCCGCCGGTCCGTTTCTTTCCCTTTGCGACGCCAAGCGCACCTTCGACAACTTCGAGAACCTGCTTGCAGAAAAGCTTTCCCCGCAAGGCATGAAGGCGCTTACCGTGGGCTACCACCCCACCGCACGTGCCGCCGAGCTTTCGCTCATCCCCAAGCGTCGCTACCGCTTCATGAACATGTACTTCAACGACCGCGGTCCCTTCGGCATGCGCATGATGCGCGGCAGCGCTTCGACCCAGGTGTCCATCGACTACCACAGCGTGGAAGATTGCCTGCGCAAGCTGCGTTTGGCTGGCGCCGCGGGTCCTCTGTTCGCCCTCATGTGCGACAATTCGCCCGTCTTCGAAGACGAGCGCCGCACGCACAAGCTGGTGCGCACGCGCATCTGGAACGAATGCGACCCCGACCGCTGCGGCATCGTGCCCGGATCGCTCAGCCCCGACTTCACGCTGGAGCGCTACGCGGAGTACCTGCTTGACACGCCCGCCATCCTGGTGCCCTGTCGCAAGGAAGGCTGCTGCTACACCGAGCGCACGTTCGGCGACATCTACGCCGATCTGTCCATGACGCGGGCTCAGGTAGAGCACATGACGTCGATGTTCTTCACCGACGTGCGCGTGAAGACCTATGTAGAGATACGCCCCGCCGACGCGATGCCCATCCCCTACGCGATCGCCTACGCCGCCTTGGTGAAGGGCCTGTTGACTACCGAAAAGGGGCTTGACGAGATGGAAGCGCTGCTCGGCGACGTGACCGAATCTGACGTCGTCGCTGCAAAGAAATACCTCATGGCGCGTGGCTACGACGCCCAGGTGTACGGGCGCGGCGCGGCGGATTTGTGCGACCGCCTGATGGAGATTGCCGCCGGGCAGCTGTCGGAGGAGGAGCTCCCCTTCCTGCAGCCGCTGGCGAACCTGGTGGAGCGCCGGACCACGCTTGCCGATATCGCGGAAGAACAACTTGGCCGCTAGCGCGCGCTGAACGCTTTCGCTAGACTAGTCGGCATGCGAAAACCGGAACACGAAAAGAAAAGGAAGTTCCTATGAGCAACGAAGGCAAGAGGGTTAAGGTCCACTACGTGGGCACGCTCGACGACGGCACGAAGTTCGATTCGTCGTTCGACCGCAACGAACCGCTCGAGTTCACGTGCGGCGCCGGCCAGATGATCCCCGGCTTCGACCAGGCAGTGAAGGACATGGAGGTTGGCCAGACCGTCAAAGCGCACATCCCCGCCGCGCTGGCGTACGGCGAGCGCCGCGAGGACATGGTGCAGAAGGTGCCGCTGGACCAGATCCCCAACGGCGACCAGCTGCCCGTCGGCCAGACGGTCTACATGCGCGCCCCCAACGGCCAGCCCTTCCCCGTGTTCGTGGCTGCCATCGAGGACGGAATCGTGACGTTCGACATGAACCACGAGCTCGCCGGCAAGGACCTCAACTTCGACATCACTCTCCTGTCCGCAGAATAAGAAAAAGGGACAGTCACTCTGAACTGCAAAACATGAAAAGGCCCTCATTCTGAGGGCCTTTTCCGTACCATCATCTTTTGCCAAACCTGCTACCAGGAAAGAAGTTCGTATCCTGTTTCAGTAATGAGAACCTGAACCTCCCACTGGGCGGTGGGCAGGCCGTCTTTGGTGCGGACGGTCCATCCGTTGGGGTCGGACATGTCGATGTCGGGCTCGCCCATGTTCACCATGGGCTCGATGGTGAAGCACACGCCCGGCGCAAGCACCATGCCGGTGCCCGGCTCGGAAACGAAGCTCACAAACGGGTCCTCGTGGAACTCCAGGCCGATGCCGTGGCCACCGAACTCACGCACCACGGTGTAGCCATTCGCTTCGGCATGCGCGTTCACCGCAGCGCCAATATCACCGAGAAAGCCCCATGGCTCGATAGCCTCCAGGCCCTTCTGCACGCATTCCTTGGTCACGCGCACCAGCTTCTCGCGCTCCGGATCAACCGTGCCGATGCAGAACATGCGCGAAGAGTCGGAATAGTAGCCGTCCAGGATGGTGGAGCAGTCGACGTTGACGATGTCGCCTTCCTTCAGCACCACATCAGGCGACGGGATGCCATGGCACACCTCTTCGTTCACCGAAGTGCACACGCTTTTCGGATACCCCTCGAAGCCCAAATCGGCGGGGATGCCGCCATGCTCGACGGTATAGTCGTGCACCCACTGGTCGATTTGTTCGGTGGTCACGCCCGGGCCGATGTGCTCGGCAACGTAATCCAGCACGCCGATGTTGATGGCGGCGCTGCGCTTGATGCCCTCGACATCATCGGCTGTCTTCAGCAGGCTGCGATACGGAACCTCAAGCCCCTGGTCGTAGCATTCCTGAAGGCGCGCATCGATGTCGATGTGGCACTTCTTGTATTTCTTGCCGCTACCGCACCAACACTCATCGTTGCGACCAGGCACGGGCATTTCATCGTACATGGGAGATTTCCTTCCTACAGCGCATCTCGCGTTCGCTTCGTTTTCCGCACGGCAGTATAGCATTCGAGGGAATGCAGCGGATGACGGAAGCGGATTCGCCTTCTTATCTGCCCTTGAACGCGCGATATTGCTCCTCCAAGCGAGCGAGCTGGTCGGAGGAAAGTTCAGTGAGGTGTTCCATCCCGTGATCGAACTCGATGAAGCTCTCGTTGCGGCGCAAGCGCATTTTCTCGTTGAAAAAGCTCACCGTCACGCCGGTTAGCAGCGCCACCACGAGCAATGCAGACAGCCCCACGACAACACTTAAAGCGCGGACCAGCATGGTGCGCGGAACGATGTCGCCGAATCCGATAGTGGTGATGGTTTGGAAGCAATACCAAACAGCATCGCCGTAACCGAAAAACGTTTCAGGCTCCGCCAGGCAGAACACACCGCAACAAACCAACAGAAACACCAGGTAGACAATGAAAATTCGCTGAGCACCCACGGCCTTCATGGTGCGCCAGAGGATGATTCCAGAACGGACGCGACCCTTATTGTCGAGCGTGTCGTCTATCATGCAGAAGCCTTTCTCGTTCAGTTCTCCATGAGAGAAGCATCGTCGCGCGGCTGCGACTCGCGCCTTGCGAGCAGAGCCCGAGGAACCGGAAGCGCTGCACCCACAAGCGCTGCTACGCCACTTGCCAAAATCCCGTCAACCGGGAAGCACAGGACGAGCAACGCCAACGTAAGCAGCGGCTTTCGCGTCATGCACGCCACCAGAGCGGTCGTCACCACCGTGACGCACAGCATTGGGTCAATGCCTGTCAGCACCGCTGCGCCATAGCCGAAACTCACGCCCGCGAAGATACAGGGGAAGAAGTTGCCGCCGCGCCATCCGAAGTTCAGGCACAGCGGTGTTGCGATCACTTTGAGTACGCCAGTTGCCAGAAGCGCCAGCGCGGAAACCACCGTCCATTCCTCCATGATGGTATGGCACTGGCGTTCACCGGAGAACAACACGCCCGGCAGCGCTACGGCGAAAACGCCCAGCGTCACACCGACGATGAGCGGCGGCAGAAGCGAGTCTTTATTGAAACGGCTTGCCATGGAACTGAAAGTGCAATTGGACGCGTGAAACAAAAGCCCCAACGCCCAACCGGCAAGGGCAAGCGGAATGGTCCACAACCACGCGAACCCCTGAACCTCGATGGACGAGAAGCGCGGCAGCCCGGCACTGTCCCCCAAAAGGCCGCCGATAAGTGCCGCGCCGCCAAACGCGCCGAACGCCGCCGCCGTGTACAGCAGCAGCTTTGCCGGACGGCGGAACGTGTAATCGTCAGGAGCGGGCGAACCCGGCTGCTCTTCCGCATTCATGACGATGCCTAGAAGCGGCGCGCCGAACACGGCGGAAAGCGTTGCAGAAAGCGTGAGGTCGGTGACAGCCTTCACCTTGAGCCCTGCGCGTTTGAGCGTATTGCCAATCCATGTGCATGCGGCGGCGATAATGCCGGTCAGACCGGCCTCGGGTCCGATGGAACCACCGAACGTAAGCGGCAGCAGGAAGCTCACGATGCTCGAGCCGAGCCCATGCAAACGGTAGCCGCCCGTGGCACGCACCTCACCCATCACCGTCTCAAGCGAAGCGGGAGCGCTATGGAATGCGCGCGTCCACAAGCCGATGGCAAGTCCGCCCAAAGGACAGATGGCCAAAGGAAGCCACGGAGCGTCGAATGGAAGCGCAGCGGGAAGGTCGTGCCACAGCAACTGAACCAGCACATTCGACAGCGTGAGCGCGCCCCACACAACAACACCCACAACAAACCCGATCAGGCAGGCAAGCACTACCAGCGAAACACTCGCAGTCGCAACCCGCCCGACCCCCTCAATGGGTTCGCCGAAATCTCCGACGAAGGGTTTGTCGCGGTCGTCAGCCACGATTCTAACCGCGAACCTCGGCTCCGGTGGCACCGCAGACTTTCTTGACCAGCTTCTGATGTGCCTTTTCGGCTTCCTCGCTGGTGAGCGTGCGGTCGGCTGCGCGCCAGGTGAGCGCGTAGGCCATGGACTTCTTGCCAGCGCCGATACGCTCGGCATCGCGGTAGACGTCGAACAGCTGCACGTCCTCGAGCAGCTTGCCGCCGGCCGAGCTCATGCACTGCATCAGCTTCTCGTGGGTCACGTCCTCGTCAACCACAAATGCCACGTCCAGCGAAACCGCGGGGAACGTGGGCACGTCGACGTAGGGGCGCGCCGGCTGGCTGCTCTTGATGAGCGCCGAAAGCTCAAGCTCGAACGCTACCACCGGTCCGTGCGCTTCGAACGCATCAACTGCCAGCGGATGAAGCTCGCCCACCCAACCGAGCACCGTGCCGCCGGAAAGCACCTGAGCGGCGCGGCCGGGCTGCAGATGCGGCGCCTCGTCGGCGGAAAGTGCCTTGAAATGCACCTTGGGGATGGCGAGCTCGCGCACCAGGCTCTCAATAACACCCTTGCCGTCGAAGAAATCGAACGGCTGCGGGGCAACGTTCCAGCCCGCATCGCCCATGGCACCCACCAGCACGCCTGCGATGCGCGTGCGCTCCTTGGGCAGCTGGCGGCCTTCGGCGGCATGGAAGGTCTCGCCAATCTCGTAGAGCTGGATGTTCTTCACACCGTGCGCCTGGTTGTGGGCGACACTGCGCAGAAGACCAGGGATGATGCTGCGGCGCAGCACCGACTGGTCGGCGTTCATCGGATTGATGAGCTCGACCGCCTCGCCCAGACCCTCAGGGTCCATGCGTAAACGCTCGAGGTCGTCAGGCTGCGCGAAGGAGTAGGTCATCGTTTCGTTGAGGCCGCAGGAGCGCAGCGTACGGTTGACGATGTCGCGCTTGAGCTCTTCCTCGGAACGCGTGCCCACGCGGCCGGGGCCGCCGGGCAGCGTGGGAGCAATGCGATCCATGCCCCACAGGCGCAGCACTTCCTCGTACAGATCGATCTCGCGCTCGAGGTCGGGGCGGAACGTCGGTGCCACAACCGCCAGCGTATCGGCGTCGGCGCCGTCCGAAACCTCGCAGCCCAAACGACTCAAAATGTCCTCGATGAAGTCGCGCGGAATGTCGGAACCCATCATCGCGTTGAAGCGCGGAATGCGGAACTGCAGCTGGACAGCCTCGGTCGCGCGCGGCCACTCGTCCACGATGCCCTCGCCATTGGATGCGGCGCGCGCAACGGTGCCGCCCGACACCTCGGCGATGAGCGCCGCAGCGGCAGCAGAACGCACGTCGATGTCGTGGTCGTCCACACCGCGCTCGTAGCGCATGGAGCTTTCGCTGATCAGGCCAAGATTGCGGCTGGTGCGGCTGGTGCGGCCAGCCTCGAACGTCGCCGCCTCCAGCAGGATGTCCACCGTCTCTTCGGTGACCTCGGTGTCCAGACCGCCCATGACGCCGGCAAGCGCCACCGCACCCTGCTCGGGCGTGGAGATGACAGTCATGTCGGAGGTGAGCACGCGATCTTCGCCATCCAGGGTGGTCAGCTTCTCGCCTTCTTCAGCCGCACGGATGACGATATGCGCCAACCCGTCGGCGTTTTTCAGCTTGGCCAGGTCGAACGCATGCAGCGGCTGCCCCAGCAGGAACAGGATGTAGTTGGTCACGTCCACGATGTTGTTGATGGAACGCTGGCCGATGGCGGCAAGGCGCTCGACCATCCAATCGGGGCTGGGACCCACTTTGCAGCCGCGAATGACGCGGGCGGTGTAGCGCGGGCAGCGCACGTCGTCGTCGATGGTGATCTTCACCTCGTCCTCAAGCGGCGCGCCGGCCTCGTCCAGCTGCATCTTCGCAGCCATCTCGGCAAGCGGGCTCTTCCAGTCGCGCTGGTACATGGCGCCCAGCTCGCGCGCCAAACCCGCGATAGACAGGCTGTCGGGACGGTTCGGGGTGATCTCCAGGTCAAGCACGGTGTCGCCCAGACCCAGATACTCCGCGATGGGCGTGCCGGTGGGAGCATCGTCGGGCAGGATCCAAATGCCCTCGTGGTCAGAACCCATGCCCAGTTCGCGCTGCGAGCAGCACATGCCGCAGCTGGTCACGCCGCGCAGCTTGCTCTTCTTGATCTTGAAGTCGCCCGGCAGCACCGCGCCGATCGTTGCCACCGGCACCTTGATGCCGGCCGCGATGTTGGGAGCACCGCAGACGATCTGCACAGGCTCGCCCGCGCCCACGTCAACCGTCACCACATGCATGTGGTCGCTGTCGGGATGCGCTTCGCAGGTGAGCACGTGTCCGACGACCACGCCGTCGAACTGCTCGCCCAGCTTCTCAACGCCCTCCACGCCCGTGCCGGTAAGATCCAGTCGGTCGCAGAGCTCTTTGATATCGGTAGGCACCTCCACGTAGTCGGAGAGCCATTTCAAGGATGCTTTCATTGTTGCCCTCCTTCTAGAATTGCCTCAAGAAACGCATGTCACCTTCGACCAGCATGCGCAGGTCGGGGACGTTGTACTTCAGGCAGGCGATGCGCTCCACGCCCATGCCGAACGCGAAGCCGGAATACTTCTCGGGGTCGATACCAGCATAGCCGTAGACGTTGGGGTCAACCATGCCGCAGCCGAGGATCTCCAACCAACCGGTGCCCTTGCAGAAGCGGCAGCCTTCGCCGTGGCAGATACCGCAACTCACGTCCACCTCGGCAGACGGCTCAGTGAACGGGAAGTAGTGAGCGCGGAAACGCGTCTTGCGCTCCTCGCCGAAGATCTGCTTGCACACGTACTCCAGCGTGCCCTTCAGATCACCGAACGTGATGCCCTCATCGACCACCAGGCCTTCGATCTGGTGGAACTGGGGCAGATGCGACGGATCGGCCACGTCGCGGCGGTACACCTTGCCGGGGCTGATGATGTAGATGGGCGGCTTCTGGGCCTCCATCACGCGCGCCTGCACCGGCGAGGTCTGCGTGCGCAGCAGCACGCTCGATTCACCCTTCACGTGCACGTGGGCGTCGTCGGAACGGTCGACTGCATAGAACGTGTCGGCAAGGCCGCGGCTGGGGTGGTCTTCCGGCGCGTTCAGCGCGTTGAAGTTGTAGTACTCGGTTTCCACCTCGGGGCCCTTGGCGATGGAGTAGCCCAAGCCCAAAAAGATCTCGGAGACCTCGTCGATGATGCGGTTGATCAGATGGCGCGTGCCCAGCTGCTGGTAGCGGCCCGGCAGCGTGATGTCCACGGCGTTGGCGCCCATGGATGCCTCGAGCTCGGCAGCAGCCAAAGCAGCCTTGCGCGCGGAAAGCGCCTCTTCCACAACGACGCGCACTGCGTTGACCGTCTTGCCAACCTCGGCGCGTTCCTCCTTGGGCACCTGTCCCATGCCGCGCAGATAGCCCGTAAGCGTGCCGGATTTGCCCAGCACTCCCACACGAACCTGCTCGAGCGCGGCGGAATCGGCCGCAGCCTCGATGGCGGCAAGCGTTTCCGCCTGCAGCGCCGCCAGTTCGTCCACAATCGCCATGCGTCTTCCTTCCTTTCTTCGTCGCACGCGTTCGACCCCAAGAGCAACCCGTAAGGTCGCCCTGCCCGGCGGGCTTCGCACCCTCCGGAAATGAAAAAGCCTGCCCCCTCTTGGATGTCCAAGTCGGAAATCCAAGGACGGGAGCAGGCTCTCGCGGTACCACCTCGGTTGACGGCACGCGGCCGCCCTCTTCGTTTCGCCCTGTAACGGGAGCGCCCGGCATGGCCTATTTGACGTCCGCCCCGCGCATCTGCACCGGGCCCCGCGTTCAACCATACGGCTCGGAAGGGAATCGCCCTGCTGCGCTGCTGGGGCCCTCTCAGCCGGTGAAGCCCTTCTCTTGTAGCCGTGCTTGTGCAGGACGCTGTCTTCGTCAACGCCTTTCGTCGCTTTCGCAACGGTGGAAGTATAGCGCAAACATGCCGCAGGCATAGGGCGCTTTCGTCATTTCCCCGTTAAATCATCGAAGGTCGGCGCAGCTCAGTCTTCCTGGGAAACTCCCATGAGGGAAAGCGTGCTGGAAAACGCGAGCTTCTGCGCAAGGAGCTGCTGGCCCTGGGCGCTGCGGATGCGGCCCTTCGCCTTGAGCTCGTCGAGCTTCGCCGTCGTGCGGGCAAGCTGTTCTTCCACGAGCTCGACCGCATCTTCTAACGCGCCCAAACGGTCGATGGCGGCACCCACTGCCCCGTTGGCTTCCATGGTTACTGCGTCCGTTGGCGCACAGTAGCGGCCCTGCTCGACCTTCGATGTGATGCGCTCCATTGCAGCCCTTTCCGCTTGCTTCCTGCGATGCCAACCCGTGTATCGCTTAGCCTTCCCACGCTTCGCGCAACCGCGCGATCTCGTCAGCATAGCCCGACGGATCCTCTTGGGGCGTTTCCAGATAGAACGGCAGACTGCGCAGCAGCGGATGGCGCGTCACCGCAGAAAGCGCATCGAAGCCGATGAGCCCTTCGCCGATGCGCGCGTGACGGTCCTTGCGCGCACCACGCGGGTTCAGACTGTCGTTCAGATGAATGGCGTGCAAGCGATCCAAGCCGATGATCTGGTCGAACTCGCGCAGCACACCGTCCAAGTCGCCGGCAATGTCATATCCCGCATCCCACACATGGCACGTATCCAGGCACACGCCCATCTTGTCGCGCAGCTCCACGCGCTCGATGATCTCGGCGAGCTCCTCGAACCGCCCGCCAACCTCGCTGCCCTTCCCTGCCATGGTTTCCAGCAAAAGCGTGGTGGTCTGTTCAGGGCGTAGCGCTTCGTTGAGCGCGTCGGCGATAAGCTCGATGCCCGCATCGACTCCCTGCCCCACATGGCTTCCCGGATGCATGTTGTACAGCTGACCAGGCGTGTTCTCCATGCGCGCAAGATCCTCCGCAAGCGCCAGGTGCGCGAAATCGCGCGTCTTCTCGGTCGCCGAGGCCGGGTTGAGCGTGTAGGGAGCGTGCGCCAAGATGCGGTCGATGCCGTGCGCCGCCGCGAACCCATGGAACGCTTCAACATCTGCGGGGTCGATGGCTTTCGCCTTGCCGCCGCGCGGATTGCGCGTGAAGAATTGGAACGTGTTCGCCCCAAGCGACACCGCTTCCTGGGCAATGGCAAGATAGCCTTTGGAGATGGACAGGTGGCATCCGATGACAAGCACGCAAATCCTCGCTTTCGGTAGAAACTCAGAGCCCCGAGCATAGCACACGGGCTTTTCCTGGAAAACGCCTTCGAAGCGCCATTCGCGAGTACACTGGTCGAATCACCAAGAAGCAGCAAGAAAGGCGGAAAGCGCAACATGCCTCTTTCGAACGAAACTCGCATCTCTATCCGTTTGGCAACACCCGCCGACGTCGAGGGAATCCGCCGCGTGTACGCACCTTACGTCGCCACGCCCATCACCTTTGAAGAGGAAGTTCCTGCGCCCGCCGGTTACAGCGCCACGATGGAGCAGGTCATGCTGTTTTACCCGTGCTTGGTGGCATGCACGGACGAAGCAGTTGTTGGCTTCGCCTACGCGCATCGGCAGGCAGAGCGCGCTGCCTACGATTGGAACGCTGAGCTGTCGGTGTATCTGGAGGAAGGGGTCACGCGCAGCGGCGTCGGATCTGCCCTGTACCGTGCGTTGCTCGATCTGCTGGCGCTTCAGGGCATTCGCGCCGCCTACGCCCGTGTGACGTTGCCGAACCCCGCCAGTGAACACCTGCACGCACGGTTCGCGTTCGAAACCATGGGGGTTCAGAAAAACGCCGGCTTTAAAGATGGCGCCTGGCGCGACGTCGCCTGGTTCACAAAGCAGATCGGTCCCTACGACGCTGCTCCCGAAAAACCGCTTCCCTTCCCCGCAGTCATGGCAAAACGCGAGGAAGCGGTGCGCCGCATCATCGAAGAGGCGAACCGCGAGCCGCGCTAGGTCGCCCGCGTTTTGCCAGCGAGCCATCAAACGAGCAACGCAAGCGCTTTCATCACGCCGAGCAGTCCGGCGTCGCAGCGCAAACCCCCGCTCTAGCGCGTCAGGCGCAGCAGCACGTCGCGCAAGTCGGCAACGCTTTCCGCAAGCGCCGCAGGCTTGAACGTCTCGAGTTCCTCGCGCGAACCATAGCCGTACAGCACGCCAACCGCCAAAGCACCACAGTTAGCCGCGCCCACCATGTCGTGCCTGCGGTCGCCCACCATGATGAAGTCGTCAGACGTAGCGTTGGCATATTGCCCCATGGCGAAGCGAACGACTTCGGTTTTGTCCACGCGCGACCCATCGATGTTGCTTCCGACGACATGGTCGAACAAGCCATCGATGCCAAAGTTTCGCACGATGCGCTTCGCGTACACCGTGGGTTTCGAAGTGGCGATGGAAAGATGCAGGCCTTCCGCATGAAGGGCTTCGAGCATCTGCGGCACGCCGTCGTACAGAGCGTTTTCCATAAGACCAATTGTGCCGAAGCGTTCGCGGTACGTGCGGACAGCCTCCCATGCCTGCTCGTCGGAAAAGCCGCAGCACGTTTTGAACGAATCAACCAGCGGAGGCCCCACGAAACTTTGCAGCACGTCCTCGGGCGGAATGGGCGCACCCATCTTCTCCAACGCATAGCGCACGCAGTTCACGATTCCGTCTTTGGAATCGGTCAGCGTACCGTCGAGGTCGAACAGGATGGTAGTACGCGGCATTGCGGTGATCCCCCTTGCGCCAAACGTCGAGAAAGTGCGGCATGCGTATTATGCACCAACCCGCAAAACGCGGACAGTGCGCCGCAAGCTTGAAAGCACAGAGAAGAACGACGAGAGACTGCATTTCGGTCGTTTGTGCATACATATATATTGGTTACGCACTTCGCACCGCAAACAAACGAAAGGCCGCCTGCCAAAGCAGACGGCCTTTCGCGCAGGATCGGATGCGGGAAGCTGCGCGCCGCGCTTCCGCCCGATCAGCTCATCGCGCAGCCGTTCAGCAAACGCATAACGCAAGAGCTGGCGCTGTATTCTCATGTGGAAATCGGTGCGCGCACGCTCGACGCCACCGAATTCACGAAAGCCCTGTTGAATTGCCTTTCGACCGACACCGAGTTCTATCGGAAGCTGTTCACCGTGATGGAGCCGGAGTTCCTTTCGGCAGTCGAGCAGCTCTATCACCCTTTGGTGGAAGCCGACGTGAAGTTCATCTTGGATGGGCGCTACATGCCCCCGGAAACGCTTCAGATGATGGTAACGCTGAGCACGCGGCAGATCCTCAACACAATGGAGTTCTTCCTTCAGCATCCGCGTATGCAGGATGCCTTGCTCGACGAGCGCGTGAACCCTTTCGGCAACATGCTGCAGGAATCGCTGTTCGAGGCAATCCAGGCTCACCCCATCAACCGCTACTCGCGGCGTTAGCGCTGCGCCCCTGCGCCCTCCCGAGACAGAAAGCCTGCCAGCATTCGACGCGTGTCTTCCGCCGAAGCAGGCTCGTCGTAGAACACATGCTGCATCGAGCGCGTGCGCACCAGCGCCGTCACCGCCGACGACGCCACCAGCGCCTCGTAGCTTGTGGAATGGTCGTCCATCATGCGACGGTCGGGATGCTCTTCAAGGTATGAGCCCACCGCCTCGGTAACCGCCTTCTGCACGTTCAGCAGATCGCGCTGTCCGCGGAAGAACAACTGCGGCATTTTGCGGAACGCCTGAAAACGCAGCTCAGACGATTCATCACCTTCGCGAACCGTATAATCGGCGCTAATCATGTTCACCAAAACGTCCAGGTAGCACATCTCGGCGTGCGCTTCCATCATCGCGATCAGCTGGTCAGCTTCCGGAAAATCATCCATGCGGCCCGTAACGACAGCTGCTTTCGAGGGAAAGTAATTGAAGAAGGTTTTTTTCGACACTTCGGCGCGCTCGCAGATGTCTTCGACGGTGGTGCCATCGTATCCGCGTTCCAAAACGAGCTCGAGCGCCGCGCGCTCAATGCTCAGTCGCGCCTTGAGCTTTTTGCGCTCGCGCAACCCGATGCCAGCCGTTTCACCCACGATGGGCTTCCTCCCTGCCGATCGCGCGCAACCCTGCCGGCGCGCGGTCACTGTCCGAAATGTGCCGTTTACGTGACAATAGCACATATTTTTATACCTGGGGTTCACATTTACCAATCTTCTTTTTATACTCGGTGCATTGTTTGCCGTATGTAAGCGCTTGGAGTCGATCACCGCCTTTTCGGGAGGGGCGGAGCGGATCGGTTCCAAGCGCTTCATTACGCTTTCGCATCAATAGGGGGAAACATGGCTTACGGACTCACTCGCCAGCAGATCGTGATGCTGGTCATCATGATCTTCGGCACTTTCGTCACCGTCCTCAACCAAACGGTCATCACGCCTGCCCAGCCGTCCATCATGGCCGAAATGGGCATCGACGCGTCCACCGTGCAGTGGTTGACCACCGGTTTCACGCTGGTCAACGCCATCATGATCCCCGTTACCGCATACCTCACCGACAAGCATTCCACCAAGATCCTCTACATCATCTCGATGGGCATCTTCGCCATCGGCAGCTTGATGGCAGGCCTCGCGCCCAACTTCGCTGTGCTGCTGGTGGGCCGCCTTCTGCAGGCCGCAGGCGCCGGCATCCTCATGCCGATGGTCATGACGGTGCTCATGCTCACGTTCCCCGTCGAGCGCCGCGGCTCGGCCATGGGCATTTTCGGTATCGTCATCGCATTCGCCCCCGCCATCGGCCCCAGCGTCGCCGGTCTGGTCATCGACAGCTACGGGTGGCGCCTCATGTTCTACGCCATCTCCATCCTCATTGCCGTCGTTATCCTGATCAGCATATTCGTGCTGAAAAAAGCCGAGCCGCTCAACCCCTCCGCCCAGCTCGACAAGATCTCGGTCCTGCTGTCCACTGTGGGCTTCGGCGCGCTGCTGTACGGCTTTTCCACCATCGGTTCGGTGGGCCTCAACGTCGCCGATGGCATCATCACGCTGGTTGGCATCGTGGTGCTGGTGCTGTTCTTCCGTCGCCAGCTGAAAATGGAACAGCCCATGCTCAACGTGCGCGTGCTGACGAACCGCCGTTTCCTCATCGGCACGGTTATCGGCATGATCGTGCAGGCGTCGCTTCTGGCGGCAGGCGTTCTCATGCCTATCTACCTGCAAAGCTACATGGGCTACTCGGCAACGGTGTCCGGCCTGGTCATCATGCCTGGCGCCATCCTCATGGGCATCATGAACCCGTTCGCCGGTCGCCTGTTCGACAAGTACGGCCCGCGCGTGCTGAGCATCACCGGCCTGGTAATCCTGACTATCTCCACCATCGGCTTCGCCACACTCAACAGCTCCACCGACGTCGTGTGGCTCACCATCATCTACGCCATCCGTATGTTCTCGATGTCGCTGATCAACATGCCCATCACCACCTGGGCCATGAACGCGCTTGACAACAAGCTGCTCAACCACGGCACCTCGGTCAACAATACGCTGCGCCAGGTATCTGGTTCGCTGGGCACGGCGCTGCTGGTGTCCATCGACACGTTCGTCACCGGTTCGGCTTCCGGCACGATGAGCACAGTGGAGGCCGGCATCCTGGGCGTCAACGCCGCCTTCGCCGCCGCTGTGGTGCTGTCGGCAATCGCGCTGGCGCTCACCATCATGTTCGTGAAGAACACGCCGCAAGAGGCCAAGGTCGTCGATCCCGAAGGCAAGCAGCGCACGATGATCGAGAAGATCATGAAGCCCGACGTGTACAGCCTGCCCCCCGATGCCACTGTTGTGGACGCCATGAAGTTCTTCGTGGAGCACGGCATCAGCGGTGCCCCGGTCGTTGACGAGGACGGCAAGGCAGTCGGGTTCGTGTCGGACGGCGACATCATGCGCCTTCTGTCTTCCCAATCCAACTCGTACATGGACCCCGTCGTCATGATCATGCAGATGCACGCCGACGAGGAAACCTACGACGAGAAGCTTGCCAACCTCATGAAGATGAACATCCGTGACATCGGGACCAAGGGCGTCATCGGCGTAGACCTCTACACCACCCTGCCGCAGGTGTGCCGCATGCTCAGCAAGAACCACCTGAAGAAGGTGCCGGTGCTGCATGAAGGACGCATCGTCGGTGTGATCAACCGCTCCGATATCACGCTCTACTCCATGAAGACCTACCTGGAAGGCCGCGAAGACGCCGACTTGGAGCGCGAGCTGAAAATCGACGAGCGCAAGCGCGCGGAAGCTGCCGGACAGCAGGCTTAAAGCAGATGTTGCCGGTACCTTGCTGATGCCCACCCGGCACCGTCAGGGCAGTTGATCCATCCATAGGCAAACTTTACAACTTACATACATTCAAGCAACGAGAGCTCACCGATTCCCGGCGAGCTCTTTTCTTTTACGTGACAATTTGTTAGTCTTCAAGCACCATTTAAGCCGAGGAAAGGACGGCCCTCCATGAAAGCAACCCCCAAACTCGTTATCGCAAGCATTTGCGCCCTCGCGTTTTCGGGAGTTCTTCTTGCCGGCTGCTCTTCGTCGAGCGCCGATCAGGAGATCCTCGACAAGCTCAACCAAATGGAAACAGAGATCGCCGAGCTGCATGGCCAAGCGGCTACCGACGATCAGCAAACCGAAGCGCCAGCCAACGACGCCGCTTCCGGCGATGCTGCCGCCAACGATGCCGCTGCTACCGCTTCCGCAGGCGCTGATCTCGAGACCACGATAGCCGACCTTGAATCGCGTGCCGCCGCCGCTGTCGAAACGGCCAATGGAGTGGCAGTTCCCCAGAACGCCGCCGACCGCCCGCAAGCATATTTCGATGCAAAGGCGCCGCTTGAGACGCTCGAGCATGAAGCCGACCAGCTGGAAGACCAGCTAGAGACGCAATACCGCCAAGGCTCTCTCGACCGCGAGACGTTCTGGAGCTACGACCATCGCGTAAGCGCCGTTGAGGATTCCCTCGACAACGCCGGCGATCAGCTTGAACTGAGGATGGGCGTCGACGACTAGCCACCAACCGGTTCAACCTCCTCGAAAGCCGCCGATCGAATACGGTCGGCGGCTTTCGTTTATCTAAAGTCACGACGAGAAAAAAGGAGCCGTCTCTTCGTTTCGCGCCTTGCACTTTACGCTTTCGTGTTCGATAGCATTTCTTTCGCGTGAGCAAGAGACGTTTCGGTGGCGTCGCCAGACAGCATGCGGGCAATCTCGGCAGGACGCTCTTCGGCGGAAAGCTCATGAAGGTCGGTTTCGGGCATGCCGTCGACGCCTTCCGCCTTGCGCACCACATAGTGCGCCTGCCCGCGCACGGCAACTTGGGCAAGATGCGTCACCACGATCACCTGGTGCGTCTTGGCCAAATCGGCCAGCACCTCGGCAAGCGCGTTGGCAGTAGATCCGCCCACACCCGCGTCAACTTCATCGAACACCAGCGTGTCAACCTCGTCCACTTGCCCCAGCACAACTTTTACAGCAAGCATCACACGGCTGATCTCGCCGCCAGATGCAATGCGCGCCAGCGGGCGCGCCTGCATGCCGGAACCGGGTCTAAACAGAAACTCGATTGCCTGCGAACCGGAGCGCGTCCACGATTCGCGCGGAAGGTCCTCTGTCGCGCACACCAGCTGAGCGCCGCCCATCTCGAGCCGCGCCATCTGCGCGGTGACCGCCTCGGCGAAACGGGGTGCCGCCTGGTTGCGAGCAACAGCAAGCGCCTGGGCGGCATCCGCAAGGCGGGACTCCGCTTCATCCACTGCACGTTTCGCTGCAGCCTCACGTTCAGCTGCGTCATCAACTAGCGAAACCAGCTCTGCGGCCTCGGCGCGACGAGCAAGCACGTCTTCCATGCGCGGACCGTACGCGCGCATTAACCCCTGCATCGCCGCCATGCGCTCTTGCTTTTCCTCCAGAAGATCCGGATCGAACTCTACGCCGTCACGATAGTCACGCGCTTCGCGAGCGACATCCTCCAAAACATATCCTGCCTCGCGCAGCGATTCAGCATAGGCAGCGAGCGATTCATCGAAGCGCGCCGCACCTTCCAACGCCGAAATGGCCGAACCCAACGCATCGAGCGCGCCCCCGTCGCCGGAAAGCGCCGTATGTGCAGCATCCGCCGCCGTCGCGAGCGACTCCGCATGTTCCGAGCGTGCAAGCTCGGCGGCAATCTCTTCGTATTCGCCTTCCTGGGGGTCGACCGCATCAATCTGCCGCAGCGTGAAACGCGCTTCATCCAAACGCGCAGACGAGGCCTCCCCTGCCGCACGAACGCGCTCGAGCTCTGCTTCGGCGTCCTTTGCTTGCGCAAACGCTTCCTGATAGGCAGCCAACGCCGCAGCCACATCCTTGCCCGCCCATGCATCCAGCATGTGCAAATGCTCGGCCGGCTTCATCAGGCGCTGGTGCTCGTGCTGGCCGCACAGGTCGATGGCAGGAGCAAGTGCCTGAGACAGCTCCCCCACGCTTGCCATGTGCCCGCCCAGCGTGACGCGCGAACGCCCGTCGGCGGTCACGCGGCGAATGGCGACAACTTCGCCGTCCTCATCAGGGGCGCAATTCCCTTCCGCAACATTCACGCCGAAAAACCGGCCCGACACCGTAAGGGCATCGGCGCCTTCGCGTACGGCAGATTTGTCTGCACGCTCGCCCATCAGCAACTTCAACGCGGAAAGCAACGCCGTCTTGCCAGCACCCGTCTCGCCTGTGAGCACGGTCAAGCCGCGCGCGGGCGTAAGCGACGCCTCGCGGATCAGCGCAAGGTTCTCTACCTGGATTTCATCGATCATGCGTCTTGCCCGTTCCTCGGAAGCCCATCGTTTTCGATCAGTATACCAGCGGTCGTTGGAGTGACCGCGCCCCTACGCCAGGCGCGTCTCCCATTCGGCTTCCTTGAAGCCGACCAATACGAAGTCCTCGCCTACCACGATGGGGCGCTTCACCAGCATACCGTCGGTTGCCAGCAAATCAAACGCCGCGGTGTCAGTCATGCCCGCATCCAGCTGGGCCTTCACGCCCAGCGCACGGTACTTTTGCCCCGACGTGTTGAAGAAGCGGCGAACCGGCAGCCCGCTTTTCTCTTGCCATTCGGCCAGCTCAGCGGCGGTGGGGTTATCTTCAACGATATGGCGATCGTCGTATGAAACGCCATGCGCATCGATCCACGCCTTGGCCTTCTTGCAGGTAGAGCACTTCGGGTATTCGACGAACAGAACACGCGCCATGACGGCCCCTTTCCAACGATTGCAAGCGTTTCGTCCACTATAGCCGAACGTAACAGCATCTTTCTTCTTGACAGACAGGCAGTCGCCTGTTTATAGTGTGCATATCGGGTATATACACTCTATACACCAATGAGTGTATTGAAGGCTTCGACAGCGCATCGGGCCTTCTGGCGCTAAGCAGGACGCTGCAGCGCGCCGGAGCCGCCGGGGACGCCGGGCGGCTCAACCCGAACAACGATAAGGAGCCCTATTGGACATCATCATCTCCAACGCAAGCGACAAACCCATCTACGAGCAGATCGTCGTGCAGATGAAAGACCTCATCCTGACAGGCGAACTGCAGGAGGGCCAGCAGCTCCCCTCGATCCGTGCACTGGCGAGCGATCTGCGCATCAGCGTGATCACCACCAAGCGCGCCTATGCGGAACTCGAAGCCCAAGGCTTCATCGAGACCGTGCAAGGCAAGGGTAGTTTCGTGGCGGGCGGTAATGCCGAACTGCTGCGCGAAGAGCGGCTGCGCCACATCGAAGAGCTGCTGGGTGCCGCCGCACGAGAAGCGCGTGGCGCTGGCATCAGCCCGCAAGAACTGCACGATATGTTGGATGTGATGGCTGAAGAATAGCCCGCCCCGAAAAACCCTCCCACCGGATTCGAGCAACGGCTCCGGTCAAACACAAACCCACGCGCCGCACCAACAGCGCGTTTAGCGAAAGAGACCACCATGACAGACCTCATCAACGCACGCGGACTTGTCAAGCGCTACAGCGGCACGACCGTGCTCGACGATGTGTCCTTGAACGTGCCATCGGGCTGCGTCACCGGATTCATCGGCGTCAACGGCGCCGGCAAGACAACCACCATCCGCGCCCTTATGGGGCTGATGGAGCTCGACGCCGGCGAAGTCGTCGTATTCGGTGAGCCATTCGGCCCCGATGCCGACGATGCCACCGCACACCGCCTCAAAGAGCGCATCGGCGTCGTGTTCGACACCTGTCCATTCATCGGCGACCTTCCCGTGAAGACCGCCGGCATCCTCATGAAGGCCTCCTACCCCACCTGGAAGCAGGGGCACTTCGAAGATATGCTGAACCGATTCGGACTCGACCCGAAGAAGAAGATCAAAGATCTTTCGCGCGGCATGGGAATGAAGCTGCAGCTGGCATGCGCCCTTGCGCACGACCCTGACCTGCTGATTCTGGACGAAGCCACCGCCGGACTCGACCCTATGGCACGTGATGAGATCCTCGACATGCTGCGCGACTTCATGTCTGACGAAAACCGCAGCATCCTGATTTCGAGTCACATCACCACCGACCTGGAGAAAATCGCCGATCGCATCGTTTGCATAGACCTAGGACGCATCGCCTTCGATGTAGAGAAGGACGGGATCACCGACTTGGCAGGCGTGGCACGCTGCCGTGCCGCAGAGTTCGAAGACGTGCGCGCAAGCGGCCTGTTCGAACCTGGGGAATTGAAGTGGATGCGCCAGCCGATGAACATCGATGTGCTCGTCCCTGACCGGTTCGCCTTCGCAAAGCGCTTCCCGAACATCGCATGCGACCGTGCCACCATCGACGATTACATGCAGCTTACCCTGAAGGGAGAAACCCGATGAAAGCCGCATTCCTCTGCGAATTCACAACCATTCGAAGCGCCTTGCTCCAAATGGCGGTCATCTACCTGATTATTGGCGTTGTCGTGGGCATCGCCATGGAAAGCTCTATTGCCATGGTCGCTTGCATCTCGGCAATGACGCCCTTCCTTGTTGTGTTCACGCTTTCCGGCTACGACGACGCCAACGGCTGGGAGCGTTTCCGGGCATGCCTGCCGATCTCGCGCACGGCTATTGTGCTTGGCCGCTACGCCATCGTGCTGCTCTCCAGCATCGCCATGGCAGCATTCGCCGTCATCGTCGCGCTTGCTCTGGCACAGCTTGCGCCGATCCTGCCTTTGGCAGAAGGAGCAGCAGAAGGGCTTGTCGCCCAAAGCGATCCGCTGACTCTCATTTCAAGCGCTTTGGCAGGAACAAGCATCATCCTTCTTGTCACGGCGCTGATCCTTCCGTTCGTACTGCGCTACGGCATGACCAAAGCCATGCGTATCGTTCCCGTTGTCATCGTTCTTCTGTTCGTCGTGGCGGTACCTCTCATCGGCGATGCGCTCGCCGATCTGGCAAGTGCCAGCTGGATGGCTGACTTTGTTGCATTCGCCAACGATCCCGGAAACCTCCTTGTTGTGATGGTGGCGATTGCCATCGCCGTTTTGGTTGTTTACGCGATCAGCTGCGCAGCCGCAGCACGCCTTTACCGTCGCAAGGAGCTGTAGATCTGTTTTTCGTTGACGGCCTTGCCGTGCCCGAATGCGAGATCGCTGTCATTTGCTACGATTCCGCCATGCAAAGACGACGAAACACCTCCGCCGCCCCTCGGTCGCGTTACTGCCCAGACACGTATGCCGATCAGCGCCGACATGCTGGAACTTCGGCGCAACGACCGTATCGGGATACGGCACGGCCCCGTCAACGTGCCGCGAACGCATCGGGCGCTTCCCGCCGCGCTGCGACCCCGCGACAAGCGCGGCGCTATCCTGCCGCCATGGCGCAATCACCGCGCAAACGATCTCCCTTCAAGTTTTTAGCCTTCCTTGCCGTACTGGTCGTCTTGGCGCTGGCAATCGGGCTGGGAGCGTCATATCTTGCCTCCGAAGAGTCGGCTCGCTCCCCCTATGAGAGCTCCTACGATTGGTCGAACCTGCAGTGGAACGGCGACCGCGTGTCGTACCTGCAAGACGGAAAGGTTGTCTCGCGCCTGGGCGTGGACGTCTCTGATCACCAGGGAGCCATCGACTGGAACGCCGTTGCCTCCGACGGGATCGATTTCGCCATGGTCCGTCTGGGCAACCGCGGCTACACCGAAGGCGGGCTGTCTTTGGACGAGCGATTCAACGGCAATCTGAACGGCGCGCAGGCAGCCGGACTTGATACGGGCGTGTATTTCTTCTCGCAAGCCCTTACCTCCGACGAGGCCCGCGAAGAGGCAGAATTCGTGCTCGAAAACCTCGATGGTCGCAACCTGCAAATGCCCGTCGTGTTCGACCATGAAACCATTGCCGGCAAAAGCGGTCGCGCCGACAACATCTCAGGTGACGCCCTCGTCGAATGCGCCACAGCCTTCTGTGAAGTCGTGGAGGCAGCCGGCTACGAGACGATGGTGTATGGCAATCGCAAGGATCTCTCGCGTTTCTCTCCCATTGACGGCAGCAAGGCGAGCGCCAGCACGCTTGCCGAAACGTTGGGTGGCCGCAGCGTCTGGTTTGCTGAATACGGAGACCCCGCCCCAACCGCACCTTTCGACATCACTATTTGGCAATATGCCGACGACGGGCGTGTCGCGGGGATCGACACTGCGGTAGACTTGAACATCCTGCTGCCGGAAGCATAGTAACGCGCTGGCGCGCTGTTTGCTTTCGGGTACGCGCCGCACCAGATCGAGGAAGAGCCGCATGACCGATCCGCAAGCCAAACCCGTTCTCAGCGCCGCCGGGCGACCCCTACCCAAACGGTGGCTCGCCGTCATCTCCACGATCTGGGCAGGTCAGGCGGTATCCATGATCACCAGCTACGCAGCGGGCTACGCTGCCATCTGGTACGTCACCGAGACCACCGGCAGCGCGCTGGCGCTTTCCATCATGACCATCTTCGCCATGCTGCCCACAGGGCTGCTCTCCCCCTTCGGCGGCGTCATCGCCGACCGATTCAACCGCAAAACGGTGATGATCGCCTCCGACCTGGGCGTAGGGGTCGTCTCGCTTGTACTTGGCTTCCTCATCCTTGCAGGGGACGTCTCGTTCGCCCTCATCGCGTTGTTCGCTGCGGCGCGCAGCATCG
Organism: uncultured Eggerthellaceae bacterium; assembly: GCA_944320405.1. Taxonomy (GTDB): domain Bacteria; phylum Actinomycetota; class Coriobacteriia; order Coriobacteriales; family Eggerthellaceae; genus Aphodovivens. Next base: position 57,165 of record CALUHI010000030.1, read on the forward strand.
GCCAGGCGTTCCATAGCCCCGCGATGATGGCGACGATGCCACTGCTTGTGCCCGACAAGCATCTCATGCGCATCAACACGCTCGATCAGCTGCTGATGTCGATCGTCTCCATTGGCGCTCCGGCATTCGGCATCCTGCTGTACACGACCATCGGGTTCCACTCCGTCATGTTCCTCGATTTCTTCGGCGCGCTGTGCGCCGTAGCTGGGCTCGCGTTGGCGAAGATTCCCAACGTGCGCGACGAGGAGGCCGTCAACCAGCACGTGTTCGTCAATTTGCGCGACGGATGGCGTGCGCTTGCCTCCAAGCGCGGCCTTTTGATGGTGATGGTGGCGGTGACGGTGGGCACGATGATCTTCTCGCCCCTGTCGGCGGTGTACCCGCTGATGACCTACAGCTACTTCGGCGGCGACGGATTCATGGCGTCCATCACCGAGGCAACCTGGGGCATCGGCATGATCGTAGGGTCCGGCATCATCATGGCGTGGGGCGGCGGCAAACGCTTGGCGCTTTTGATGGTTGTCGCCTGCATCCTTACCGGCCTCATCACCATCGCCTGCGGCCTGCTGCCGCCCAATGCGTTCCCCGCGTTCGCCGCGCTCTGCGGTCTCATGGCCATTCCCTGCTCGTGGTTCAACGCGCCAACGATGACGCTGGCGCAGCGCAACGTGCCGGAAGAGAAACTCGGCCGTGTGATGGGGCTGATGACGGCAGGGTTCGGCCTGGCTTCGCCCATCGGCGTCGCCTTGGGTGGAGCACTTGCCGAAGGCATCGGTGTGGCACCGTTTTTCGTGGTGGACGGCCTGCTGTGCGTCGTGTTGGGAATGTTGATGTATCTGCCCAAAGAGATTCGTGCATTGGACAAAAGCTGACAGCAGCGAAATTTTACCTTTGCATGACGCAAGCGGGAAAGTGAACGGGTATTCTTTGCGCTAAGCATTCGGCGCGACGCCTGAAAGCAGTCGGCGAAAGAAGAGATGCCGCGTGGATTTCCAACGCCTCCCCTATAAAGACGAAACGCAATATGCCAGCGACATGCTGAGCGGAAAGCGCAAGATCGATGTAATCATCATCGTGGTGGCAACTCTCGTGGGAGCGGCGCTGGGCGTAGCCATAGGCTTCGCCGGAGCTGACGCGAACAACGAAGCGCCCAAGGCTGAATTCATTCTTGGCTGCGCCGCCATAATCGCATTCGCCTTCGCCGTGATAACCGGGCTCATGCTCGCGAGCCTGCGCACCATCATCGCCATCTGCAAAGCATGGGTTCCCGCTCGATTCATCGTGGGAGCCGTATGCGTGCTTGAGGTCCTCAATATCGGCGAAAAAGCAATGATCTGGATGCTGGATCCCTCCCGAATACTGATGGATTCCGCGATGGGCCTGATGCTTCTCGCCTTCGGCATCCTGTTTCTCACGTTAGGTCTGCGTCTCGTGTTCTGGATCTACTGCGCCGCGACAGGCAAAGACGACGAAGAGATTACCGCCCGAGAAATCGCCGCGAAAGACGGAAAGAGGTTCTAACCCTTTTCGTTGCGAATGCTCGAGGCAGCTCCGCTTTCCGAAACCTTTACGACCTGCGGCTGCTTCCGTATGCGGCATGCTTGCGGTTGCCGTAGGCGCTGCCTTTGCGGGCGGTGCGCTTCAGGTCCTTCAGCACGTCTTCTTCAGATGAGCCTTCCACGCTGGCACGCAGCTTGACCACCTGGTCACGCAGGCGAGCAGCTTCCTCGAAGTCCATGTCGCGCGAGGCGGCGGCCATGTCGTCTTCCATCGACGAAATGATGCGCAGCACCTCTTCGCGCGACAGCTCGGCAAGCTCTTTGTTCACCTGCTCGGCAGTGGTGTTGCCTACCTCGTCGGTGACATACCCCATGATGTCGTTGATGGCCTTGCGGATGGTCTGCGGCTCGATGCCGTGCTCTTCGTTGTACGCCATCTGGATTTCGCGACGACGGCGCGTCTCGGTAATGGCGCGATCCATGGAGTCGGTGATCTTGTCGGCGTACATGATCACCTGGCCGGACACGTTGCGTGCTGCGCGGCCGATAGTCTGAATGAGGCTGCGGTGGTTGCGCAGGAAGCCTTCCTTGTCGGCATCGAGGATGGCAACAAGCGATACTTCCGGCAGGTCCAAACCCTCACGCAGCAGGTTGATGCCCACCAGCACATCGAATTCGCCGCGACGAAGATCGGAAAGGATCTCGACACGTTCGAGCGTGGCGATGTCGGAGTGCATGTAGCGCGCGCGAACACCCTGGTCAAGTAGGTGGTCGGTGAGGTCTTCTGCCATCTTTTTGGTGAGCGTGGTGATGAGCACACGCTCGTCGCGCGCGGCACGTTCCTTTGCCTCGTCAATGATGTCGTCGATCTGGCTGGCGCTCGTGCGCACGATGATCTCGGGGTCAAGCAAGCCCGTGGGGCGGATGATCTGCTCCACTTCCTGCTGCGTGACCTTTTCCTCGTAGTCACCCGGCGTTGCCGACACATAGATGAACTGTGGCACGCGCTCTTCGAACTCGTCAAAACGCAGCGGGCGGTTGTCCAGGCAGCTGGGCAAGCGGAACCCGTGCTCGGCAAGCGTCACTTTGCGGGAGCGGTCGCCTTCGTGCATGCCGCGAATCTGAGGCACCGTCACATGGCTCTCGTCGATGATGCACAGGAAGTCGTCCGGGAAATAGTCGATGAGCGTGTAGGGCGGCTCGCCCGGCTGGCGTCCATCCAGGTGACGCGAGTAGTTCTCGATGCCGCTGCAGAAGCCCATCGTCTCCAGCATCTCAAGATCGTAGTTGACGCGCATCTCCAAACGCTGCGCCTCAAGCAGCTTTCCTTCGTCCTTGAACTGCTGCAAACGCTCGCGCAGCTCCTCGCGAATGGTCTTGAGCGCGTGGTCCATCTTCGGACGCGCCGTCACGTAATGCGATGCCGGCCATACGGGCAGCGCCTCGTAGGTACCCAGAACTTCACCGGTGACGTTGTCGATTTCCGCGATTTCCTCGATCTCGTCGCCCCAAAACTCAACGCGAATGGGGTTGTCGGCATACGGCGGGAAGATGTCCAGCGAATCGCCGCGCACGCGGAAGGTGCCGCGCTTGAGCTCGTAGTCGTTGCGGTCGTACTGGATGTCGATGAGGTCGTGGATGACGTCGTCGCGATCCATTTCCTTCTGTTTGTCCAGAAACACCGCCAAACCCGCGTAATCCATGGGGCTGCCGATGCCGTAGATGCAGCTTACCGACGCCACCACCACGCAGTCGCGCCGCGAAAGCAGCGCGGATGTAGCGGCATGGCGCAGCTTCTCCACTTCCTCGTTGATGGAAGCGTCTTTCTCGATGAACGTGTCGGAGGACGGCACGTACGCTTCAGGCTGGTAGTAGTCGTAGTAGGAGACGAAGTACACGACTGAATTGTTGGGAAAGAACTCGCGCAGCTCGCTTGCCAGCTGGGCCGCCAGCGTTTTGTTAGGAGCCATCACCAGCGTGGGCTTTTGGACGGCCTCGATGGTTTTGGCCATGGTGAACGTTTTACCCGAACCGGTTACGCCCAAAAGCGTCTGGTAACGCAGCCCGCGACGCACGCCATCAGCCAGCTTCTCGATGGCCTGGGGCTGGTCGCCCGCCGGTTCGTAGGGCGATACTACCTTGAACGGCGTGTTGGCAAGACGGACCTCGGGGAGCTTCCCCTCCATCGCCACGCCTTCGAGATTGGAAAGATGGGACATCGCGCCGCTCCTTTTCGCAATGACGTTCAGGCAGGCGCCCAACGCCGCATCGGATGGCACCCGCTTGTGGCGGCACCGTTTTCTTCGAAAGATATTCTACGCTTCCGGCAGCCGGTCGTGGTTGATCGTCTGATAGAACAGACGACGCAGCTCTGCGGGGTCGTCGGTTTGCCCCAGCGCCCACATCGTCTTCGCCACGAGCGCCTCGGTGGACATGTCCCCACCGTGCAGGATGCCGGGGTGGTCCATGTAGTCGCGCCCGACTTCGTAGACCCCTAAATCGAGGCCTTCTTCGGGAACCTGCGTGGTCAGGACCAACGTGTGCCCCGCATCCACCCAATCGAAGATGGCGCGCTTGTACGAAGCGTTGTCGTATTCTGGAATGCCCCCGATGCCGAACGTTTCCATGATGACGGCATCATAGCTGCCGGAAAGCACGTCGAAGATGGACGGATCCATCTCGGGCGTGAGCTTCAGCACGAACACGCGCTCGTTCAGGGCATCGTAGAAACGGGGGCCGTTGCCGCCCGCGAAAGGCCGGCCGGCGCGAATGATGCGATTGTTGCGAATAAGCGCCACCGTGGGGAAGTTCAAGCTGATGAACGCGTTGTCGCTCATAGTACGCTGCTTGCGGGCGCGCGTGCCAGCGATCACTTGGCCGCCGAACACCACCGACACGTCGCGCGAGGCGTCGTCGGCGGCATACCGCAAGCTTTGGTACAGGTTCAGCTTGGCATCAGTGAAAGGGTTGGCCATGGGCCGCTGCGAACCGGTGAGCACAATGGGCTTGGGGCTGTCCTGGATGAGGTAGGACAGCGCCGCTGCGGTGTAGGCCATGGTGTCGGTGCCATGCAGCACGACGAACCCGTCGAAACTGTCGTAACGTTCGCGGATGGCGCGAGCAATGCCTCGCCAGTCGCGCGGGCGCATGTTGGTGCTGTCGATGTTCATCGGCTGCACGATCTGAAAATCGCATACATCGTTGATCTCGGGCACGTAGCCCACCAGCTCCTCGCCCGTCAGCGCCGGAGCCAACCCGCGTCCGTCCTCCATCGAAGCGATGGTCCCGCCCGTTGCCACAATCAGAATGTTTTTGCGCATGCCTGCCGAGTCCCCCTTCAGCGCCTTCATGCAGAATGACGCGTTAAGACGGCCTTCACCTTCCAAAGCAACGGGGCCGCCCTTCGGCAGCCCCGGCGAAAGCAACTTCCGTGCTCCCCCTACGCCAGCTTGTAGCCGTTCGCTTTGTAGTCGTGCCACCACAAGACCACTTGGTTGCGCAGTTCATCAGGGGTGCCGTCGTTGTTGAACACGACGTCGGATTCCTCGATGCGCTCGGCATCGGTGATCTGGCGCGCCATGCGGCGACGCACGTCGTCTTCATCCCAGCCGCTCGCAACGGCACGCTCAACGCGCGTTTCGAACTTCGCCAGAATGGCGATGACCACATCCGCCGAATAGGCAAGCGACATCTGGCGGTTCTTGAACACCGACTGCTCAACCACGACCGCCTCGTGGCCCTCCTTCTCGAGATCGGCCAACATGTCCATGAACAGATCCTCGATGCGCGGGACCGTGATGCGGTTCAACGCACGCGTGGCAGCAGGCGTGGCGAACGCTTTGGCGGCAAGCGCCTTACGCACGACTTCGCCGTTCTCGTCAAACACATCGTCGCCGAATTCCTCGCGCAGCTCTTCTTTCACGATGTCCCAGCCGAGCACCTGATGGCCCACTTTGTCCAGGTCGATGAACGGCAGGCCCTCGTCGACCAATGCCTTGCGCGCCGTAGATTTGCCGGCGCCCATGCCGCCGATGATGAACAGCTTCTTCATGCCTGCCTTACCTCCTGAATCATGCCTCCGCCAAGGACGGTGGAACCTTCGTAGAACACCGCGTATTGACCGGGCGCGGTTGTGGGCTGCGGCGTGCGCAGCGAAACCTCCACGCATTCGGAACCAGAGGAAACCTCCCGGTCGGGATGGGTTCTCTTCGGTGTAATGATACACGCTGCACCGCTGCTCCGGTATCGGAGTTTGACCATCGCTTCGCATTCTCCGTCCAGGTGCTCGAACGCCTGCCAATTGACGTTGGCCACAACCACTTCGCTGATGCGTGCCTGCGCGGCAGTGCCCACCACAAGTTCATGAGTCCCTGGACGCTTCCCCACAACGTAGTACGGCTCGGGACCTGCTACACCGATGCCTTTTCGCTGCCCCACCGTGAATGCGGAAAGGCCGTTGTGCCGGCCCAGCACGACGCCTTCAGCAGATACGATGTCGCCGGGAACATCCTGCAACCCGCGGCTTTTCAGAAAATCGCGGTAGTCTCCGGAAATGAAGCACACGTCCTGGCTTTCGGGCGCTTCCGCTGCAGGCAGTCCACAGTCTCGCGCGATCAGGCGCGCGTCGGCCTTGGTGAGCGCCCCCAACGGGAGCACCAGCCGCGAAAGCTGATCTTGGGAAAGCAGTGCCAGCATGTAGCTTTGGTCTTTATGTTGGTCGAGCCCCGTTTTCACCACGTAGCGGCCATTGGCGGAAAGCTGCGCAATGCGCGCGTAGTGGCCCGTTGCAACCTTTTCGCACCCCAGCTGGTCGGCAACTTCCAGCAGGGCAGGCAGCTTGCATTCGGCATTGCAGCCAACACACGGGCTGGGAGTAAGGCCTGCCGCATATGCGTTGACGAACGGCTGCACCACGCAGCGCTCGAACTGCTCAGAGCACTCCGCCACCGCGTGGTCGATCCCCACCGCCTGGCACACCTCGTAAGCGCGCTCGGCGTCGGCGCGGGAAGCTTCGTCATCGTGAAAGATGCAGGTGACGCCAACGACTTCGTACCCAGCGCGCTGCAGCAGTACGGCGGCGGTGGAGCTGTCCACCCCGCCGCTCATTCCCAGCGCTATGCGTTCGCGCGATGTCACGTGGCCCGCCTTTCCCGCCCCGCGCTACAGCTGGCTGACCAGACTGTCGGTCTCGCGCGCGATGCGGATCTCTTCATCGGCGGTGACCACGCAGATCTTGATGGGGCTGTCGTCAATGCTGATGATGCGGTTCATGCCGATAGCGCCTTCCACCTGGTTGCGCTCTTTGTCCAAGATCATGCCCATGTGCGCCAGGCCCGCAAAGATGAGCTCGCGCAGTTCGGCTGAGTTTTCGCCAATGCCGGCAGTCATCACCACGGCATCGGTGCGCGTCATTGCCGCATAGTAGCTGCCGATTGCCTTCTGCACGCGGTACACGTACATCTCGATGGCAAGCTTCGCGCGCTCGTTGCCCGCATCGGCAGCCGCCAGCGCATCGCGCATGTCGCCGCTTTCGCCTGCTATGCCCAAAATGCCGCTCTCCTTGTTGAGGATGCGGTCCATCTCGTCGAAGGTCTTGCCCTCGCGGCGCATGATGTAGGTGATGATGGCAGGGTCGATGCTGCCGCTTCGGGTGCCCATCATCAGGCCTTCCAGCGGCGTGAAGCCCATGGTGGTGTCGATGGACTTACCGTGGTTGACCGCTGTGATGGAGCCGCCGTTGCCCAAATGGCACGTAATCAGACCCAAGTCGCGCAGTGGACGTCCCAGCAGGTTCGCCGCCTGCTGCGCAGCATAGCGGTGGCTGGTGCCGTGGGCGCCATAACGGCGAATGTGGTATTGCTCGTAATAATGCATGGGCAGCGGGTACATATAGGCCTTCGGCGGCATCGTGGCGTGGAAAGCGGTATCGAACACGGCAACCTGAGGCGTGTTCGGCAAAATCTCGTGAAGCATGTCGATGCAGGCGTCGGCAGGTGGGTTGTGCAGTGGCGCGAGCTCCTCGCATTTTGAAAGATTCTCGCGCGCTTCCGCATCGATGACCACCGAACGCGTGAAATACTCGCCACCTGCAACAATGCGGTTGCCGATAGCGTCAATCTGGCTCAAATTGCTCACGGGCGATTCGATGTCGTCCACCATGATCTCCAGAAGCTTTGACAGGCACTCTTCCACACGCTTGCCCGCCACGTTGTAGCGCACCTTTTGGAAGTCGGGCGCAAACGAAACGTTCATGAACGCATCGGGAGTTCCCACCTTCTCGGCAATGCACTTCATCAGCGTGAGCTTGCCGTCGGTCTCGATCAGCTGGCTTTTCAGCGAAGAGCTTCCGGCATTGACCACCAATACGAGCATGGGTTCCTCCTCTTCAGTGCCCAAAGGGCGCCAGCAAACCGGCGCGTCTCTCCATTGTACCAGCGCGCAGAACACGCCCATCGCGCAACACGGCGAAGCGGCGAGAACGATTGCGCTGCCCCGATTTCCCCGCTTGTGCCTGCAGCCCAGAAAACGGCGCTTTACCCAGTTTTAACAGTTCGGTGAAGCCGACTTCAAGCAGCATCTGCGATGCTGCAATTTGCTAGAATATGCGGATGTAGTACAACCGGTTGAACAGTTTCCTCCAAGAGACAAGGCGATGCCGCAAATGCCTCAAAATCACAACAATCGGCCGCTGCCGAACGAGGGCGCAAACCCGCGCCCCCGCGCTGACCACCCCGGTCGATCCCACAACCCCAATGCGGGTGATTCCGTGCGCCGGAGCAGGTCGCCTTACGATTCCGCAGACCGCAATGCCGCACGATCCGGTCAAAACGCCCCCCATTCCCCCTACGGGGCACCACGCCAGCGTGTCCAGTACGACGGTCGCCCCCCGCGCTACACCGCTGCAGCCCGCCAGCAGGCAGGTACGCACCAGCAGGCAGAGGCAAGCCAGCAAGCAGGAGCGCACCACCAGGCAGGTGCGCGCCAGCAGGTGCGGGCGCGCCAAGGCGCGGCACCCGCGCGCAGGCGGCCACAGCGCTCCGTGCAGCCTGAGCCCCGCCGCAGCAAAACGCCGTTCGTTATTGGCACCGCCGTCGTGGTGCTTGCCGTAGCCATTTGGCTGTTCGTCGGCTCACTGTCGGTGAAGGTCACCGTCAACGGCCAGGAGGTCACCGTCGGAAACGGAAAGACGGTCGAAGCCGCCTTCGAAGCAAGCGGCGTGAGCGTTTCGCCGGGCGACCTGGTCGCCGTCGATGGCTCTGTTTTGGAAAGCGGGAAGGGCTATCTCTTCAGCGCTTCTGTCAACGGACAAGCGGTGCAAGACCATGCCACCGTGCTTTCAAACAACGATGTTGTCGAGTTCACTGACGGCGGCGACATCGAAGAAGAATACGACGGGGTTGACTCCCCCATCGCCTTCACGGTTTCTTCCGAAGGAAGCGGCGCCCTGCATGTGTATGAGGGCGACGGAACCGACGGGGTCGAAACAACCAAGACGGGCAAGATCTCAGGCAAGACGGCCACAGTGACCACCACCGAACCTTCGAACGTGGTGTGCCGCTACTACAACGTCGACGTCGGCGACGACAAAGTCATTGCCCTCACCTTCGACGACGGCCCCACCTCGCAGTACACGCAGGGCGTGCTTGACGTGCTCGCCGAGAACAACGCAAAAGCGACGTTTTTCACCCTGGGCGAGCAGGTCGAAAGCATGCCTGACATCGTGAAGCGAGCCGCCGAGGCCGGGCATCAGATCTGCACCCACACCTATGACCATGCCGAGGGCAGCGGCCAGGGCGTCAACCTTGGCTTCATGAGCGCCGAAGAGCAGATTCAAGAAGTCCAGAAGGGCCAGGCCGCAAACGATGCCGCGGTCGGCGGCGAGACAAGCCGGGCATTCCGCAGCCCTGGCGGCAACTTCAACGAGCAAACGATGAAGACGCTGCGTCCCTACATCACCTCTGAGATCGGCTGGAACGTTGACACCGAAGACTGGAAGCGGCCTGGCGCCGACGTCATCGCATCCCGCATGCTGTCCGTCAAGCCTGGCCAGGTGATCCTGTGCCACGACGGCGGCGGCAACCGATCCCAAACCGTGGAGGCGCTCAGACAAGCGCTGCCTCAGCTCCGCGAGCAAGGCTACAGCTTCATCACCATTGACGAACTGCTGAAATACCCCGCCAAGGGGTAGGCGCGCGCTCCACCCATCCCACGCAACTGCCCTGCGACGATTGCATCTGTTGGAACCGTCACAGGGCAGTTGTACTTATTTCATAGGCATGCCAAACATCGCCTTGAACCATTCCTCATCAGGAAAGATAATGCACGCATGCCTAGAAACGACCGACATACGGTGCACCGCCGCCGCGTTTCCGACATTCAATCGACGCAGCGTGGCGCAAGCGCCCGCACCCGCCGACCTTCTGTGCGTTCCGCCGTCGAGCCCAATAACGGCTCCGCCTCTGCGTCCAGCACACGGGCAAAGCGCGGCGAAACGCCTGATGTCTCTGCCTACTCCCGCAGCTCGTACAAGCAAAAGGTGACCCAGCGAAAAGGCAAACGCAAAAAGAAGATCGTCATCGGCGCGCTCGCGGTCGTTTTGGTGGCCCTTTTGGGCGTTGGCGGATTCGCATTCGCCTATATCTCCAATATCTCTGGCAACCTCCATCGCGGCGTTGACGACGGACTCCTTGGATCGCTCACCGGCACGCAAGACATTGGCGAGCCCTTCTATATGATTCTTATGGGAGTCGACGGATCTGCAGAACGCGAGGCATCTAAAGAATATGCTGGCGACTCCTTCCGCTCTGACAGCATGATGCTGTGCCGCATCGACCCCCAAAGCAAGAAGGCAACGCTTCTCTCGCTTCATCGCGACACGCTCATCGACATGGGAGAAAACGGCAACCAGAAGCTCAACGCCGCCCATGCCATCGGCGGCCCTTCATACGTTGTCGAAGTTGTGTCCGAGCTTGCCGGCGTGGATATCTCCCATTATGCAGAGATCAATTTCGACGGCTTCAAAGAAATCGTCGACGCCCTGGGCGGTGTGGAAGTCGACGTTCCCATGGAGATCGACGACCCGCAGGCGGGCGGCCATTTGGATGCCGGTCTGCAAACCCTCAACGGCGATCAAGCGCTCATCTTGTGCCGCGCACGCCACGCCTACGACGACTATGGCGACGGCGACCGGTATCGTGCGGCAAATCAGCGCGTCGTGTTGGGCGCCATTGCGGAAAAGATCCTTTCTGCCGATCCGGTCACACTTGCCAACACCATCACCGCGTTGTCAAAATACGTGACGACCGACCTTGGCATAGACGAGATCATCACCATCGCCAACTACATGCGCGGCATCGATACCAGCAAAGACATTTACTCGGGCATGGAGCCCACTACCCCGAAGGAAATCAGAGGAACCTGGTACGAGATCCTCGACCTCGATGCCTGGCAGGAAATGATGCAGCGCGTCGATGAGGGTCTGCCTCCGTCCGAAGAGACCGTGATCGATTCCACGGGCACGGTCATGTCCAACTCCGGCGATGGCGCTGTTTCTTCGCAAGGAACGGTCGCCGCCGGTCATTACACGGGAACGGTTGCCGTGCGCAACGGAACCACCGTTTCTGGCGCAGGCGCAGTTGCCGCCGGAAAAATCGCCGAACTTGGATTCGACACCAACGTCGACGACGCCAGCGACACCGATTACACCGAAACGGTGGTCGTGTACTCCACAAACGACCGTGCCGACGAAGCGCAGGATATCGTCGAAGCGCTCGGTGGCGGACGTGCCGTGCTCGACGACGGGAAGACGTATCTTATCGAAGACGACTTCCTTGTGATCATCGGCTCCGATACCGCGTCGAGCTCCTCGTAGCGCGTCTTTTCACCAGCTGTTTTACCCCTCAATCAGCGCAAACCGCTTCCTGCTTGACTGCTATACTGTGTAGCTGGCCACAGAAGCCAATCGCCAACCTATACCCATCCGCTCTGGAAAGAGGACGGTCCATGCCTCGCCATATACCGCAATACGATACCTCGAGATTGCAGCAGGCATCGACCCGCACCTCGCACCCTGAAGGTGCAAAACGGGGTCTTTCGACAACCCCCCACAGGAGCAATCCGAACGCACCGCACGCACGTGCCGCCAAACCGTCAGCGCATGCTTCTTCCGCGCCCGCACGCCCCAAATCGCGCTACATCCCCGCGCTCGACGGACTGCGCGCTTTCGCCGTTCTCGCGGTCATTGCCTACCACATGGGGATGGAATGGGCTCCGGGCGGTCTTCTGGGCGTTACGGTCTTTTTCGTTTTATCGGGCTACCTCATTACCAGCCTTCTCGTCATTGAATTCCAGGGGACCGGTCGCATCGACCTGCCTCAATTCTGGCTGCGGCGCATCAGGCGCCTTTTTCCCGCCATTGTGTTTTGCATCGTCGGCATCGCCGTCCTGTGCACGATTTTCAACCACGCGCTCCTCACCAAGCTGCGTCCTGACGTGCTGCCCTCGCTGTTTTTCTTCAACAACTGGTGGCAGATCTTCCAGAACGTTTCGTACTTCGATGCGCTCGGCTCTCCTTCGCCGGTTACCCACTTCTGGTCGCTTGCCATAGAAGAGCAGTTCTACCTTGTGTGGCCGGTGCTGCTGTTCGCCCTCATGAAGTTTGGCGTCAAGAATCGCACGCTGTGCATCATGACGCTCGTGCTGACCATCGCCTCGGCGGTTGACATGGCTCTCCTCTTCGATCCGCAGGGCGATCCCTCGCGCGTCTACTATGGAACCGACACTCGCGCGTTCTCATTGCTTATCGGAGCCTTGCTCGCCTTCGTCTGGCCATCGAACCAGCTCGGATCGAAGCAGAGCCTCTCCATCTCGCGCACGACGCGCATCGTCCTTGACGTTGTCGGCGCGATTGCCTTCATTGGCCTGTTCTTGATGGTGGGGCTCATCGACGGCTTTTCTCCCTTCCTCTATCGAGGAGGTTTGGTGCTCTGCTCGGTGCTCACCGCCATCGTCATCGCTGTCATGGTGCACCCGGCAAGCATTCTCGGAAAGTTCTGGGGGCTCGCACCCTTCGTGTGGATCGGCAAGCGCAGCTATGGCATTTACCTGTGGCATTATCCGCTGCTGCTGCTCATCGTGCCGCAAAACGGATTCGACAAAACCTGGTGGATTCTTCTCATAGCGCTGGCGGTCATTTTCGTCGTGTCGGCATTCTCGTACACCTTTGTCGAGAACCCCATCCGCCACGGAGCGATTGGCAGGTTCTTCAAAGATCTCGCCAACCGCCGCATCACGGTAAAGCAGTGGGTCACAACCCATATTGCCTACGTGGCAGCCACCGTCGTGCTGGTGCTCACCGCCATCGGAGGGCTCATTTTTGTTCCCAATACGTCCGCATTGGAAGGTGCCGACCTGCTCAAAGACGATCAAGCGCACACTGCCGGCCCCACAGACGAGCAGCTCGCCGCCGATCAAGCATCCGACCCGAAGCTCGACGTTCTGCTCATCGGCGACTCGGTGCTTGTACGCACGCTGCCATATTTCCAGGAAACCTTCCCTTATGGCGCGATCGACTCCGCGATTAATCGGCGCTTTTCGCAGGGCAAGAGCATCTACCAGAACTACGTCGACCAAGGCGTTGTGGGCAACGTGGTGGTATTCGCACTCGGCATCAATGCCGGCGCCACCACTGACAGCCAAATAGACGAGCTCGTCTCAACCGTCGGAACCGATAAGCGCATTTGGTTCATCACCATCCGCTGCCCCGATTCCTGGATGGAAGAGACCAACGATGCGCTGTGGCGCGCCGCCGACCGCTACGAAAACGTGAGCATCATCGACTGGGCAGGCCTTTCCGCCTCTCACAAGGAATGGTTCGATGGGGACGGTACGCACCTGACCGAAACGGGCGCGCAAGTGTACATAAACATGATCAACGACGCCATTCGGGACTACCTTCCCGAGCACAGTGAGGGCGACGTGGCTGTGGAAGTGGAATCAACAACCGAGCTCACCGTCGACAAGATGCGCACCTTGATGGAGCATCCCTTCGGCAACGTCTTCAACCCGCTGAAAGCCTCGATTGATCCCAACCCCGCTGAATGAGAAACGAAAGGGACGGTCTTCCCGTCTCTTCTACGTGAGTGCAAGATGGGAAGGTCGCCCCCCTTTCTTCGTTTCTCGCCATCTGAACAAAAAAGGTGCCCCGCTCGGATGAGCGGGGCACCTTCGTTTAAGCGCTCTGTTTGGACGAGCCTGAGAGGTTATTCCTCGGTAGCCTCAGCCTCGGCGACCTCGGCGGTCTCCTCAGCGGGCTTCTCGTCGTGCTTCTTGTCGCCCTTGCGCTTGGCGGGACGCTCCTCGGCCTGGATGGACTCGTCAACCTCGATCTCGAAGCCCAGCTCCTCGGCAGCAGCCTTCATAGACAGGGAGATGCGACGACGCTCGGGGTTCACATCCATGACCTTCACCTTGACCTCGTCGTTGGCCTTGACGACCTGAGCAGGCGTATCGATGTGGCGCGGAGCCATCTCGGAGATGTGCACCAGGCCCTCGATGCCCTGGCCCAGCTCGACGAAGGCGCCGAACGGAACAACCTTGGTCACGCGGCCGTCAACGATGGTGCCAACGGGATAAGACTCGACCAGCTTGATCCACGGGTCGGGAGTGGTCTGCTTGAGGCCCAGGGAGATGCGCTCACGCTGCAGATCGACATCGAGAACCTCGACCTCGACCTCGTCGCCCACCTTGACGACCTCGGACGGATGGTTGACATGGTTCCAAGACAGCTCGGAAATGTGCACCAGACCGTCGATGCCGCCCAGGTCCACGAAGGCGCCGAAGTCCACGATGGAGGAAACGGTACCCTTCAGGCGCATGCCCTTGGACAGCTTGGCCAGGATCTCGGCGCGCTCGTTCTTGCGGCCTTCCTCCAGCAGCACGCGGCGGGAAAGCACGACGTTGTTGCGATTGCGATCCATCTCGATGACGCGGGCCTCGAGCTCGGTGCCCAGATACATGTCCAGATCCTTGACGCGACGCAGATCAACAAGGGATGCAGGCAGGAAGCCGCGCAGGCCGATGTCCAGGATCAGGCCGCCCTTGACAACCTCGATGACCTCGCCGGTGACGGTCTCGCCGGCCTTGAACTTCTCCTCGACGGAGATCCAGGCACGCTCGTACTCAGCACGCTTCTTGGACAGGATCAGACGGCCGTCCTTGTCCTCCTTCTGAAGGACCAGAGCCTCGATCTTGTCGCCCAGGTTCACGATGTCGGACGGGTCGGCATCCTTGCGGATGGAGAGCTCACGCAGCGGAATGACGCCTTCGCTCTTGAATCCGATGTCCACCAGCACCTCGTCGTGCTCGATCTTGACGACGGTGCCGTCGACGAGATCACCCTCGTCGAAGTCGGTCAGCGTGCCGTCGATCAGAGCATTCATCTGGTCGTCATCGATGTCGCTGAAGTCGATGATGGACGGGTTCTTGATTTCGGTCAAAACGGACCCCTTTCAAAAGTTTGGGGACCCTTCGTCATGATTGATCGCTGCATTCACCATGTTCGCTTATGCAGAACGCCTGCCTTGTGGGGCTGTGCTACAAACATGTCTCGGGGGCCTACATTACTTCCGCTTGCAAGCCTTTCTTGCAAGCCGATCTAGTATAGCACGCAAGACGTGCCCTCACTGGGAATTCATACGATCAAGACGTGGGAAAATCGCATTCGAAAACCGGTGCGCCCGCTCGTTCATCCGCGCTGACGGCATGCAGGGCACAGGCCCGAGAAAACGATTTGATGGGACTCCACCGCGAAGCCGTGCGCGTCTGCGATACCGCGAGCGATGTCTGTCTGGTACGGCATATCCACGTCGACGACGCAGCCGCACGAGCGACATTTGGCGTGGTAATGGGGCTCATTTCGAAAATCGTAGCGATCGGCGCCGTTGGGAACCTCAACACGCAGAACGTCACCACGCTCGGCGAGCACGCTCAGATTGCGGTACACCGTCGCGCGCGAAATGCTGGGATGCTTCATGCGCACCTGCTCGAACACGTCGGCAGACGTGGGGTGGTTGTGCAAAGACCGCACCGCATTGAGAACCAAGGTGCGCTGGACAGTGTTGCGTGAAGCCTTTGCTTCGGTTTTCGCGGCGTTCGCCATCATTTGCACCCCCGTTCTCGTTCTTTGCGCAGATCAGTTTCCTTAATAGGATTATATATCAATAGCGGCCCCGTATTCGGGGCCGCCAAAGCATCTGCACAACGCGGCGCATGCCGCTTGAGCATCAGAACGCGAAGCAGGCGCTACTGTTGAGCTTGCGCTTCGCGCAGAGCGCGGGTCAGCTGATCGGCGCAAGACGTGGAGCGCGGGCCGCACGTATTGCCTTCAAGAAGCGCCACGATGTCGTCAACCTTCTGCCCTTTGACCAGCTTGGAGATTGCCTTCAGATTGCCGTCACATCCTCCCACGAATGAGACTTCCTTGATGGTGTCTCCGTCGAGATCGACACTGATTCGGCGCGAGCATACGCCACGCGGAGTGAAATCGTACATAGCGGACCTTCTTTCCCCTGCTTGAGCTCTTTCATTTGCTTCAAGCATGGTAGCAGATGCGCCGGACTCCGTTTCGGAAGCGGCATTAAATTGCCGCCCCGCCCCGCTCGCCGGTCCGAATGCGCACCACTTCCTCAACGGGGAAGATGAAGATCTTACCATCCCCCACCTGACCGGTGGAAGCGGTCGCGCATATCAGGTCGACCAGCTCGTCGACGCGCGCATCGTCCACAACCAACTCGAACTTCACCTTCGGGATCATGTTGAGCAAAACCTCGGTGCCGCGGTAGAACTCCTTCCACCCGTGCTGGTTGCCGCATCCCTGAACCTGAGAAACCGTCATGCCGGTTACCTTTGCCGCGAACAGGGCATCTTTAAGCGGCTCCAGTTTTTCGGGCCTCACGATAGCGGAAATCTTCTTCATGCTTTTTCACCTTCCCTGCTTAATCAAGACCCAGATACGCCGGGTACGCGCTCTCGCCATGGGCTGCAACGTCTAGACCGATCGCCTCGTCTTGCTCGCTCACGCGCAGCTTGCCCTTGAAGATCGCCTTCACGATAAGACCGATGATCACATCCGCCACCGCCACGAACGCGATGGTGATAAGGATGCCTGCCACCTGCGCACCCAGAAGGGTGAAGTCGCCGGTGTAGATCAGGCCGCCGAACTCGGTCCAGGACAGCTCGGGCACGCAGAAGATGCCGGTGAGTATGCCGCCGGTGATGCCGCCCACGGCATGGCATCCAAACGCGTCAAGCGCATCGTCGTAACCGATTTTCTTCTTGAGGAACGAGATCGCAAAGTAGCAGATCGGGGAAACAATCAGACCCATGATAAGCGCAGCCCAAGGCTCCACGAAGCCCGCAGCGGGAGTGATGACCACCAGCCCGGCGACCAAACCCGTCGCCGCGCCCACCAACGTAGGCTTGCCTGCCTTGATACGGTCGATGATCAGCCACGACAGCAGCGCCGCCGCAGATGCCGTCACGGTGTTCACCATCGCCAGCGCGGCAACGCCGTCGGGAGTGAACTGGGAACCGGCATTGAACCCGAACCAACCGAACCACAGAAGCGCAGCGCCCAGGGCGACGAACGGCACGTTGTGGGGACGGTAGCTCATCATGCCGAATTCGCGGCGCTTGCCCAAAATCAGGCACAGGATCAGACCGGTGAGACCAGAGCTGATGTGCACCACATCGCCGCCCGCAAAGTCGAGTGCTCCGATCATATCGCCGATGAGGCTGCCTTCACCGCCCCAAACCATGTGCGCAAGCGGCGCGTACACAACAACTACCCAGATGGTCACAAACAAGCACACCGCACCGAACTTCATTCGTCCTGCCAGCGAGCCCGTGATGATGGCGGTGGTGATCATTGCAAAAGCACATTGGAACGCGACGTCTACCAGACCCGGATACGTGCCGGCGCTCTCGGGGTCGGCGTTCGCGGCAATCATATCCTGCACAAGACCGGTCAGTCCCAGCTGGTCCAACCCGCCGAAGAAGGGGATGGAACCGTCCCCGCCGTAGGCGAACGACCAGCCTGCCACGACCCACACTACGCCCACGATGCCCAAAACGGCAAAAGACATCAGCATCGTGTTCACCACGTTTTTACGGCGGGAAAGACCGCCGTAGAAGAACGCCAAACCAGGCGTCATCAGAAAGACGAGCATCGCGCAGATCAGCATGAAGCCCGTCATGCCAGTATCGAACATTTACCTCAACCTCCCGTTTTCGAACCGTACTGTCGCGCGCTGACGAAAATGATGCTCACACGCAAATGTTTCGAAACGATGTGGGAGGATGCTGTTAACCGAACGGGAAACGCCCTGCAACAGCCAAGAAACGTACCGGAAGCCGAGGCGAAACAACCGGGCGGAGCAACGTCTCAAAGCGACGACGGAACACGCGCCAAACGCATTTGCCCACAAAAAAAGACGCCGCATTCCGCGGCGCCCGGTCGGCAAAGTCGAAAGCGGCTATCGGCCCATGAGCTCGCGCACGGCAGCGGCGACGCCCTCGGCATCCAGGCCGAGATCATGCATGAGCAGATCCGGTTTGCCTTGGTGAACGTACTGATCATCGATGCCGAGCACCCGCGTTGCAGGAGTCATCCCCATACGCGAGAGCTCCTCGAGCACTCCTTCGCCCGCTCCGCCCTCGATGACGCCGTCTTCGACGGTGACAACGTATCCCGTCTCGGCGGCGGCGCGGATCGCATCCGCATCGAGCGGCTTGACCCAACGCATGTCGACGACGCGCGCCTGCACCCCTTCGTTTGCCAAAAGGTCGGCGGCGTCCAATGCGCGCTTCACCATGCTGCCGAACGCGAGGATAGCGACATCGGCGCCTTCACGGCGCGTGACAGCGCGGCCAAGCTCGAAGGTTTCCGGCTCGTCGGGCAGCGGCACGCCCAAAGCGTTGCCGCGCGGGTAGCGGATGGCAACCGGACCGCCCAGCGCGAGCGCAGTATGCAAGCCGCTCACAAGCTCGGCTTCGTTTGACGGCGCAAGCACGCGCATATTGGGGACCATGCGCGTGTAGGCAAGATCGAACATGCCGTGATGGGTGGGCCCGTCCTCGCCGACGATGCCAGCGCGGTCGATGGCAAACACCACATCCAGATTGGGCAACGAGCAATCGATGATCATCTGATCGATGGCACGCTGTAGGAAAGTCGAATAGATGGCGCACACAGGCTTCATGCCGCCAACAGCCAGGCCGCTCGCCATGCCTACTGCGTTCTCCTCGGCGATGCCCACATCGATGAAGCGTTTGGGAAGCTCCTTGGCAAACGTGGACAACCCGGTGCCGCCTTGCATGGCAGCCGTGATAGCCACGACGCGATCGTCAGCCTTCGCCTCATTCACAAGCGCCTTGCCGAACACCTCAGTGTAAGTGGGTGCAGTTGCGGGCTTTTTCTTTATGGCGCCGGTGACAGGATCGTAGGCTGAAACGCCATGGAACGTCTCGGGGTCCCTTTCGGCAGGGGCGAAACCATTGCCCTTATGGGTGATGGCATGAATGAGCACCGGCACGCCGGCGTTCAGCGAGACAGCCAGCATTTCTTTCAGAAGGCCGATGTCGTGGCCGTCGACCGGTGCGGTGCACAAAATTCCCAGCTGCTCGAACATCATCGTGCGAGGAACGATGAACTGCTTCATGGACTCTTTCATGTTGCGGCCCAAGCTCACCAGAGCCTTGCCCGCAGGGCCGAAGTGCTCCAGGCGCTCCTGCAGCGTGTCGCGCGTTTCGCGGTACTGCGACGAGGCGCGCACAGCGCCCAGATGCTTGACGAGCGCGCCAACGTTGCGCGAAATGGACATCTCGTTGTCATTCAAGATGATGACCATGGGAGTCTGCGTCTGGCCAATGCTGTTGAGCGCCTCGAATGCCATGCCGCCCGAAAGCGCCGCGTCGCCGATGAGCGCTACGACCTTCTGGTCGCCGCCAGTGAGGTCGCGTGCCGCGGCAATGCCGTACGCAACGGAAAGGGAATCGGATGCATGGCCCGACGGATGCACGTCGCAAGGGCTCTCACTCGGCTTGGGGAAGCCGGAAATGCCGCCGTACTGGCGCAACGTGCGGAACTTGTCGAGACGACCGGTCACCAGCTTGTGCGCATATGCCTGATGCCCCACGTCAAAGACGAATTTGTCGTGAGGACAGTTGATCATGCTGTGAACCGCCAGAATGATCTCGACGGCGCCAAGCGACGAAGCAACATGACCGCCCGTCTGCGATGTCACATCAATGATCTCCCCACGAATCTCATCAGCCAGAATGCCAAGCTCCTCGTTGGTGAGGACCTTCAGGTCGGCAGGCGATTGGATCGCATCAAGAATGCGCTTGGTTCCCATGTTTTACCCCCAGCGTTAGCGGGATTCCGATGCGGCGGGATCCGCATCGTCAAGCAAGCCTCCGGCAACGGCGGACTCTGCTTCAGCAGAGTCGTCGTCGCGAGAAACTTCGGGTGCAGCAGAATCCGCAAGGTCATCCGTCTGGTCTCGGTCGGCAGTCTGCTCGTCATATGCCTGAATATTCTCTTCAAGGAGGTCGCCACCGCGAAGCCCCAGGTTGACGGCCTCTTCATACAGCGAAAGCGCTTCGTCGAGCGGAAGGCTGTCGTCCGCGACCGCCTGGACGATCTCATTCAGGCGTGCGTTGACCTCCTCGAACGTGTCGTATGAACGCGAATCCACTACGCGTCCTCCCCCGGCTCCGCCTTGGTGCCAGCATCAGAATCGGCGACATCACCTTCCAGATGGCGGGCAACGCGACCGAGCACGCCGTTGATGAAGCGAGGCGATTCGTCTTCCCCGCCGAAATCCTTGGCGAGCTCGATGGCCTCGTTGATGGCAACCGAAACCGGCACCTCGTCGACGAACATCATCTCGTACACGGCAAGACGCAGAATGGAACGGTCGACGATGGGCATGCGCTGAACCGCCCAGTTCTCCGACGATGCAGCAAGCTCTTTGTCGATGGCGGCGACGTGGGACTCCACCCCGCGCACCAGTTGCTTGGCGTAATCGGTCAAAGGACCCGCCTCTTCAAGGGCGCGGCCTTCCTCCGCGATGTTCGTCGCGTACTCTTCGGTTATCTCACTCGTGTACAGCAATGCGAGCGCGGCGCGGCGCGCGGCCGTACGCTGATGTCGTTTAGTAGCCATGATTTCCTATGCGTAAACGGATCGATTGGCGGAAGGGTTTGCCCCGCCGGCACGTGCGCCGGCGGGGAATCCCCTATTCAGCAAATTGCAGGCCGTCGATGTAGACGTCGACCGAAGCGACCTCGGCGCCCACCTGGCTTGCGACGGCGTCGGCAACAGCGTTGCGCACGCGGTCGGCAACCTCGGGCAGAACCTGACCGAAGTAGGCGTCGATATGCACCGACACCTCAAGCTTGCTCTCGTCGTTCACCGAAAGCTCGATGCCCTGAACAGGCGTTTTGCCGGCGAGCATGGAACGCAGGTTGCCCTTTGCGGCGGAGGACCCAACGGCGGCGACGCCTTCAACCTCGCGCACCGCGATGGAGACGATGGTTTCGACCACGCCAGAGGCGATGGCCATGCCGTCGAGATTCAGTTCGCTCATAGCAGATCTCCCATCTGGGTTTCAATGAAGTCGGTGCACGCCTGACCATCGCAGAACACCTGGTTGTCAAGCACGCGGCGATGGAAGGGCAGCGTGGTGGCGATGCCCTCGATCACGAATTCGTCGAGCGCGCGACGACCACGAGCGAGCACTTCTTCGCGATCCTGGCCGTACACGATGAGCTTCGCGACCATGGAGTCGTAGTACGGGGAAATGCGGGAGCCCGAACGGACGTAGCTCTCCACGCGCACGCCTGGGCCCGACGGGGGCTCGAAGCGCGTGATGGTGCCCGGGCACGGACGGAAGCCGTGGTCGGGATCCTCGGCGTTGATGCGGAACTCCATTGCGTGGCCAAACGGCGTGAACGGCGCACGGCTGGCGCAGCTCATGGGCTCGCCTGCGGCGATGCGCAGCTGCTCCTTGATGATGTCGACGCCGGTGATCTGCTCGGACACAGGATGCTCCACCTGAACGCGCGTGTTCATTTCCATGAAGTAGAAATGACCGCTTTCGTCCAAAAGGAATTCGATGGTGCCAGCGTTGCGGTAATCCACGGCGCGGACCGCCTTGATGGCGGCAACACCCATGGCGCGGCGCAGCTCGTCGGTAAGCGCCGGGGAGGGCGCCTCTTCGATGAGCTTCTGATGGCGGCGCTGCACCGAGCAGTCGCGCTCGCACAACGAGATGTGATTGCCGTGGTTGTCGGCGAGCACCTGCACCTCCACATGGCGGGGACGCAGAACCAGCTTTTCGAGGTACACGCCGTCGTTGCCGAAGGCGGCTCCCGCCTCGGCGCGGGCGGCCTTGTACTGCGACTCGAGATCGGCCGGGTCATGTACCTCGCGCATGCCCTTGCCGCCACCGCCGGCAGTCGCCTTGATGAGCACGGGGTAACCCACGCGGTCAGCGAACGCGCGCGCCTCTTCCACCGTGTCGATGCAGCCGTCGGAACCGGGAACGGTGGGAACGCCGCACGCCTTCATGGTTTCGCGTGCGGAGGACTTGTCGCCCATGCGCTCGATGCACTCGGCATCAGGGCCGATGAACACGATGTCGTTGTCAACGCACGCACGCGCGAACTCAGCGTTTTCGGCCAAAAAGCCGTAGCCCGGATGGATGGCCTGGGCGCCGGTGTTCTTCGCGGCAGCGATGATGCTGGGGATGACCAGGTAGCTCTTGGTTGCCTGGGCGGGGCCGATGCACACCGCCTCGTCGGCGTAGCGCACCGGATAGGTGTCGGCATCCTCGGTGGAGTACACGGCGACGGTCTTGACGCCCAGCTCGCGTGCCGCGCGCATGACGCGCAGCGCGACCTCGCCGCGATTCGCCACTAGGATTTTGTCGAACATCATGCCGTCTCCGGGGCCGAAGAGCCGGGAGTGCTGTTCGTGGGCTCGATGTAGAACAGCGGAGTGCCGAACTCGACCGGGGTGGCGTCCTCGAGGCAGACCTCGCGGATGGTACCCATTTCCTCGGAGGTGATCTCGTTCATGAGCTTCATGGCCTCAACGATGCACAGCGTCTGGTTGGCCGTGACCTCATCGCCCACCTTGACGAACGGGGGCTCGCCCGGCGCGGGGGACGTGTAGAACGTGCCCACCATGGGGGCAGTCACGCAGTGCCACGTGGAAGGACGGCTCTTGTCCTCGGCAGGGGCGGCAGCAGCGGGCTCGGCTGCGGGTGCAGCGGTCGCAACGGGGGCTGCGGGAGCAGCCTGCGCGGCGGGCGCAGCAACAGGAACGGGCATCGAGCCAGGCATGCGCACAGCGATGCGCATTCCCTCTTCCTCCACTACGATCTCGCCGACGCCGCTTTCCTCGGCGACGCGAACCAGTTCGCGAATCTGATTGATGTCCACGTAATCGTCCTCCTTGGTATTGCTGGACTCCTCTTCAAGCAGGAAGTCGACTTTCTCGGATGTGCGGTGCTTGCTCAGGTACGTGCGCGCCTCGTTGGGGAACAGCGCGTACATCAGCACGTCTTCTTCGCTCTTCGCCAGATCGCCGATCTCCTCGGCAACCTCGTCGAACGTGGTGGTAACAAGCGAGCCGGGCGCCACGTCGGGCGGCAGGATCTGCGAGTTGCCCACCACCTTGGCGACGACGTCTTTGTCCATGCGGCCGGGGGCTTTGCCGTAGTAGCCGCAGATGTAGTCCTTCATCTCCTTCGAGACGATGCTCCAGCGCTTGCCGGTGAGCACGTTGAACACCGCCTGGGTGCCCACGATCTGGGACATAGGCGTGACCAACGGCGGGTAGCCCACCTCGGCGCGAACCTTCGGGATTTCCGCCATGACTTCAGGCAGACGATCGGCGGCGTTCTGGCCTTCCAGCTGCGCCACCAGGTTGCTCATCATGCCGCCCGGCACCTGATGCGAGTACACCTGCATGTGGATGAGCGAGGAAACGCCGCGCTTGTAGTGGCCGCGCTTGCGTACCTCTTCCCAGTACTCGGCAATCTCGAACAGCAGATCCAGGTTCAGGCCGGTGTCGTAGCTGCTCTCCTGGAGGGCGGCCACGACCATCTCGACCGCGGGATGCGAGTTGCCAAACGCCAACGGCGCCGAAGCCGTGTCGGCGATAGCGGCACCCGCTTCGGCGGCCTTCAAGATGTTGGCGGGAGCCATGCCGCCAACATAGTGGCAGTGGACGTGCAAGGGCAGGCCGATCTCGGCATTGAACGCCTTCACCATGCGCTCGGTGCGATACGGCGTGAGCATGCCCGCCATGTCCTTGATGGCGATGGAATCGGCGCCCAAATCCTTCAGCTGCTGACCATATTCCAGGAAGCTGTCGAGGGTGTGAACAGGCGAGATGGTGTAAGAGATGGCGCCTTCGAAGTGGCCGCCGCATTCCTTGATGGCCTCGGCGTTATCAACGACGTTGCGGATGTCGTTGAGCGCGTCAAAAACGCGGAACACATGGATGCCGTTGCGCTTGGCAGCCTTGATGAATCGATTGCAGATCTCACGCGAGTAGTGCTTGTAGCCTACCAGGTTCTGGCCGCGCGAGAGCATGGCGAGCGGCGTGTTGGGCGTTTGCGCCTTGATGGAGCGCAGGCGCTCCCACGGGTTCTCGTCGAGGAAACGCAGGCAGGTGTCGAACGTGGCACCGCCCCAGGCCTCGATCGCCCAGTACCCGACGCGGTCCATTTTCGGCAGGATCGGCAGCATGTCGCCGATCTGCATGCGCGTGGCCCACAGGCTCTGCTGGCCGTCACGGATGGTGGTATCCATGAGCTGAAGCCTTGGCATGAACTCACACCCCCTTCTGTTTGCGAATAGTCAAAGATCGAAACATGAATTATAGAAGATCAGATGCAGGTTTACGCCCCACGGCGCCCGAATTCACGAACAAGGGACACAAAGGGACGCTGGAAGGTGCGGCAAGCAAGACAAACAGGCTTCGAAACGCGTTCATGCGGGTATGATTTTGCCGCCGAATCGTTATGACGAGAAGTACTAAACTCGTCTGCTACCTTGGAAAACATTCGTTTTGACCTTCTGGCTGGCAGCCGATGCACACCTTTGCGGCAGCGCTGAGATGCCCTAGTTTTTTCTCTGGAGGACACCTGTGGTCGCGTTTTGTTGCGCGTGCGCAGAGCGAACATCGAAAATGCCGCTCCCGCGCTACAGGGGAAGGGGAAGAACATGGATCTGTCTGGATGGATGAGGTCGTTCGAAGAAGCGGAGCGAGCTTACGAGCGCGCCATGGAACGCCATGGGCTCTCCTTCGAAGATGACGAATCGTCTCCGAGATCGCGGCGTTTCTCCTTTGACGGCATGCGCGGATGCCATTGCGAAAACGGAGGGCCTCCATCTGGCGCAACTGGATCTCCCCCGCCCGTCTCGCATGCCGCGAAGGCAAGGAGACCGGATCGCTGTTCGTCGATCTCCGATGCACGAAAAGCTGCTACTTCTGCTTCAACGTCAATCAGCCCCACTTCGAGCACTTCCAGAAGCACCGCCGCAACATCGTATTGGAGCTCGAGCAGGCGCACGCTTCCGGTGCCAACTACCGCTGCCTGGCCGTCACCGGCGGGGAGCCGCTTCTGAATGAAGACGACGTCATCGCTTTCTTCCGCCGCGCGAAGGAGCTGTACCCGCACTGTCATACGCGTCTGTACACCAACGGCGAGCTGCTCAACGACAGAAACCTTGAGAGGCTTGCCGAAAGCGGACTGGCCGAAATCCGTTTCAGCGTGAAACCGCGCGATTTCGACTCTCGCCAAGAACACGTGCTCCATGCAATGGAGAAGGCGGTCGCGGCACTGCCCAACGTTGTCATCGAGATGCCGGTAATCCCGGGGTCGGCCGACGAGATGAAGTCTCTCATGCGCCTTGGCGTCCACTACTGCAGCGCCGACAACCGCAACTCGGCGCAAGTGAGCCCGCAGAACGCTCCTTTCGCACACAGCGAAGACGTGCGGCGGCACTACGCATGGCTCGCTTTCGGCGAAGGCGATCATTTCCTGAAGTGCGCAAAGGCATTTGGCGACGACGCCGAACGCGTGCGAAAGTGGGCGGATGCAAAAGAAAGCGTGCCTTACAATTTCGACGGCAGCGCAGAGCGCATCGCCTTCCCTTTGAAGCTTGCTCAGGAGGCGCGTGAAGCGCTGCCCGGCATCGACTTGGGCTTGAACACCTCCATCCTCGAAGAGCAAAACGGAGGCCTTTTGCTGCGCGAAGTGGGGCTCGAGCGCATCGAGGCGTAGCAGTCAAAGCCGCAAGCGTGCCACCGATGCCGCTTGCGCCCCAGCCTTTACCGCGCCTTGTCTTCCTTGCGAAGCGCCACCGAGTTCTCCAGCACCTCTCCGCAACGCGCGCACGTCGTTGCGGAAGGACGGTTGAGATGGCCGCACTCCCTGCAATACCCGGGAATGTCGTTTTGCTGAACAACGAACTGAGGCGCTTCTCCGCGGCATCTGCCGCAATTCACGCACGCGTACCCGCACATCGCAATTCCTCCCTTGAAAGCGCAGCGCCTGCGCGGATACGGCATCCGCGCAGGCTTAACATGGCATCAGCTGAATCCACCAGCTCCCATCGGTGGAATGCCGCTTATTCGTCCTTCTTGCCTTTCGTCCGCGCCAGATGGCCTGCTCCGGCAATGACGCCCATCAGGCAGAAGATCACCAACACGACGAAATTGGTGAGAACGCCGGTCCAGTCGCCGCCCAGCAACTGCTGGATGGCCATGTACACCGCTTCGCCGAAGCCGATAACCAGGATACCCGTCCCGGTGCCGGCGAAGCCGCCCAATGCCGCCATGATGCCCAGCGCCGCAGCCAAGGCGCCCGCGCCGATGCCCACCAAAAGGATCTTGGGCGGGATGGAATGCGTATGATCCTGAATCATCTGGAAAAACGCGCAGAACGCGCCGCCAATGAAAAATGAGGCGATGAACGGGATGATCGTTTCCATATCGCCCTCCTTACGCCATGAAGTATGCCGCGACCGCCACGATGATGGCAATCAGCGCACCGGTTCCAACCACCCAGAAGAACAGGTCCAGCAAACGACAAACGCCCTTGCCGGCTCCGCCTTCCTTGGCACCCTCTTCGTACTCGTTCGCCAATGCGCAGGCGAATCCGTTGAACACCAGGATGGAGCCCCAGCCAGTGTGCGGAGCAAGCTTCTGGTGGATGCCGGTGATGTAGAGGATCACACCGACCACGCCCATGGACAGCAGCGTGGCAGGCATGCCGAACGCCGGCCCGAGAATGAGTCCCCAAATGGTCAGGAAAATCTGCCCGATCAGGCAGTAGAAACCGCCCATGAGGAAGGACAGCACATACGGTTTGCAAGCGCTCACAGCACTTCCCCTTTCCTCTGAAAAGACCCTCTGAAACCCCGTGGAAGGTGAGGGATCGATCATTCGACCACGGGGTAAGGGAGGGTCGTGTCTTTCGGAATGCCTCCGTCGCCGGCATTCCGCTCATCGGAGGGGCGGCGCACCATCTCCGTCGCCCCTCGCGTATCCGCTAGATGGTGAACAGAACCTTGTTGGAGCCTTCCATCTTCTTGGCAAGCTCCTCGACAGGGCCGTACTCCATGCAGCGAGCCTGGCAGTGCTGCACGCAGGTGGGCAGCCTGCCCTTGGCAACGCGCTCGGCGCAGCCACCAGCCGTGGTCGCAGGAAACGACGCGCGGATCGACGATCGGGGTGATCTTGATGGTGCGCTTGGCACGTCCCAGCGGGTTCTCGACCCACACCCACTCGCCATCGGTCACGCCCAGCTTCTCGGCTGTCTCGGGATGGACCTCAATGTAGGGCCAGGGATCCATGCGACGCAGACGCTTGACCTGGCGATGCTCGGAATGGAACGAGCTCCAGCGGCGAGCGCCGGTGGTCAGGACGAACGGATACTCCTCCATGAGCTCGGGCGTGGCACCCGGACCCGGATCCGGCTCTTCGAAGTACGGCATCGGATCGAGGCCGCAGGCATCGTAGAACGTGCTCCACAGCTCGATGCGGCCGGTGGCGGTGTTGAAGCCCGGCTTGCCGTCGGCGCGCAGCAGGCCCTTCTCGTAGCGCTAGTGCTCGAACGGCAGGTACACCGGAGCCTTCTCGCGCATCTCGGGGAACGTCATGCCCGTGGACTCGATCATGCAGGACAGCATGTCCTCGATGTTGTCCCACGACCAAGCCTCGGGATTGAGGCGCTTGCCGATCATCAGGTTGATCTCGGCGTCGGACTTGGCCTCGCCAACGGTAGTCACCTTGTTGATGACCTCGCCGCGCTGCAGGCCGTCGCCCAGGCGCAGGCCATCCTTCTCGGGATACGTGGCAGCGGGCAGCACAACGTCGGCGCATGCCATCGCAGTCGGCGTCATAAACAGGTCGACCACGAGGCCCCACTGCATGGCAGCAGGCTTGCTGTTGGCAATCAAACGGGCAGCGCGAATGATCTGGTCCTCGGGAACCCAGGTAATCTCGGAAACCTTGGACGGCGGGTACTCCTGCACGCGCTCGCGCAGCTCTTCGAAGCCGTAGGTCCACTTCTCAAAGAAGTCGTGATCGTACAGGTCTTCGTTGATGATGACGTTCATCATGCCCAAAGCCAGTGCAGCGTCGGTGCCGGGGCGCGGGCATGCGCCGATCGTGGTGGGCATGGGCGTGGGCTACCTGGTGGGGTATATCACGGACTCGGTGGGAATCGACGGGCAGGAGTCGTTCGCGTTCGTGTCGCTTGCCTTAGTCGTGCTGCTGACAGTTTTTGTAACCGCCATCAATTTTGACAAAGACCAGCTGGAAGCCGAAAGGAACGAAAAGCCGCTGCCCGCTGCCGCACCCGGCACGCCTCAGCCGGCACGAGCAACCTGGCGCGAGCGCTGCGAAAAGCTTGCGAGGGAAAACGGCTTGTCCGCACGCGAAATCGAGGCGTTCAACCTGCTGGCGAAAGGCCGCGGAAGCGTCTACATCCAAGAGAAGCTGTACATCTCACAGCACACCGTCAAAACGCACACGTATCACATCTACAAAAAGCTCGGTGTCAATTCGCGCGAGGAGCTGCTGACGCTCATCGAGCAGACGACCATTGCCAATCCGCCTGCCGTCGCTGACGGCAACAGCGAACGCGCCAAGGAACGCTGCGACTAGCGCGAGAAGCCGCCGCCTCCGCCGCCGAAGCCGCCTCCGCCGCCGCCGGAGAATCCCCCGCCGCCGCCGAAGCCGCCGCCTCCGCCGCTGCCGCTCGAGCTGTTCGCAGCGACGATCGACGAAGCCGAGCTTGCCGTATTCGCGAACACGTCGCCGAAGAAGTCGTTCGCGCTGGCGGCACTCGCTGCGCCAAGGTGATGGAAGCTTGCGTAGTACCACGGCGACACGTAGACAAAGTCGGTGTCGTTCCAGATCTCGGGCGCTACCGTGTTGAGATCTTCTGCCACCTGCTTCGCCACGCCGAAAATGTAGGCGTACACGAACAGTTCGCCCCACACCTTCGTGTCGGTGGGAACGCTTTCGTCAAGCGAGGTGAAATCCTTGAACCAGCGTTTGAGCGCCTCGCAGCGGGCATAGAGGTCCGCTCCTTCCTGGCTACGACGCGGCATGCCGAAAGCGATACCAAACATCACGGCCGAGCCCGGCACAAGGCAAATCATGGGCATGAAGTTCTCGAAGGAAAGCGAGAAGCCAAACGAGAGCGCCATGACGCCGACCGCGATGCCAATGAACCACGATTTGATGGTCGCGCCCTTTTGCTCGAAGTAGCCGTTGCTCACCACACGGCGGCTGACGGCGTTTTGCCACATTTCCAGCTCATGCAGGAAGTCTTCCGGCTCGTCTTTGCCATACTCGCCGATGTCGTCGAGGGTGACCTCTTGCTTGTTCTTCCCCACTTTCTCGAACACGAGCTTGTAGGCGCGCTTGTCGATTTCGCTCATCTTCTCGAGCAGCGCTGCATCGCGCACGAACAGCTTGTAGCTTTGCTCGGTCTTGTCGCGCAGAAGGCCTTGTTTGGTCCTTTCGCACGGCTCGATGCCGATAACGCCTTTCGCACACAGCCGCATGAGCGTGGCGGTGAGGTCGTTGGCGTCTTCGTCGTCCCAGCGCCACAGTCGCGCGATGACAGCAGGGTGCACGTTTTTGTCGGGAACGTCGCGCCAGTATTCATCCTGGAACCGCGGAGTATGTTCGCGGCCGAATTTGAAGAAGAGCACAAGTGCGACGGCGATCATGGCAACCGAAAGCAATGCGGGGATCGCGATAATCAGCGTGTTGACCAGCCGCTGCGTCGCTGCCTCCTGTTGCCACTGCTCCTCTTCCGCAAGCGCGTCGGGAATGATGTCGCTGTACCACTTGCTCATCGAGGGAACATCGGTAAGCCAGGAAGTCGGAAACAGCACGCGCATTTCCGCAAACTCGCCCGAGCGCACGCGCGGCACCGAGAAGCTGATGGTGCCGTCGTCGTTGAAGGTCACGTTGCCTTCAAGGCTGCCGTGACCGAAGGCGCGCACGTTGTCGCCGCCGACGACCTGCCCGCCTTCGGGCACCGGCAGCGTAAGGGTAGCGGTAGCGTTCTGCGTGTCGGTATCCCAGCCAGCAGGGATGAACTGCCAATACAGTTGGTTCGCATCGGCGTACTGCTCGACCACACCGGAGTAGCTGTAGTCGAACACGAACGTCTTGCTTGCGTCTTCAGTGGTGGAAAACGCGTAAATGGTCTCTTGGTCTTCGTCATACGACCAACAGCCGCTCGGCGGGCCGCCGCGGTAACGCCATTCCTCGTCGAACGCGACTTCCTTCAAAGCAGATTCCCGCCCCGCCTCGTCAATGACCGACACCGCGTTGACGGCGACGCTGCCGTAGTACGGCGGATCAAGCTGGATGGCAGACAGCGTGTACTCGCCCTTGAACTCGTAGGTACGCGACTCCACTACATGCAGCGTGCTGTCTGCGGCGATGGTTGCTTCGATATGGTCGGCCGTGCATTTGTGCGACTTGTCCGGAAAAAGCGAGTCGGTCGAATCCGACAAAAAGCTAAACACATTGGAGATGAGGGTGAAGATGACGATCCACACGAAGATCCTGTTGAGGATGTTTCTCAGCTGAAGTGGCCTCTTGCTTTTGCTGCGCGCCATACGATCCTCCCAACACCGCTTTGCTTCCAGCTCACCCGCCCATCAGGCGCAGTAGGCCTTGCCCCGTGCAGGGTGAAAATCAGAACTTCACCTGCGGTGCGGCCTCGGCGCCGGCAGCCGCATCGAAAAGATCACGTACCTTGAAGCCAAACATGCCCGCAAAAATCAGCGCCGGGAACGTCTGGATTGCGTTGTTGTACTTCATGACCACATCGTTGAAGCTCTGGCGCATGTAGCTGATCTTGTCTTCTGTCTCGGAAAGCTGGCTCTGCAGGTCCTGGAAGTTCACGTTCGCCTTGAGGTCGGGATACGCTTCCGCCACGGCGAAGAGCGATTTCAGGGCGCCCGTGAGCATGCCTTCCGCCTGCACGCGTTCACCTTCTGTGGAGGCGTTCATGCACGCAGCACGCGCCGCCGTCACCCCTTCGAGCGTGCCGCTTTCGTGCGAAGCGTAGCCCTTGACCGTTTCCACCAGATTGGGGATCAGGTCCAAACGACGCTGGAGCTGCACGTCCACCTGCGCCCACGCATTGTCCACTCGATTGCGCAGCTTGACCAGGTTGTTGTACATGGCAATGAGCGCGATGACCAGAACCACGACCACCACGGCGATGACGACCACGACGATTGTTCCGATATCCATAATGACCCCCTGAAGGCAAACGCCCAACAACTTCCTACCGCCCTCAGTATAGCCAGGCGCGTGGCAAATGGACAAGCCGTTTGCCACGCGAGCTCAGCAGTCCCGAAGACGAGAAAGCCCCCTGCGATTGGACTTCGGTCCATCACAGGGGGCTTGAACGGCTCCGGGGCCCGCTCCGCCGACCGGCAGGTCGGCGAGGCGTTTTGTCGACCAGGTTGAGCACGGGCGAGCGAGGGCGCCTCCGGTGCCCGAGATTCGCGGGATCGCGCAGCCGAAGCGTACTTGGGTACGCGAGTCTGCGGGATCGCGCGAAGATCGGGTGCCCGAGGCGGCCGCAGCGCCAGCTCATTCCGCCGACCGGCAGGTCGGCGGAACCGAAAACTACACGCGCTTGACGAAGTGGCCGTCGCGGGTGTCGATCTGCAGAACGTCGCCGATGGCCACGTAGGTGGGCACCTGGATGGTGGTGCCGGTCTCCAGCGTGGCGGGCTTGGGGGTGTTGGTGGCGGTGTCGCCCTGGAAGCCAGGCTCGGTCTCGGTGACCTCAAGCTCGACGAACATCTGCGGCTCGATGCTGATCAGCTCGTCGCCGGCGTACAGCAGCGTTGCCTCGTCGTTTTCCTTCAGCCACTTGGCAGCATCGCCCACCGTCTCGGCGGGAACGGCCATCTGCTCGTAGGTGTCGTTGTCCATCAGCCAGAAGTCGGCACCGTCGTTGTACAGGTACTGCAGCTTCTTGGTCTCAAGACGCACGGAGTCGAATTTGGTGCCAGAGTTGAAGGTGTAGTCCACCACGCGGCCGGAGCGGATGTCCTTGAGCTTGGTGCGCACGAACGCACCGCCCTTGCCGGGCTTCACATGCTGGAACTCAACGATGGTCCACAGCTTGTTGTTGTAATCGATGCACATGCCGTTCTTGAAGTCGGCGGTGGAGATTGCCATGCTTGTTATTCCTTTCAAACTACCGGACGCACCCCTCGCGTCCGGCTACGTGCCAAACCGTTACAGTATAACCATCTCATGCGAGGATTTCGTGAAGACATCGAAACCGTCGGCAGTGATCACGCCGAAATCCTCCAGGCGCATGCCGAACTCTCCAGGCAGATATACGCCAGGCTCCACCGTGACGACGTTGCCTTCGACAAGCGGCTCGTCGTTGCGCGGTGACAGCGTTGGCTCTTCGTGGATGTCGATGCCCACGCCATGGCCAAGCGCATGGCCCATCTTGCCTTCGAGGCCGTGCGCAGCAAGCACTTTCTCGGCAAGTTCATGTGCCTGCTTGCCGGTAATGCCCGGAGCAAGAAGAGCTTCGACCTGCTCATTCGCCGCGCAAATCGCCTCGTAGGCATCGCGCATACGCGCTGACGGCTGCCCCAAAAACACCGTGCGCGTCATGTCGGAGCAGTACCCCGCCGCGCGCGCCCCGAAATCCATCACCACGCACTGCCCCGCTTCGAGCCGCGTTGCCCCGGGAATCGCATGCGGGCTCGCACCGTTAGCTCCCGTCGCAACAATGGAGGGAAACGCCAGCCCCTCGGCACCATTGCGACGCATGAAATCGTCCAGCTCGATCTGCACCTCGCGCTCGGTCATGCCCGGCTTCACGAACGTGACGATATGGGCAAACGCAGCATCCGTAACGGCCTGCGCCTCACGCATGCGGGCAATCTCATCGGCATCCTTTACCGCGCGCAAACGTTGGACGAACCCGTCCGTCTCGCGCAAAGCGACAGCCTGCGCGCCCTCGGCAACTTCCTGCTCCAACGCGCGGTACTCGCGCAGCGGCAGTTCGTCCTCGATGCCAAGAACGAACTCGGCGGCAGCGTCATCCCGGTATTCTTCGGCGATCCCCGCCTCGCATATCGCGAACTTCGCGTGGGTCGTTCGCGCATCGTCGATCTCGACCACGCCCCCTGCAACATGCGCAGCTCGGCGTGCTGCTTCGGCATAGCGCGAGTCGGTGTGCATCTTCACCGCATGGCGCGCGACCATGAGCGCGTGGGCGCGCTCTTCGTCGAGTACGCCGTCGAACGCCGTGAGCCAGCGGATGTCGGACGTGTTGCGCGCGTAGAACGCGTCGATGCCAGCGCCGGCGCATGCGGCGCGAAGCTTAGCGATCCTCTCGCGCGAGCAGGACATCGACAGCCTCCTTGTAGCCTTCCTTGCCCTTGCCTTTGATCTGCGCAACGCACACCGGCTCGATCACCGACACCGCACGGAACGGTTCGCGGGCGTTGATGTCGGACAAGTGGACCTCAACCACTGGCGTGTCAATGGAGCCAACCGCGTCGCGCAGCGCATAGGAATAATGCGTATGAGCGCCCGGATTGTACACGATGCCGTCGTAGCGCCAGTGCGCTTCGTGGATCTTGTCGATGAGCACGCCTTCGTGGTTCGACTGGAAGCAATCAACCTGCACGCCTCGCTCGGCGCCGTAAGCGACAATCTCCGCCTCGATCGAATCCAGCGTGTCGCGTCCGTAAACCTCCGGTTCGCGCACGCCCAGCATGTTCAGATTGGGCCCGTTTAGCAAAAGGATCTTTTTCATTTACTTTTCCTCCGCCCATTTCCGCAAGTAAGCGAGGATGGTCGCATCGTCAACCTCGACAAGCTCCCAGTCCCCCACATCACGCGGGAGCACAAAGCGAACATGCCCGCCGCGCGCCTTCTTGTCGCGCTTCATTGCATCGAGCATCTCCTCGGGCGATGCCGACCAATCCAGCGGCGGCAGGCCGAGCGCATCCAAAAGCTCGTCTTGCGCTGCCGCAAACTCAGGCGACGCCCCCACAAGATCAATCGCCATCCGCGCAGCAAAGCGCATTCCCTCCGCCACGCCTTCGCCATGGCTGAACGTCCCATAGCCCGCAAGCTTTTCCACCGCATGCCCAAGCGTGTGACCGTAGTTGAGGCATTCGCGCACGCCTTTGCTCTCGGTCTTGTCTTCGGCCACGACGTCAGCCTTGAGCACCACGCAGCGCGCGATGGCTTCCGATACCGCCTCCGGGTCGCGCGCAGCGATGGCTTCGGCATGGTCGGTCAGCCAGAAGAAGAAATCGTCGGAATCGATGACTGCCGACTTCGCCACTTCGGCGCAGCCGCACCGCCACTCGCGGTCGGGCAAGGTGGCGAGCGTACCCGTGTCGGCGCCCACGTACATCGGCTGCTTGAAGGCTCCCACCAGGTTTTTTCCCGCCTCTAGGTTGACGGCGGTCTTTCCTCCCACCGAAGAGTCCACCATGGCAAGAAGAGTCGTGGGCACCTGCACCACTGCAACGCCGCGCATGTAGGTGGCCGCAACGAAACCGGCAAGGTCGCCCACCACGCCGCCGCCGAGCGCCACCACGACGCAGTCACGCCCAAAGCCAAGCTGCGCCATGGCCTCCCAGATCTCGCCGAGCACCGAAAGGGACTTCGAGTCCTCCCCTGCGGGAACCACGATGTCACGGACGCGCAAGTCGGCTTCCTTCAGCGAATCGCGCGCGGCGT
Organism: uncultured Eggerthellaceae bacterium; assembly: GCA_944320405.1. Lineage (GTDB taxonomy): Bacteria > Actinomycetota > Coriobacteriia > Coriobacteriales > Eggerthellaceae > Aphodovivens. Next base: position 92,022 of record CALUHI010000030.1, read on the forward strand.
CGCGATACAGCGGCGCCACATTGGAGTCGGTGATGATGAGCGCACGGCCTTCCCCCTCGATGCCGCAGGCGCTGCGAACATGAGAACCAAGCCCCGCCAGCACGCCGCTTCCGATGCGCACGTCGTAGGGTTGTTCTCCAGGGATGTTGACCACTACTTTCGTTGCCACAGAATGCCTTCCTTCCGCAGGATGGACCTTACTTGGTAAGCGAGCGCAGTGACGCCCTTGCCCGATGTGTCGACAACCGCATCGGCAACTTCCTCGTAGAGGGGAAGACGCTCAGCATTCGTTTTGCGCGCCGCCTCGGCGTCGCCCAACAACGGACGCGTCGACGGGTCGCTGATGCGTGACTTCGCCTCATCGGCGCCCACCTTCAGAAACACCACGAACCCGCCTTCACGCAAGATGGCGCGGTTCTCGGGACGAAGCACCACGCCACCACCGCACGAGATCAGCGCAGGTTCGCCCTGCGTCATCTCGCGCAGCACCTGTGTTTCCAGATCGCGGAAAAATCCTTCGCCGTCTTCAGCGAAGATATCGCGAATGCGCCTGCCATCGCGACGCTCGATGTAGGAGTCCATGTCGATGGATGCGATACCGCACAAACGCGCCAGGCGACGTGACACCGACGTCTTGCCAGCACCCATAAAGCCCACGAAGAACACCGGGCGAGAAAGCTCGCAGATCTCACGCTCCCGGCTCACATGCGATGCAGGGCCTTTGCCACAAGAGCCACCCTGCTTGCGCGCGCCGCCCGAGCCGCCGCGATGCTTGGCACCGTCGCGACGCGGCTTCGAAGAACCGCTTTCGTGCCGGCGCTTTTCTGGAGCGGCCATGCCGCTACCTCGACGCCGTGCGCAGGCGCTGCTTGTAGGCGCGCACTGCGGCTTTGATGTCAGTCATGTTGTCGCAGCCGAACTTGCGCAGATACGCATCGGCCAAAACGAACGCCACCTCAGCTTCGGCGATGACTGCGGCAGCGGGCACCGCGCACACGTCGCTGCGCTCCTTCGACGCCTCGGCAGGTTCCAGCGTGTCCAGGTCGATCGTGCCCAAAGGACGCATCAGCGTGGCGATAGGCTTCATGGCTGCTGTGATGACAAGCGGCAATCCGGTGGTCATTCCACCTTCGAGACCGCCGGCGTTGTTGCCGCCGCGCGTGAACCCGCGTTTGGGATCGAGCGTAATCTCGTCGTGCACCTTCGAGCCCGGAAGCTTCGCCGCCTGGAAGCCCAACCCGAACTCAACGCCCTTAATGGCAGGAATGGAGAGCACCGCCGCTCCCAGTTGGGACGTTAAGCGATCGCGTCCCGTGGCGTAACCACCCACGCCGGGAACCAATCCGCGCACGACCACGCGAAACGTTCCGCCCAAACTGTCGCGGTCCTCGATGGCTTTGTCGATGGCGCGCTTCATCGCGCGCGTCGCGCCTGAATCGGGACAGCGAACCTCGGAAAGCTCGATATCAAGCGGCTTGTAAAACGCCGCCGCAGCGATGGGATCGTCTTCCTTCATGGCGGCATCGCCTATGGAGATCACGTACGAGAGCACTTCCACGCCCAGCTCTGCCAGAAATTCGCGGGGGATCCCCGAAGCCGCAACGCGCGCGGCAGTTTCGCGCGCGGATGCGCGCTCCAGGATGTTACGGCAATCGTCGGTGTCGGTTTTCAGCACACCCAGAAGGTCGGCGTGCCCCGGACGCGGCGTCACTTCGCGCATGAGGTCGGCAGGCGGCTCGCCAAACGGCGCCATGCGCTGCTCCCAGTTCTCCCAATCGCGGTTGCGCACCACCATGGATACGGGAGAGCCCAGCGTGCGCCCGAAGCGGATTCCCCCCGTCACACGCACGGTATCGCGCTCGATTTTCTGGCGGCCACCACGGCCATAGCCCGACTGGCGGCGCGCGAGGTCGGCATTGATCTGCTCTTCGGAAACGCGCAGCCCAGCGGGCACGCCTTCTACTATGGCAGTAAGCTCGGGGCCATGGCTTTCGCCGGCAGTAAAGTAGCGCATGCGTGCATCTTTCCCTCGTGATGTGACATACGCTGGTTATTGTACCCCAGCCGGTGTTTCCGGGATGTTGCCACACCCGCACCGGAAGAGGCGGTGTGACAGGGGACGGTCCTTCTGTCACATTTGAATAATGTGACAGAAGGACCGTCCCCTGTCACACCGCGTCACACCTCCATGTTACGGGCGATAGATTGCGCAGTTGTTCGGAGTTTCGTACATATCCACCTGACTCACGGGAAGATCCTGTTCCGTCAGACGCTCGGCGAAGTAGCGTGCCAGGTTCTCGGCGGTGGTTCTAAACGGCAGGATGGTCAGCGAAAACCCCTCCTCTTCCAAAGCTTCGACCGTAGCGGGCTTCAGCGTGCCCTCTTCCACAAGGAACGTGTGATCGAGCTCTTCGGCGAGTTCGCGCACGGCGCGTTTGAACACGCCGAAGTCCAGCACCATGTCGCGCATGGTGCCTTCGGTTTGCAAGTCGGACTGGCCCAGATACACCACCACACGCCACCGATGCCCGTGCAGGTTCTCGCATTTGCCGTAGTAGTCAGCCAGAAAGTGGGCGGAATCAAACGCCGCCTCGGTTTTTAGTCCGTACATCGGAAACCTCCGAATCAATTATGCGAGCACCTGCCCGTCTTTCCCAAAAAGGCTGTTCCCCAACACGCTTAAGCGGGATCGAGCGAGAACCCCGCGGCGTCTGCCATCAGCTCAAACAGAGCACCGTTGCTGAAGCCGGTTTCCACGCCCTCCGAGCGCTCAACGATGCGAACCGTCTCGACCGCTTGCCCAACCAGCATGCCAGCGCCGTCGTAGGTGCGGCACCCAGCATCTCGTGCAGCAGCAACGAACGCCGTGATTCCATGGCCGTACACGCAGTCGAATGCCCATTGGCCCGCACGCAGCAGCGCATCGTCAAAGGGTGCGGGATCGCCCTCGTTCATGCCAAGCGGCGTTGCGTCGACAATCAAGTCCATGGAGGGAATGTCAGCATCTGCCTCGGCGTAACTTGAAGCGCGCAGTCGAACGCCTGGCAAGCCCGCCAGATCAGCCTCCCGATCGCGCCACCCTTCCAGCACCGCGCGCGTCCGTTCAGCACTGCGGCCCAGCAGCAGAACTTCTCCAGCCCGCGCATTCACGCATGCCGTCAAGATGGCAAGCGCCGTAGGGCCTGTTCCGCAGATGGCCACGCGCGCATCCTCAAAGCGAAACCCCTCGCGCGCAAGAAAGCCGACGCAGCCCGCGCCGTCGGTGTTGTGCGCCACCAAACGCCCGCCACGGTTGACCAGCACGTTCGCCCCGCCGACGAGATCGACCGTCACGTCGCGCTCGTCCGCCGCCGCAAACGCTAGTGGCTTGTAAGGCGTGGTGATGTTCACCTGCAGGAAATCGCGCCCGACCAGCACGGCGCGTGCATCGCGCTCCGTCGGGCAGTCGAGCAGCTCATAGCGCCATGGGAACCTCGCTGCCGCATACGCCGCGTTGTACATCACCGCCGACCTCGAATGACTCACCGGATGCCCCAACAAATAGAGACGCTGCTCTTTCATCGCTCCACCTGCGAACATGATGCGGTGTTTTGCTGGGCTGTTGCAGAAGCGCCCGTAACCGGAACCCCTGCCGGAGCTTCCTCAGGCTTCCGATCGCCCATGATCAGGCGCTCGACATGGCGCAGCATCAGCGTATGGGGAAGGTCCTGCTCAACCAGCGGCTGCAGCATGTAAGCGGTCATGCCCAGGAAATGGGCGCCGAGCACATCGGTGATCAGCTGGTCACCGATCACCACGGTGGTTGCGCGCTTCGCGCCGATCTTACGCAGCGCCATAAGGAACGCTGGCGGCAAAGGCTTGATCGCTTTCGCCACAATGGGAAGCTCCAGCCTGTCGGCAAGCTGATAGACACCCTCGTGCCAATTGTTCGAGACCAAGCAGAAGTCGAGCCCCGCGTCGCGTGCGCGAGCAAGCCAAGCGCCCACATCACGCGGCACTTCGTGGGTGTCGCGCGTGAGGATGGTGTTGTCCACGTCCATCAAAACCGACTTGAAACCGCAGCCCAGAAGGTCGCGTTCAATGTCGATCCGCGAAATGCGCGAGAAATACCTATCAGGTTTCAAAAACGCCATGCGTCCGCCTTACGAGAACGTCTGCATATGCTCTTCGTAGGTCTCCGTGAAGTAGTACTGCATCTGGCCGCTGTCGTCCGGCGTGAAGTAGAAGAAGAAGTAATTCGTCTCGGCAGGTGAGCACACCGCCTGCAGGCTGCCAATGCTCGGCGAGCAGATGGGCGTGGGCGGAAGACCCGTGTTGGTGTAAGTGTTGTACGGGCCATCGGTGGCAACGTCTTCGGCAGTGGGATTGTGGCCAACCTCGTATGCCGTGGTAGCGTCGCTTTGCAGCATGCCGTACGTAGGCTCGCCGTCAGTTGCCAGGCGGTTGTAGAACACCGAGGCAACCTGCGCGCGGATGTCGGCATCAGCCGACGATTCCTTTTCGACGATGGAAGCAAGCTTCAGCATGTCATAGCTGCTCAGTCCCTCGCTTTGAGGATACGAAAGATCCAGCGTGGAAATCTCTGCCTTGTACTGGTCAAGCATTTGACGAATGAGGGAATCAGCGGTGGCGTCATCTGCCACTTCGTAGGTTTTCGGGAACAGGAAGCCCTCCAAACTTGCCGTGCCGACCTCGCTCAGAAAATCGTAGTCGCCAGCGTACACGCTTGCATCGGACGCAGCGGCAGAAAAGTCCGCTGCCGAAATACGGCCTTCGGTTTTCTGCTCGACCGCAGAAGCGATCTGCGCGAGCGTGTAGCCTTCGGGGATGGTGAGGCCATCGGGAACGACGTTGGGGCCGGAAACCAGCAGGTTCACCACTTCGTCAAGCGACATGCCGCCCGTGAACTCGTATGTACCGGGCTTGAGCTGGCTTGCCGCATTCATCTCACCCACACGATCAACAAAGCCTTGCGTGCTTCCCACGACGCCGGCTTCCTGGAGCTGTCCGCCAATTGCCGATGCGCCGGACCCTTCCGCGACCTGGATCTGTACGGTTTGCCCCTCTGCCAACGTAGGTTCAGGCGAGCACCCACGCAGTGCGGTCGCAATGCCGAAGATCGCAACTGCGATAACGACCAGCGCCACGACAAGCGCGATGACGGCGGGCACCTTGGAGCGTTTGGGGCGAATGTAGCTGGTATCGTAGGTGCGGAACATCTTGTCGCCGCGAGCATGAGCCGACCGAGCCGCATGGTTCGGTCGCTGCGAATAGGTGATCTGCCTTTTGCGCAGTGGCATGGGAGCTCCTTATGATTCTGATTGATGGCGGGCATCCAGCCACGCCTGCAAGAACACGCTCGCGGCTATCATATCCACTTTGCCGCGCATCTGCTTTTCGCTGAGGCCCTTTTCACGCAAACTCCGTTTGGCTTCCGCTGAGCTCAAACGCTCGTCAGTGAATTCATGGGGAATGCCGCATGCGTCGCTGATCTGGGCTGCAGCCTTTCGGATGCGTTCCGCTTGAGGCCCTTCTTCTCCCGAAAGCGTATAGGGAAGGCCGCACAGCAAAAGCTCGGGCTCCCAGTCTTCCAGCACGCGGCGGAACGGCTTCGCGCAGGAGACAACCTCTGCCGCGGGCAGAACGCAAACCGGCGAGGCAACGCGTTGGCCAGGGTCGCACACCGCAACCCCCACGCGTACCTCGCCGATGTCTAATGCAAGTATGCGCATTCGCCCTCTAGTTCACAGGTCGTTCGTAACGCGCCCGTTCTGTCATCTGGCAGGCCGACGGAACTACCGAAGAAGTTCTCGCGCGGCCTCGAGTGCGGCATCCATGCCGGAGGCGTCCTTGCCACCAGCCTGGGCCATGGTGGGCTTGCCGCCGCCACCGCCCTTGATGTTGCCGGCGATGGCCTTGATGATGGCGCCGGCATTGAAACCTGCCGCCACCGCTTCGTCGGTGCCGGCGGCCATGATGACGGGCTTGTCATCGTTGACCGTGCCGATGATGCAGGCACCGGGCTTCTCCAAACGCGCACGCAGAATGTCCCATGCATTGCGCAGACCACCAGTGTCAAGACCGTCGATGCGCGTGACGACCACCGGGTAGCCCGCGGAGGCATCAACGACGTCCTTCAGATGGTCGGAAACGTCGCCTTCGGCCGCAGCCTGCTTGGCGCGCTTGCGCTCGGCCTCGAACTCCTTGATAGCGGCCAGGTTGGCCTTGACGCGCTCGGCAACCTCGAAGGGCTTGGCTTTCATCTCGGCTGCAGCGCACTTGAGCTCGGCTTCCATGTGGTTCACGTACGCCAACGCGTCGTAGCTGGTCACCGCTTCGATACGGCGCAGGTTCGCACCGACGCTTGACTCGGAGACGATCTTCACAAAGCCGATCTCGGCGGTATTGGAAACATGGCAACCACCGCACAGCTCGCGGGAGAACTCGCCGGCCTCGACCACGCGCACGGTATCGCCGTACTTCTCGCCGAACAGAGCCGTCACGCCAGCGGCGCGTGCCTCGTCAAGTGACGTCTCGTAGATGTTCATGGGGATGGCGGCCATGATCTCCTCGTTGGCAACGCGCTCGATTTCGGCAAGCTGCTCGGGCGTGGTGGCCTCGAAGTGCGTGAAGTCGAAACGCAGACGGTCCGGACCGACGTAGGAGCCCGCCTGCTTCACGTGATCGCCCAGCACCTTGCGCAGCGCCGCGTGCAGAATGTGCGTAGCGGTGTGGTTGCGCGTGATGCGGGCACGACGCTTTGCCTCCACCGCAGCGGTGACGGCATCGCCCACGGAGACGCTGCCATCCAGCACCTTCGCCATGTGGCACACCAAGCCCTTCTCGGGCGCCTTGGTGTCCACGACGTCGGCGACGAAACCGCCTTCAGACGCGATGACGCCGGTGTCGCCCACCTCGCCGCCCATCTCAGCGTAGAACGGGGTGGCATCGAGCACGATCTCGCCCTCGTCGCCCTTGGCAAGCGCATCGACGCGCGCGCCGTCCTTGATGAGCGCGACGACCTTGGCCTCGCGCACCAGCTCGCCGTAACCGGTGAACTCAGTAGCACCGACTTCCTTCAGGATGTCGGCATGCACGCCGCCGTAGGTGCTCCAAGCCGCCTCGGCGTCGTCCTTGGTGGCAGCGCGGGCACGCTCGCGCTGCTGCTCCATGCACGCGTCGAAGCCGTCGCGATCGACCGTGATGCCGCGCTCGGCGCAGATCTCCTCCGTGATCTCGACCGGGAAGCCGTAGGTATCGTGCAGGGTGAAAGCGGCCCCACCGGAAAGCACGGTGCCTTCAAGCTTGGACAGCGCGTCTTCCAAGTACGCCTGGCCCTGGCGCAGCGTGGCACCAAAGCGCTCTTCCTCGGAAAGAACCACGCGCTCCACGAGCTCGCGATTATCGATGATCTCGGGGTACACATCGCCCATCTTCTCGATGATGGCGTCGATGTAGTTCTTCAGGAACGGGCCTTCGATGCCCAGCTTGTGACCATGCATCACCGCGCGGCGCAGCAAACGGCGCAGCACGTAGCCGCGGCCTTCGTTGGACGGCAGGATGCCGTCGGCAATCATGAAGGTGACCGAACGGCTGTGGTCCGCCACGATGCGCAGCGAGAGATCGGCCGCCTCGTCGGTCTTGTATTCCTTGCCCGACAGCTTTTCGCCAACTGAGATCAAACCGCGCAGCACGTCGGTATCGTAGTTGTTCGTAACGCCCTGCATGATGGCTGCCATGCGCTCAAGACCCATGCCGGTGTCGATGTTCTTCGTCTTAAGCGGCGCGAGCGTGCCGTCTTCCTGGCCGTCGAACTGGGTGAACACGCAATTCCAGTACTCCAGGAAGCGGTCGCAGTCGCAACCCGGCTTGCAGTCGGGGCTGCCGCAGCCCACTTCGGGGCCCTGGTCGAAATACAGCTCGGAGCACGGGCCGCACGGGCCGGTGGGGCCGGCGCGCCAGAAGTTGTCGTCCTCACCCAAGCGCGAGATGTGATCCTCGGCCACACCCAGGCTCTTCCAGATCTCGATGGTCTCGTCGTCGTCCTCGAACACGGTGAAGTACAGACGCTCCAGCGGAAGCTCCAGCACCTCGGTAGAGAACTCCAACGCCCAAGCGCACATCTCCTTCTTGAAGTACTTGCCGAAGCTGAAGTTGCCCAACATCTCGAAGAAGCTCAGGTGGCGACCCGTGGTGCCGATGATGTCGATGTCGTTGGTGCGCACGCACTTCTGCACCGTGGTGGTGCCCATGTAGGCGGGATCGAGCTCTTTGGTGTGCAGGAAGTAGGGCTTGAACTGCACCATGCCAGCGCTGGTGAGCAGCAGGCTGGGGTCATCGGGGATCAGCGAGGACGACGGCATGCGCTTGCAGCCTTTTTCCTCGAAGAACCTCAGGTACTTCTCGCGGATCTCCGCAGTGGTCATGTACTTCATACTCGTATCTCGCCTTTTCATCCTTGCGGGCACCAAGGTGCCCTTTCCTATTCGAACGGACGCTTGCGCGCCACGTCGTTTCCCTTCATGAAACCGCCCGGCTGCCAGAACCGGGCGGATCAGGCGCATGCGCGCCTTGCATGCATCAACGCCGGCGATGCCGGCCGAAGCGACGCGCTTGCTCTTTGCGCGCCTGGATGCGCTCCATGGAAGCCGTTACGTCCGGGTGCGGCGCGGTAACGTCCGCCAGAGGATCCACCGCATCGCCTTCCGAAGGGGTTCCCTTGAAGAACACGCCGTCTTCGGACACCAGCTGTCTGCCGGTGCGCTTCTCGAAATAATACACGAAAACAGATTTCGCCACGGCCACGGCGGGAATCGCCACCAACATGCCGAAAATGGAGCCGACAAACCCGCTCATAGCGCCACCGATGGCAGAACCAGCAAGCAATGTGATCAAGGTGAGCGCCGGATGCACATCCACCGAATCGGCCATGATCTTTGGCGAGACGAACGTGTAGACGATCTGCTGGATGGCAATGGTTCCCAGAAGCGCCACCACTGCAGCAAGGGGGCTTACGAACACGCCCACCACAGCCGCAAGCGCGCCGCCAAGCCACGGGCCGACTACGGGAATGATATTCAGCAGGCCTGCGATCACGCCCAATGCGGCATAGTTAGGAATGCCCACGATAGCAAAGCAAACGCCGCAGCCCACACCGATGATGGCGCACTGGATCAGAGTTGCTTTGATGTAACCCGCCATCACGCGCGTGAACGTAAGATGGAGCATGTCCAGATCTTCCTGGCGCTTCGGCCCCACCAGGCGCTTGCATTCGCGACCGAGCGCGGGAAGCTCCATCAGCACCCAGAACGCCACGACCAGGCCGAAACCAATGGCAACCAAACTGTTCGCGATACCGGTGCCGATGCCAATAGCGCCCGATGCGCTTTGGCTCGCGAAGTTGGTCGCCCATGCGCCAAACGACGCCAGCGCATCGTTGATGCCCTGCCGCACGCTCTCATTTTCGAAAAGGTTGGAATACCGCTCGTAGATGCCGTTGCCCCAGTCGATCACGTTCTGCACATAGCCGGGAATGCTCTGCACCAAATTGGCGAACTGATCGCCGAAGCCAAAGATAGGCGAGAACATCAGGAACACAACGGCTCCGACCACTACGAACATAACCACATATGCGATAGCGGTGCCTATGCCGCGATTGATGCCGCGCTTCTCGAGCGCATTGACGATGCCGCGCAGGCAGAACACGATGATGGTGGTCCAAATGATCACGCCGATGGGCGTGGAAAGCACGTTCATGAGGTAGACAACCACCGCAAGAAGCAGGATGGCGCCAACCGCGGTCCATACGCCCAGGAAGCGGCGGCGCGCGTTCATTGCGCGCGTGCGCGTCAGGGGGTCGAGAGTTGAGTAGTCGATTCCGCTCAAGAGAGGCATCTCATCTACGCCTGGGGCTTTTCGCCCGCATCTTCAGCGGGGTCAGTCGGTGCGGCAGCTTCGCCGGAAGCGGCATCGGAGGATCCGTAGGTGAAGTAACCCTCCTGCGCTTTTGCAGGCTGGGTGGATGCGGGGTCAGACGGAACCGTCTGTGCAGCAGCTTCGTCGGCGGTTTCCTTCTCTTTGCGCGCCTGTTCAATGCGTGCGGCGGCGCGGGAGCGCTTGCCCTCGACGTCCAGCTGGTCCTGGGACTCTTTCTCCAAACGAGCTGCCTCGGCTTTCTGATCGCCAAGCGCGATGGATTCCTCGCTGGCACCGCGCGAACGGAACGCGCCGCGCACCTTGGTGGTCACGTTGTTGACGAGATCCATCGGCGCGCTGGTAATGGCGTCAACGGTGGAGACGGTGGAAGAAACGGTGTCGGTGACCTCACTCACGTCCTCGAGAATCTGGTCGAGGCGCATGATCTCGAGGTTTGCGGCGTCGACGGTCAGCGAGACGCGATCAACCAGAGGGTCGATCTTCTTCGTGGCAGGCTCAAGCGATGCCGTGATGCTCTGCACGTGCTCAAGAGTGGGCTCAACTTGCTGCTTGATCTCTTCGACCGTCTTGCGCGTCCGACGCGCGACGAGTGCGAGCTCGATGATAAGCCACACGAGCACGAAACCCACGACAACGTACACGATGCTGATTAGCTGGTTGAAATCCACGATGGCCTCCTGGTTTGCCCGAGTAACTCACTATAGCACGTTCGCAGGTGGCAAACACCCCCGCTTGTCTGCGGAAAAGGGAACAAGCAGGGAATCATCGCAGACTAACCCTTGCTGGAGTCAGGAGACGGTGCCGAGGGACCAACGCCGGGCCTTGCCGCACCGAAGCGAGCAGCGCGGTCACGGGCGACGGCATCGGTTCGATACGCCTCCCATCCGCGGTCGGAGGGGCAATGGAAGCATCCACGCTCCAACCCTTCCGGAAGGTAGCGCTGATCGACCCATCCGCCAGGATAGTCGTGTGGATAGAGGTAAGCTCCGTAATCTTGCGAGCCAGGGCGGTGGCGATCGCGCAGATGGTCGGGCACAGCGCGCGCAGGACCGTTGCGCACTTCAGACAAAGCGGCGTCGATGCCCGCTTCGGCAGCGTTGCTCTTGGGGGCCAGCGCCAGGTACACGGCAGCTTGAGCCAAATTGATGCGGCATTCGGGGTACCCGATCACCTCAGCCGAGCGGAACGCAGCCTCGGCGATGAGCAGCGCCTGCGGATCGGCGTTGCCGATGTCTTCGGAAGCGGCAATGAACATGCGCCGCGCGATGAACTTCGGGTCTTCCCCACCGTCGATCATCCGCGCAAGCCAGTACAGCGCCGCATCGGGATCAGAACCGCGCATCGATTTGATGAACGCCGAGATGACGTCGTAGTGCATGTCCTTGCTCTTGTCGTAGGGCAAGCTGCGATGCGGGGTTGCCGCGCGAACGTGATCTTCTTCGATGATGGCAGGGTCGTCAGGCGTACCCTCGGCAACCATGCCGGCCGCCAGCTCCAACGTGGTGAGCGCAGCACGCCCATCACCGCCGGCAAGCAGCACGATGGCTTCGCGCGCCTTTTCTGAAAGCTGGTATTTCCCGCCAAGACCCCGTTCATCGGAAAGCGCATGGTCCAGCATGCGCTCGATATCGGCATCGGAGAGGCTGTGGAGCTCGACCACGCGAGAGCGCGAGATGAGCGCCGAGTTCACTTCAAAGAACGGGTTTTCGGTGGTCGCTCCCACCAACACGATCACGCGATCCTCGACAGCGTGCAGCAGGGAATCCTGCTGGCTGCGGTTGAACCGGTGAATCTCATCGACGAACAGGATAGTGCGCGCACCGCTCATGGCCAGGCGCTTTTCCGCCGCGTCGATCTCGCGGCGCAGGTCAGACACCGTGCCGCCAATGGCAGACACCTCAACGAACGTGGCCTTGGTGGCTTGGGCGATCACATGCGCCAACGACGTTTTGCCCGTGCCGGCAGGACCGTACAGGATGATGGAGCTGAGCCGGTCTTGCTCGATGGCAGCACGCAGCCAGCTTCCCGGACCGACGGCGTCGTCTTGGCCCACCAGCTCGTCAAGCGTGCGCGGCCGCATGCGCACCGCCAAAGGCGCCACCTCCGAGCGCGCCTGCTGTTCGATTTCGGAAAAGAGAGTATCCATGCGCGTATCGTATCACGACGAGTGAAGGCTTTCTCGCTTTACAAGGAATGATGCTTCTCGTGGCCCGAATCGAACGCGAAAATGAGAAAAAACCTCCGTCCCTTTTTCTCGTTCACATAGCGCCTTGGCTCGCCGAGCATGACTCCCCGGCAAGTTGCACGTATTTTCCGCTTAGGATGCAGGTTTTTTGCCGTTGGTCGACATTTGAAAGCCCGAAAGAGGACGCAGCGAACGAACTCGTGAACACATATTCCGCTTAACACCCTCTTCACCTGGGAAAACGCTAAGGGCAAGACAGAGAAGAAGCCTCGTCGGTCACGGCATACGTCGACCAACGGCCAAAATCCTGCATCTCAGGCGTTTTTGCCGAGCATTTTCTCATCGCAGCCTGACCCTGCCGAATCCTATACCGCGAAATCAAAGTTATGTGTGTCGAAGGCGACCCGGAGCAGCCTGACCCTGCCGAGCCCCGCACTGCGTGGCAAGGTGAGAAAAGGGATCGCTCGAAGATTCGGTGCCACAGGAAGCCTCAGCGGACGAGTCGTTCTTCTCATTTTGCCGACCAGGTTGAGCATAAGCAGCCGAGAGGGCCCACGTGGCGTAGCCACGTGGAACAAAATAAGCCCCGCCCCCGGCCAGAAGGATGAACCCACCTCAAAAAGGTGGGTGCTCGCAGCTTGCTTCCCGGCTTTCGCATCAACGGATGCGAATCTCCGTTTCACTCGCTATCTTGAGCTCCCTAGGCATAATACGTCGGTCCATCGCAAAAAGTATGGATCCGAGGGCGGAACCTACCTTGAGTATACGGCAGTCCCGTGTAAAGAAAAGACTTGACATGCGCTGCCGCCGTACGATGATGTTTCTATGAGCGCACTTTCGACGGCACGGCTTCGAAAGGCGCCCTATTCCTCTTCAAGAGGCTCCACGGCAGCGAAGCGCAAGGTGAACGTGGTGCCTTTCCCCTCTTCGCTCTCCACTTCGATGGTGCCGTGATGGTACAGCGTAACGTGTTTGACGATGGCGAGGCCCAGGCCAGTGCCACCAGTGTCTTTCGAACGGCTTTTATCCACGCGGAAGAAACGCTCGAATATCTTGTCACGGTATTCTTCGGGGATGCCCCTGCCGGTATCGGTCACGCGCACGACCACCAGACCATTGGGTGCAGCCAGGCGTCCGCCTTCACCGAATAGCCCATGCGGATCGGGCTGTTCACGCGTAATGGCCATGTGAACCTCGCCGCCGGTATGGTTGTAGCGGATGCCATTCTCCAAAAGGTTGTAAAGCATCTCTTCTGCCATGGTCTCGTTGCCCATGATGTAGGCAGGCTCGCCGGTTACCTTTACGCGCACCACCTTGTCGGCAGCAAAGCTTTCCAGGCGCATGCGCACGCGGCGGGCCAAGGCAGACAAGTCGATAGGCTTTGCGTCGGTCTGCTGGAGCGTGGTTTCATCCAGACGAGACAGCGTAAGAACGTCATTGATGAGCAGGCGCATCGCCTGCGCCTCGTCGTAGATGAGCCCGGCGAACTTGCGGCGATCCTCGGGCTCGATCATGTCGTTTTTCATGAGTTCGGCGTAGCCAGAGATCACCTGCAAGGGCGTTTTCATCTCGTGGCTGACATTGCTCGAGAAATCGCGGCGCATGCTTTCCGCTTGGGCGAGTTCGATGTTTTGCTGCTTCAGCTGGCGCTGCTGCTCGTCGATGCGGAACAAAAGCGGATCCATTTCCTCATAGATCTCGTTTTCCAGGGGGCTGGAAAAATCCAGCGCATCGATGGGCTTCATGATGCTGCGCGTGAGCACGCGCGACACCACAAACGCCAGCACCGCGGCTACGACCGTGACAATGACGGCGGGAAACACCATGCTCCCCATGAACGCAACCAGCGAAGCACGTGACTCGGATAGGCGCACGACATCGCCATCGTCCAAAAGCACAGCCGCATACACGGTGTCGGTTTGAAGCGTGTCGGAGTAGCGGACGGTAAGCGCGTCTCCCCTCTCGCGCGCCTGGATGAACTCGGGGCGATCGGCGTGGTTTTCCATCGAGTGCTCGTCGGCATCGCTATCGAAGAGAACATCGCCGTCGGAGTTGATGAGGGTGTAGCGGATCTCCCCATCGAACTGGACTTCCAGTTCGTCCACCTTGGCCTGGTCGTCGGGCGAATCCTGAAGCATGGATGCAGCGTCGCGCGCCTGGCGCATCAGGTTGCTTTCGCCATCGCTTGCCGAGAACAAGTAGAAAACGGCAGTCAAAACAAGCGCCACCGACACGAGCGCAACTGAAACGAAAGCGAGAAAGCTTACGAAGATGCGCCCCGACAAGCTTTTGATCTTGAGCGGGGATCCGGAGAACCTGGCGTTCATGGGAAACCCGCGCTAGGGGCGTTTCAAGCAGTAGCCCACGCCACGGACGGTGCCAATGCACGCATCCGCGCCTTCGCACGCTGCCGCCAGCTTCTGACGGAGCGTCTGAATGTGCACGTCAACGGTGCGCGTCTCACCCACATAGGTGATGCCCCACACGTCTTCGAGCAGCTGGCTGCGCGTGAGTACGCGCCCGTTGTTGAGCATGAGCGTGCGCAGCAGGTCGAATTCTTTGAGCGTGAGCGTGACCGGCTGGCCACCCGCCTCAACCGAATGAGCAGCGGTGCGCAGCACGATGGGGCCGCAGGTAAGTTCGTCATCGGCAACAACAGCAGGAGCCGCGGCGCGGCGCAGCAACGCGTTTACGCGAGAAACGAGCTCCATCATGCCGAACGGCTTGGCAAGATAGTCGTCGGCGCCGGCATCCAAACCGCTGACCGTGTCGAACTCGGTGCCTTTCGCGGTGAGCATCATCACCGGGAGGTTTTTCGTTGCGGGGTTCTCGCGCAGCATGTGGAGCACCTGAAGCCCGTCTATCTCGGGAAGCATGATGTCCAGCAGGACGAGCTCGGGAAGCTGCTGCTTGCACGCCTCGAAAAACTCGGGCGCGGCAGCGAACCCTTCGGATTCGAATCCCGCCTGACGCAGCGCGTAGATGGTCAGGTCGCGGATGTTGGTATCGTCTTCAACGTAGTAAATCATGGCTCGTATTCTACTTCATTCATCAGGTGCGACAGGTCAAATGAACGTAAAAAGCGCCTCCGGGAAACCACCGCGGCAACAACGAGCGCGTCATTCCTCGGCAGCGCCGCGTTGCGTGCCACTTGTTTCACGTGTGAGGGGCGCGATCGCTCGAACGATGGCGTCTTTGGCGGCGGCGGGGTCTGCCCCCTCTTCCATCCACACCACGACGTTGCCAGTGAATCCGAACGACGTTACATCGGTGAACTGCACTGACGGCTCTTTCTCGACGCCGCCAACCTCCTGCGCCGCAGCAAGAGCAGCTTGCGCCATTCGATCAGAAACCGCGGTGAGCTCGTCTCCCGAAGCCACAACGGACACGGGAACCACCACCTTGCGCGGCGGGGGAAGCTGAATGAGCGACGAGGTGTTCAGCACCGAGTTGGGAACCATGATGCGCTCGCCTGTGGACGACACGATGGTCGTGTGACGCCACGTGACATCGCTCACAATGCCCTGTTGTCCGCCGATCTCGACATTGTCGCCCGGCTCAACGATGCCCATGATGGAAAGCTGCAACCCGCTGATCAGGTTAGAAAGCGTGTCCTGGAAACCGAGCGAGATGGCGATGCCGCCAATGCCCAGCGCCGCAACCGCCGCAGTCACATCGATGCCGAAACAGCTGGAAAGGATCACGCTCACGCCGATCGCCCATATAACGACGCGTACGATGTTGGCGAAGATGGACGAGGAAGGCAGCGGAACGGAATCGTGGCTGAGCACGCGATGGATGAGCTTCAGCGCCAAACGGGAAGCGAGCGCCGTGGCAGCAAGCGCCACCACGATGACGATGAGCTTGCTCAGCCAATCAACGGGGACGAACCCCTGCACGAGTGAAAGCAGACCTTCGGCAGGCTCCTCGATCAGAGAAGCGGCATCCGGGGTTCCCGATGCGGCGTTCGATGAAGCATCCATCCTGGCCCCCTACTCGACGGTTCCGTACACCTGGCCCCAGGCATGCCCGCCAATAGACGAGTTCAACTGGTCGCACAAGCGCTGACGCGTGTACTTGCCCGGCGGCAGAAGCTCGACCACTTCCAGAAGCTCAGCGGGAAGATCGGCTGCCTCGGCAGCAAGAACAGCGTCCAAGCGGCTGACGACGTGCTTGGAAGATTCCGCGTCGGCGTACAGCGAGTCAACCACCTTTTGCAAGGCGCCGAAATGCTCACTGCGATGGATGTTGCTGGCTGCCATGGTCTCTCTCCTTCTTCCCTCCGGCATA
Organism: uncultured Eggerthellaceae bacterium; assembly: GCA_944320405.1. GTDB lineage: Bacteria > Actinomycetota > Coriobacteriia > Coriobacteriales > Eggerthellaceae > Aphodovivens. Next base: position 108,433 of record CALUHI010000030.1, read on the forward strand.
TGACGGATGTCGGGGTGTGTCTGCCTAATGCTACGCGCGGTTCTGCTGATCGGACAGAACGACGTCGAGGCCCATGACAGCTGCCGCAAGAGCGCCGGTGTAGGCAGGCGAAACCTCGCCGATTGCCCGCAGGAACTGAACACCTGCAGCGCGAAGCGCGATGGCGGCGTCTACCATGGCGTCCGGGCAGTAGTAGGGGTTCTCGGGCGTCGGCCCATCCTGTCGGGGATTGCGCTTGCCCGCGCGCACCTGCGCCAGAAGCGGCAGGTTGCACGTGGCGGCACGCTTGGCGATGACCGTCATCTGCTCAATTGGAGCACCGCATTCGAAACCGGCGACCTGCGCACCGTATTCCGCCATGATGGCGACGGCATCCTCCACCGGGGTGCGGCCGTCTTCGAGCATGCCCTGACCATCCACCTTCACAGAGGCAAACACGGGAACATCGGTTACTTGGCGTACGCCCATCAGCGCGCACTTCAAATCGTCAGGACGAGAAAAGCCGGTAAGCAGCAGTGCGTCGATCTCTTGACCGTCGAAGGCATGGGCTGCGCGGGCGTACTGGGAACGGTTCTCGTTGAGGGAATCGGCGCTCGAGCCGTCGAGCGGCAGACCGCACGGCCCGATCTCCGCCAGAAGATGCTGCGGCTTGAGCGGGCGCAGCAAGTCGAGCGCAGCGCGTGCGAAGTCGGCCTCGCGGCCGTCCATCCCCTTGTGGGCGAGGCGAGCAGGCGCAATGCCCTCGGTAGCCGCCACCAGGCACTGGGCTCCCGCTACTTTCTCCATGCGCACGGTGTCGCGCAGAGCGTCTGGTTCAATGAGCACGAGATATTCAAGATCGGCCTGAACATCCACTCCTTGCCGTGCAAGAACAGCCTCCAGCGGAGACGAAAGCACCAGCATGTCTTTGTCGAAACGCATTTGAATGTCGGGCATGAAGCCCTCCTTTCCCCGCAACGATGTCGCGCCGCATGCGCCTGCGGGATTCTGATATGAAAGCGGCCGAGCAGGCTGCCCAAACCGCATCGGAATGCCACAGGCAATCATACGGGATGGGGCCCAGCACCGCCACCCGCACCCTGCGGTTTACGCAGCATCCCCGCAAAGGCGGCAGCCCGCCCCATGCCCTGCGCCCGGCGCATTGCCTTCAAACACGAGCGGAGCAAAACGGCAGGTGAACGGCGCTGTTGTTGTGCCGATGAGCATTTCGCCGAACTTCTTGCGCCGACTACGGCCGGAAAGGACGAACGAACGCCTTGCTGCCTATAATCGTTTCAGCGACTGAGGGGCTCCCCTCCCTTCAGGAGCACTGCTTCCATAGCAGTTGCGATGCGGTATCGCATCGCGTCATCCCCTCCTTGTTGCCCGGCCGGAGCTCCCCTCTCCCGCCGGGCCTTCTTTTTCTGGACGCATCAGCACGACGCTCCCGCAAAGGTTCAGCGACATCCCGAATGGTTCCGAGAGCCCGCATCAAGCCCGAGAATTTGCCCGCTTTTTACGGAACTGTTACCTTTCAAGGTGCAAATTCACAAAACAGCCACGGGGCACACATAGGTTCTTCAACGGCGTTCGTTATACTTTCAGTCAAGCGAGCGAGAGGTTCCCCTCCTCCCCTTGCTTCTGCTTATCCCTTAAAGCAGACGCGATGCGCAAGGCATCGCACTATCCCCTCCTTAGGCTCGTCGGAGTTCCCCTCTCCGGCGGGCCGCTTCTTTTTCCGCTGGAATAAAATACGGGCCCGGCATTGCCGGGCCCGACCACTCACTGCTCTCGCCTAGCGGCGGCGCGTGCCAAACAGGCCGCGCGAGATCTGCTTGGCGGCATCGCGTCCGAACGTCCCCAAGAACGACGTTGCAATCTTGCCGATGCTCTCGACGATGTCTTCAGTCTGCTTCTGGCGCGCCTTCGCCTCGCGCTCGGCGGCTTTTTCCGCTTCTCGGGCAGCGCGCTCCGCCGCCTTCTCAGCCTCGCGCTCAGCCTTCGCTGCAGCCTTCTCTTCTTCCTTGCGTGCCTTCTCGGCAGCTTCGGCCTCTTCCTTCGCTTTCGCCTCTGCCTCGGCAGCCTCCTCGGCGGCCTCAGCTTCGTCTTCGGCCATCTCGGCAATCTGCTCGAACGCCGACTCGCGGTCCTCGGCAGTACCGTACTTCTCCACGAGCGGAGCCTGCTCGTCGATCGCCTTCTTCATGGCCTCATCGGAAGCAGCAGCCATCAGGCACTGCGGCGGCAGGATCTTGGCGCGCTCGACGATTTCGGGCTGGCCGTCCTCGTTGAGGAAGGAGACCAGCGCCTCACCCGTGCCCAGCTCCAAGATGACGTCTTCGCTCTTGAACGCGGGATTCTCTCGGAATGACTGCGCAGCGGCGCGCACGGCCTTCTGCTCGGCCGGCGTGTAGGCGCGCAGGCCGTGCTGAATGCGGTTGGACAGCTGCGCGAGAACCTCGTCGGGAATGTCGCTGGGGCTCTGCGTGATGAAGTAGACGCCCACGCCCTTGGAGCGGATGAGCTTGACCACCTGGACGATCTTGTCCAGAAGCTCCTTGGGCATGTCGTTGAACAGCAGATGAGCCTCGTCGAAGAAGAACACGAACTTGGGCTTGTCGAGGTCGCCTTCCTCGGGCAGCGTGTCGAAGAGCTCGGAGAGCATCCACAGCAGGAACATTGCGTAGATCTGCGGGCTCTGGATGAGCTTGGCGGCGTTGAGCACGTTGACGTAGCCCTGGCCGTTGGACGCGCAGGCGAACCAGTCGGAAAGCTCTAGGTCAGGTTCGCCGAAGAACACGTCGCCGCCCTGATCCTCCACCGAAATCAGCGCGCGCAGGATGGCTCCCACCGACTGAGAGGAAACCTTGCCGTAGGTGGTTTCGTATTCCTTGGCATGCTCGGCAACATAGTTGAGCATGGCGCGCAGGTCTTTAAGATCGATCAGCAGCAGCTGCTTGTCGTCGGCGATGCGGAACACGATGTCCAGCACGCCTTCCTGTACTTCAGTAAGCTCAAGCAGACGGGAGAGCAGCGTGGGGCCCATGTCGGAAATGGTGATGCGCACCGGCAGACCCGTGCCTCCCAGCATGTCCCAGAAGCGCGTGGGGCAACCCTCGAACGTGAAGCCCTCGATGCCGAAGCGCTTGATGCGCTCCTGCATGTCCTCGGAATCCTTGCCCGCCTCGCACATGCCGGTCACGTCGCCCTTGACGTCGGCCATGAACACCGGCACACCTGCCTTCGAGAAACCCTCCGCCATCACCTTGAGCGTGACGGTCTTGCCCGTGCCGGATGCGCCGGCAATGAGGCCGTGGCGGTTCGCCTGGTTGAGAAGAAGGTTCACGTGATTTTCGCCCGTGCCCATCCAGATGGCGTTGTCTTGGAACATGCTACTGATCCTTTCCTAGGGTCGATAGTCCAACCGAAAAGTGTAGCGCCCTGCGACCACACACGTCGCAGGGCGCTTGAAGCACGACTCAAGGTTGAATGTTTGCTAGCCGTTCTTGCGCTTGTACAGGATGTTGTTGGTCTCCAGCCAGCTTTCCACGGTGCCGGTGTCGAAGCCGTCGGCAGGGTCGATGACCAGGGCGTACATCTCCTCTTCCTTCAGCACGGCATCCAGCGCGTCGGTCAGCTGGATTTCGCCGCCCACGCCGGGCTCGACGTCGGCCAGAAGCTCCATGACGCGGGGCGACAGCAGATAGCGGCCGAACACCGCCAGGTTGCTGGGAGCGTCTTCGAGGGCGGGCTTCTCCACAAGGGAGTCGATCTTCCACACATCGTCGGAAAGCGCCTGGCCGGCAATGATGCCGAAGCGGCTCACCTGGTCGTCGGGAACGGGCATGACTGCGATGACGCTGGCGCCACCGTGCGCGTCGGAGATCTCCTGCATGCGCGGCAGCATCTTGTTGTCGGGGACAATCACATCGCCCAGCAGCACGTAGAACGGCTCGCCCGCGGTCTTCTCGTGCGCGCAGTAGATGGCGTGGCCCAGGCCCAGGGGCTCGTCCTGATATACGTAGCTCACGTTGTAGGAGCCCACCTGCTCGACGATGTCGGCGTACTTGTCCTTGCCGCGCTCACGCAGCGTGGCCACAAGCTCGGGGTTCGGGCTGAAGTGATCCTCGATCGCCTTCTTCTCGCGACTGTTGACGATGACAACTTCGTCAGCAGCGGAGGCAAGACCCTCTTCGACGATGTACTGGATGACAGGACGGTCGACCACCAGCAGCATCTCTTTGGGCTGCGCCTTGGTCGCCGGCAGAAACCGCGTGCCCAGGCCCGCGGCGGGAATGAGTGCCTTCATGTAAACAACCTCCCTGAATGAATGACGCCGTTCGCGCGAGTAAGCGAACGCCGTTACGGATGATCGCGCCTCGCATTGTAGCATCTGGGGAAACATCGCTGCCAGGTACCGCGGATGCCGCACTCGAAATGCAGAAAGACGAGGTCTTTGCTCCCCACGACGAACACCGATTTTGCCTCGCCGAGCACCCAGCCCTTCGCCGCCCTTAAACGCCCGTAGATTATAATTAAAGGGTCGTGCACCTTTGCATGCGCACTTCGGAACCATGACCGCGTTCCGTTGCTGCCGAAGTGCGCAAACGGGCACCGAAGAAGCGATGTCAAGCAGGCCGAAGGAGGTGACGTCGTGAAGAAGCTGCTTTCCGCCACAAAGGCGAACATCGAGCGCAGACGCTTCTATCTTCGCGAAGAGCGCGAAGAAATCGCTCAGACGAACATGGCCACGCTTCGCTACGCGTCGCTCCTCACCATCCTTTTGCTGTTACTGCTGTTGGCCGTCGCGCTGCTCACCATCCGCGACTGGCAGCCCAGCCCGTATCATTTTGCGTTGCTTCCAGCGGCACTTGTTATGTGTGTTATCGCCTGGTGGAAAGGCGACCGCTCGTCTCCGCGTGCCGCAACGGCGCTCTGCGTGATCTTCGAGGCGCTGCTGTACGTGATCGTCATACTGATCGACACGCTGGGCGGGCCCGACGCCCCTTCCAGCTTCGTTCAGCTGGCGTGTATCGCCATGCCTGCGTTGTTCGTGCTTCCGGCGTGGATCAGCTACGGAATGCTCCTTGCCGCAGAGGCGCTCTACACGCTGCTCGTCGTCTTCCTGAAAAACCCTTACATCGCCCAATACGACATCTTCGGAATGATGACGGGCCTGCTGTTCGCGTTCGGCGTCTCTTGGCTGGTGATGCGCTCACGCCTGAAAGCGCACGAGCTGAAGATCCGCTACGAGACCATGAGCAAGCGCGACACGCTTTCCAGCCTGTACAACAAGCGCGCCTTCTTCGAGACCGCGCGCCGCTACTTCGACGACCACAATCCCAATTCGTCCTGTTCGCTGGCGATCATCGACATCGACAACTTCAAGCAGGTGAACGACACGTTCGGCCACGATGCCGGCGACCGCGTCCTTTCGGGCATCGGCGACATCCTGCTGGAGCTGTACCGTCCCACCGATCTCATCGCGCGTTTCGGCGGTGACGAATACCTGGTGCTTGCCGACCACATGATCGACGAAGACCTCATCCAACGCCGTTTCTGCGAGCTGCGCGTGCGCGTGGGCGAACGCTCCGCCACCGCTGCGGGCACCACCATCACAGTGAGCATGGGGTGCGTGTTCGCCAACGACCAAGACGTCGATCTCTCCGAGCTGTTCCGCCAGGCGGACATCGCCCTGTACGCTGCAAAAGAGCACGGCAAGAACACGTGCGTCGTAAAGCGCTATTTCGCGAAGTAGTGCGGTACAGCGCAGCCTCGCTTTCTGCCGCCTCCCGTACTTCTGGCTTCGAAAAGCCTTACAATCTCAACGCATGCCGAACCGGAAAACCGGACGGTTGATATTGAGACTTTCGATCCAATGGGGGCGACCATGACGGAGACCGCTTGCAGCACCGCAACGGAACCGACGAAAATCCTGCTGCTTACCGGATACCTCGGAGCCGGAAAGACGACCATTTTGAACCGCATCCTGGCCAACCAGCAAGGAGTACGCGCGGCTGTCATCGTTAACGATATCGGCGAGGTGAACGTTGACGCCAGCTTGGTACGTGAAGGCGGATTCGCCGAAGATGTCATTTCGCTGACCAATGGCTGCATCTGCTGCACGCTTTCGGAGGATTTGGCGAAGCAGCTTTCCGGCATCGCCGCCTCGAACGCGTTCGATTACGTCATCATCGAGGCGTCGGGTATCTGCGAACCCATCCCCATCGCCTACACCATCAGCGGCTTCTGCGACGCAAGCCAAGAGGGCGCCGCGCCGCTCGCGCTCGACAACATCGTGTGCGTGGTGGACTGCGCGCGCATGTTTGACGAGTTCAACGGCGGGCACGCATTGACTTCTGGCGATGTCGACGAAGACGACGTAGAAAGCCTGCTCATCCAGCAGATCGAGTTCTGCACTACGCTCATCCTGAACAAGACCGACACAGTAACACCCGAGCAAATTGCCGAACTGCGCGCAATCGTGCGCAGCCTGCAGAAAAACGCGGTGATCGTCGAGGCGCATCACGGCGAGATTCCCATGAACGAGCTTTTGGACACCGGACGCTTCGACTTCATGGAAGTCTACAATTCGGCAGTATGGGCAGACGCAATGGATCATCCGGAGGAGCACGAAAACCCCGAAGTGCTGGAATACGGTTTCTCGACGTTCGTCTATGACCGGCGCGTTCCGTTCAACTTGGAAGCACTTGGCGAGCTCGCCAACCATTGGCCGGAAGGCGTCGTGCGCGCAAAGGGCATCATTTGGGCAGCGCAAGACCCCGACGAGCGCTACATGTTCGAGCAGGCGGGACGAGAGATTTCCGCAATGGGAACCGGCCCCTTCGTGGCGGCGATGCCCGAAGAGGAACGCGCTGAGCAGTTCACCGCCGATCCGTCGCTTGAAGCGTATTGGGATGCCGGACTGGGCGACCGCGGCACGCGCCTGTGCATCATCGGCCGCAACATGGATCGCACCGCTGTGGAATCCGCGCTGGACGCCTGTCTGGCCTAGCGCAGCGCAACGGGGCGTGACAGGGGACGGTCCTTCTGTCACATTTATCCAAAAGTGACAGAAGGACCGTCCCCTGTCACGCCTAACCCGAAGGAGGCTTTCATCAACAATCGCGCCACATTGCTGGGCATCGCCGCCATTCTTTGCTGGAGCCTGATGATCGGGCTGCTGCGCGCCACCATGAACGCGTTCGGCTCGCAGCTGGGCGGAGCGCTTGTGTACACACTGGGGACGTTGCTGCTGTTCGTCGTCAACCGACCCACGCCGCTGCGACGCATATCGAAGAAATTCCTGCTGATCAGCGGTGCGTTCTTCGTTTCGTACGAAGTGCTGTTGGCGATCGCTGTGGGACTCGCGGCCAGTCCCACGCAGACGCTCGAAGTCAGCATGCTCAATTATCTGTGGCCAACGTTCACCGTGCTTTTGTGGGCGCTGGCAAATGGACGCAACCGAGCATCGGCGTTTCTGAAAGTGCTTCCCGGCGCGCTTGTCGCAACCGTCGGTGTAGCACTCGCCGTTGGCGGGCAGGATTTCCTGGCGCGCGGAACCGCTTTCGGCGAATTCTTCGTTAACCCTCTCCCCTACGTGGTTGCCGGCATTGCCGCACTGCTTTGGGGCCTGTACAACACGGTGACACCGAAGGTGTCGGACGGAAGCAACGCCATTGCGTACTACTTCACGACAGTCGCCGTCTCGCTTTGGGTCATCTTCTTTGCGCAGGGTGCTCCCCTGCCAGAAACGTCCGCGGCGACCGACCTTATTCCCTTGATCGCTACCGCCGCTGCTGTTGCCGCCGGATATGCGCTATGGGGGTACGCCATCGTCCACGGCGACACACGCACGCTTTCCGTCGCCTCGTATGCGACGCCGGTGCTTTCCACTGTGGCAACCACCATCATTTTGGCAGCAGCACCCGGCCCGGTGTTTTGGGTGGGTGCAGCGTTAGTGGTCGTTGGCTCGGTGGTCAGCTGGATCGGTTCCCAGAAGGCACGCTGAGTGCACGCCTTATCAAGCCAGCCGTCCTCGAAACCACCCTCAACCCCAACATTCGCGAAAAACTAGCATTCTTGTTAGAAAAGAACGTTTGTTGGGGTTTGATAGCCTCATCCCACAACTCGTTTGTTGCCTCTCAATGAATTATCCGAGTTGAGGATAACAATGACCTGGTGATACTTAATCGAGAACGAAGAGCGCGTCTTTCTAGGAACTTAGAAATACCGGGCGATGCGGCAAATCCCTGCGATTCGCAGCCTTATTTCCCCAACATTCGCAATAATCTAGCGAAAGTGCTAGATTTTCGCGTTTGTTGGGGTCGCGGCAGGCTGACTTTTCGCGTTTGTTGGGGTCGCGGCAGGCTGGCTCTGCGCGTTTACGGGCATCCCTCCAACGCAACGCAGGCGCCATAGAACGCACAGCACACCAACGACCAGGAATGCAACAGCACCAAACACTGATGATTGCGTGCCCTCCAGCGTGATGAACACGCCACAGAGCGAAGTGCCGAGGGTAGTACCCAAGTTGGCGGCTGTCAGATACAGGCCATTGCTGAAATCCGGCGCTTCAGGAGCCGAACGAGACACCATGAATTGATTGGCGTTGTTCGCGATACCGCCAACGAGACCCAATGCGAACGCAAGCGCCGCCGCCACCAAGCCGATCGTGCCCGCTGCGAACAGCATCGCATACAGCACGATGAGCGCAATCGGCATGAAGACCAAAGTCGCCACCGGCCTGGATCCCAGCGCATGCCCCGAGATCACATTGCCGATGATGTTCGCCCCGCCGTACAGCAATAGCGAAGCGCTCACCCACGCAGCATCCATGCCCGACACCACGCCGAAAAAGTCGGACATGAAGCTGTAGAAACCGAACATCGCCCCGTTGATGAACGCAGTGGCAAGAAGCGAAGCCCACACAACGGGCTTTTTGAGGATAGCGATTTGGCTGCCGTACGTCATACGGCCCTCAACCGGCATGGAGGGCACCAAGAAGACGGTAGCCACGAGCACCCCAACCGTGACCACGGCGAAAAACGCAAGCGCCGCTTGCAGCAGCACGGTGCTGGCAAGGTAACTTGCGATTGGCACGCCCAGCACCATACCTGCCGACACGCCCACGAATACACGCGAGGAGTTCTTCGCGCGTTCGGCGTCAGTCCCACCTGTCTGGCCACCGATCGCCAGCGCCATCGACACGTACAAAGGATGGAACGCCGCCGGCAACACGCGACACACGAGCAACGCCTCAAAACTTGGCGCGAAGATCGCCGCCACGTTGCATGCCGAGAATACGCCGAGCGACAGCAACATAACGTGCTTGCGATTCATCTTCGAGAACAGAAGCGGCATAGTAGGACCCGCGATCGCCACAATGAGCGCGAAACCGCTCACAAGCAGACCCGCATCGGGCACGCTCACGCCAAAGCGCTCAGAAACTTGCGGAATAATGCCAACCACGCCCATCTCGGTGTTCAGAATGCCGAACACGCCAACGGCCAGGATGAATATCAGAAGTGCGTTGCTGCTTCTTGCCATTGCGCGCTGCCCTTACGCGAGCGAAAACGTCACGTCGACAGAACCATCCCCCAAAACCGTACGCATCTGGTTTGCCGTGGCACCTTCGATATGAGCAAGCTTGGTGAAGTTCCAGGAGTTCGTGTCATAGTACACGGTTATCTGATTTCCCTGATAGAGAATCACATCCCCCGGGCCTACGCTTATCTGCGAATCGCTGCGCGGCAAGCTCTGCGGAAGTTGACCCACTTTTTCCATGTTTGCGTAGTCATCCATCTCCACCTTGAGTGGGCCTTTTGCCAAAAGGGCAGCGAAAGCTTCAGCTGATGGGTTGTCCTCGAGCGTCGCTATGAGCGTCTGCTCATTCACCTTGAGCTTTATTACCGTTGCTGCCATGACCTCTCCTTGATTATTGGCTTCAGATGCTGCCGGCACGCCTTCGACGGACGGCGGTTCTGCATCGTTTTCTGAATCCGCCTGAAGCTCCGACTGCCCCTGATCGGATGATTGTGCTTCGGGTTCAGTGGGCGCATTTGCCGAAGCGCAACCGAACAACGCCAGCGCTCCAGCAAACACCAAAACGCAAATGATCAAACCCACACGGTTTCGCATCTGCCCCTCCCTACAGCGAAGCGCCGAAGTCGTGCAGCTTCTTTGCCATCTCGGAAGACTTCGCTTCGGAGGTGGTAGCTTCGAAGATGCCGAGATCCTTAGCTCCAAACCAATCCACCAGATAGGTGCGATAGATGCCCTCGGCATGCTCGCACACGCCGCGGGCACCCGAGCACAGCATGAGCGCCATTTTGGTGCAGCGTTTTGGTTTGAGACCCGCGTACGTGCGATTGATCGCTTCGTGCATCTGGCCCGAGAACGAACCGTAATACACCGGACTTGCGACGACGATCATATCCGCAGCGTCCCATAGCGGATACACCTCATCCATGTCGTCATGCTGCATGCAGGCGCCGCCGCCTGCGTTGTGACAATATTCGCAACCGCGACACCCATGGATGTCCAGGCGTGCCACGTTCACCACATCCACCCGATGACACGCCTCGCGAGCGCCTGTGCAAAACGCCTCGACCATCGCGGCTGTGCCACCCTCGGCGCGGTAGCTTCCGTTCAGAACCAGAATCCTCATGAAAGCCCCCCTTACTCTGCCTTTTCAATCAATAGATCATAGGAGCCCGACAGTTCGTGCAGCACTTCAAGCGGGCAGGTCACGCGCCCTATGTTCACTTGGTCGCCATAGCGCTGGGAGTTCTCCTCGTCGTCGAACAACACGGCGAACCATCCGCCGCCGGGGTTGTAGTTGATGTTGCCGTTCTTCCATCCGCGCTTCACTTGATCCTGCTGATAGGGCAGCTCAAAAGGCATCTGCCCGCAGAAATCGATGCCAGCGCCGGAAACGCGAATACGGCAGGGCAGCTTTGAGGCAAAAGCACGCGCAGTCTCGGTGTCGTTGAGAATGCCTTTCACTTCGACGTCGTCAAAATGCAAGATGATGGATGCATCGTTCACAGAGAAGCTCCTTTGTTCGTTCGATATCGGCACCTTCATTGTTATCCCCTTTCAGACAAAGTACAATTGCTTATAGTTGATAGATTGCTATGCTTTATTTCTATATATAGGAGCAGTCGCATGGACATCCGCGTTCTTCGCTATTACCTGGCCATATGCCGCGAGGGAAACATGTCTCGCGCTGCGCAAGTGCTTCATGTGACGCAACCGACCTTGTCGCGACAGATAGCGGATCTCGAACGCGAGCTCGGCTGAGAATTGCTCATTCGCGGCAGCCGTGCCGTTACGCCCACCGAGAAAGGGCTCTACCTGCGCCGACGCGCCGAAGAGATCGTCTCGTTGGCTGACCAGACCGCTTCAGAGCTCGCACACAGCGACGAAACGATAGAGGGAGACGTGTACATCGGCGCCGGTGAAAGTGAGGGGATGCGCCATGTTGCAAAGATGGTTCACGCGTTCCGCGAGCGCTACCCTCAGATTTGCTTTCACCTGCGAAGCGGAAACAGCATCGATGTTGTCGAATGGCTCGAACGGGGGTTGGTTGATTTCGCGGTGCTCATCGCATTTCCCAACATCAACCGATTCGAACATGTGCGCCTTCGCACTACCGACGCTTGGGGCATGCTGCTGCCTGAAGGTCATCCGCTTGCGTCAAGGGAAACCGTTTCCCCTCGCGATGCAGCAGGAGTGCCGCTTATCCTTTCCGAGCAAGCATTGGAAACCGGTGAGCTTTCGCACTGGTTCGGCAACCTGAAGGACCGCATCGAAATCGCAGCGACCTACAACCTTGCGTTCAACGCTGCTCAACTCGTCCGCGAAGGCGTTGGAGGTGCTCTCATCCTCGACAATTTGGTTTCAACTGGTCCGGGGACGGGGCTTGAATTTCGTCTGATGTATCCGCCGGTGGTATCGCCCATCGACTTCGCTTGGAAGCGAAGCGCAACTCACTCCATTGCAGCGAAGCTGTTCTTGGAAACCATGCGAGGAGAGACACCGACACAAGATTAGAGCCACTCAAAAGGCCAATGTCAATCCGATGCATTGCATTTAGCTTGAAGTAGTTTTGCTGCGCCGCTTATTCCTGCTCCGCAAACGCACGGCACCCTTCGATGAATCGTGCGACACCGTCCTTAACGCGGGCATGTTGGGTACCCAGGTTCATGCGCACAAAGCCGTTGCCACCGGTGCCGTAAATATCGCCGGGCGAAAGGATCAAGCCCGTCTCGGAACGAAGAAAACGCACGAGTTCGGCCGATGAATCGCAGCCGACCTCGGCAAGCAATTCGCGGCAATCAACCCAGATCAGATAGGTCGAGTCGCAATCGAGCGCCCGAGCGCCACATTCAGCAGCGTTGATAGCGGAAACAGCGTATTCCTTGTTGCCTTGAATGTAGACGCACGCAGCGTCAAGCCACGCTTCTCCTTCGTTATATGCCGCAATGGTTGAGGCGACGGCGAAATCATTGGGCTCCGACACTTCGTCGTTGGCAAACCCGCACTTCACGCGATCACGGATGCACGCATTGTCGACGATGGCGTAGGCAGACTGGAGCCCCGCCACGTTGAACGCCTTGGAGGGAGATCCCAGGGTCACGCACACCTGTCGGCACGTTTCCGAGGCAGCGGCAAAAGGCGTATGACGCGCACCGGGACGCATCACGTCGCAGTGGATTTCGTCGGATATCACCGTCACGTGATGCCGCGTCGCAAGCTCACCGATACGAGCAAGGTCGTCACGGCTCCACACCGCACCGCCTGGGTTGTGAGGATTGCACAGCACAAACAGCGAGGTACGCTGATCGGCAAAGCGATCCTCCAGATCGGCAAAGTCAATGCGGTAAGAACCATCGTCGAAAACAAGCTTGTTTTCAAACGCACGCCGCCCTGCGTTCAGAATGGACGTGTAGAAGTTGTTGTACACCGGCGATTGAACCACCACGAAATCGCCTGCGTTGCTCAAACTCCTAATGCACGAAATGAGCGCCGGAATAACCCCGACGGCAAAGACGACGTGCGCTGGATCGAAAGCTATGCCATGGCGACGCTTCCACCAGTTTGCCACGCTAATCCGGTACTCGTCAGGGACGATGGAATAGCCGAACGTGCCGTTATCCATCCTGCAACGCAACGCTTTCATGATGGAGGGGGAAACTTCAAAATCCATGTCCGCCACCCACATGGGCAGTTCGTTTTCGCTGCAGTCCCATTTCAGCGACCCGATGCCTCGCCGGTCGATCAGCGTGTCGAAATCGAACTTCTGCTCCATCGTTTTCCACCTTTCCGAAGCCTCGCCCCAAGTCGCACGAAGCGCTCACGCTTGTCCATTGTATTCGAAGCGCCAGCAACATTCCGGAAACGACAGCGCAGCAAGAACGCAGTAGGTGCTATGCTCTCCCCCAATGATCAACATTTTTGCAGGAGGCACCATGGGGCTGGTAGATCCATCAACTTTCGAATTCTCCACGCATATCCGCTACAGCGAAACGATGCACGACGGGCTCATGTCGCTGCCTGCGCTCATCGACATCTTCCAAGATTGCAGCATCTTTCATTCCGAAGCAATCGGATACGGACCAGAGCGGCTCAAAGAAGAGAAAAAGGCCTGGATGCTGACGCATTGGCACATCGCTGTCGAGCGTTACCCGCGACTCGGCGAAGAGATCATCGTTGGCACGTTCCCCAGCGGATTCAAAACCGTTTCTGCCACAAGGAATTTCTATCTTCGCGACGCTGCCGGCAGCATCATCGCGCGCGCTAATTCCACCTGGGGTTTCATTGATCTATCCACCGGAAAGCCCGTGCGCCCATCGCCTGATCACGTGGCAGCGTACGGATTGCGCGAGCCGCTGGAAATGCCTGCAGAAACCCGCAAAATCGCGCTTCCCGAAACGCTGGAGCTCTGCGACCCCATTCCGGTGCGCCGCGACCTCATCGACACCAACGAGCATGTGAACAACAGCCAATACGTACGGATAGCGCTCGGAGCGCTTCCTACCGAGGTGCGCCCCGACCGCGTGCGTGTGGACTACAAGCGCTCGGCTGTATTGGGCGATGTCCTGCATCCGCAGATTGCGCTGGAAGATGACCGTTCGGTCGTGGTGCTTGCGGACGCCGAAGGCGCGGTGTACGGTGCGGTGGAGTTCCTTTTCAATTAAAGCGCTGAGGCGCCCTTGCAAGAAATCTGCAGCGGCCTGTCTGCTTTAAGCCTTATAGGGCTCGGCAGCAGTGTAATACGTCGTGGTGTATCGGCGCGTCGCGCCAGCGGCGTCGATCACGCGGTTCGCCAGAACGATGATGGAGTCGACCACCGGCAGGATGTCCTGCGGGGCGGGAGCTCCGTATTCAGCGTTCGCCGCAGCTTCGGAAAGCTCGGTGCAGCCCAGAATGACGCCATCGCATCCGCGCTGTTTCATGGCCTCCACCAGGGGGTTCAAATGAGCGCTTGTCACCTGCTTGCCCGCCTTCACGCCATCGTAGATGAGCGACGTGACGGCTTTCTGAACATCGGCATCGGGATGCACCGGATTCAGCCCAGCTTCCTTCAACGCTTCGTCGTAGACCCCAACGGCAATGGTGCCTTCGGTGGCAAGCACGCCGACGTTTCGCATTCCCGCCGTTTTGCAGGCGAGCGCCGTCTCGCGCACCATGTTGATCAGGGGAATCTCAACCGAGGCCTGCACCTCGGACCAAAAATGATGTGCCGTGTTGCACGGAAGCGCAATAGCGCAGCATCCGCTTTCCTCAAGGAAGCGCGCGTCGGCGATCAGTCCTGGAAGAGGGGATCTGTCGCTGCGACCCAGAATGAACGCGCTGCGGTCCGGCAGCGTGGTGTCGTTCGCCACGAGCGTGCGCACGTGGTCCTGGTCGCACGAAGCCAGCGTCCGGTCGACGATGGTCATGGAAAGACGCGCCGTCGCCGCCGGTCCCACACCGCCTATTATGCCAACGAGAGGCTTGCCCACCACTACGCCTTCTTGCCTTTGGCGCGCGCGGCTTCGAAAGCAGCCTTGAACGCCTTGCGCTGCTTGCTCATGAAGATGCGCGGGTAAATCTTGCGGATGAACTTCTCCTCGACCGCATAGTCAATGGGATCGGTTGCCTTGCCCTGGGAATAAAGGCGCTTGACCTCCTCTTTCAGCTGAGGGTCGGTCACGTAGTCCATCAACGTTTGCTTGGGCACCACGGTGTAGAGCGACTCATCGCCTTCCGCAATCACCATCTGCTCGGGCAGAGGATTATCGAACACGAGATCTTCCACCATCCAGCGCGACACGTTGTGGCCGGAAGCCGTCACATAGTAATTGCTGCGGCCGAGACGGGTGTTGATCTCGAAGAAGTAATGCTTGCCGGTGCGCGGGTCAACCTTGATATCGAAGTTGGCAAAACCGGTGTAGCCCAGCGCCTCCAGAAGGCGCGTCGCGTCCGCAACGATCTCGTCGTTGCGGCGACTGATGATGGCAACAGGGTTTCCAATGCCCATAGCCTTCTTGTCTTCAAGCAGCGTCTGTCCAAACGCAGCAAAACGAACCTTGCCGTTTTTGTCGCTGTAGGTGGTCAGGATGCGCATGTTGGTGTCGTCGCCGGGAATGAGCTCCTGCAGCAGAAACTTGTGATCGTATGAGCTCGTGCGCAGGTTGAGCAACATATTCTCCAAGCTGTCACGATCGTCGAAGAAGTACACCTTGCGCTTGCCCGGGAACTGCGCGTAGTGATACGCAGCGGAAGAAGCGGGCTTTGCCACCAGGGGGAAGTCGATGTCCAAGCCGTCAAGGGAATGCGGCTTGTTCACGTCGTAGACAAACGTTTTGGGATGCGGCACATCGTTTGCGTCGCACAGGTCATAGAAGCTGTCCTTGAGCACCAGGCGGTTGAGAAGCTCTTCGGAGATATAGGGAATGATGTAGTGTTTCTCCAGTTCGGCGCGGTTTTCAACGATCAGGCGGACATACCAGTCGCCGCACGCCAGAAGGATGAGCTTTCCATCCGCATGAGCTTCGCCGATCTCGGCAAGCTTGCTCAAAAACGTTTCGAGGTTTTCCATCCCAGGGACAATGATGTTTTCCATGATGCACGAATCGGCACACAGATGGCTGCTCACCTGGCTCACCACGATGGACTTTACGCGGTACGCCTCATGGAAGGTGCGGGCAAGGCTGTATGCCGTAATGTCGCCGCCCAGAATGACGGGTTGGAACCCATGATCTTCGAATTGCATCTAAACCCCCAGGTCATGCATAAATCTGATGAAACAGCGTCCGATTCAGCGACACTTGATCATACCAGAAACACATGACCCCATGCGCCGATTCACCGTCTGTCGACAATTCCCGAAAACAAGGCGAATGGAGGCTCCGGCAGCCTCAAACCGCAAGCGCAGGACAGACAGCACCCCAGGGCAGAAGGCCCGCTGAGAAGGAGGGGCTCTGCGGCAAAGACGAAGGGCGCAGTGCAGAGAATCGGGGGCTGTGGACATCCGCGCAGAAAAACAAGCCTTCCGTGCACAGAATTGGGGGCTATGGATTCCTGAAACATCCACAGCGGTCGATTTCGTGCAGCCCTCGCTCGAGGCTCTCTCCGGTTTGCAGCAAAAGACCAGGTCGGAGAGATCGAGTACGAGACCTTTCACTGCACGAGGCGTCCATAGCGGCCGATTTCGTGCAAAA
>CALUHI010000031.1 GCA_944320405.1 uncultured Eggerthellaceae bacterium
GTTATGTGCAACCTGCGCCGTGTCCGTAGCCTCGATGCTGACTAAACTGAAAGGTAGTGGTGACACAAATGGCAGATCAGAAGTACGCCTTGCTGGTTGACTACACCTACTTCTCTGGCAACCATGCCGCCGAGATCGCTTGCAAGGAGGAGCTGGAGCTCCCCCTGGATCAGTTCGGCATCAAGGAGGTCCAGGTGGGCCCCTTCAAGAAGGGTGAGGGCAACGACGGCGACGCTTGGGAGTGGTTCTACATTCCTTGCCCGACGTCCATCTTCTCTGAGCACTGGGGAACCAACGGCGACAAGGCCGGTCAGCGTCCCCTGGCTGTCCAGGTTGAGGAGTCCGCGTCCATGTACTACGGCACCCTCGAGGAAATGATCGCCAAGATGGGCGAGTTTGATCGTCCTATGGTGCTCTTCCAGCTGTAAGTAGTGCTTGCTAGTGTTCCGGCTGCTGGGGTTTCCTGGCAGCCGGGATGCAAATTGGGATGATTAACAAGGAGGGCAATATGACCCGCGATGAATTCTTCGAGCTCGACGCTGCTGCTGCTGCTGCTGAGCTGAACTCGGGCATCGATGCTGGCCAGAGCAAGGACGAGGTCCTGGCTGCTCATGGCATTACCCAGGCTGACCTCATGAAGGCTCAGATCTTCTTCGTGAAGGGCAAGTTCATTGCTCGCGCTTGGGGTGGCTACACCTCCACGAAGCGCACGGGCAACGAGGCTGGCGACACCGACACCGGCGTCGGCGCTTCCGACCCGAGCAAGGGCTACATGGGTGTGTAAACCCTAGCCTGCGTTGTTAAGAAGGAGGCTCGTCTCTTAGGGGACGAGCCTTTTTCTTTGGAACTTTTCTCATCCTCTATCGAATCGCGAATCGTAACCGTGCTTCATTTTGGGAGCTTGTTTGGGCTCGCGACATAGTTGATTGCGCTTCAATAGGGCATGAGGGGGGTAACAGTTATGGGGGAGTATTGACATCAAATCAGGCTCTCCGTATGCTCTAACATGCAAAACACAATCCGATTGAGGAGGCTAATCCGATGGCTACCGAAGACGAGATCAGGGCAGAAATCGAAGAGCTCGGTCGTTTGACCCCCGAGCAGGAAGACATTCTGTACAACATCACGCTGAAGCAGGATGAGCTTGGCCGTCAGTCTACCAACCTTCTTCTGGAGAAGGTTGTTGACAGCCCGGTCTACCAGCCCATGATCGACCGCGAGTACCTCACCTACGACGTGTTCAATCACGGCTCCAAGCACGAGGTTGCATGCCTGTATGTCACGCTGAAGGGCGTGCGTTACTGCATCATGCACGCTGACGAGCTCTCCCGTCGCCGCAAGCTGAATCCCGCCGGCGCTCCTTGGTCGATCTAGGATTTGCTTTTGTTTAACGGGGTACGGTGACGTGCCCCGTTTTTTTTACACCCTGAATCGGGTTATACTGTTCTCAACCCGATATAAAGAAACGGCACTGCGATGTCCTTTACGAATCAGGTGGATTTGAGCGTACTGCTTCAAAATACCGCAAAACCAGCGATGGACTACATCGACCGCTCGTCGACGAAGGCCATCGACATCAGCAAGCTAGATGTTTGCTTCGGAGGTTTTACGCCTATGGCGCTCAGCGATGGCTCCGCTTCACGCGAGCAAGTCCTTTCTGCGGAAAAGCGTATCCGTCTTCGCCGTGAGGCGCTGGAAAAAGCTGCGGCGCTGGAAGCGGCACGCACTTCGGATGAACGTGTTTGGACCGAACCCAACGGCACAGTATGGCGCTACGTCGTGCTTGACGATGCCGAGGTGCGTATTCAGAAATGCGAGCCGGCTACTGCCGACTTGGCCGTTCCGTCTGAGATCGAAGGCAAGCCCGTCGTCTCGCTTGCTCCTGATGCTTGTGCCTATCTTGAAGCCGTCGAGTCAGTCTATCTTCCTGATTCCATCCTTTCAGTGGGATTCAGCGCGTTTCGCGAGTGTCGCAAGCTGCAAAGGATTCACTTTCCTGAAACGCTTCCGACGTTCGACTCGAACTGGCTGCGCAATTGCGTGTCGTTGGAGCGATTGGAGCTTCCGGGACGCTTGGGGAAGATTGACGCGAGCATATTTGACGTGCCACATTTGAAAGAGCTGCGCATCGGTGCTGGCGCAAACGAAATTGCACCAGGGGCGTTCCAGAAAAGCGGCTTGGAGAAGCTGGAAGTGGACGACGCCAACCCGCTGCTGATGTCGGATGGCAAAGCGCTGTATAGTTTTGACGGCTCCATCTTGGTTGCGCTCGCGGTGCCTTCTGAAAGCTACCGTGTGCTGGACGGATGCCGTGCAATCGCAAAGAAGGCGTTCGGCCATTTCGCTTGCTTGAAGGAAATTATTCTTCCGGATTCAGTTGAGATTTTGGGTGACTTCTCTTTCGCTAAAACGCGGATTCCTCGTTTCGATGCGCCGAAGTCACTGAAATCGATCGGCGAGAAAGCGTTTTTCAGCTGTCCTGAGCTTCAGGAAGTGCATTTGAACGAAGGCTTGGAGGAAGTGCGCGCCAACGCCTTCACCGATACTGCCATTGGTGAACTGCGCCTTCCTGCGACAGTTGAACGCTTGGGCAATCCTCTAGCAGCCAACACGGGACTTACGTATGTAGGGTCAGAAGCGACGTTTTCTATCGAGAAGGGGTCTGAGCACCTGCTTCTTGATAAGGCGGGCTGCTTGTACCGCAAATCGGCGGAGGGTATGGTGCTCGACCGCATGATGAACCCGGACATCAGTGAATATCAGGTGCTCGATGGTACCGCCGTCATCGGCGATGACGCGTTCTTCAACCATGTATCTTTGGAACGTGTTACGACCCCTGAAGGCCTGGCGATAATTGGGAAGCGCGCGTTCAAAGCGTGCCGTCGTCTGGAGCGCATCAACATTCCAAGCAGCGTTGCGATTATCGAAGACGAGGCGTTTCTGGATACGGCTCTTGTGGCGCTGTTTCTTCCACGTGGCTTGCAGTCGCTTGGCGGCAATGCGCTCGTCACGTACGGAGCGCATCACGGCGAGAATCCCACCCTGCACGAGCTGCAGGTTGAAGACGGCAACGAACGCTTCTACCTGGTAGACAACATGCTGCTTGAACGCAAGCCGAACGGCATGGCGAAGCTGTTGCTATGCTTGGGCGGACAAAGCGTCGTGCGCATCCCGCAAGAGGTGAACGAACTTGCGCCATATGCGTTCAATGGCGTGGCTGACATTGAGGAGTTCCATCTTTCCGAGCGCATCACGACGGTGGGGATGCGCGGTTTGGGATTGGATTGCCTGGTGCCCCATGTGGTGGTTGAGCTTGCCGAGCCGCTGGATGGCCACAGCGAGATCTCACTCCATTTCCCGGGGACCGACCGCAGCAGACAGCAGCAGATGCTTGCGCTGAGCGTTCCCGACCACGTGAACGCACGCATCATCTTGGAGCACTACGACACAGCCATCATCAATGCCAGCAGCTTTGACGCGTTGCATGCCGAGCGCATGGCTCTCTACGACCAGGCAACGCGCTTGGTGGTGCGCTTGAAGGATCCCATCTTCCTGACCGAAGTGAACCGCAACATGTGCGAACGCGCGCTGCAGACGAACATCGGCGATATCTGCGTTGAGGCGGCAAAGCATGACGACCGTCGGCTCATGGACGACTTGCTGAATTTGGGGTTTGTCAACAACGACAACATCAACGAGGTCATCGATCGCGTGGGCGCGGTGCAGGATGCTTCAATGACGGGGTATCTGTTGGAAGCGAAGCGCGAGCGCTTCGGCATGGCGGCGTTCGACTTCGACCTGTAAGACCCCCGCGAACGCTCACCAAAGATGTTAAAGCGCGCCCGAAACGCGCTATGCTATAACGTGTGTGAGGGAACCCAACCGCGCCAGAGGGAAGGAGGGTGGGATGCCGGCATCTCATGAGGCGATGGACGTGAAAATGCAACGAAGGCTGCAGGAAGACGCCCTGGGCAAAGACATCATCGACGAATGCC
This sequence comes from uncultured Eggerthellaceae bacterium, assembly GCA_944320405.1. Lineage (GTDB taxonomy): Bacteria > Actinomycetota > Coriobacteriia > Coriobacteriales > Eggerthellaceae > Aphodovivens. The sequence continues at coordinate 3,996 of CALUHI010000031.1, forward strand.
GTACGCAGCTGATGATGAAGTTCCGCTTCCTTGATCTGGCGCTGTGGCGCATGGACCTGGAGCCGATGCGCGTGAGCGCGCGCTACCCGCTTGCCACCGACACGAAGCGTGTCCTGTACGACCCGCCGCGCGAGATCGCACGTTTCGGCGAATCGTTCGAAGAGACGGTGCGCGACTACCTGCATTTGGTGATGCACTGCATCTTCCGCCACCCTTTCGATAAGAACCACAACAACGCCGAGGCGTGGAGCCTCACCTGCGACATCTTGGTGGAAAGCGCGGTCATGGACATGTGCGGTGGGCGCTTCGAGAGCGAAGACGACGCGGCGCGCCGCGAGCTGATCGACCGCATTCGCATGCTTACCGGTAAGCTGCTTCCCAACAAGGTGTACATCGTGGTGAAGGGGCTTGTGCAAACCCCCGATGGACAGCAGTACCGCGGCATGGGCCGCAGCATGCTGGCCGAGATGCACTACCTGTTCGAGCGCGACGATCACGGCGCGTGGCCAGCGAACGCTTCGCAGAAGCCGCCCGAGGAGCGCGAGAACGACTTCGAGGAAGTTACCGAGGACGGCGAAGACCCCGAGCTGCAATCCGACGACATCCGCATGGAGACGCAGGGCGAATCAGAGCCGCCCGAGGAAGAGCAGCAAGGCGAAAACCAGATGCAGGAAGTCGAGTCCGAAGACACTCCTGAATCCGACGACAGCACCGAGGAAGCTGCCGAAAGCCAAGATGCCGAGGACGACAGTGGCAATGAAGATGAAAACGACGCCAAGCGCCAAGAGAAGGAATGGGAGGACATCTCGAAGCAGATCGAGATGAACCTTGAGACCTTCTCGAAAGAATGGGGCGAGGAAGCGGGCAGTCTGATGGCAAACCTGCAGATCGCCAACCGAAAGGTGCACAGCTACACCGAGTTTTTGCGCAAGTTCATGATCGTCTCGGAAGAGATGCAAGTGAACATGGACGAGTTCGACTACATCTACTACCAGTACGGCATGGACCTCTATGGCAACATGCCGTTGATCGAACCGTTGGAATACAAGGAAACCGACCGCGTGCGCGATTTCGCAATCGTTATCGACACGTCGGAGTCGGTCAGCGGCGAGCTCGTGCGACGCTTCATCACGCACACCTTCGACATCCTGAAAAGCTCGCAGGATTACGCGACCACGGTGAACATTCACGTTATCCAGTGCGATGCAAAGGTACAAAGCGACATCAAGATCACCGATCTGGGCGACGTCGACAAGCTGATGGAGGGGTTTGTGATCCGCGGCTTTGGCGGAACGGATTTCCGTCCGGCGTTCGATTACGTGGACATGCTGCGCAAGCGCGGTGAGTTCACCGACTTGAAGGGGCTTATCTACTTCACGGACGGCTTGGGCCAGTTCCCCGAGAAAACGCCTGAATACGACGCTGCATTCGTGTTCATGGACGAAGAGGGGCGCGACCTGCCGCCGGTGCCGCCGTGGGCGATGAAGGTAGTAGTGGACGAAGCGGGATTGAGCCAACTGGACAGCAGAAGCGTCTAGCTTGGCGCTTGAGCGAAGGAAATGCGGGTTCGCGGAAGGTGCGGCGGCGGACGAACAGGAAAGCTGCCGAACGGCACGTGCAACCGCAGATGATAGGGAAAGGAAACGGCGCAGATGAACATTCAATCGGCCAAACAGCAGATCAAAGACGCCGTAGAGGCGTACCTGCGGAAAGACGACGCTGGCATGCCGGTGATCGACCCGGTGCATCAGCGCCCGATGTTCCTTCTGGGCGCGCCGGACATCGGCAAGACCGCCATCATGGAGCAGATCGCCGGCGAGCTGGGCATTGGCATCGTGTCATATTCGATGACGCATCACACGCGCCAGAGCGCGCTGGGTCTGCCGCGCATCGAGCACCATGACTTCGAAGGGTTCGAGTACGAGGCGTCTGAGTACACGATGTCCGAGATCGTGGCGGCGGTGTACGACTACATGACGCGCACAGGGCTGCGCCAGGGCATCCTGTTCCTCGACGAGATCAACTGCGTGTCCGAAACGCTGTACCCCAGCATGCTGCAGTTCCTGCAGTTCAAGAAGTTCGGCAAGCACAAGGTGCCCGAGGGCTGGGTTGTGGTGTGCGCGGGAAATCCGTCCGAGTACAACCGCTCGGTGCACGAGTTCGACATCGTCACGCTTGACCGCATGCGCGAAATCGACGTGGAGCCCGACTACGCGTCGTGGAAGAACTATGCGCAGGAAAAGGGCCTGCACCCGGCGGTCACCACGTTTTTGGATGCGAAGAAGGACTGCTTCTACAAGGTGGAGAGCAAACCCGGTGGCGGAAAGTCGTTCGTGACGGCGCGTGGTTGGGAAGACCTCGCGAAGATCATTTCGCTGTACGAAGAAATGGACAAACCGGTCGACCGCGAGCTGTTCAGCCAGTTCTTGCGCGACGACGGCATTGCCGATGCGTTCACGGTGTACTACGCGCTGTTCCAGAAGTACCGCTCGGACTACCAGGTGGACTCCATCCTGGCTGGGGAGGCGGGCGAAGCCATCGAAGCGCGCGCGAAGGAGGCCGAGTTCGACGAGCGCGTGGCGCTGATCAGCCTGCTTCTGGACACGCTGGCGCGCGAGTGCAGCGAGGTGCTCGAGCAGGAGGGCGTGGTCGTGGAGCTGCGCGACTTGCTGCGCGATGCGAAGGGCGAGTTCATCAACGGCGGCGCGACGGTCGATGAAGCGCTGGTGGCGCGCATCGAACGGCGCGAGGCGGCGCTGGGCCGTCGCATGGCGGCAGGCACGGCGGCGCATGCGTACGTCCGCCGCGAGAAGTTGGTCATCGCGCTGCTGAGGGATTTCGCCGCGCGCTGCATCATCCAGAAGACTCCCGAAGGCGAGCCGGCGTTCCGCACGATCGAGGCGGCGTACAAGGAAGAGGTCGCCAAGATCAAGCCGGCAGCCGACCATGTGAACACGCGCATTGACGCGGCATTCGACTTCATTGACGAGTGCTTCGCATCGCGTGAGATGCTGGTGTTCATGGCCGAACTTGCCACGCGTCGTGCCACCACGCAGTTCGTGGCGCACTACGGCAACCAGAAGTACTACCAGCACAACGAGGAATTGCAAGTGGACGCCGCCCGCATGGGGCTGGCAGAACGTGCAAGCATGCTGGCAGACCTGAACGAGAACATCAAACAGGAAGAAGAGCGCGCTTCGCTGTCTCCGGCGGCTACCGGGATGCGTTCGCTGCATGAGCCGTCGCAGACGACTGCGGCGCCCGACGATTCAGCGCTGGCCGAGTTCTACGGCGGCAAGCAGTTCGAGTACGGGTTCACCAGCGTGTGCAAGATGCTTTTGCCGGCATCGGATTTGAAGGGCAAGAAGGTGCTCAACATCTGCTGCCGTCGCGGCCGCGGTGTGTACAAGATGAGCGCCATGGTGGGCAACGAAGGGTCCGCGATGGGCGTGGACTGGAGCCCTGCCTACGTGGCGGAGGCCAAGGACGGCATGGAGCGTGCGTGGCACGACAGCGGGCTCAAGCGCAACAACATGGAGTTCCGTGTGGCGTACCCTGAGGATCTCATCGCCGCCGGCATCGGGTCGGGTACGATGGATGCGGTGTACTGCAATAACGTGGTTACGCTGTTCTACGATCAGGCAACTGCCATCCGAGAGTTCGGTCGCGTGCTGAAGCCGGGCGGACTGCTGATCCTCGAGACGATCTTCGCCGATCGTCCGCGCAACGATGAGGTTGTCGAGCAGGCGCGCGCCATGGGTAACAGCGTCCAGGCTGCCCGCACGCAGGAGGAAAATTACGCCTGGCTCGAGGCTGCCGGGTTCGCGACGCCGTCGATCGAGGAAGAGTACGAGGTCGAGGCCGACCGCGGCTACAAAGCCGGCTCCAAGGTGGCCAAGGTCGAAGGCGATGACGACGTCAAGTACAAGGCGGTCTCCCTTTACATCCGCAAGAAATGAGAAAAAGGGACAGTCACTTTTTCTCATTTCGCGTAAAGAAAAAGGGCGGTAGTTCGTTTTAATTCGGAAGGCGGTCTTTGGGCCGCCTTCCGCACGTTGCAGCTCTATAATGTCGCATGCGGAAAGCATTGAGAGAAGGTGGGGGAGTCATGGCGGAAGTGCCTGTCGAGAGGAAATTCATTGGATCGGTGCGGCTGGCGACGCTGCATCTGTGGCGCGTCGCGAAAACCACCGACCTGGAACAGTGCTTCAAGGAAGCGCGCGATCTGCGCATGATCGATGAGGCAAACGAAGCGTTCATCCGTCATTGCTTCGCGCTGAACGACCAGCTGGAAGCAGGGGAAACGCCCGACGAGCCCATCACCGAGGACTTGGTTCACGAGCTTCAAATGTGCGTCCTGCGCCTGAACTCCGCCGACCCCGCATAGCGCGACACGGCGTGACAGGGGACGGTCCTTCTGTCACATTTGGATAAATGTGACAGAAGGACCGTCCCCTGTCACGCTCTTATTTCGCAAGGCGGCTTTTTCGCCACCAGATCACGTAAACGATCACGCCGACTGCCAGGATGGGCAGGCCCGAGAAGAACATGGCTTCGAATCCGAATCCGGCAGACACGGCACCGCCGATGATGGGGCCGATGGCGTAGCCGATGTCGGTGCCCAGCAAGTAGGTTGACATCGCCACGCCTGAACGCTCTGACGGCTCGAGCTGGCCGCATTTCGCTTGGATCGATGGCGTTACCGTGCCGCTGCCGAGTGCTTTGCAGGCGGCGGCCACCAAGAACAGCCACAGCTGCTGCGACAGCGCGATCAGCGTCACTGCCAGCACTTCGAACACCACTGAAGGGAAGAACACCGCTGAAAGCCCGCGCTTGTCAGCAAGCTTGCCAGCGAACGGGCGGGTGAAGAACAGCGTGATCGAATTCACCACGAAGAACAGCGAGATGCCCGCCACGCCTCGCGCGTCGCCCACCATGACGATGTAGGTGGAGATGATTCCCCAGATGGTCAGGTAGCAGCATGCAGCGAACGCGAGCGGCAGGCACTTGATGCTGACGAATGCGTTAACGGTGTCGTAGAGGCGGCCTTTTCCGCTGGATTTGGCGTTGTGGGTGGCGCCTTCGTTTGCGGTGGATTCGCGCGTCGGTGCCGGTTCGTCGGGAGGAAGCATCAGGCCGAGCACCAGGGTGCAGGCGGCGATTCCTGCGCCGATGAGAAACATTGGCAGGAAACCGAACGCGCTGCTCACGGCTACGCCCAATGCGGGACCAAGCGCGTTGGCGAACACGTATGAGGTGCCGAACCAGCCCATGCCCTCGCTGCGACGCTCTTCCGGCAGGCTGTCGATGGCCATGGCAGATATTGCCGTACCGAACAGAGCATAGAAGAAGCCGTGGACGACGCGCAGCGCGATGAGCAGGGCGTAGTCGGTAGCGAACGCGTAACCCACCTGCGCCAAGCAACCCACTACCACTGCGGCAAGCACGATGCGCTTACGGCCCATGCGGTCGGAAAGCGCGCCGCTGGCAGGCCGTGCGAACAGGGCGGCAAACGTGAACGCGCCCGCCACGACGCCCGCCATCACCAACGTGTAGCCAAGTCCGGTGGCGTACTGCGCGATGACCGGCGTGATCATGTTGTAGGTGAACAGATCGAGCGTCTGGATGAGCGCGAGCAGGATGAACCCCCGCGTCCAAAGGCGCGGTTTGGCGGTTGTTGCCGATTCTTCCTTGCGTTGGGCTTCCATATCCCCTCGATTACGGAAAAGGCAGCGCCGGATGACGCTGCCTTCCATTGTAGTTCAGAATGTGACGGGGTGACAGGGGACGGTCCTTCTGTCACATTTGGATAATGTGACAGAAGGACCGTCCCCTGTCACCCCCTGTCGCATCAGTCGCCGAAGACGTGGCGTTGGCCGATGTAGTCTTTCGGTTTGCTGTTGCCAAACTCGGCGGCGGCTTGGGCGCGGCGGGCACCGGCGGAGTTGGACTTGGCGGCGAACGTCTCGCAGAAGCCCTTCAGACCGATGAGCAGCTCTTCCAGTGTTCCCTGGTAGACATCTTCCATGAACGTTTTGAACGCGGCGTACACCTGGTCTTTGTCGGAGATGCGCAGCTTGCGCGCGGTGACGGCCAAATACCCGTGCAGCGCGGCGTTGAGGCGCTGCGATCCGGGGTCGTCGGCGTACAGGCGCTCGATGGGTGCCCAGTACAGGTTGTACAGGCGCGTCTGCTCGTCGATGCCTGCGTTCACCAGCAAAAGGTTGCGGATGAGGTCGGCCGTGGTCAGCGGCATTCCCTTGGAGTTAAGGCTCTCGAAGATGAGCTGCGGGCGATCGTCGCCGTCAAGCGAGGCGGCGATGATCAGCAATCGCTGAATGCCATCCCAGATGGCCTGAGCGTCTTCGACGGTGAAGCCGTCGCCCATCTTGTCGCGGAACAGTTGATAGTTGTTCACGACGTTTTGGGACAGCTCCTCTTCGTCTTGTGGAAGCTCGGCGCTCTCAACCACAGCCTGCATCGTCTTGCGGTCGACGCGCGAGAGCACCAGCTTCAACGCGCCGTCCGCTGCATCGACGTGCAGGTAGCGGCTTGTCAGCGCGTCGGCGTCGATGCCCTCAAGCGCAGTGCCGGTATCGCGCATCCAGTCGCGCAGGGCGGTGATCAGAAGCGTCAGCGTGGCGGTGCGTTGCTGGCCATCGATGATGTCAAGACGGCGAGCGGCCTCGCTGTTGCCGGGCTCAGTCGCATAGAGCACCGTGCCGATGAAGTGCGCGCTTCCTGCCCGTCCGGCACGTTCGATGTCGGCCCAGAGCGTGTCGCATTGCGTGTGATCCCACGCGTACACGCGCTGGTAGACGGGGATGATCAGCTGGGTTGAAGGCGCTCCCAGGAAATCGAGGAACATCTCTTGTTTCGTCAGCATCTCTCATCACCTCACAGCGACGCGTCGGTGGCGTCCATTTTGGCGCGGGTGGCATCCGCGAACGCCTGGTTCGTGCTTTGCTTCTTCTCGTAGTGCGACACCAGCGTGGGTGCGCCGTTTTCGGCCCACTTGAATGCCGATTTGTACTTCTTCACTGCGTGGTAGCGGTAGTTCTCGGCCCAGATCATGCAGAAGTTTCGCAGCTCGTGCAGCAGGCTTTCGGTCGTGCCGGTGAACTCGTCTTCCACGTACTGCTTGAACACGCTGTACACCTCGTCGCGGCCGCGGGCGCGCACCTTGCGGAAGCGCACTGAAAGCCACCCTTGGATGGCGTTGTCCAAGCGCAACGACCCGGGGTCGGGTTGGAACATGCCCTCGATGGGGTCCCAGTACTCGTCGTACAGGCGTGTCTGCTCTTCGTGGGTTTGCGCCAACAGCAGGTAGTTGCGCACCAAGTCGGCGGTGGTCAGCGGCTTGCCCTTGGAGTTCAGGCTTTCGAAGATGAGCTGCGCGTTGTCGTCGGCGCCCACCTGGGCGCTGATGACGAACAGCTTTTGGATGCCGTGCCAGAGCGCGTCGGGGTCGAAGTCGTTCTCGCTCATGAGCGATTGGAAAAACGCCAGGTTCGCCTGCACGTTCTCGGAAGCGTTTTCAGGCAGCGGAGTGCCGTCGAGCACCGCTTGCAGGGTGGGGCCGTCGTTGCGGGACAACACCAGCTTGCAGGGGGCGTTTAGTTGCGTTCCGATGCGCAGGTAGCGTGCGTTCAGTCCGTCGGCGTCGATGTTCTCCAGAGTCTTGCCGTTGTCGGCAAGATAGCGGCGCAGCGCTTCGATCAACAGCGTCAACGTGGTCAGGCGCTGCTGGCCGTCGATGACTGCCAAGCGTTGGCGACCTTCGGGGTCGGGGCTTTCCTGCGAGTACAGAAGCGTGCCGATGAAATGCGTGGCGTCGGCTTTCGCGGCGCGATGCAAATCGAGCCACAGCTCGCGGCATTGGCGTTCTTTCCAGGAGTAAAGCCGCTGGTAGGCGGGGATAACAAAGCGCGTGTCGGGCATTCCCAGCAAATCGAGGAACAAGGTCTTTTGCGTCTGCATGCAATCACCTCCGAAATAGGGCGTCACCTTGTTTTCGATGCCAGTATAGGACGCGAGCGCTGCGTGTGCTGAACGTAATCGTACAATGTGTACGATATAAGAGACGCAGTTTGGGCGTGACAGGGGACGGTCCTTCTGTCACATTATTCAGATGTGACAGAAGGACCGTCCCCTGTCACGCATTGGGGGAGCGGAGGAAGATGTGGAAGACGCGCGGTTTGAGAAGAGCGCTGCCGCCATCAAGCAGGCGTTGCTGCGGCTTCTGGTGGGCAAGCGGCTCGAGGACGTGTCGATGTCGGAGCTGGCGCGCGAAGCGGACGTGAGCCGCTCGACGCTCTACTCGCATTACGGCAACGTGCAGGACGTCTACGCTGCACTGGTTGTCGAGTTTCTTGGCGGGTTGCGCTCGCTGGAATCGCATCTGCACTGCAACGAGTGCACGGGGCAGGGAAACCGTCCGTTCTGCGTAGCGTTGCGCGAGGCGGGGCCGTATGTGCCCGTCGTGCGCGACGAACGCTTCCTGCCGATGCTGTTCGCCCTGGTCGAGCAGGGAGCGTTTCCCGGAGGCGCATCGAATATGTTCTCGGGTCTGGGTATGAGCCGCATGCAGGCCGACGCGCTCTACCGCTTCCAAATGAGCGGGTGCTACGCTGTCGCGCTTGCCGACGTCTCAACCGGCGAATGGGACGTCATCCAACGAACCCTCGACGCCTTCATCAGAGGCGGCATCAATGCCGTGAGGGTTCCGCTTGCCTGACGGGCGTGACAGGGGGCGTGACAGGGGACGGTCCTTCTGTCACATTTGGATAATGTGACAGAAGGACCGTCCCCTGTCACGCCCGCTTACTTATGCTCAACCCGGGAGTTGATAATTAATCGTAATAGCCGCGTTCGAACGCTGCGTCGCCTTTGCCGCAGCCGCCTTGGTAGCAGGTGGGGATGAAGTCGAGCACCTTCTTGGAGATCTCGGGCTGGGTGCGCAGCTTCACCAGCATGTTGTACACGGCGGCGCCGTCGATTTCCACGATGCGCGGGTTCTTCGACTTCATGGCAAAGTACACATCCGCCGCAGAGAATCCTTCCACGCGGATCGGGTCTGCGATGGCGTCAAAGAAACGCGGCTTGGGCAGGTCGACGTAGGCGCAGAACTCGCGGTAGATGTCATCGTGTTCGGGTGCGAACAACGTTTTGCGGTAGTCGGGCCGATGCGACAGAGACGACGTTTCTTCGGTGAGCTCGGCGTCAAGCTCGTCGAAGTACTTCTGGGCGGTGTATCCGCGCTCGGCGGTGCCGTCGGCAATCATCTGCTGCTCGCGTTCGTAGGATCCCATGGCTGCTCCTTTCAACGGTTGTATAGGCGAGAGGGGAAACCCGTTCCCCGTCATGCCGCGCCGTTCCATGATGGAGCGGCAAAGTTCCTGGAAAAGCTCCATGTCCGCTTCGCCGAATGCGAGGACACCGCGCATCGACGCGTGCGGGCGGTTTTGCTGGAATGCGGAAAGGCGCGCCTGGTCGGACGTGCGCGCAAGCGACTGGCCGTGCTTGCGGCGTGCGGCAGCGCGCTTGCGCGGTTTGGCGGAAGGCGGAGTGCCGACGCCCGGCACGGTGCCGCCTTCTTCCTCGACCGCTTGGCGCAACGCTCGCATGGCGGTCATGGCGCTTACCTGCGAGCCGCCCTTGCGGGCAAGCAGGCTTGCTGCAGACGCGTACGACAGCTCCGAGCCCGCCTCTGCCAGAAACGAGATCGCGCCTGGGGAGAGCTGCCGGTTGCCGGGAATGTCCAGCGCTTCGGAAAGCGGGGAAGTGGTGCCGTTGCTGCCGCGCACGCGGTGGTAGGAAAACGTGACGTCACCAACCTCGGTGATGAGCGTGCGGCGGCGCTTGTCGTGGATGTGCGCGCCGGACGGAAGGTTCTCGCACAGCTGCGCATCGTAGCGCTCCATGGTTTGGCCGATGGCCTGGGCCAAGATGGAATGGCCAGCGGCGAGGGCGCGCTCTTCGAACTCCTCGAACGTCATGTGCTCGCGCGCGCTGAGGATGTCCCACAAAACAGCGGCGAGGGCATCGACGGCCGCCTGCGTGCCGGTTGCTTCGTTGGGCATGGCCCCTCCCTTCAAGCAGCGCGTGAAAACGCAGATCCTTTCTTCGTATGTTCGTCTCCTGGCGGGGCTTTTGCAAGATCGGATCGGTCTGCGCCCTGCGAGAACGGCGGCTTCCCCCAAGATGTTACGGCCCTTTGGCCTGGTGCAGTCCGCAAGGGGCAGCGCAGTCCATGCAGAGCGCAGAAACAGCAGTGCCCCACCAAACAAGCGGGCCGCCCCGCATGTGCGAGACGGCCCGATGAAGCGCTAGCGCTTTTAGGTGCCTATTCGTAGGAGATGTTCGCGTGGATCTCCTGCAGTGAGTGAACCTGGGGGTCGCTCGACTGCGCCACCTGGATGCCCTTGGCGGTTGCCAGCGCTGCAGCCATGGTGGTCATGTAGGGCACGTGCGCCTTGATGGCGGTGCGGCGGATCAGGCTGCCGTCCGTGGCGCTCTCGGCCGACGGGCTGGGCGTGTTGGCAACCAGGTCGACTTCATGGTTGAGGATGAGGTCGACCAGGTTCGGACGACCTTCGTTCACGCGCAGCACGCGCTCGGCTTTGATGCCATGCTCATTGAGGAAGTCGCAGGTGCCGCGCGTCGCCAAAATGCGCATGCCGGCGCGCTCGAACTCGCGTCCCACTTCCTCGAGGTCGCCCTTGTCGCGGTCGCTGATGCTCATGAGCACCGTGCCGCCCTTGGGCAGGACGGTCTGCGTGGCCTCCTGCGCTTTGAAGAACGCGCCGCCGAAGGTGGTGGACAAACCTAGTACTTCGCCGGTGGAGCGCATCTCGGGGCCAAGCACGGGGTCGACCTCGGGGAACATGTTGAACGGGAACACGGCTTCCTTCACGCCGTAATGAGTGAACGTCGCCTCGTGCAGATCTTTGATGGGCGAGGGCCTGCCCGTAAGGGACTCCGTCATGATGTCGGTGGCAATCTGCACCATCTGGATGCCGCATACCTTCGACACCAGCGGCACCGTGCGGCTTGCGCGCGGGTTGGCCTCAAGCACGTACACCGTGTCGTCTTCGATGGCGTACTGGATGTTCATGAGGCCCACGACATGCATGGCCTCGGCGATGCGGCGCGTGTACTCCTTGATGGTTGCCAGATGCGCGTCGGAGATGTTCACCGAAGGCAGGATGCAGGCCGAGTCGCCCGAATGGATGCCGGCAAGCTCGATGTGCTCCATGACCGCAGGCACAAACGCGTGCGTGCCGTCGCAGATGGCGTCCGCCTCGCATTCCATGGCGTGGCGCAGGAAGCGGTCGATGAGTATGGGGCGGTCGGGGGTCACGCCCACGGCGGCGTCCATGTAGTTGATAAGGTTCGCGTCGTCGTAGACGACTTCCATGCCGCGGCCGCCCAGCACGTAGCTCGGGCGCACCATGACGGGGTAGCCGATCTTTTGAGCGATGGCCAGCGCGTCTTCAGTCGTGTGAGCCATGCCGGCCTCGGGCATTGGGATGCCCAGCGAGTCCATGACCGCGCGGAAGCGGTCGCGGTCCTCTGCCAGGTCGATGATCTCGGGGCTGGTGCCCAGGATGTGCACACCTGCCTCTTCCAACTCGGATGCCAGGTTCAACGGCGTCTGGCCGCCGAACTGCGCGATGACGCCGAGCGGCTTTTCCTTCTCGTAGATGGCAAGCACATCTTCGGCCGTCAGCGGCTCGAAGTACAGCTTGTCGGACGTGTCGTAGTCGGTCGAGACCGTTTCGGGGTTGCAGTTGACGATGATGGTTTTGAAGCCGAGCTTCTTGAGCGACTTGGCCGCATGCACGCAGCAGTAGTCGAACTCAATGCCCTGGCCGATGCGGTTGGGGCCGCCACCCAGGATCATGATGGTGTTGTCGCCCGTAGTGGGGCTGGCATCAGGCGCATTGTAGGTGGAGAAGTAGTACGCGGAGTCCTTCGTGGAGCTTACATGCACGCCTTCCCATCCTTGGTTGAGGCCGATTTCGGCCCGATGGACGCGGATGCGCTTCTCAGAGGTTCCGGTAATCTGAGCGAGGTAGCGATCGGAGAAGCCGTCCTTCTTGGCGGCGATGAGCATGTCGTCGGGCGGCAGGGAGGCAGGATGGTCCTTGGAGTAGGCGATGAGGGCCTCTTCCTCGGCCACAAGCTCGGCCATCTGCTCGATGAACCAGCGCTTGATGCGCGTGAGTTCGAACAGCTCGTCGATCGTGGCGCCGGCGCGCAGTGCTTCGTACATGATGAACTGGCGCTCGCTTGTGGGGGTTACCAGCATGCCGAGCAGCTCGTCTTTGGATTTGCCGTGGAAATCCTTTGCGAAGCCTAAGCCGTAGCGGCCCGTTTCCAGCGAGCGGATGGCTTTCTGGAAGGCTTCCTTGTAGGTCTTTCCGATGGACATGACCTCGCCCACAGCGCGCATCTGGGTGCCCAGCTTGTCTTCGACGCCCTTGAACTTCTCGAACGCCCAGCGGGCGAACTTAATGACGACGTAGTCGCCGCCGGGGACGTAGTTTGCCAGCGTGCCGTGTTTGCCGCAGGGGATCTCGTCAAGCGTGAGCCCGCTTGCGAGCATGGCGGAAACGAGCGCGATGGGAAAGCCGGTCGCCTTCGAAGCAAGCGCGGAGGAACGCGACGTGCGCGGGTTGATCTCGATGATGATGTCGCGGTCGGTGACGGGGTCGTGCGCCCACTGCACGTTCGTGCCTCCGATGACCTGTACTGCCTCGACGATCTTGTAGCTTTTCTCCTGCAGGCGCTTCTGCACGTCTTCGCTGATGGTGAGCATGGGGGCGGCGCAGAACGAGTCGCCGGTGTGCACGCCCATGGGGTCGATGTTCTCGATGAAGCAGACCGTGATCATCTTGCCCGTAGCATCGCGCACGACCTCAAGCTCGAGCTCTTCCCAGCCCAAGACGCTTTCTTCCACCAGCACTTCGTGCACGGGGGAGGCCGCCAAACCGCGCGCAACCACGGTGCGCAGCTCGTCGATGTTGTAGACGAGCCCGCCGCCCGTGCCGCCCATGGTGTAAGCGGGGCGCAGCACGCACGGATAACCGAGCTCTTCGGCGATGGCGACGGCGTCTTCGACGGAATAGGCAACCTTGCTGCGCGCCATCTCGATGTCGAGCGACTCCATGAGCTCTTTGAACGCTTCGCGGTCCTCGCCGCGTTCAATGGCATCGATCTGCACGCCGATGACCTGCACGCCGTACTTTTCGAGGATGCCCTGCTTCTCGAGGTCGGCAGCAAGGTTAAGGCCCGACTGGCCGCCCAGGTTGGGCAGCAGCGCATCGGGGCGCTCCTTGGCGATGACCTGCTCGAGGCGCTCGGTGTTGAGCGGCTCGATGTAGACAGCATCTGCCGTGTCGGGGTCGGTCATGATGGTGGCGGGGTTGCTGTTCACCAGCACCACCTCGTAGCCCAGCTGGCGCAGGGCTTTGCATGCCTGTGTTCCCGAATAGTCGAACTCGCATGCTTGGCCGATGATGATGGGGCCAGAGCCGATGATGAGCACCTTGTGGATGTCGTTGCGCTTTGGCATGACGCCTCCCTTCAAACGCGATGCGTGAGAATGCGAATCTGTTCTTTGTATATTCGCCTTCCGACGGGGCTTTTGCAAGATCGGATTGGCCTGCACCCTGCGGAAACAGCGGCTTTTCCACGATGTTGCGTTGCTTTTCGGCGCGTTGTGCGGCACGTGCGGGATGGCGCGATGCGCGTGCAGAGCAGGAGAGGGCGCGGTAAGACGCGATGCCTTCTAACAAGCGGAACTGTTATGACACTGTGAGGACAGTCGCGCGTCATCTGCGCTACAATAGCGCTTGCGCCAAAATGCCCTGCACGGCATTTCGCGCATATCAAGGGTAAACGTACTACGGGGATTCCTGGGGGTGCAGCAAGAGTGCAGGTTAAAGATATCGTGAGGGAGGACGACGGCGACAGCCAGGAGCTCGTCCTCACGTTGGTCGCTTCCGCCGAGGAAGTGGACGCTGCGGCGGACAAGTTCTTCGCCGAAATCGCCAAGCGTGACATTCCGGGCTTCCGCAAGGGCAAGGCTCCGCGCGAGGTTCTGGAGAAGCAGGTTGGCGGTCACGACAACGCCATGGCGGGCGTCACCGAGCAGTTGGTGAACGACCTTGCAATGAGCGCCATCGACGGCGCCGACGTCATCTACATTGACGAACCGAATTTCAACGTGGATGAAACGGTCGAGCTTGGCAAGCCGTTCAGCTTCACGGTTTCGGGCAAGGTAGCCCCGGTTATGAAGCTGTCGAGCTACGACCCGGTGTCCATCGAGATGCCTCCCGAGGAGGCAACCGATGCCGAGATCGAAGAGCAGTTGGCCGAGCTTCAGGATTACTACCATCATTTCGAGGACATCGAAGATCCCGACCACGAGGCTCAGATGGGTGAGTACGTGCAGGTCGAGGTAACGGTGAGCACCAACGGCCATCTGGTGTCGGGTATGAATCAGACCCAGCGCCTGGTGGGCTTGGGCAAAGGTTCCATGCCGCCGTCGTTCGACGAGCATCTGGTGGGTGCCAAGGTTGACGACACGCTGGAGTTTGATTTCGAGGCGTTTGACGAAGAAGGCAACCCCACGCTGGGAGACGGCAATCTGCATGCCAACGTCGTAGTCAAAGGCATTCGCCGTTACGTGGTTCCGCCTGTCGACGATGAACTTGCTCTGAAGGTGGGATGCACCGACGTTGCCGATCTGCGCAAGCAGATGCGCCAAGCCGTTAACATGCACAAGCGCGAGACGCTGCCCAAGCTGATGGTCGATCGCGCGGTCGATGCAATGCTCGAACGCTTGGAAGGCGAAGTGCCTGCCTACTACGTTGACTTCATCCGCGAGGACGTGGGCCGCGAGTTCATGCAGTCGCTGGACAAGCAGGGCATGAACCTGCAGCAGTGGATGCTCCAGAACAAGGTTGAAGGCGACAAGATGAAGGAGCAGGTGCAGACTGAAGCTGTGCGTCGTGCCAGCATCGACTGCGCCATGGAGGCTATGTTCACCGAGCTGGGCCTGGAAGTCACCGACGCCGACATCGACAAGATATTCGAAGGCACCGATTCCGGTGAGAAGGGCCAGAAGCGCTCTGACTGGGAAGACGCAAACCGCATGGCGAACATTCGCAAGATGTGCCGTCAGCGCAAGGTCACGTCGTGGTTGGTCGACAATGCCATCGTCACCGTCGTGGACGACGAGGGTAACGTGATTGAGGAAGCCTCCGATACGGCGGCCGAATAAGGTATCAGTCCCGCCCGCTTCGCGCGGGCGGCGTGTTGTTTAGCAGATAGGAGCAAGACAAATGAAGCTTGGTTCCACGGTTACCCTGACCTACACGGGCAAGCTCGACGACGGCACGGTATTCGGTTTCGCCACCGCCGACGAGCCCATGAAGTTCCAGACGGGCATGGATATGACCATCGACGGCTTCGAGGCCGCCATTCTGGAGATGAACGAGGTGGGCGAGAAGAAGACGTTTACGGTCGGCGAGTACGACGCCTACGGTGAGTACCTAGACGATTTCGTCGCGCGTGTCCCCATGGAGCAGATCCCGGTGCGTCACGAGCTGAAGGTTGGCAAGCGCATCTGGATGTCCAACAGCAAAGACGGCGACCCCACGCCCGCCACGATCATCGAGATCGACAAGGAGCAGGGCGAGGTCGTATTCGACCTGAACCACCCGCTGGCAGGCAAGCAGCTGACCTTCGAGGTTGAGATCCTGGAGATCGAGGACGCCCCCGAGAACTTCGTGTCGGCCCGCGAAAAGGCTGAGCATCTCAAGGAGCAGGGTAAGCTTCTTGGCGGCGATCAAGGCGAGTCCTACCGATAAGATGGTTCCGCCGGCCTGCTTGCCGGCGGAACGACGCGGTTCTGTTTAGCTTTTATGCTCGGTCAGTTCGGCAAAAAGTAAAAAGGACCGTCGCTTTTCATATCGCAAAAGAAGGGAGCCCGAGGGCTCCCTTCTTCATGTTCGGGGTTGTTGCTTTGCCTTAGCCCAGAGAGATGAAGCTGTCGGGGAACTGCTTGTTCGCCTGCAGAACGTCGGCGGCGGTGTCGCCGTAGCGCAGCCACTCAGAGTCGGTCTCCTTGCGTTTGATCATTGCGTTCTCCATAATCTCGCGCAGAGCCTTCGTCTTGCGAGCGTACTCTTCCATGGGAGCCAGGCGGCCCTCAAGCTCGATCTGGCGACGCTTGTGCGCCTTCTCCTGAATGCTGTTGCCAGGAATGATGGCGTAGAAGTCGTCAGGCTCCAGCGTGTAGTGCGCGTGAGCGGCCCATGCTGCCAGCGCGGAGTCTTCCTTCAGGCTCTGAATGGCGCGCTCTTCGGTATCGGCGTAGAGCTTCTCTTCGGTGATGCCGCGGTCGGCGCAGAAGTCCTCAACGGACTTGCCAGCACGGTAGATCATGTCCTCCAGGCGGATCTTCGCGGCGTAAACGCACTCGTCCACCAGGTCGGCAGGAAGCTCTTCCACCAGGCGCTTGGAAAGCTCGCGGCAGATGACGTCCTGGTCGGCCAGCTGCTGGATCTCGCGGTTGTCGCGATACACGTTGTAGCGGATGAAGATGAGCAGCTCTTCGACGTTTTTGAAGTCATCGCAGTGCGCGTTCACCCAGCTGTCGGTGAGCTTTGCCGTTTCGCCTTCCTTGGCGATCTGGGACTGAAGCCAGCGCAGCGCCTGCTCGCGGATGATCTCTTCAGGAATCCTGACCTCGGGGCACACGGCGTACACCGGCTCATACGAGGTGAGGGTGAAGGTAGGGGATGCCATTGTTGTTTAACCTCCATCAGGTTGGATATACGCAAAGAGACATTTTACCCGTTATGCCAAGCGAATGCAGTGCCTTTTTCGAGCTTCTCCGCATGGGGAACGCGTCCTCTGCTGTTTGCTGCGCTGTTGCCTTGAATTCCCATCCGAGCGAAATGGCCATGATGGCAACCGCGCGGGGCGCACAGGCATTCGCAACATGCATATCTATGCGGTTAGTGCGCTCGTTGTCGCATGATCGTGCATAACGGGAAAGATTCGCCAGCCGCGTGCGAAAAAGTGCCGCTATGCACGATGATTTCGCAAAACAGAGGTAATGCTTGGGCTCTGTGCGCTCAAAACACCAGGTCAGGATTGCGCGTGAATTTGATGACCTCAAAGCGACCGTGCATATCGGTAAAAAGTCGCACCGAAATGGCGAAAAAGTTCCGAAATGCACGATTGGGTTCTGTTGAGCGGGGTGTGTCTCGCTTTTGGGGCAAGACAGAGCGCACGGGCTGCAGGCCTCCCTCGCCCATGGTGCCACGTAAGGGAGCGCTGTCTGAAGGGTCTCTGAAACCCCTATCCTGCTGGCGAAGCGAAGCGCGGCATCATTGCTCTTCTGGACAACCGTGCTCGCGCCTCCCCAACATGAAACCTCCCCCTGCAGGGGACGATGCAGGGGGAGGAAAGGAGGGGTGCCCGACGAATCGGGCGTTGTTTCGCGGCTGAGGGAGCCGTCGATCACATGATGTTGAGCAGACGGTTGGCGTTTTTCCAGAACACGAGATCGCGCACTTCCTGGTTGCCTTCGGTGGCGATCATGACCTGTTCGATCTGCCCCTTGTAGCTTCCAAAGGGGTAGTCGGTTCCGAACAACACGCGCTCGGGGCCGAACAGCTCGATCATCAGCTCGATGTCTTCATGCGAACGGAACGAAGTGTCAACGTAGATGTTGTCAAGTCCGCGCGACAGCTCAGCAAGCAACTCGATGTTGCCGGGAGCAGTGCCGCCGCAATGCGCTGCCACCATCGTGATCTCGGGGTGACGCATCGCGCACTGGACAAGCTGCGTCAGATCGCCGAATTCGGGCGTGGCATACTGGCTGTTGATCTCGGGATAGTAGTACATGCCCGCCCCGCAATGCGAAGTCATGGGCTTGCCCGTCTTCGCCCACCATTTGAGCGCCTCTTCGGTCAAAGGGTCGTCCAGCGCCGTTTTGTACAGGATGGGGTGCAGCTTTAGCGCATAGGCGCCATTTTCAGCATCCTCTACAAGCTTTTTGCCTGCATCCATGCCCAGGCGGAAATCCGGGCAAGTGAAGGGGATGATGCGCGGCTCCACCATGCGCGCAACCTTGTAGTCCTCGAAACTGAGTGCCGGCATGATGGGCAGGACGCAAACGTAATCCACTCCGTTTTCATCCATTTCTCGCTGCAAGTTCTCAAGCGAATTGACGCGGCAGCGCTCATGGTTGATATCGATGAATTCGCGCAGCGCCTTGTCGGAGCCTTGTTCGAAGAACGGCCCCTTGAACCCGCGATCCTCACGAATCTTGAACGGGTCGGGCATGTCTTCGGACTGGTGCATGCCCTGCTTGTAGATCACGTTTTTGGCGCTAATGAAGATGTCGCCGAGATGCGCGTGGAAATCGATGATGGTCTGCTTCCCCATAGCGACACGCTCCCTTCCTCTCTGAGGGCCGCCATGAAGGCGGTCGATGGATAACTGCATGGGGGATGCGTTGCTCTTTCGCATGCCCACAGCACGTTTTGTGTGTTGTGGACCGGCGCGTTGCGGACAGTGTAGGGCAGCTGCCGCGCATGGGGGAAATTCCGATTGATTCCCAGGTGGCATTGTCGGTGCATGGCGAACTGCGATGACAGTGTGGTGGTTATTCCCAATGCATCAGGCATGATTCGAACTTCGAATAGTGGTTATTCGGTTTGCCTGGAGGTGCCGCGGCGGCACCTCCACGATGGTATGATCATTGTGCAAAGTGAACAACCAGGGGAGGGAGGTTCACTGTGAACATCGATTACCTGAGGGAATTCACTGAGCTTGCGAAGCACCTGAACTTCACGGAGACCGCGCGCCTTCTCAACATGAGCCAGCCCACTTTGAGCAAGCATATCAGCCAGCTCGAAAAGGAACTGCGCCTCCAACTGTTCCATCGCATGGGAAACACGCTGCGCCTCACGAGAATGGGCACCACGCTTTTGCCGTACGCTTATCAGGTGATTGACGCGCAGAACGACTTCACTGCGAAAGTGCTTGAACTTCGCAAAGCGCCTCCGCCGCGCCTTACTATTAGCGGCCTTACCGACGAAGGGCCTTCGACAGAGGTTCTGGGCTTTCTCATTTCCATTTTGAGCGAGCAGTACGGCTCCAGTTTCTTGGAGGTGAAAAGCCAGTACAACCGTCGCCCGGTTGAGATGCTCGCGGCAAAGGAAGTGGATATCGTTTACGATCCTGCTCCTACGGAGGAAGGGCTGGACACCGACCTTGTCGAAGTGCTCCACATCTCTGATCTTCATCTGGTGGCGATAGTCGATTGCGGGCATCCGTTGGCGAAGCAAGAATCTGTAACAATGGACGAACTCCGTGCGGAGTCGCTCCTGAAGTTCGAGGGCCTGTATCTCTCGCGTTCTTGGAGCTATATCGAAGACGCGTGCCGCAATCATGGGTTTACTCCGCACGTACGATCATTCCACTGCATCAGCATTGCGGAGTTGTTTTCGACTTGCACTAACCTCGGTACGTCGGTGCTTGTAGTGGGTGCGAACTTCGGCAATCGCATTCCTTCGGGCATCAAGCCTTTCTGCAAAGTGCTTCCCATCGTTGACGAAGATGCGGTCGTGCCGTTCTTCTTCATCTACCGCAAAGACAACAACAACCCTGTCTTGAAAGATGCGGTCAGGATTATCAAATCCATGCCGCATCCGCCTCTCCATTTCGAATAGGGGGTATGCCGAAAGTATCAAGAAGGCCCGCATGATTGCTATTTCAGTCATGCGGGTCGTTTTTCCTAAACTTCTAGCTGAGTTCGTGGCGAACGTGGGTGGATCCACTTCCTTGGGGGAGGAGATGGCGGTGCGTTCCGGGGTTCGCCGCAAAGGGAAACGGCATGTTGCTCGCCGTCTGTTTTCAGCAGAGGAGGAGGAAAATGGAAGGCAAGGAATACACGATTTCCGAGATTGTCGATTCGTTCGGCATCACGAAGCACACCTGGCTCATTTTCATCATGCTGTCGTTGGCTCAGGTTTTCGATGGCTACGACTTCATGATCGTCAACTCAACCAATCTGTTCGTGGCGCATACGTTCTGGCCTGACAACCCCAACCCGGGTGCCCTGATGGGCTCGCTCACCACGTGGGGCCTGCTGGGCATGGTTATCGGCGGCGCTGCTGGCGGCGTTCTGTCCGACAAGTTTGGCCGTAAGAAGATCCTTATTCTCGCGGTTGTCTTCTACGGTCTGTTCACGCTTCCTCAGGCGTTCTCTGAGGATCTGATGCACTTCGCTATCTTCCGCATGATTGCCGGTTTGGGCGTTGGGTCGTGCATTCCGATCGTTTACACCTATTTGTCTGAGACGATGCTCTCAACCCGTCGTGGCTTTTTCATCACGTGCGCGGGCGCTTTCATGGTAGGCGGCTGGGTCATCGCTGGCTTGGTAGCCAATCCTATCTGCAACTCAACGGCTCAGCTTCTGCCGGGTCTGACCGAGCAAGTCACCTATGTTACGGCTGATGGAAGCACGGCGACGATGTATGCTAACTGGCGCTTGTGCTACCTGATCGGCGGCTTGCCTGTTCTTTACGGCATCTTCCTGGCTTTCAAGATGCGCGAGACTCCGCACTGGTACGCAAATGCGGGCCGCCGCGAGGAGGCCGTCAAGGCACTTGCCGACATCGAACGGCTTTCCGTGGGCACTACGACGGAGTATGACCCCAAGCTTCTGGTTGTTCCGCCGCGCCCGCAGAAGAATTCTCCGAGCATCCTGTTCTCCAAGAAATTCATCGTTGGAACTGCTGCAGTTTGGACATGCTGCTTCGTTGGCCAGTTCTGCGTGTACGGCATGAACTCTTGGCTGCCGGCATGGTTCACGGGCATCGGTTATTCCGCATCCGATTCCGTGACGCTGCAGACGCTCAACAACGTAGGCGCCATCATCGCGAACTGCATTATCGGCTACGTGTCTGATACGTTGGGTCGCAAGCGCGGTCTCATCATCTCGTGGATCTTGTGCATCGTGGCGATCGTGGTCTGCTCGCTGTTCGTCGCACCGGGCAACTTCGCGCTTTGCGTTGGTTTGATGGTGCTGTTCGGTTTCGCTCTCAACTTTGCAATCTCTGCAATTTACCCGCTGATGCCTGAGCAATATCCTACGGCCATTCGCAACACCGGTACTGCCTGGTGCAACGCGTTTGCGCGCTTTGGCGGTTCCGCGTCCTCTATCGTGCTGGGTGGCATTGCTGGTATGTCTATCTTCCAGACGGCTGCCGGAACCACCAATTGGTCGCTAGTCGTGCTGACCCTCATTATCCCGTTTGCCTTGGGCTTGCTGTGCACGTTGCTGTTCGTGCGCGACACGTACGGGAAGTCCATGGAGGATCTTACCGGTGATACGCTGGACGCAAGCGATACCGGCATTGTTCCGTTCGCGCTGATACTGATCATCATCGTGCTGCTGTTTGCGCTGTGCATCGTTTGCCCGCTTGCTGTGGCAAATTGGTCGAAGCTGCCCGTTGCCCTGCCGCTGATGGCGATCGGTCTGGTTCTTCCGTTTGTTTTCTTCTTCATCTTTGCTGGACCTCAGGCGATTCGTATGAAGAGGGAAGGGAAGTAGTTTTCTCTGACATATCTGCGGGGCTTGCCGCCTTGTAGGAAGGGGTTCGATTCGCCGAATTAGGCGCGTCGAACCCCTTTCCTTTGCATTTTGGCAAAACGCTCATTCTCCTTGCGAATTCGAAATAACATATGTAAGATAACATACACGTGTAAGATAAATTATGTCATGCATAAGCAACTGATCTGGCATAATGCGCTGCTCGTACTGCGGGGACGATAGTTTCATGCTTTACGGGATGCGGAACGCGAATGCAAAGAAGAAAACGGGGAGGGGCTTGTGGACAGGCGCATAGAGAAAAGCCGCGCAGCGTTCAGGAAGGCCCTGGAAGAGCTTGCTGCGCAGAAGGATTTCGAGAAGATCACCGTCAGCGAGATCTGCGATCGAGCCAACATGAGTCGTCCGGCGTTCTACGACAACTACCGCAGCAAGCAGGCGTTGCTCCACGATGTGATGCTGCGTCAGTTGGAGGGTTTCGCTCAAGCGGGTGAAACGTCCTGCGCGTTGTTTTTCGAGGAAGCGCTCCGTGTGGTGCGCAACAGCTCGGTGCTGCAGCGCAACGTGGCGGCTCGCAGTGTGGGTGGCGAGTTGATGGCGGCGCTGGACAACCTGTTCATCCGCTACGTCGGGTACATGGTGGAGCGTAACGGATGGCGCCAGCGCGACAGCCGCATCCCTGCCGAGGCGGCGCTGGTGTACGTGGCGCGCGGCTTGGGCGGTGTCATGGATCTTTGGATGCGCGGCGGTTGCGCCGAAAAAGAAAGGGACGTCGCCCAGGCGATGGCGCGCTTGGTGGAGGGGGCGTACCAAACCGCATGATGCTCGCCGTTGCGACGTGTTGCCGTTGCGCTGGGTGCTTGCTGAAATTAGTGGGACAATAGCCGCAAAGAGATGCGCCGAGGCTGCAGGGAGGTCGATATGCCGTTCTTCATCGTGCGCGACGACATCGCGCGGGTTTCCGCCGACGTTATCGTCAACGCTGCCAACACGAATCTGAGGGCCGGCGGGGGCGCGTGCGGCGCGTTGTTCGAAGCTGCGGGAGCGGCCGACATGCAGGCTGCCTGCGACGCGATCGGCGGCTGCCCTGTGGGCAGCGCGGTGAGTACGCCCGCCTTTGCGCTGGATGCGAAGTGGGTCGTCCATGCAGTGGGACCCATCTGGCACGGTGGGCTTTCCGGCGAAGCTGACGCGCTGCGCAGCTGCTATCGCTGCGTGTTTGCCGAAGCCGTGCGCTTGGGTGCGCAGTCGGTGGCTTTCCCGTTGATCTCTGCTGGCATTTTCGGCTTTCCGGTGGACGAGGCGCTGGCGATCGCGCGCGAAGAAACCGAGGCGTTCCTGCGCAACCACGATAATGTGTCCGCCACGCTGGTGGTGTTCGACCGTGCGGTGATGCAGGCGGGCAGCAGGCTGTTCGCCGAGATCGAGGAATACATCGACGACGAGTACGTGGATTCGAGCCCCTATGCGCGCGATTATAGGGCGCGTTTTGTCCAAGAATTCGACGGTTTCGTCGACCTTGCGGAAGAAGGCGACTTCCTTGCGCCTGCGCCTGGCATGGTCCAGGCGCGTGCGTCTTTTTCCGCAGATTCTGAGCCTGAATTGAGCGGATCTCCAGCTGCAACAATGGGTGGTCCCGGGGAGCTGGACGATTTGCTAGAGAATCTGGATGCCTCGTTTTCGGAAACGCTGCTGGCACTCATTGACGAGCGCGGGTTGGCAGACGCTCAGGTGTACCATCGCGCAAACCTCAGCCGCCAGCTGTTTTCGAAGATCCGTTCGAATGCAGCTTACCGTCCCACCAAACCCACGGCGGTGGCGCTTGCCATGGCGCTTGAGCTCGACCTGAGGCAAACGCAGGACCTGCTGGGCCGTGCTGGCCTGACGCTTTCGCGCAGCAGCAAGTTCGACGTGATCGTGCGTTTCTTCTTGGAACGCGGCATCCACGATGTTTTCCAGGTGAACGAGATGCTGTTTGCCTACGATCAGCCGCTTCTGGGGTCGGTGGGGTAGCGCGCAGCTCCCAGTAAGCCTCTTTCGCGGATGTCTCCTGGCGGTTTACCTTTGCCGATCCCGCGCAACGTAACCTTTTAGGTGCAGGGAAGCACCGGAAAAGGAGGTTGCCATGAAGTACGAGAAGATCGGTCA
The DNA here is from genome assembly GCA_944320405.1 of uncultured Eggerthellaceae bacterium. GTDB lineage: Bacteria > Actinomycetota > Coriobacteriia > Coriobacteriales > Eggerthellaceae > Aphodovivens. The sequence goes on from CALUHI010000031.1 coordinate 27,787, forward strand.
GAGCTGCAGCGGAGCAGAAGATAAGTCCCGCAACGCTGCCGAGTGCGTGAGCGGCGCGCCCGAGGGCGCAAAAGCTGCGCATGTTCCGCCCCGCACCGAGATCGTGTTCATTTTGGACGCCAGTGGGTCGATGCATCATCTGACCGACGACACCATTGGCGGGTTTAACGCGCTGCTGGACAAGAACCGCGACGAGCCGGGTGAGGCAACGGTGACCACGATCCTGTTCAATCACAAGGCGCGCATCATCCACGACCGCATCGACATCCGCCAGGTGCCGCACCTCACGCGCAAGGAGTACTGCTGCGACGGCTGCACGGCGCTGCTGGATGCGGTGGGCGACGCTATCGAGCGAACGGATCTGGTGCAGAAGGTGCAATCGGTGGGATTCAAGGCCCAGAAAGTCCTGTTTGCCATCACCACCGATGGCATGGAGAACGCAAGCCGGCAGTTCAGCTACAAGCAGGTGAAGCGCCTGATCGAACAGCACCGCGCGCAGGGCTGGGAGTTCCTGTTCATCGGAGCGAACATCGATGCTGCCGCCGAGGCCGAGAATCTGGGCATCGCTCCTGAGTGTGCTGCGGGATACGTTGCCGACGACGTTGGAACCGATATGCTGTACCGCGCGGTGGGCGAAGCCGTAGCGAACGTCCGCGCCGCCCGCCCCGTGACGGCAGGCGCATGGAAAACGACGCTGGATGAAGACGTCAAAATGCGTGGCGGGAAGTAGCGGCATATCGCAGACGATTGCGATTGGCGGCGACGTGCGCCTGATGGGGAGCGCGCAGCGAACCGGAGATGGGCGATCTGCTGCGTTTGCGTGGCGGACGGGGTACTATGTATGCAGCCGAACGGCGCTCTAATGGCATCCGGCCTGACCGAGCGCCGTTTCCCATCGAAAGAAAGCGCGGTGCGGCGTACACTGAGGTGGGTCCGCAAGCGGAGAACGCCGAATCACGGGAGGCATCGGCATGCACAACGAGAAACGCCGGGAATATGAAGACGTCTGCTTCATCGGGCTCGCGCAGTGCGCCCACCCAGAAGACGGCGATACGATCGCGCTCGTGGAACGCTACGTGCGCGAGGCAGTCGAGGCGGAATGCGATCTGATCGTGTTCCCCGAATGTCTCATGACTCCCTTTGAGAGCACGCCCGAGGAATTCCGCGCCGCTGCCGAGAAGCAGGGAGGCTCCTTTTGCCAAGCGGTCGACGCCCTTGCTGCCCGCTATGGGCTTTGGATCGTTTACACCATGAACGAGCGCAACGAAAACCCAGCACGACAGCCCTATAACACGGCGCGCATCGTCGATTCCGAAGGCGTATGCCGCGGCTTCTATCGCAAGACCCACCTGTTCGACGCTCAGGGCAAGCGCGAAAGCGACCGGGTGAGCGCAGGCGACGAGCTCTTTGCGCCCATCGACACGCCGTTCGGGCGCATCGGACTTTCCATCTGCTATGACCTGCGCTTCCCCGAGGTGGCGCGCGCCGCCGCTGTGGCAGGCTGCGACATACTCATCAACCCCGCCGCCTGGGTTGCCGGCCCGCTCAAAGCCGAGCACTGGCAAGCCCTCCTGCGTGCCCGCGCCATCGAAAACGGGATGTACGTCGTGGGCGTGGGCCGGGTGGATCCTGCAGGCACGCCCATGAGGCAGCGCAGGTTTGTTGGAAACAGCTGCGTGGTCGATCCGTTTGGCATCATCCACGAAAGCGGAGGCTTCTTCGACGAAGAGCTCGTGGTGGACGAGATCAATCTCGTCAACGTGCGCGAGGCGCGTGCCTTCATCCCAGTATTTGAGCACCGACGCCCCGAGCTGTACTGACCTTCGGAACGGGGTGTCATGTGCCCGTTTGGCATGATGTTGCATTTGACGCATGAAAGAGAAACGAGCATGAAGAGCAGCGTTGGCATTCAGAAGGGGGCAGCGATGGACAACACGGGGAAGTTCACCGGGAAGGGCGCAGTGTATGCAGCGGCGCGGCCTCGCTATGCAGAAGGGCTGCTTGAGTACCTTGCTAGCAAGGAAAGGCTGGAGCCGGGTGCGCTTGTTGCCGACGTGGGTTCGGGAACGGGGATCTTCTCGGAGCAACTGCTGGATGCCGGGTTGTGCGTAATTGGCGTGGAGCCCAATGCCGATATGCGCGCGCAGGCGGAACGCGCGCTGTGCGGCAGGAAAGGGTACCGATCCGTTTGCGGCACCGCCGACGCCATGGGTTTGCCGGATGACAGCGTTGACTGCGTGACGGCGGCACAGGCGTTCCATTGGTTCGATGCGGAGGCGTTCAAACGGGAGTGTCGACGCGTCTTGAAGCCCGGCGGTTTCGTGGCGATCGTCTACAACATGCGCGAGGTGGAATCGCCCTACATGCAAGCATTCGCGCAGCTTACACGGCGTTTCTTCCCAGCTTTCAAGGGTTTCAGCAACGGGCTTGACGAAGCGGAGCTGCCTTCGTTTTTCGACGGTCCATGCGACGTGAGATGGTGGGCCAACCCGCAGCTTCTCACCCGCGAGGCGTTTGTTGCACGAGCGCTGTCGTCGTCGCGTGCTCCGCGGGAGGATGACGCGAGCTACCTGCGGTACCTTGAGGAGCTGAATGCGCTGTTCGACCAGTTTGCCGAAGAGCGCCAGACGGAAAGCGGCTTGCAGAAGTTTCTGTCATTTTCGCTGCGCACGACTTTGCATGCGGGGAGGGTCGATGGCGATTTCTAAACACGAGCTGGAGCTTCACCAGGAAGACCTGCTGGGTTACTCGGTGCAGGATGTGGCTTGCCACCAATGCGGATCATGCTGCGGAAGACGCGCCGGCCGCGTGCTGGACGGCAAGCCCCTCATCATGTGCACCCGCAAACCCGCCGCGCAGGAAGTGCTGGCAAGGTTGAAAAGCCGAAGGAGAACGGCGACGGGAGAGTGCCATGAGCAGAACAGCGAAAGATAGGCCTTGGCATCTTGGCGGCCAGCGCCACAAATGGCATATCTGCGCCAATCATGGTGCCCACGGCAAATTCACTACCGCCATGCGTCGGGCTCGCAGGCGTCAGGAGCAGAGGGAGTTACGCAAAACGGGAGACCCTCATCGAAAGAGCCGTTGGCGCTACTATTGGTTTGACTGAGTCGTTGCCTACTCGCTAGCCGCATCCTCCGTATCGTCTTGGATGCTGCGCTGTATGCGGGCGGGGGATCCGAAGGCGATGGAGTTGGACGGGATGCTCTTGTTCACAACGGAGTTCGACCCGATGATCACGTTGTCGCCAATGGTGACGCCGGGGAAGATGGTGCAGTTGGCTCCGATCCACACGTCGCGACCGATCTTGATGCCCTGGGCGCGGCTGGTGAACCCGCGCCGCTCGCCCGGCTGCTTCGGGTGATCGACGGTGGTGATGACGCACCCCGGCGCGATCATCGTGTGGTCGCCGATCTCGATAGGCGCGGCATCGATGAACGTCACGTTCGAGTTGATGAACACGTGGTTGCCGATGAAGATGTTCTTTCCGCTGACGAAGCTGACAGACTCAAGGAAGTAGAGGTCCTCGCCGACGGCGCCGAACACGGTGCGCAGGAAGGCGATCTGCCCGTCTTCGCTCTCCCAAGTTCCGTTGTTGATGCGGTCAAGCTTGCGCCGCACGTCCTGGCGCTTCTCGAACCAACCGGGGTATTTCAGGCTGAAGGTTCTGGGCTCAGTGGTCATGGGTGGGGTTCTTTCGGGTGGGGGATGTTGCAACTCGTTTTGCCGCAAGCGCTACTTCTTGCGTGGGTGTTGTTTTTCAGCCAGTCCGAACACCGCTGCGAACAACGCAGCGACAACGAACGCAACGCCTTTTAGCGCCTTCAGCAGCACGATGCCGGCTACGTAGAAGCCGCGTTTGATTTTGTCTTTTTTCGACAAGCTATCCCAGGGGTCGTTCTTCCAATTGGAAGGAGCGGAGGGGACATTCGGATCGGCCATTGGTCAACCTCGAAAAAACGTGGAAGCATTTGCGATCATCATAATATGCCTGCTGGGTGCTGCCCGATACGTATTGCAACAATCATTTTATGGTGCAATCTGATCCAGCATCCCAAACGCTTGTGTATTACCAAGACCACGCAGTTTCGTTTTTCGAAGGAACCGTCGGCGTCGACATGTCTGAGGCATCGAAGCGCTTTCTCATCGAGATTCCGGTGGGAGGTAGCATGCTACAAATGAGAAAAGGGGTTTGCCCCTTTTCTCATTTGTAGCTGCGCAGGCTCTTCTCACCGCGTTCTCACCATGGGCGACATGTTGTAAAATGTGAGCTCGGGGCATGAATAAAGCCCTGGCATCTCTTTCTTATCTCGAAGGAGCCTGTATGGCTATAGCGCCGCCAAAATCATATGACACCTCGCTCGGCGAGCTCCTCGAAGGGGTCGGCAAGGGGACGCATCAGCTCCCGGAGTTCCAGCGCAGTTGGACGTGGGATGACGGGCGCATCAGGAATATCATCGCGAGCTTGACGCAGGGGTATCCGATGGGCGCGCTCATGAGGCTCGAGTGCGGAGGCGGCGAGGTGAGGCTGAAGTACCGTGCCTTCGAGGGAACGCATGGCATTTCCCGCGAGCCCGACTACCTCGTCCTCGACGGCCAGCAGCGGCTCACCTCGCTGTATTGCTCGCTTTTTGGGAAAGACCCCGTCTGCACCTCGAACGAGCGCGGCCAGAAGCTCAGCCGCTTCTACTACCTTGATATGCGCAAATGCCTCGATCCGGAAGAAGACCGCGAGGATGCGATTGTCTCCATATCGGATAAGCGCGTCGTCACCGAGGACATCGGCCGCAAGATCGTTCTCGACCTCACGAGCCGCGAGCGCGAGATCGAGGAGCTCATGTTTCCCGCCAACCTCGTGTTCGACGGCTCCGAGCGTTCGAAATGGTACAAGGAGTACCTCAAGCGCTATGGCATAGGGTCCGAGGAGGACGAGCTTTGGGACAGGTTCGAGGACGAGATCCTTGACACGATGACCGGGTACGTGATCCCGGTCATCACCCTGGACAAGACGACGCCCCGCGAAGCGGTCTGCAAGGTCTTCGAGAACGTCAACACGGGAGGCGTCTCTCTTACCGTGTTCGAGCTCGTGACGGCGGCCTTCGCCACCTATGATTTCGACCTGCGCGGCAACTGGAATAAGGTCGTGCGCCCGCGCATCTGCGCCGAAGACAAGGACATCAGAACGGACCTCATGCAGGGCGTCGACGAGACAACGTTTTTGACCTCCATGACGCTCTACACGACGTATCTCGCGAAGCGCGCCGGCACCAAGGGCAGCACGAGCTGCAAGAAGAAGGACGTTCTGGCGCTGCGCTACGAGGACTACGTCGCCAACCTGGACGCGCTGTTGGACGGGTTCGACATGGCACGCGACCTGCTTATCGGCGAGTGCGTCTTCCGCATGCGAGACCTCCCGTATACCACGCAGCTCATCCCGCTCGCATCTACCTGCGCATACATCGGACGCAAGACGTTCGAGCGGCAGCCGGTGAAGGCGATTCTCCGGCGGTGGCTGTGGTGCGGAATCTTCGGGGAGATGTACGGCGGCGCCAACGAGACGCGCTACGCCAACGACATCGAGGATCTGGTTGCGGAGATCGAGGGCAAGGAATCCGCGATGCGTACCGTGAACGCTGCCTACTTCCAGTCCACGCGCCTGCTGGGCCTTCAGACCAGAAACAGCGCCGCCTACAAGGGGGTCATGGCCCTCGTGTTCCGCGAGAACTGTCTCGATTTCGTTGACGGCGCGCCGATGACCATGGTGAAGTCGATGGAGACTCCGCCAGACATCCACCACATCTTCCCGCGTGCGTACTGCGAGAGGACGGGGCTCGAACGGACGAAGTGGAACTCCATCGTGAACAAGACCCCGCTCATCGCGCGCACGAACCGGGAGATCGGGGGCGTTGCGCCCTCGAAGTACCTCCCGAAGATCATGAAGGATGAGCAGGTCGACGGTGATGAGCTCCGCAGGCGCGTGGAGTCTCACCTCGTGGACTACGAAGCGCTTGCTGCGGATGACTTCGATACGTTCTTCCTGCACCGAGCCAAGAAGCTGCTCGATGCGATCGAGGGCGCTATGGGCAAGGAGGTGCCCGACAGGGCGTCCGACGAAACGGTGGCAGCGTTCGGTCACGCCCTGAGCTGACCGTTGCGCACGCCCCGCAGGAGCAGAAGGGCGATGCGCTGCGCGCCCTCGATGCCACAAGCCCATCTCGCTCGAATCAAGGAGACGCCGCTATGGAGCTTCATGACGTTGCAAAGTACGCTCGCAAGCTGAGGCTTGCGATCGAGGAGCGTGGTGCCATCGCACTCGAGCGCGACGATTGGGCCGTGCGCTTCCGGGAGCTTGGCTTCGAGATGGATTGCGGTCACTCGTATGAGGAGCTTTATGGACTCGCCCTGTATGACGCACAGGGCCTCAGGCGCGAGCTTGAACGCATCGACGATGTGCAGACGCTCGGCAATGCGGTTTTCTCGCAGTGCAGGTACATTACGCACTGGTCGATGGGGCCTTGCGAACGAGAGCTCGACTGGCTGGAAATCGCGCTTGGACGTCTCGAGGAGCTTACCCGCGCTGTATAGTCGTCGATCGGCTCGCGGAGCGGTATCGGTACCAGGCTGTCTCGTGTTTGCGCACCACTCATCGAGTGGCGATAGGCCGCTTTGGTAAAATCGGAGAAGCCACCAAGACTGGCATTTAGCTGGAGATCGTTCGTCTATTCCAGGGGGCCTACCTCGATGATTCGTGAGCTTCGCGTTAGCGGTTTCCGCATCCTCAAAGACTTCGTCTGGGAGCCGAAGGAGGGGCTCAACATCCTTGTCGGCGCGAACTCTGCCGGCAAGTCGACCGTTCTGGATGCCATCGAGCTCGTCACGCGCGGGAGCATCCGCGGCCAGGGCGCTCGTCGCTCCCTGTCGCCCGACTGGTTCAACAAGGACATCGTCGACGCCTTCTTCCAGGAGCTCGGCGGTCCTTTGGAAGGTATGAACGTCCCCGAGATCAAGATCGTCGCAGTGTTCTCCGAGGATTGGCGCCTAGCAAGGATCACCGGAGCCAACGACCCTGACAAGAAGTTCAAGGACGCGCCCGGCATCTATATCACCTATTCCGTTTCCCCGAACCTGCTTCCCCAGTTTCTCGAAGAGTGCCGGAGCATCGAGGAGGCCGGCGGACCGTTCGTTCTCCCGACGGACTATTACGATTGCTCCTGGCACATCTTCCAGGGCGATCCGATAGTCAGGCGACCCAACGGGGTCAGCTGCACGCGCATCGATACTATGCCTGAGCCCCGTTCTAGGGCTGTGGACGCCTACACGAAGAGCTATGTGGGCGAAGAGCTCGATGACGATAAGAAGTTTGAGGTTGCCAGCCGGTTCAGGCAGGTTTACGCGCAGGTCGACAGGGATATCCTTGCGGGAATTACTGTCAACTGCTCAGGGAGAGGCGATCTCGGTCTCCAGATTGACAGGTCGCCCCGCACGGACTGGACTAACTCGATCGTCCTCCACAGGGACGGACTGCCACTCTACGCGCTCGGCAGCGCAGAGCAGACGCTCACGAAGTGTGCCGTGTCGCTTGAGAACGCTGATAGCGAGTCGATCCTTCTGCTCGAAGAGCCGGAGTGCCACCTCTCCTACTCGTGGCTCAACGACCTCGTCGGGGTAATCGCTGATGCCGCCAGCGAGGATAGGCAAATCTTCGTCACCACGCACAGCCCCTTCGTTCTCAACAGGCTTGGACTGGACAGCCTCTCCGTGATGGCAGAAGGAAACAGCCCGAGAAGGATATCCGACCTGAGCGATGACACCGTTCGTTACTTCAAGCGCCTAAGCGGATACGACACGCTTCGAATTGCGCTGGCGGACAGGGCCGTACTTGTCGAGGGACCCACCGACGAGCTGGTCTTTGACTGGGCGTTCCGAAAGGCGCGCGGCAAGCTGCCACATGAGAAGGGCATCGACGTCATCGAATGCGGGACGTCACACAAGCGCCTCCTGGAGCTGGCTGCCGCCCTAGAGAAGAGCGGGATAGCGGCGCTTCGAGATAACGATGGCGACGACCCCGACTACTGGGCTGGACTTGCCGAGTCCCATCTCTCGAAAGATAGGGCGTTCTTCTGCGGCACGCCTGAGGAGGGAAAGACGATTGAGCCCCAGATGGTCGAGGCGAACAGGGACAAGCTCAAAACGCTCGCCTCAATCGTGAGGAAGCGCGGCAACTCCACAGACAAGCTCGAGGAGTTCATGACGAACAACAAGACGGAGTGGGCTCTCAGGCTGCTGGAAGCCGACATGAGTGAATCCGAAGTTTTGGATATACCTTCGTACATCCTGAACGCCATCAACTTCATAGACCCCGCTCCGGAAAGCGCCGAGAATGAATGACGCCGTCGTCGCCGTTGCAGGCTGGGGCAAGACTGAGGAGCTTGCGAACGCGGTGGCGCGAGAGCCGAACCCTGAACGAGTCCTCGTGCTCACCTACACGGAAACCAACCAGCGCGAGGATACCCTGAGGATCTTTCAGAAGACGGCTGGGACAAAACGCCATGCGTCGGTGATGGGATGGAAGGCGTTCCAACTGCGCGACATCGTTCGGCCGTACCTACCTCTGCTATATCCAGGCATCCGCCTCAGGGGCCTCTCGAATCGCGATGTGGACCTGGACCAGCGCCCGGGCGGCGCGGCCAGATATCTGACGAGGGACGGGGACGCCTATCCCAGCCTGCTCGGCAAGCTTACTCTCGATGCGATTGACAGCAGCAAGGGTGCCGCGATCAGAAGGCTTGAGCGCCTGTACGACTCGATCTACATCGACGAGGCGCAGGATCTCAGGGGCAACGACCTGTGCGTTCTCGAAAGGCTCCTCAAGTCGAGCATCGACGTCCACATATTCCTTGACCCCCGACAGTCGACGCTGAGCACGGCGGAGAAGGACCGGAAGTACAAGAAGAACTACCCGAACGCAGAGGTGATTAAGCTCTATCGGGAATGGGAGGGGAAGGGCCTTCTCGACATCAGATACGAGAACGAGACGCATAGGAGCATCGCGCCAATCGCCGCGCTCTCCGACATCATAGTTGGCGACGAGCTTGGGTTCGGTCCCACCGTGAGCATTGTCGAGCCGCGCGGTCGGCACGATGGGATATACATCATTGCCAAGTCAGACCTGAATCGTTACGTGAACGAGTACGGAGCGACTCTCCTTGCTCTGCAAAAGAGCGAGAAGTACGGGATCAGCGACTCGATGAACTTCCGTAAGTCGAAGGGCATGACCCGTGACGACGTTGTTATCGTCACTACTGGCCCCATCGAGAAGTTCCTTACAACAGGGGCGGCGCTCAAGCCGGTAAGCGTCTGCAGTTTCTACGTTGCCGTAACGCGAGCAAGGTATAGCGTTGCTCTGGCAGTCGAGAATCCAGAGAGGGTATTCCGCTCGATTGCTGACACTAGCTCCATATGGGGCAATCTATCGATTCAATTATTATATTAGCCCCCGCGTAGCTGTTTGCCTATGAGCTCCGTGGTGAAGTATCACTCAGGCTTGTCCATGCGATTCAAATTGCCGGATGTCCTCCGTGATCATATTTACTATTTGAAGCAAGATTGGCTTATGGGGCTATTTCTTGGCGGAGAGATCAGTAATGTCCGCCTCGGTGGCGGTGAGGCGGTCCTTGACCGGAATATTATAGCTACGATTATTATTCAGTTCGGCACTTGTCGCGCCCGGTGCCCGCTACCTCTCCAGCAAATCCTCCATCCCGCATCCCAACACCCGCGATAGCCGGTAGAGCGTCGACGCCTGCGCGTGGTTGATGTCCTTGTTGCGCTGCTCGTACATCTGGATTGCCCGAAGGCCGACGTTCGCGCGGTGGGCGAGTTCCGACTGGGACAGGCCGAACGCTTCGCGCATCGAGCGCAGACGGGTCGGGCGATTCGCGTTGAGCGCATCTAGCTTTTGCTGCAGCACCTCGATGAATTTGGACTCGTCTGCTTCGTGCAGCGGGTGATACATTTCCCTCAAATCCTTGTAGGAGAAGCTGTCGAATGCAGCTCGATAAGGACGACCGGTTTTCAGTTGGAACCATGCCACCGACCATCCCGCCCAGTAGTCTGGCGAGCGATCGTACCTTGAGGCGGGGAACTCCGGAAACGGCACCCGCATGTATGTCGCCAACAGGCTTGCCAGCTCGAAGCCGGACTTCCCGGCAACGTAGACGGGGTTCTGCCGCTCAAACTGCTCTGCGAGCCCCGACGCTATGAACGCTCGAGCGACCTGCTGGCCGTCGAGCCCTCCATCGTTTATGCAGTAATCGAACGTCTCGGCAAGGTTGGTGGCGATGTCGTCGTCGTAGAGGCCGTCGTTCGGGCGGATCGCTGCAGGCTTGTAGGGAGTTGCTGGCATGATGCCACTCCTATTGTGAAAAGCGAACTGATGTACGTATAATACATCAAGGTGCTTCGTCGCGCCGGGCAGCTCCGAAAGGAGGTGCTTCCGATGGATCATCAGACGATTCTTGCGCTTTGCGCGATCTTCTCCGTGGTTCTCGGCATGATAGGCATCAGCCAGCGTCGCCGCTAGGCACGCAGAGTGGTTGGTGTCCAAGGAGGTGATGACGAACAGTTGATTTCTGGAAGAGAGAAGCCGGGCCTCCACCCAAGAGCGACCCGGCTTTAACCCAAGAAAGATGCTGCCCGGTTGCGCGGGGCACCTTTCGATTGCGATTGTAGCAGGTTGGTTGTTGGGCAGCAACGGGACAAGCTGCCCCCTCGCTGATTCCGTGGTTATTGGCGCTTGCCGACCGTTGTTTGCTCTATTCGGCAGATGCTCCGAGCCATCGCGAGCGCCTCGAAGTGTTCGCAGGTGAGGGCTTCGCTCGACTGGGCAACTGCTTCGCGCGCAACCTCCAGGAACGACGCCGCGTCCCGCTCAAAGCATTCCCTTGCAAATTCCCCGGTTCCGCTGGCGACCAGTTCTCCGTTGGCGTAGAACTTCCAATAACTCGGATCGCGCTCGTCGCCTTCCGTTTGCAGCTGCAGGATGCGTGGCGCTCCTTCGTCTGCAAGCTGCTTCTCAAGCAGCTCCACGCTGTAGCGCATCTGGTGGCCCAGGTTCGCTTTCGTCATGGCAGGGACGTAGCCACGGGGCTCGTCGATGAGCTTGAGCGGACGAGGGGTTGCCTGCAAGTTGAGATAGCTGTTCATGGAGTCTCTCCTTTCATCGATGTTGGCAGGACCACCGTGCCGCCTTGTGCGGTCGGTTGGTGCCGGGGTCGTGGAGCCAACTCTCTAACCCGGCTCTGGATAAAACGGGCAGCTCGAACGGTGCGTGGGTAGTGTAGCACAGATTATTCGCATATGGAGATAAAACTTGCGTGGTGCCAAAGGCACCATGGGCTCGTTTTGCCCGTGCCTATGCTTCCGCTTCCGAAGCCAACCTGATGTTGGCCCGATTCGCCAATTGTGCGAAATCCGGGCCCAGCCAGATGCTCGACTCGCCTGGACCCAGCACCAACGGCATGCGGTTGTGGACGGGCGAAACGCTGGCGTTCGGCTGTGTGGTGACGATAGAGAAGTGCCCATCGGCTTGAACACCTGCCAGCAAAAACGCCCGCGCGCCAGGCAGACGGAAGCGGTACTGGCGGCGGACGGGCTTGCCTGTCGTCTTGCTGGAAATGCGCTCCGTCGCATGGCTTTCGTAGAAAGCGCGGACCGGCACCAGGCAGCGGCCGCTCGTGATGGCTTCCGCCCACATGCCCTCGCCTCGGTGGAACTGTTCCAAGGCGGATTCGATGCGCGTGTTGAACACGGCGTTGGCCTTGCCGTCAAGTGGGAAGCCCCACACAAGCTGCGCGACCGCCAGCCCGTCGCCATCGGGCACGTAAACGGGCACCGCAGCGCCAGGGTACGCGTCGAAGGTTGGGTCAGGGTTCTCGATGAAGGGGAGGGCATGCTCACCCGTGCGGCCACGAGCGTCGAGCACCACCTGCGCCTCTTCCGCCGTAAGCGGACTGAACCTCACGCACATGGCGTGCCCTCCTTTCGTTTCGTCGGTTTCATTATCGCAGCAATAGCAATATGCACGATATGCAAAATCGCAGTTCCTGCGGGCGGTGAAGGCGTCCGTTGTCGGTTTCGCTACGTTCTGGAACGTGGCAGCCCGCATGGGGTATCCTCATCCCACCGCATCCGCATCGCATCTGGAAAGGAGAACCCGTGATCTACCTGTTCGGCGATACGCATGGCACGTTGGAGATCAACCGGCTTTCCAATGCGAACCTGAAGCGCCTGGATGTCTGTCCGCTGCCGGGGGAGGGCGACTTCGTCATCATCGCCGGCGATTTCGGGCTCATCTGGCGCGATGCGCCGGACAACGAGGAGCGCTTCTGGATGAAGTGGCTCGACGACAAGCCTTACGAGACGCTGTTCGTCGACGGCAACCACGAGAACTTCCCGCGCATTGCCTTGTATCCCGAAGAGGATTGGCATGGCGGCCGCGTGCACCGCATCAGCGCGAAAGTGCGCCACCTGATGCGCGGCCAGGTGTACGACATCGATGGGTTGTCGGTTCTGGCGTTTGGCGGCGCAACTTCGCACGACAGGCAGTTTCGGCAAGAGGGCTTGTCGTGGTGGCCGGAGGAGCTTCCCTCGGAAGATGATTTCGCCTGCGCGGAGCAGTCGCTGTCGCGCCGCGGCTGGGAGGTCGATCTGGTGGTTTCGCACTGCGCGCCCACGCTGGTGCAAGGCAGGCTCGACCCAACGTTTCTGCCCGACCGCGCAACGGAGTGGCTCGAGCTGCTGCGCGACCGGCTGTCGTTCCGTGCGTGGTTCTTCGGCCACTACCACCTGGATCGCGCATTCTACGACGGCTTCTACGCCCTCTATGACAACGTCGCCGCCGTGGACGCCCAAGGCGTGCACCTGTTCAGCGAAGACGGCGCCAAGCGGTTCGATTTCTAGAAGGGCAAAGCCGCCTACGCCGTCACCATTGCCAGTGCGGCCGAGTGCTGCTCCAGTTTCTATTCCGAAAGGTCGCTGAGCTGCTGGGCTGTTTTGGCGGTTAGGTCTGCGATTCGCCGCTTCGCCTCATCAACAAGCTGGGCGGCTTCGTTGTGGCTGAGGGGGCCGTGGTCGACCACGTAGACGATGATGTTCTCCTGATCTCTCACGAATTGCTCCGCATAGGTCAGCTCGCTGTCTTTCATGGCGTCGGAATAGACTGCATCGATGCCTACGAACAGCAAGAAAAAGGCAAGGGGGAACGCCGCGAACCAGGCAAGGTGGCTTGCCTTCATATGGTGCGGGGCGTCGTCTTCGCCGATGCGCTCAAGTGGCATGAAGATGCGCTTGATTTCGGGCAGCTGCAGTGCGCAGACCCCAAGCAGGTTCGTGATGCTGAAGAACGTGGCGGCAACCAGCACAATGCGCCAGATGAGGTAGGCAAGGAAGTACGTCACCGCCGCTTCAGAGACCCACAGCATCGTGACACCGTCAACCAGCGAGACAAGCACGCCGGCTTCCGAAACGAGCATCGAAGGCGATTCGTCGAAGGGCAAGCGCACGGCGTCGAACACTTCGCGCGCGCTGATGAACGGGGAAACAGGCTCCAATGCGATGAACACCGCATAGGCGGCGCAAAGCAGAATGCACGTTATGACGCCGGTCCATCGGATGACGCCGGCGGGAAGGAAGGTCGGCTCGTATTCCTTTCTCAGGTGCCATCGGGCCACGAGAAGCACCACCAGGTACAGCGGCACTGCCGCAACGACGAAGCCCCATTCGGCGGCATCCCATTTGGGAAGCTCCAGAAGAAGGCCTGCCATGCAGGTGGCGGAGACGACGAACCCCAGGAAGATCCAGAGCTTGCGGCCCTCGTTGAAGCGGTGTAGCCGTCCCCCTTCCCGGTATTTCTGACGCTTGAGGGTTTTTCGAATGACGGCGCAATACGCGAAGTTGAGCGATGCAATGGCGCTCAGGCCAAACCAGAACAACGCGATGACCGGCGTCGGCATCGCTGGCGCGAAACGGCTCAAAACCAGCAACACGGCAAGCAGCGCGAACGCCTCCAGTGGATAGAGCCCCCAGCGCCTGACGGCGGGGGTTTGCAGAAGATCTCTGACCTTCTGGCTCAGGCTGTTCGCTTCAGTTCGCATCGGGTTCTTTCTGTTTCGACGTTCGGGCTTGCCATGCGGCGGCTAAGAAATCTACCAGAGCCCATTCTATCCGCAACGTCGCCCCCAAGCGCTCTCAATCAAAAGTGAAGCAAAGAAAGCGTGGGCCTGCCGGATTCCCTCGCGCTCAGCGTAGCGTTTGGCATTGCGTTGGGCGGTGTATTCTGCGACAATCGAGTCATATCCAATCGTCCGACGAGAGAGGGAGCGATTGCCATGGCAGAGGGGAAGTCCATCTTCGAGATTGCCGATGCGGGGGCTTACGGAAGCGCCACGTCGGCTGCAACTGCCGGATGCGCTGTCGCCAACGCCGACGGGTCGGTCACCGTCCCCACGGTGTGCGGCGGGTGCCACAGCACGTGCCAGATGTTCGCCGACGTGAAGGACGGCCAGGTGCTGCGCTCGCACGGCGTGCCCGGCGCCTTCAAGACCGACGGCGTGCTGTGCTCGAAGGGTTTGGCGGCGTCGCAGATCGCGCACGACCCGCGTCGCGTGCTGTACCCGATGCGCCGCGTGGGCGAAAAGCATTCCGGTAAATTCGAGCGCATCAGCTGGGACGAAGCCATCGCCGAGCTTGCGGGGAAGGTGAAGGAGGCCGTGGCTGCGCATGGGCCGTGGTCGGTCCAGTTCCTTCGCGGTCAGGCATGCGGCTGGGGCTTCACCTACGACATGACGCAGCGTCTGGCGCACTGCGTGGGCACCGAGGTGGGCATGGGTGCGTCTGAGTGCTTCGTGCCGCGCGCCATCACCGAGGGCATGACCTACGGCGGTATGCCGTCGTTTGGCGACCTCATTCATGCCGACCTCGTCATCTACTGGGGTCTGCAGCCCTCCTTCTCGAAGGCGCCCATGCTGGGGAAGATCCTGGACGCGCGCGACCGCGGTGCCAAGTTGGTGGTCATCGACCCGCTTCACTTCCACCTGGGCGCTTGCGCCGACCAGTTCATCCAGGTGGAGCCCGGCACCGACCTCGCGCTGGCGCTTGCCATGCTGTACGTGGTGGTTGACGAGGGCTTGTGGGACCGCGAGTTCGTGGACCGCTACACCAACGACCCCGGTCTGAAGCGTCTGTCCGAGCACTTGGCGGGCGGCAACCGTCTGGGAATCGCCTACACGCCCGAGTGGGCAGCATCCATCTGCGGCGTGCCGGCCGACGTTATCACTGCGTTCGCGCATGAATACGCCACCACGCCGCGCGCCTCCATCGCCACCGGGCACGGCCTTGAGGGCCGCGTGAACGTGGTGCAGACCACGCGCGCCATCTGCATCCTGCGCTCCATCACGGGGCATCTGGACCGCGAGGGCTGCGACCTGTTCACTCCCAAGTCGCCGCCGCGCAACCCCAACTTCACGCTCATCGACCACGTGTTGCCCGACTTCGAGCCCGCCGGCCCCACCGGCATGTTCCACGTTCCGCCCTACAATCCCGCCGAGTCGCACTATCCGCTGCTGTTCGGCGGCCAGGGCCTGCTTCCCACGCCCGACTCGCTGCGCATGATGCACGAAGGCAAGACGGAGGTGTGCATCGTTCAGGGCGCTAACCCCATCGTCACGCAGCCGCAGCCGCCGGTGACCGAGGCCGCGTTCAAGAAGATCGGCTACCTGTGCGTGATCGACCCCTACCTCAGCGAGACCGCGCGCCTGGCCGACCTCGTGCTGCCTGCCGCCACCTACCTTGAGCGCACCGAGCCCGAGTGGTTCAACTGCACCTTCCCCGAGGTCACGCTGCGCCAGAAGATCGCCACGGTGGGCGAGGCGCTGCCCGATACGCAGATCATGATCGAGCTGGGCATCGCGCTGGGCTTCACCGAAGAGTTCCCCACGCACGACATCTCCTACTACATCGACGAGGACCTCAAGCCCTCCGGCATCACCTACGAGCAGCTGCGCGAAAGCCCGCACGGCGTGACGTTTGGCAGCCTGGGCGCGCGCGGGTACGAGAAGAACGGTTTCCGCTCGCCCGGCGGAGTGGTGAACGTGTGGTCTGAAGTGCTCGACGCCCACGGGTTCGATCCGCTTCCCAACTGGGAAGACAGCTCGGAATCGGTTCGCAGCAAGCCGGAACTGGCCGCCGAGTACCCCTACGTGGTGTTCACCGGACGCTCGGGCCCGATGTACGTACACGAGCAGCGTCGCACCATTCCATGGCTGCGCGAGATGCAGCCCGAGGGGCGCGCGATGGTGAACACGCGCCGCGCCGCCCAGCTGGGTCTGAAGGATGGCGACTGGGCGCGCATCAGCTCGCCGCGCGGCTCCATTCTGATGAAGGTGGAAGCCACGCCCATTCTGCGCGAGGACTGGATCTACGTTCCCGGCGGCTGGGCCGACGCCAACTACAACTACCTGGGCATCGACGACGACCTCGATCCCATTTCCAGCCAGGCAAACTACACCGCCTGCCTGGGCAAGATCGAGAAAGCCGAGCCACCCTGCCAGCCTGCGAGCGCGGGTGGTTCTGCGTCGCCCAAGCGCGGCGGGCTTCTGTCGCGTCTGTTCGGGGGAGGCGCCGGCAAGGCGTCTGCGTCCGAGGAAGGGAAGGGGGCCTAGCATGCAGTACGCGTTCCGTTTCGACTCTCGCCGCTGCGCGCAGTGCTTCGCGTGCGAGGTCGCTTGCAAGTCCGCCCACGACCTGCGTCCGCATGCGCAGGAAGTTCCCGGGACCCAGGGGCCTCGCTACCGTTCGGTGGTCACGGTGACCGACCCAGATAATCCCGTCCATCCCATCCAATACGTGTCCATGGCGTGCATGCACTGCGGCTCGCCCGACTGCATGGCGGTGTGCCCGACCAAGGCGATCTACCGCGATCCAGAGTTCGGCGCGGTGCTGGTGGACCGCAACAAATGCATCGGCTGCCGATACTGCTCGTGGGCGTGCGAGTTCGGTGCGCCGCAATTCGACCGCGATGGCCTGATGCAGAAGTGCGACATGTGCATCGACCGCCTGCGCGAGGGCAAGCAGCCCGCGTGCGTAGAGAACTGCTGCGGCGGCGCCATCAAGTTCGGCCCGGTCGAGCAGGTGGAAGGCGATGTGCGCGCGAAAGCCGCCTGCCAGGTGCTGAAGAAGGGCCTGCCCGCAAAGGCGCTGCATAGCTGATGGAAGAGCGCAGCGAGATCCCGCTGATATGCTTCACGCTGTTTGCCCCCGCTGCGGCAGGGGCGACGGCGTTTTCGCTGCTTTTAGGCGGTGGGACGGTTCTTGCTGCCGCCGTTGCGTTGATGGTGACGGTGGGCATGCTGGCGTCGGTGGCGCATTTGGCGCGTCCGTTGCGCGCGCCGCGGTCGCTTGCGCACTGGAAGAGCTCGTGGCTCTCTCGCGAAATCATCGCGGTGTCGGCGTTCTGGGCGCTGGCGGTGTTGTGGCTTGCGGCGGAACTGCTTGTGCGTTCATCGATGTTTCCGCAGATGACGGCATTGTCTGGTGGCTTTCCGGTTGCTTTTGCGCTGAACGTGCTCGCTGCCGTGGCGGGTGTGGCGCTGGTCCCGGTGATCGCGAAAGCGTACCGTGTGCATGGCCAACCGGCATGGAACGGCTCCGATACGCTGTGGGAACTTGTGGCGGGGGCCGTGGGTTCGGGCGGCGCTGTTGCAGCGACGGTTTCGGCATGGCAGTGCGTCGCGCAAGGTGGTGCTGACGGTATCGCGTTGTGGTGCTGCTCCCCGTTGACGCTGGGCCTGGTTGCGCTTCTGGCCGTTTCCGTGTCGGGCTTGATCATGAACCATGCACAGCGTATGCGTGCCCAGCGCGTGTTCGAGCTTGTCGAAAGGGAAGCGTCCCCGCGCGTCTGCGCTGCTCGGGATGCGCTTGCGGAAAACCCTGGCGCGCCACGCGTCTACCTTGTGCTCGATTCTGCAGCGGGTCTGTGCGCGTTCATTGCGTGCGTCGCCGCGTTCCTGCTAGGGGAAGGGGCGTTCGGCAGCGTTGCCGTCGCTTTGGCGTTGACAGTTGCGGTCGTGCTGGAACTGTCTGCCCAAGCAGCCGTTCGCAACCGGTTCTATTCGCTCGCCCAGCACGCACGCTACGTCGTGCGGCAGGGGCGGTAGGCGGCTTTCCGCTATTCCCCGCAGCCTTGGGCGCACCAGGCGCATGCCGACGGAGTGGCGGCGATGCCCCCCAGCGCGGTTTCGCGCAGCGCGGCGGGCAGCGTGCGGCCCACGGTGTCCATGGCGGCGACCGTCTCATCGAAGGGCACTAGGTTCGGGATGCCGGCAAGCGCCATCTGGGCGCAGGTCAGGGCCATGGCGGCGGCCGACCCGTTGCGCTTTTGGCAGGGTATCTCTACCAGTCCACCCACTGGGTCGCACACCAGCCCCATCAGGCAGCAAAGCGCGTTCGAGGCGGCGTCCAGCGCCGCAGCGGGCGACCCGCCCGACATTTCCACGGCAGCGGCAGCGGCCATGGCGGCGGCGGTTCCCACCTCGGCTTGGCATCCGCCTTCGGCCCCCGACACCGTGGCGTTTCGGGCGACCAGGCAACCGACGGCGGCCGCGGTCAAAATGCCGCGCTTCAATTCGTCGTCGGTGAACCCTTTCCCATTCTGCAGGGCAAACAGAACGCCCGGCAGCACGCCCGATGAACCTGCGGTGGGAGTGGCCACAATGCGGCCCATGCAGGCGTTGGTTTCGAGCACCGCCATCGCGCGCGCCATGGCGTCTGCGGCGATGCCGTCCACCACGGCGTTGGTTCGCGTGCAGGACGCAACGATGTCGTGTGCCTCGCCGCCGATGAGCCCGCCGATGGATTGCTGCGGGTTTGCGAGCGGCTCTTCAGTAGAGGCGCGCATGACTTCGATGACGCGCTCCAGGTACGCTTCGGTATCGCATTCGGTTCCGTCAAGGGCGTAAAGCGCCTGCTCACGCGCTTCCATTGCCTGGGCGATGCTGCAGCTTTCGCGCTTGCACAAGTCCAAAAGCTCTTGCCCGGTGGCGAAATCGCAGGCAGCGAACGTGTTTTCCGCGCGTTCGATTTCCTCGTCGGAGGTAGGCGCGGCATGCTGCGTTTCGTCTTGCCCCTCGGCGGGGATGATGCGCACGCCGAACACACTGGGACTCGATTCGATTTCGCGCTTCGCCGATGCGGGCACGGCGCCGTCCACTTCCATGACGGTGTAGGCGCGCGCGCCGCGACGGGTGCGGTACATGCGCGTGGTGGCGATGTTCACGCTGGCGTCGGCCAGGCAGCGTGCGATGTGCGCGAGCACGCCGCGCTCGTCTTTCTGGCTGACTACCACGCTGGTGCGCTTGCCCGACACGTCCACGTCCACGCCGTCGATGCGCCGGATGGCCGCTGCGCCTCCGCCAATGCTCACGCCGCGCACGTCGATTTCGGCGCCCTCGGCGTCGACGATGTGCATGTCAACCGTGTTGGGATGGTCGGCACCTGCTGCTTCGGCCTGCGCGTCGGTTGCGCGCGTGAACGCGAACTCGAGTCCGGTCCCCTTCGCCAAAAAGAACGAATCGCGGATGCGCAAGTCGTCGGCTTCCATGCCCATCAGGCCTGCCACCAGGGCTTTGTCGGTGCCGTGCCCGGTGCCCGTGTGCGCAAACGATCCGTACAGCACGATATCGGCGCGCACGGGGGGCGCCGACAGCAGGCGCCGCGCCATGCGCGCGATGCGCAGCGCGCCGGCGGTGTGCGAGCTGGAGGGCCCCACCATGATGGGTCCGATGATGTCGTGCAGGCCAAGGGGTTCCATAAGGCTGCCTTTCCGGGTAAGCGCGCCCCGGATGTTCGGGGCGCTGCATTTGCTAGGGCAATCGGTTCGCGCTGTAACTGCTCCAACGACGTGCCGCGTTGGGGGCGTTGTTCCTGTCAGTGCAAATGGTACCGCAACGCCCGCGCCTTTCGCCCGGTGGTTTGGGGGGGTTCGCCGCTGTGTGGGAAGGTTTACCCTTGCGCATTCGCGACTAAAGCTTTACTTTCGGGTCACACGCGCGTGGCGCGTGCTTTTCGTATTTGCTTTGCCGGGGCGCAGCGCTTTCCGGTGGGGCATTTTTCGTTTAGAGCGGCTTTGGAAAGGACCGGACGCATGGCGGAAACCATCATCGTCGTAGGCCATAAGAACCCCGATAACGACGCCATCTGCGCCGCGATCGGCTATGCGGAACTGAAGAACATCCTGGCGGACCGCGACGCCCCGGGTTATGTGTACAAGCCGGCGCGCCTGGGTCAGCTGCCGCCCGAGACCGGTTGGGTGCTGGGCAAGCTGGGCATTCCCGTGCCGGAGCTCATCGACCACGTTGATCCCGGCCAGAAGGTTATTCTGGTTGACCACAACGAAGTGCTTCAGGCAGTCGACGGCATCGAGGACGCCGATCTTCTCGAGATCATCGACCATCACCGCATCGGCGGCTTGGTGACAGCTGGTCCCATCAAGTTCCACAACCTTCCCATTGGCTCTTCCGCCACGGTGGTCGCCAAGGAATTCGAGCGCGAGGGCATCGAGCCGTCCAAGGAAACGGCGGCCATGCTGCTTTCCGCGCTTATGACCGACACCGTGCTGCTGAAGTCGCCCACGGCTACGAAGTCCGACCACTATCAGGCTGAATGGCTGGCGAAGTTCGCCGGCGTTGACGCGATGGAGTGGGGCAGCCAGGTTATCAAGAGCCGCGGCAGCGGAGCCGACCTGCCCATCGATCGCTTGGTGGCAGCCGACGCCAAGGAGTTCCAGGTGGGCGACGACATCGTGTTCATCGCTCAGCGCGAAACCGTTGATGGCAAGGCGGTCATGGAGCGCGAGGCGGAAATGCGCGACTACATGAAGAAGGTCATCGCCGAGAACGGCTACCGCAGCTTCCTGCTGATGGTCACCGACATCATCGAAGAGGGCTCCACCTTCATCTGCGAAGGCGATTGCGCGCTTATCGACAAAGCGTTCGGCATCTCGGTTGACGTGCCGGGCGGCGTGTGGATGCCCGGCGTGCTCAGCCGCAAGAAGCAGGTTGCCGCACCTATTCTGGCGCTGGGGTAGGCTTCGGCATAATAGCGTTTGCATGCAGCGGGGCGCCTTCAGGCGCCCCGTTTTGTTTGCGATCGCTTTCAGCGAATGCGACGGTGTGGCCCATTGATCGTTTCATTTTATGGACGATGGGTGATAAATAGAACATATGTTCTATAACAGAGTGGAAAACCGGTATAATCACTGGAGCAAGCCGTATTATTTCTTTGTATAAATTATTGGACTATCGTATAATTTACTGAGGAAGGGTGCCCCATGCCGATGACGTATCGAGACGCCGTCCGCTACATCAAAGAGCATGGTGGCATTTTCCTTGAGCATGGCAAAGAACATGACACGTTCATGATGCCTTGGGGAACCAAGATTCGCCTGCCTCGGCATCGGGGAGATCTGAAGCCCGGTGTGGAAGATGATGTCAAAAAGCGCGCCGATGGATTGAGGCGCTAAAAGCTGTCAGGAAGGGAAAACGCATGGAACGCTATTTGTATAAAGCGGTTCTGACCCCGTGCGGCTCAGACGGGTATGAGGCGTCTATTCCTGAGCTCGAACTCATGACCCAAGGCAACGATTTTGCCGATGCCGTTTATATGGCGCAGGATCTTCTGTGTTTGGAGATAGCTGATCGCCTTAAGGAGGGCGATCCTCTTCCGACTGTTGGCAGCTTTACTCCCGAATGCCCTGATGGGAGCACTATTGTGGGAATCATGGCGTTGGTGGAAGGCGATGATCTTTCCCTCAACGAGATGACGGCGGACGAGGCTGCGGACATTCTTGACGTCTCCCGGTCGCGGATCTACGCAATGGTGCGCGATGGGATTCTCAAAGCGCGCAAAGTGGGCGCTACCTTGATGATATCGACGGAAAGCGTCAAGGAACGTTTCAATTCGCCTCGCAAAGCGGGTCGTCCAAGGAAAGGCGCCATGGAAGCCTGACGATGGTTTTCCCAGTTCGGATGCTGCGAATTGCAAATTAGAGTACAGGTATAATTCTCCTCATGCCATTGGAATGGACGACATATCGGTCTGCGCGGGCTGCGGAAACGGAGATGCTGCGGCTGGTGCGCGACGCGCGCGAGTGCGGTGGGCGGCCGGTGGTCGTTGTGCGCTCGTACGACGACGAGGTGCGTGTGAAGCACCTGTTGGCGCGCGAGGGTGCTGGGTTCGGTGTTGCCGTGACGACGTTCGATGGCTGGGTGGCCGACCTGTGGGAGCTGTTCGGAGACGGCCGCGCACTTGTTGCGCCACTGCAGCGTGCCGTGCTCATGCGTCGTGCGTTGGAAGACGAGGTTGCCGCGGCGGAGGCGGAAGACGAAACGTCGCTTCTGGCTTGCACGCCAGGGTACGCAAAGCTGCTCGCGCGCGCGGCGCGCGAGGGGTTCGCTGCGGCGAAGGCGGCGTCCGCATCCGAAATGGGCGCAGCCGAGCGCGCGGCGACGCAGGCGGTGCTTCGTTACGGGCAGCTTCTGGAAAAGCGCGGATTGGTGGAGCCCACCGAGGCCTGCGAGATTCTCAAGAACGCCAACGTCCTTGATGGCGCAAGCGTTATCGTGCTGGATACGACGCCGACGGCGCTTCAGCTGCGTTTCCTGGACGCCGCAAGCACCTGCGTGCTCGAGGTGGAATGGGAAGCAGAAGGGGTCGAAGGCCGCCCTGCAGAGCTCGAGCGGCTCCAGCGTCATCTTCTTGATCCCGACTTCGACAATCCCGTCCAAGCAGAAGGTAATGTGCGCTTCGCGTTGCCGTCGGGCGGCTACGCTGCAGCGCGCTTGGTGGCGGAAGAGGTCTCGGCTTGGATCAGGGAAGGGAAGGGCGCGAATATCGCGCTTGCGGCGCCTGATGCAGCTGCCTGGTTCGACAAGCTGGCCCCGCGCCTTTCGTCGGAGGGGGCGACGTGCGTCTTGTCTGGCGCAATGCCGTTCGGACGCACGCCGTTTGGCAGCGCGTGGTGTGCGCTTCTGCGGTTCGCGGCGCAGGGAGCAGCGGGTGCGCCGTTGGATGTGCGCCTGGCGGGCGATTTTGCGCTGAGCGCGTTTTCGGCGCTGCCGCCGCGCATGGCCCGTGCGGCAGACAGCCGGTTCCGCGGCAGCCGCGCGCAGACTGCCGACGACGCCTTCACCGACCTTGCCGCTTTTGCGGATGAAGACCATCGCGATATTGCCGCCGCCTTCGCCGATGGCCGCTTCGCTGACGCCCTGGCTGCCGAGCGCGATTGGGTGCTTGCCCAGCGAGCCTGGCCCGAGGCGCAGCGCAACGGGGCTTTGGCCGCCATCGAGTGCGCGCTGCGCGTTCACGATGTCGCTCAAGATGTGGGGCTTTCCCTTGACGCGCTGGCCGACGTGCTCGAAACCCAGCCGGTCGGTGTCGCCAAGGAGATGGGATGTGACAGCAGGACCGTCCCCTGTCACATCGAGTTTCTCACGCTGTCTGCGCTGGCGGCCCGGCCTGCATCGTCGTTCGATTGCGTCGTGTTGGCCGACCTCACGGCAGCGGCGTACCCCTTGACCGACGAGCGCGATGCCGCCGATGCGTTGCTTGACGTGTGGGGCGCCGGTCCTGCCGAGCTCGAACGCCACGGGGCGTTCCGCTCGCAGGCGCAGCGCGTGCAGAAGGATTTCTCGGCTGCGCTCGCCACCGCTTGCGCGCGCATCGTCGTGAGCCGTCCGCTCAACACCGCTGATGGCGACGAAGAGCGTCCGTCTGCCCTGTTCGAAGAGCTTGTCGACTGCTACCGAAGCGACCCCCAGAACGCCGACGAGGTTGATGAGGCGACCGGTCTCACGCCCGCGCTTTCGACGTGGTGCGCCCAGCTGGGCGAAGAAGACGTCGCTGCCAATTTGTCGTGCGGCAAGGCGGCCCCGCTTTCGCGCGACATCCCGCTGCATCCCACCGGCTCGGTTGACGCCGCCTCGCGCAGCCGCATCTTGCTGCCGCGCGTGTTCGCGGGGGGCGTGATCGCGGCCGAGCCCTACTTGTCGCCGTCTGCCATCGAAAGCTACCTGGAGTGTCCGCACCTGTGGTTCGCGCGCCGCCGCTTGCGGCTTGACACGGTGGACGCCGATTTCGGCGGGCTGGCATTCGGCAACTTTGCGCACGGCGTGCTGGAACAACTGCACAATGCGCTGCGCGAGACGGGTGCGCGCCGCGTGACGGAAGAGAACGCAGAGCGCGCGGTCGAGCTCATGAACACCGTGTTCAACGATCGCTTCGCCTACGAGCAGCATCGCTTCGCCAAAGACGCGCTCATCCCGCTTGACGAGCTCGAGCGCATGGAGGTGGAGCAGCTGCGCAATCGCCTGGAGGGCCTGGTGAGGCGCGAGGCGCGCCTGCTGCCCGACTTCGCGCCGATGGGCGAGGAGATCTCGTTCGGCGAAGGCGGCGACGAGTTCATCTACGCCGGCGTGCACGTGGCGGGCAAGGTGGACCGCATCGACGTGGATGCCTACGGGCGCTGCGTGGTGATCGACTACAAGGGGTCGGTGGGGCGCGAGTACGCGTTCCGCGGCGCTGAAAACGACGGCACCGTGCTGCCGCGCAAGATGCAGACGCTCATCTACGCGCAGATGGCGCGCCGCAAGCTGGGGCTCATCCCCGTGGGCGCCATCTACCTTTCCTACGGCAAAGACGGTGCGGCGCGCGGCCTGTTCGACCGCACGGTGCTCGACGGCGATGCCGACCTTCTGGGCATGGATCCCGCCACGTGCGGAACGTCGGCGTTTGCTGAAGCGCTCGATGCGGCGGAAGCGGAAGTGGAGCGCAAGGTGGCCAGCCTGCTTGCAGGCGAGATCGCGCCGGCGGCGGCCGACTTGAAGGCGTGCGAATGGTGCCCGGTGGGTCTGTGCGAGCACCGCGACCAGCTTATGGCGGAGAAATCGGGGGGTGCTGCGTAATGGCGGTGCGGTTCACCGAAGAACAGCGTGCCTGCGTGGAGCGCCTGGCGGGCCCTCTGGACATATCGGCTGGCGCCGGGTCGGGCAAAACGTTCACGCTCACGCAGCGCATTGCTGCGGCGCTGGCCGACCCGTCAAGCGGCGTCGACGACATCGACCAGATTTGCGCCATCACGTTCACGCGCAAGGCTGCCGCCGAGCTGAAGGGGCGCGTGCGATCCACGTTGCGTGCCCAAGGCCGCCTTGACCAGGCGATGAAAGTTGACGGTGCGTGGATATCCACCATCCACGGCATGTGCTCGCGCATCCTGCGCGCCGAGGCGCTGCAGGTGGGGGTGGACCCGGGCTTCAGCGTGCTGGAAGGCAAGGAGCGCGACGACCTTCTGGCGCAGGCGCTCTCCGAGGTGCTCGGGCGGCAATCCGACATCGTGGACGGCGCGGTGCGCCAGACGCTGCTGCGCGAGTTCCCCGTGCGCTCGTTCCGCGGCGAGGCGTCGGTGGCGTCCATCGTGGAAGCTTTGGTGAACGCGGCGGCCGCCATGCCCGAAGGGTTCGACGGGTTCGTCCGTGGACCCGAGCCGGCGCAGCCTTCCGCCTTGGCGCGCGAGATGCTTGAGGCATACCGCGCCGTCGAGCCGTTCTATCGCGACTGCAAGCCGTCGAAGACGCGTGATTCCGCTTTGGCCGACTTGGAAAAAGCTTGTGAAGCGCTCGAAGAGTTCGTAGCGTCGGGCAGCCAGGATCTTGCGGAGTTTCTGGGCATTCTGAACGGCTGCCCGCTGCTGCGCAAGATCAAGTCGTCCGACGACGCGCGCAATGAAGCGTTCGACACCTATCAGGCCGCGCATTCCCGCGTGGCGCAAAACGCCGCCTATGCCCGCGGCGCGCAGCTGCTCGACGAGTTCATGGGCATGGCGCGCCGCGTGGACGACGTGTTCTCGCGCTTGAAGCGCGCAGCCGCGGCGCTCGACAACAACGACCTTGTGCGTCTGACGCTGCGCGCGCTAGAAGATCCCGCCATCGGGGCGCGCTACGCCGATCGCTTCCGTTTGGTGATGGTTGACGAGTTCCAAGACACCGATGCGTTGCAGATCGCCATCGTGCGGCATCTGGCGGGCCCGGGCTTGCGCTATCTGTGCACGGTGGGCGACGCCCAGCAGAGCATCTACCGTTTCCGCGGGGCCGACGTCAACGGCTACCGCGCCTTCCGCGCGCAGCTTTCCGAGCCCTCCATTGTGGAAGCCGGCGGGCAGCCGGCCCTTCTGCAGCTCACCCGCAACTTCCGCAGCCATGGCGACATTTTGGCCTTCGTGCGGAAGGTGTGCGCGCAGCCGTGCGTGTTCGGTGATGCGTTCCTCGACCTGTCCGCTGTCTACGACGGCTCCAAGTACCGTGCGCCCGAGCCGCGCGTGCAGCTGACGGTGACGGCGCTTCCTGCCGGCAGGGCGAAGGCGGGCGAGGCGGCCCGTGCCCGCGCGGCGTCGGCGCGCCAGGTGGCCGAACATTTCTCGCGCCTGCGCGAGGCTGGCCATGACGCGTCTGAAATGGTGCTGCTTTTGGGCGGCATGACGCATGCCCAAGAATACGCGGCGGCGCTGCGCCGGGAAGGCTTCGAGTGCATCGTGGCCGGGGGTTCCACCTTCTTCTCGTTCCCCGAGGTGTCGGTGATGCGCGCGCTTGCCTGCGCGGTGGCAAACCCTGAAGACACCGCATCGCTGTTCGAGGTTCTCACCAGCGAGATGTTCCGCCTTTCCGCAGACGACTTGCTGCGCATGGCCACCGGCTGGGATGACGCGTGGGGCATTCCGCGCAACCGCAAGCTGGACCGCGGCTTGGTGGCGCTCGCCCGCGCACGCTCGGGTGAAGACGCCGCCGAGGGCGAGGCGCTCGAGCCCGTGTCGCAACTGGCCGTGCCGGAGCCGCAAACATCCGATCCGCTTTCCCCGGCGTTGCGCCAGGCGGTGGAAGTGCTGTCGAAGGCGCTTGAAACGGTGCGCTTCGTAGGTCTTTCCGCTGCGCTGCGCCAGGCGCTGGTAGATTCCGGCTGGCTTGCGCGCCTGCAGCAGCGTGGAGCCGAGGGCGCGGCTTGCATCGCCAACGTGCTCAAGGCAGTGCGTCTGGTGGAAGGGTTCGAGGATGGCGGCGCGGCAGGGCCTTCCAGCGCGGCAGGGCGTTTCTCGGCGCTGTTCGATGCGGGCGCGAAGGACAAGCCCGGCGTGCTGAACGCCGAGGGCGGCCGCGCCGTGCGCATCATGACCATCCATGCGTCGAAGGGCTTGGAGTTCCCGCTTGTCGCCGTGGCCGAACTGCCCACAGGGGCGGCCCGCACAGGCGCGCTTGCGTTGGAATCGCGCGCCGGCCGCACGTGCGCAGGGCTCAAGCCCGGCGCTGGCACGCTAGCGGCGGGGTCGAACCTGACAAAGGCGTTTTCGAAAGCGCCGGTGACCGGCGGGGAAGACGGGCCGCTCACGTGGGACGACGCTCTTGCCGCCCCCGATGCGGCGGCGTTCAACGGTGCGCTGCACGACATCGCGTCGTTCGAGGAAGCCTCCGAGGGGCAGCGCCTGTTCTACGTGGCAGCCACGCGCGCGAAGGAGTCCGTCGCGGTGTTCCTGACCATCCGCCCGAAGAAGGACGACCCCGTGTGCGCGGGCGTTGCCGATGACATCCGCAGCGCGTTTTTCGGGCAGGAGCCGTTCCCCGAGGACGATTGCGAGCTGGACTACGGCGGATCGGCGCCGGCGCTCTACCGCTGCCGCGGCATTGGCGATGAAGGGCTCGCCGAGGAAGCGGGCGACGCCTCCGAGGAAAAGGCGCAGGCTGTTCCCGCCGCGACCCAGCCGGCTGAGATGCTCGCGCCAGAGGTTGCGTCGTTTGCGCTGCCGCCGTGCACCACGCCTGGGCGCCCGGCCACGGGACTCTTCTCGTATTCGTCGCTGCATGCCACCCTGGATGGCGCATCGGATGAAGCGGACGCCGCTGTAAAGGACGATTCTTCAGCGGATGAGGGCGCCTCTTTGGACGCTTCCGCTTCCGAGGCGTATTCTGCCGCGCATTCCGCCGCGCTCGCGATCCCCTTCGCTGCTCCCGATGGGGAAGGGGGGCCGCCCGCTTCTTCCATGGCGGGCAAGGATGCCGATGCCGCCACGGATTTCGGTTCGGCCTTCCATCGCTTGGCCCAGCTTGCCGCTTTGCGCGGTGCCGATGCTGCGCGCGCCCATGTGGACGCCGCGTGTCGCGCCTACGGGGTGGCCGATCGCGACCGCGTGCGCGTTGCGTTGGAACGCTGGCTGGGATCGCAGGCGTGCGCCCGCGCGGCGTCGTTTGCCCATCGCGAGCCGGAGCTTCCCTTCGCGCTTCCCGTTGCCGACGGCGTGCTGGAAGGCGAGATCGACCTGTTCTGCCATAACGAGCCCGCAAGCGGGCACGCGTTCATCGTGGACTACAAGACCGGCGGGTCGGCGGCCGAAACCGACGAGCGCCTGCATGCGAAGCACCTGCTGCAAGGGCAGTGCTACGCTCTGGCGGCGCTTTCGGCGGGCTTCGACGCCGTGGAGGTGACGTTCGTGCGCGTAGAGCGCGACGATCCTGCGGGTGTCGATACGCTGCAGCAGGTGGGCTACGCCTATTCCGCTGCCGATGCACCCGGTTTAGCTGCCGAAATCGCTCGTTTGCGGGCAAACTCCACACTTCCCACACAATAGAACGCGACTCAAGACCTCCTTTCAAGCCAAAGAAGTGCTGAAACATGCATACGACCTGGGACTTTGTCGTTGCATCCGTTCTTCAAAAGGTATAGATACGCCCGGGTGCGTGGCGTTTGACACGCATTTTTACGGGTGATAAAGTTCCTCCTCGCGTCCCGTATGGGGCGTTTGTTTTGGTGCGCGTACGCGAGGACGAGCCCAAAGCAAGGCGGGAAGCTTCCGCACAAAGCCGGGTGCCGGCGCCTTTGGTTGGGTTGCCCGAGGCGAACGCGGTACAGCGGCGGAGCGAGGAAGCCAGCGCCAACGAGGTATAAAGGTATTAAAGGAGACTGTTTTGCCTACCATCAACCAGCTGATCCGCAAGGGTCGCCATGATGTCGTTGCCAAGAAGAAGACTGCAGCACTCAAGGGCAATCCTCAGAAGCGTGGCGTGTGCACCCGCGTGTTCACCACCACGCCGAAGAAGCCGAACTCGGCTCTTCGCAAGGTTTGCCGTGTGCGTCTGGTCAACGGCATGGAAGTGACCGCCTACATCCCGGGCATCGGCCACAACCTGCAGGAGCACTCCATGGTGCTCATCCGCGGCGGCCGTGTTAAGGACCTCCCCGGTGTCCGCTACAAGGTCATCCGCGGCGCTCTCGACTGCGCGGCCGTGGACAACCGCAAGCAGGGTCGCAGCCGCTACGGCGCCAAGCGCCCCAAGTAAGTAACCGTTAAGTCGCGCGGGCCACGAAGCGAAGTCGCCTGAAGGGCAGGCGAGGCCGGGCCTAATGGGCGCAGGTGCGCCCCGAAGCGCGCAGGAAAGTTAAGGAGTACTACATGCCGCGTCGTGCAGCAGCCGTCCGTCGCGAAATCCAGCCGGACGCGAAGTACAACAACCGTCTTGTCACCCAGCTGATCAACAAGGTCCTGCTGGACGGCAAGAAATCCATCGCCGAGGGCATCGTTTACGGTGCGTTCGACATCATCCGCGAGAAGACGAACTCCGATCCGCTGACCGTCTTCAAGAAGGCCATGGACAACGTTCGCCCCACGCTTGAGACCAAGTCCAAGCGCGTCGGTGGCGCCTCTTACCAGGTGCCCATGGAGGTCAGCTCCCGTCGTTCCACCACGCTGGCCATCCGCTGGATCGTGGACTTTTCCCGCAAGCGCAAGGAGCACACCATGAAGCAGCGCCTGGCCGCTGAGATCATGGACGCAGCCGAGAACACCGGCGCAGCCGTTAAGCGCCGCGAAGATGTTTACAAGATGGCTGAAGCCAACCGTGCGTTCTCTCATTATCGCTGGTAGGAAGAGGTAGGAAAGCATGGCGAACATTCCTCTGCAGGACACGCGCAACATCGGCATCATGGCCCACATCGATGCGGGCAAGACGACGACGACCGAGCGCATCCTGTACTACACGGGCAAGACCCATAAGATCGGCGAGGTGCACGATGGCGCCGCGACGATGGACTGGATGGTTCAGGAGCAGGAGCGCGGCGTGACCATCACCTCCGCTGCGACCACGTGCTTCTGGAAGTACCCCGGTGGCGCCGACAACGGCAAGTCCTACCGCTTCCAGATCATCGACACCCCCGGCCACGTGGACTTCACCGCCGAGGTTGAGCGCTCTCTGCGCGTGCTCGACGGCGCTGTGGCCGTGTTCGACGCCGTCGCCGGCGTGCAGCCCCAGTCCGAGACCGTGTGGCGTCAGGCCGAGCGCTATGGCGTTCCGCGCATCGCCTTCATCAACAAGTACGACCGCGTGGGCGCCGACTTCTTCCACGCGATCCAGACCATGCGCGATCGCCTGGGTGCGAACGCTGTGGCCGCTCAGCTCCCCATGGGCGCTGAGGACAACTTCTGGGGCGTCATCGACCTTGCTACCATGACCGCATGGGACTTCAAGGCCGACGACAAGGGCATGACCTACCCCGAGCCGCTCGACGAGATCCCGGCCGAGTTCAAGGAAGACGCCGAGATGTACCGTCAGGAGCTTGTGGACGCCGCCGCTGACTGCGACGACGACCTGATGGAGAAGGTCCTCATGGACGAGGAGTTCACCGTCGACGAGCTCAAGGCCGCTCTGCGCAAGGGCGTCATCTCCTGCAAGGTCAACCCGGTGTTCGTGGGCTCCGCCTACAAGAACAAGGGCGTGCAGGAACTGCTGGACGCAGTGGTCGACTACATGCCGTCTCCGCTGGACGTCCCCGCCATCAAGGGCACCAACCCCGACACCGACGCCGAGGACGAGCGTCCTTCCGATCCGAAGGCCCCGTTCGCTGCTCTGGCGTTCAAGATCATGACCGACCCCTACGTCGGCAAGCTCACCTACCTGCGCGTGTACTCCGGCAAGCTGGACGCGGGCTCCTACGTGGTGAACGCCTCGAAGGACAAGAAGGAGCGCATCGGCCGTCTGCTGCAGATGCATTCCAATCAGCGCGTCGACATCGACAGCTGCCAGGCCGGCGACATCGTCGCGGTCGTGGGTCTGAAGGACACCACCACCGGTGACTCGCTGTGCGAAGAGGGCCATCCCATCATCCTGGAGTCCATGGAATTCGCCGATCCGGTTATCGACATCGCTGTTGAGCCGAAGACGAAGGCCGAGCAGGACAAGATGATGATCGCCCTGCAGAAGCTGGCCGAGGAGGACCCGACGTTCCGCGTGTCCACCAACCATGAGACCGGCCAGACCATCATCGCTGGCATGGGCGAGCTCCACCTGGAGATCATCATCGACCGCCTGCTGCGCGAGTTCAAGGTCGAGGCAAACGTCGGCAAGCCGCAGGTTGCCTACCGCGAGCGTCCGGGCCACGAGGTCATGAACGCCGAGGGCAAGTTCGTTCGCCAGTCCGGCGGTCGCGGCCAGTACGGCCATGCGGTCATCAACATGTACCCGCAGGAGGCCGGCAAGGGCTACGAGTTCGAGAACAAGATCGTGGGCGGCGTCGTGCCGAAGGAGTACATCCCGGCTATCGACAAGGGCATCCAGGAGGCGCTGAACTCCGGCGTTCTGGCAGGATATCCCGTCGAGGACGTCCGCGTCGAGCTCATCGATGGTTCTTACCACGAGGTCGACTCCTCCGAGGCGGCCTTCAAGGTTGCGGGCTCCATGGCCATCAAGGACGCTCTGCGCAAGTCCGACCCGGTCATCCTCGAGCCGATGATGGCTGTCGAGGTTGAGACCCCCGAGGAGTACATGGGCTTCGTCATGGGCGACATCCCCAGCCGCCGTGGCCTGATCCAGGGCCAGGAGAAGCGTGGCAACGCCGCCGTCATCAGCGCGAAGGTTCCGCTGAGCCAGATGTTCGGTTACGCCACCGATCTGCGTTCCGGCACGCAGGGCCGTGCTGTGTACACCATGCAGTTCGACTCGTACGAGCCGGTGCCCAAGAACGTGGCAGAAGAGATTATCAGCAAGGCCGGCGGGAACGCGTAAGGCGCCCGCGCTAATTGGAGGTAAATCAAGTGGCTAATCAAAAGATTCGCATCCGCTTGAAGGGCTACGATCACGAGATCGTGGATCAGTCCACGAAGCTCATCGTCGACACCGCCCAGAAGACGGGTGCCAAGGTTTCCGGACCTATTCCGCTGCCCACCGAGCGCAACCTGTATTGCGTCATCCGCGGGCCGCACGTCGACAAGGATTCCCGCGAGCAGTTCGAGATGCGCACCCACAAGCGCCTGATCGACATCCTGGAGCCCACCCCGAACACGGTTGACTCCCTGATGCGTCTCGACCTTCCCGCCGGCGTCGACATCGAGATCAAGCTGTAAGGGGGATCGCTCAAATGATCAATGCTATTTACGGCAAGAAGGTGGGCATGACCCAGCTTTGGACCGAGGACGACCGCGTTATCGCCGTCACCGTGATCCAGGCTGAGCCCAACAAGATCTGCCAGGTGAAGACCACCGAGACTGACGGCTACGAGGCTGTGCAGCTGGGCTTCGGCGAGATCAAGGCCAAGAAGGTCAACAAGCCCATGGCCGGCCATTTCGCCAAACAGGGCGTCGAGCCCACCCGCTACCTGCGCGAGGTTCGCGTTGAGAACGCGTCCGAGTACAAGGCTGGCGACGAGCAGACCGTGGCGGTGTTTGCCGACGTGAAGAAGGTCGACGTGACCGGCACTTCCAAGGGCAAGGGCTTCCAGGGCGTTATCCGTCGTCATGGCTTCGGTGGCGGCCCGGGCGGCCATGGCTCCCACTTCCATCGCGCTCCCGGTTCCATCGGCATGTGCGCTACGCCTTCCCGCGTGCTCAAGGGCATGCGCATGGCTGGCCACATGGGTTGCGACACCGTTACCGTGAAGAACCTGGAGGTCGTGCGCGTCGACGAGGACCAGAACCTCATCCTGGTCAAGGGTGCGGTTCCGGGCGGCAAGAACGCTCTGGTCCGTGTCCGCATGGCGTAATCTCGGCATTTGTACCGTT
Organism: uncultured Eggerthellaceae bacterium; assembly: GCA_944320405.1. Taxonomy (GTDB): domain Bacteria; phylum Actinomycetota; class Coriobacteriia; order Coriobacteriales; family Eggerthellaceae; genus Aphodovivens. Next base: position 60,923 of record CALUHI010000031.1, read on the forward strand.
AAGGAGTTAGTAAACTATGACGACTATCGACATCAAGGACGCGGGCGGTAACGCGGCCGGTACGGCCGAGGTTTCCTCCGACGTCTTCGGCATCGAGCCGAACGTGCATGTCATGCATCAGGTGGTGCGCGCTCAGCGTGCTTCCTGGCGCCAGGGCACGCACAACACGCGCACGCGCGGCATGGTCAGCGGCGGTGGCCGCAAGCCGTTCCGCCAGAAGGGCACCGGCCGTGCTCGTCAGGGCACCATCCGTGCGCCTCACTTCCGTGGCGGCGGCGTGGTCTTTGGCCCGCATCCCCGCAGCTACGCGTTCCGCGTGAACAACAAGGAAGTCAAGCTGGCCATGCGCTCCGCTCTGTCCGCGAAGCTGGCCGAGGGCGCGTTCACCGTGGTGAAGGAGTTCGGTTTCGAGAAGCCTTCCACCAAGCTTGCCATGGCTGCTCTGAAGGCTCTGGGCCTGGATGACCGTCGCGTGACGCTGGTCATCGGCGACGAGGACGTCAACACGTTCCTGTCGTTCCGCAACATCCCCTCTGTGAACATCCTGCCTGTGTCGACTGCCAACGCTTACGAGCTGATCGACAACAAGGCCCTCGTGTTCACCGAGGAAGCTCTGAAGTACATCGAGGAGGTGCTGGCATAAATGAAGGATCCTCGCGAAGTCATCATTCGCCCCATCATCACGGAGAACTCCTACGACATGATGGAGGAGAACGTCTACACCTTCGAGGTTGCCAAGGATTCCAACAAGGTTGAGATCCGCCAGGCCGTCGAGGCGCTGTTCAACGTTCACGTGGTGAAGGTCAACACGCTGAACGTGAAGTCCAAGCCGAAGCGCGTTCGCGTCCAGGCTGGCCGCACTCGCACTTGGAAGAAGGCCATGGTCACCCTGGCCGCCGGCGAGTCCATCGAGCTGTTCGCCACCCAGCAGTAGTGATGTTCCGCCGGTCTGCCGACCGGCGGAACTGCTCGTCCACCGAGAGGGACTGAGGCACCCCGCCTTCGCGTGATCCCAAAGGCTCACGTACCAAAGTACGCTTCGCCTTTGCGATCCCACGAATTCGGGCCACCTCAGCCCCTCTCGGCTTCTTATGCTCAACCCGACAGGTTAGGCACAAGGGCCCTGCGATTGCAGGGCCCTTTTTTTGTTGGTGTATCATTTGGGGGAGGATTACCCTAGGGAAAGATAGGCGGCTGTGGCGAGCGCGTTCAATAAGGAGATTCGGCGGTCCATTCGCCAGACGCTTGGGCGCTTTGTTGCCATCGCCGTGATCGCCGCGCTTGGTGCTGGGTTCTACGCGGGGCTTCGCATGTCGGCGCCGGACATGAAGATAGCCGCAGATCAGAACTACGACGGCACCAATCTCATGGACATCCGCGTCATGTCGACGCTGGGCCTTTCTGATGCCGAAGTCGACACGCTTCGCAGTGTGGAGGGCGTCGAGGCTGTCATGCCTGCCTACGAAGTTGACGCGGTCTCCGAGATCGATGGCAGCCAGTACGTCGTGCGCATCCACTCCCTTGATGTTGATGCAGCGAAGGTGAGCGATGTGTCGGACGGCATGACCGCTGTTTCCGATGATGCTGACTACATCAACCGCCTGGTGCTAACCGAGGGCGAATGGCCCGACGAGCCGGGGGAGTGCCTGCTTGGCGAAGACGTCGTCATGGACACAGACGTTGCAGTGGGCGACACCGTGGTGCTGACCGAAGGCACAGGCGAGCTTTCCGATACGCTGAACACGACCGAATTCACCATAACGGGGTTCGCGCGTTGCTCCTACTATGCTTCGCCTACCAACTTGGGCACCACGTCGTTGGGAAGCGGCGTGGTGGACCAGTTCGCCTATGTTCCCGCTGAAACGTTTTCTGACGACATCCCCTATACCGAAGCGTTCCTGACGGTTGAGGGTGCGCGCGACGAAGCTGCTTCGAGCGCTGCGTACGACGAGGTCGTTGCACGCGTGACCGAACGTCTCGAATCGATGGAAGGCGACTTCAACGCGGCGCGCTTGGACGACATCAAGGGTTCGGCGCAGCGCGAGCTGGACGATGCGCGCGCGGATTACGAGAAGCAAAAGGCCGACGCGCAGAAGCAGCTGGACGATGCGAAGCGCCAGTTGGACGACGCAAAGGCGCAGCTTGATGATGCAGCGGCGACCATCGCGCAAAGCGAGCGGGAGATCGCCGACGGCCAAGCGGAATACGACGCGGGCGTGTCCGAACTTGCATCCCAGCGCGAGGCGGCTGAAGCCCAGCTGGCCGATGCTCAGGCTCAGCTGGACGAAGGGCGTGCCCAGTACGAAGACGCCATGGCGTTGCGTGCCGATCTGCAGGAACAGCTGGGCGCCGCGCAAAACGGGTTGGCGGCAATTGATGCGCAGGTTCCCGACATCGACGCGGCATTGGAGGAAGCGCAAGCGGGGCTTTCTCAGGTGAAGCAGGTCCTCGCGCAGCTCGAGCAGATGGGCGCAGCCGATCCGGACAGCCCGATGCACGCTGCTTACCAGGAGTGCCTTGATCAGAAGACGACGGCTGAAGCCGGCATTGCGCAGCTTGAAGGCCTGAAGGAGCAGCGTGTTGAAATCGTCGCGGGCATCCCTCAGCTGGAGGCTGGAATCGCGCAGATTGGCGATCAGACGGCGGGCCTTTCCGCACAATACTTCGAAGACGCCCAGGCGCGGCTTGATGAAGAGCGCGCCGCAGCCGAAGAGCAGCTTGCTGCAGCCCAGTCCCAGCTTGATGATGCGGCGTCTCAACTCGCCAGCGGTCGTGCCCAGCTGGCGGAAGGCCGCACTGACTACGAAGACGGCATCGCCGAATACGAAAGCGGGCTTGCCGAATATGAGCGCAACTACGACGAAGCGCAGCGCCAGTTCGCCGAGGCGGAAGAGCAGCTTGTTGATGCGCAGCGCCAGATCGACGACATAGTAGACCCGCAGTTCTACGTGCTTGATCGCACCAAGCTCATCGGCGCGGAGAGCTTCGATTCCGACGCGAACCGCATCGACCAGATCGCGCAGGTGTTCCCGTTCATCTTCTTCCTGGTGGCGGCGCTTGTGTCGCTTACCACCATGACGCGCATGGTCGAGGAAGAGCGCGTGCTCATCGGCACGCACAAGGCGCTTGGCTACGGCAAGATGCGCATCACGTCGAAGTACCTGATCTACGCGCTGGCGGCAAGCGGCTTGGGCGCACTTGTGGGCATCGCGGCGCTCACACAGTTTTTGCCGTACTTCATCATGAACGCATACTCCATCGTGTACGCCGTGCCGCAGCGCCCAACTCCCATCGATCCTGGTTTGGCAGCGCTTTCCGCCGGTCTGTCCATCGGCATTACGCTGGTGGCAACCTGGGCGGCCGCCGCTTCCACGCTGCGTGAATCGCCTGCTGCGCTCATGCAGCCGCGTGCGCCGAAGGCAGGCAAGCGCATCCTGCTGGAGCGCATTCCCTTCATCTGGCGACGCTTCTCGTTCTCGTGGAAGGTGACGGCGCGCAACATCTTCCGCTACAAACAGCGCTTCTTCATGGCGGTTGTCGGCATTGCCGGCTGCACGGCGCTGCTGCTTACCGGTTTGGGTTTGCAAAACGCCATCAACGACATCATCGACAAGCAGTTCTACCAGATCTACCGTTACAGCATGGTGGTTCGTGTGGATGCCGAGGTCGAGTCGGCGCACGATGCGGTGTCCAACGTGCTAGACGACGACGCGCAGGCGGTAGGGGCGTATGAGTGGCTGCACACCGCCAACGTGATCGCGGTGGAAGAGGGTGCCAAGGATCAACGCTTGGAGCTCGTGGTGCCGGAGGATCCTGCGGCATCGGGCGATTACGTGCTCATGCGCGAGCGCGTGGGGCATGACCCGCTCTCTCTTTCCGACGACGGCGTTATCGTCAGCGAGAAACTTGCACACGAGCTGGGGCTTGGCGTGGGCGACAACATCAGCGTCTACCGCGAGGACGACATCGGCAACGCCACCGGCGATGCGGCGGTCATTCCCATTGCCGGCATCATGGAAAACTACGTGAGCCAATACCTGTTCATCACGCCAGCGCTCTACGGGGAAGCGTTCGACGAAGAGCTTGAATGGGACACGATTTACGCCCAAACTACCGACGACACTTCCCAGCGCGCCCGCTTGTCCGAGGAGCTGTTGGACACCCCCGGCGTGAAGACGGTTGGGTTCAACGACGAGCAAATTGATTCGTACCGCACGATGCTCACCAGCGTCGATTCCGTCGTGGTGGTGCTGATCGTCGCGGCGGCCGTGCTTGCGTTCGTGGTGCTGTACAACCTCACCAACATCAACATCGCCGAACGTGCGCGCGAGATCGCCACGCTGAAGGTGCTCGGGTTCACGCGCAAAGAGGTAAACGCCTACATCTTCCGCGAAACGATGATCCTTTCTGTCATCGGTGCCGCGTGTGGCTTGGTGCTGGGCATCTTCCTAGAAGCGTTCGTGGTTCAGACCGCCGAGGTGGACCAGGTGATGTTCGGCCGCGAGATCCATGTGCTCAGCTTCGTGATCGCCTACGCGCTCACACTCGTGTTCACCGTGCTCGTCATGCTGGCAATGCGCCGCAAACTCCGCGCCATCGACATGGTAGAAAGCCTCAAGTCAAACGAGTAAATCGTGACAGGGAAAACGTGACAGGGGACGGTCCTTCTGTCACATCTGAATAATTGGACAGAAGGAGCGTTGCTCCCGTGCGCTCCTGCCGCTCGTGGCGATGGCAATTATCCAAACGTGACAGAAGGACCGTCCCCTGTCACACCCTGTCACATTGTCGCTGGCGGACTATGGCTTCTGGTATGAATGCTTGGTCCCAGACGCATATCGTGATGTGCGTGGTGGAGGGGTGCGCTACAATGGCACACAATGCATTCAGACGTTGGAGAGGTTCCAAGATGAAAATCACCCAGAAGAAAACCGACGACGGCAAGATCTTGGTGAGCGCCGTTGCTTCCACCGAAGAGGTGACCAAAGCGCTTAACGCCGCCCACATCGGCTTCGCCAACCAGATGGGCCTGCGCCCCGAGCAGGGCAAGACCGTGGCGCAGGTTGCCGAAGAGCGCATGGGCATTCGCGACCTGGATTCCGTGGTGGCGTCCCAGGCGGCTGACGAGCTCATGCCGTTCGCGGTTGACAAGACTGGTGTCCTTCCGGCGTTCCCCCCGACCATCGACCCGAAATCCACGCTCAAGCGCGGCCAGACCTTCCAGTTCGAGGTGACGGTCACTCCCAAGCCCGACTACGAGCTGAGCTCCTACGACCTTCCCACCGTGACCATTCCTCCGCTGAAGATCGATCCCGCCGAGGTCGACGAGCAGCTGCGCCAGATGGCCGAGAACTACGCCGAGTACGTGGCTGACGACCCGCACCCTGTGAAGAAGGGCGACAGCTGCAAGATCGCCATGAAGGCGTTCCGTGAAAACGGCGAGGAGGTAACGCCGCTTTCCACCGAGGGCCGCACCTACGTTACTGGCCAGGGCTACATGCCCGAGGGCTTTGACGAGAACATCGTGGGCATGGACGTGGGGGAGACCAAGGAGTTCTCCTTCGACGCGCCCGACATCGATGCCGACGGCAACCAGGTGACTTCCAAGTTCACCACCACCGTCACCGTGCTGGAGATCCAAAAGCGCGTTGCTCCCGTCATCGACGACGAATGGGTGAGCAAGTTCATGCCGTTCTACAAGAGCTATGAGGACATGCGCCGCAGCATCGAGGAGAGCATCACCCGCCAACGCACCGCCGAATACGAGGACGCCAAGCTTCAGGCGGTTGCCGCCGAGATGGCAACCCGCTTCCAGGGCTCCATTCCCGACGAGGTCTACCAGGCCATGATGCGCTCCATGATCACCAACATGCGCAACAACCTGGCGCAGCAGGGCACCAGCCTCGAGAAGTTCATCGAAGAGCAGGGCGGCGAACAGCAGTTCAACATGCTGATGATGCTGCAGGTGCGCCAGATGCTCACGCAAAGCTACGCGCTCGACGCGGTGTTCCGTCACGAGGGCCTGGTGGTCACCGACGAAGACCTCACCGAGTCGTGCAAGGCCATCGCCAGCGGCGATCCGAAGATGATCCGCAAGCAGCTTGAGGAAAGCGGCCGCAACTTCGTGTTGCGCGAGGCGGCTGAGCGCCTGCGTGCCAACAAGTGGCTCGCGGAGCACGCGACCTTCATTGAAAAGGATTTCGAAGCGCCTCAGGCGTAGAAGAACCGCCGCCGCCCTGCCGTGCTGGTGGGGCGGCTGCGTTTGAAAGAGCGTTTCATGCTAGGCGAGAAAGTCCTCCTCATAGCCAACCCCGCGTCGCGCCATGGCGAAGGCGCCGTGGCTGCCGTGCGCGCTGAACGGCTTTTGCGCGAAACAGTGGGCGCGCGTCTCGCCGTCATGCTGACCAGCCACCAGGGCCATGCCGCAGACATCGCGGAATCCGCCGCCGGGCTCGATGCCGTCGTCGCGCTGGGTGGCGACGGTCTCATCCACGAGGTGCTCAACGGACTCATGGCCATTCCGGCGGCGCTCCGTCCGCCGCTGGGCGTGATTCCGGCAGGGTCGGGCAACGACTACGCCGGCGCACTTGGCATGGCTGCAACACTCACAGACATCGTGCATCAGCTTGACAACGCACCGCACCGCACAAGCGACGTGGGCTGCTGCAACGGCGAGTACTTCATGGAAACGCTTTCGTTCGGGCTTGATGCCGCCATCGCGCTTGACACCATCGAACGCCGCGAGCGCACGGGAGCTGCAGGGCTTTCCCTGTACGTGCAAAGCGGCATCGATCAGCTTCTTCACAATCTGAAGCCCCGTCGCATGGAGGCGGTCTTCGACGGCAAAGAGCGCCGCGAAGACATCATCTTGTGCGCGGTGCAGAACGGCCCCACGTACGGAGGCGGGTTCCGCATCTGCCCCGACGCGCTGTTCGACGACGGGCTTTTGGACGTGTGCATCGCCCATGCGCCGGTGGGCGCGCTGAAGGCGGGCTGGGTGTTCCTCCGCGCGAAGAGCGGGCACCACCGCCACTTCAAAGAAATCGAAACGTTCCGCGCACGTGAGATCAGCCTGCGCTTCGACGGGCCGCTTCCCGTGCAGATCGATGGCGAGCCGCTGTTTGAAACCGAGTACAAGATCTCGGTGGAACCCGGTGCCCTGCGCGTGATTGCGCCGAACGACAAGCCGTTTTCGAAGTAGAATGCGGCACGCAAGGGTGTTGTCTGCCTCGCTGCCGCATGGTGGCGCTGCCAAACCCAAATGTTTTTCAACCAAGAAGGAGTGACCATGCCTCGAAAGCACGCGACGGTTTCGGCTGAGAAGTTCCTGCCGACATCCCGCGCCGACATGCGCCGGCTGGGCTGGGAGCAGTGCGATTTCGTGTACGTGTCGGGCGATGCGTACGTGGATCACCCGTCGTTTGGCATGGCCATCATCACGCGCCTGCTGGAGGCGCATGGCTACAAGGTGGGCGTGATTGCGCAGCCCGATTGGAACGACCCTGCATCCGTCGCCGTGCTCGGCGAGCCGCGCTTGGGCTTTCTGGTGTCGTCGGGCAACATGGATTCGATGGTCAACCACTACACCGTGGCGAAAAAGAAGCGCTCGCGCGACGCCTACTCGCCGGGTGGGCAGGCGGGGCTGCGCCCCAACCACGCGACGGTGGTGTATTCGAACCTCATCCGCCGCACGTTCAAGGAAACGCCCATCATCGTGGGCGGCATCGAGGCAAGCCTGCGCCGCCTTGCCCACTACGACTACTGGTCCGACAAGATGAAGCGCTCGCTTCTGCTGGACGCTGGCGCCGACCTTCTCATCTACGGCATGGGGGAGCACCCCATGGTGGAAGTTGCCGATGCGCTGGCGGCGGGCCTTTCCATCCGCGACATCACGTTCGTTGACGGCACGGTGTATCGCACATCGTCGCTCGAGCACGTCTACGACGCGGTCGAGCTGCCGGCGTTTTCCGAGCTGCAGACCGACCGGCTTGCCTATGCGCGCAGCTTCGCCGTGCAGTACCGCAACAGCGACCCGTTCACCGGCAAGCGATTGGTGGAGCCATATTCTGACCACGAGTATGTGGTGCAAAACCCGCCCGCCGCGGCGCTTTCCACTCAAGAAATGGACGCGGTCTATGCGCTGCCGTACGCGCGCGCCGCGCATCCATCCTACGACGCGGCCGGCGGCGTGCCCGCCCTGTCCGAAGTGCGTTTCAGCCTGACCAGCAACCGCGGGTGCTTTGGCGAATGCGCCTTCTGCGCGTTGACGTTCCACCAGGGCCGCATCGTGCAGGCGCGCAGCCACGAGTCGCTTCTGCGCGAGGCCGAGGCCATGACGCACGATCCTGCCTTCAAAGGCTACATCACCGATGTCGGCGGCCCCACGGCCGATTTCCGCGCGCCGGCGTGCAAGGCGCAGCTTTCGCGCGGCGCATGCACGGGCAAGCGCTGCCTTTCTCCCAAACCCTGTGCAAAGCTGGAAGCCGACCATTCCGATTACCTGGAGCTGCTGCGCAAGCTGCGCGCGCTGCCGGGCGTGAAGAAGGTGTTCGTGCGCAGCGGCGTGCGGTTCGACTATGTGATGGCCGATGCGAAACACGGCAGGGAGTTCCTTGACGAGCTGGCGGCGCACCACGTGAGCGGCCAGCTGCGCGTGGCGCCCGAGCATGTGTCTGACGACGTGCTTTCGGTAATGGGCAAACCGCCGCACAAGGTGTACGAGCGGTTCGTGGAGGCGTTTCAGCGCGCCACCGAGCGCGCGGGGCTCGAGCAGTACGCCGTGCCCTACCTGATGTCATCGCATCCGGGGTCCACCATGCGCGACGCGGTGAAGCTGGCCGAATACGTGCGCGACATGGGCTTCAATCCCGAGCAAGTGCAGGATTTCTATCCTACGCCCGGCAGCCTCTCCACCGTGATGTACGCCACGGGCGTCGATCCGCGCACTATGGAGAAGGTGTACGTTCCGCGCAGCTCGCACGAAAAAGCGCTTCAGCGGGCTCTCATCCAGTACCGCAACCCCGCCAACCGAGACCTTGTGCGCGAGGCGCTGCGCCGCGCACGCCGCACCGATCTTATCGGCCACGGCGAGAAGTGCTTGGTGTGGCCCGAAAAGGCGGGGGAGGGCGAGAAGCGCGCCAAGCGCGGCATCGCGGGCGAGAAAAACCGCCTGCGCGACCAGCGCAAGGCCGCGCCCAACCGCAAGAACCGCGGCTTGGCCCGCAAGGCAAACGGTCACAAAGGCGGCATCCGCAAGGGCCGCTAGCGCACCTCGCGGGGCGTCCCGGCAGCTACTTGTGCGCAGGTTGTGTGCGTGGCGACCGGGGAAAATTCATTCTTGAATCCATTCACACGAGGGCATATAATGCTTCTTTGCGTCTGGCGAATCTATGGATACACCCGGACGCGTGGAAGCTTCGGCGTCGGCTGCCTGCACCTCACACAGGCACACCGGCCATCGAAGTTCCACCAGGTAAGGAAGGGCTTTTGGTGTGCGGTGAGGCGCGCGAGCAAAAGTCCCTGAGAAGAGAAGGAAAGAAATGGGAGTCAAGGTTTACAAACCGACGAGCCCCGGTAGGCGCTTCTACTCGGTGTCCGATTTCGCCGAGATCACGAGCTCCAAGCCGGAGAAGTCCCTGCTTGCACCGCTGCCGAAGAAGGCCGGTCGCAACAACTACGGCCGTGTGACCACGCGCCATCAGGGCGGTGGCAACAAGCGTCGTTACCGTATCATCGACTTCAAGCGCAACAAGGACGGCGTGCCCGCCAAGGTTGCCACGATCGAGTACGACCCGAACCGCTCTGCCCGCATCGCCCTGCTGCACTACAAGGACGGCGAGAAGCGCTACATCCTTCACCCGAAGGGCCTGAAGGTGGGCGACATCGTCGCAAGCGGCACCGACGTGGACATCAAGCCCGGCAACGCCATGCCGCTGTCCCACATCCCCGTCGGTACCCTGGTGCATGCCGTCGAGCTGCAGCCCGGCAAGGGCGCCGCTCTGGCCCGCTCCGCCGGCACCAGCATCCAGCTGATGGGCAAGGAAGGCAAGTACGCCATCCTGCGCATGCCCTCTTCCGAGATGCGCCGCGTGCTGCTCACCTGCCGCGCCACCATCGGCGAGGTTGGAAACGCTGAGCACTCCAACATCCGCATCGGCAAGGCTGGCCGCAATCGTTGGCTGGGCATCCGCCCGACCGTCCGCGGTACGGTCATGAACCCCGTCGACCATCCCCATGGTGGTGGCGAGGGCAAGAACAAGTCTTCGGGCCGCAATTCCGTTTCTCCGTGGGGCGTGCCTGCTAAGGGCCATCGCACCCGCAACCCGAAGAAGGCTTCCAGCCGCCTGATCATCCGCCGTCGCAAGAAGTAGCGCAAAGCGTTAAGGAGTAATTGTGAGCAGAAGTTTGAAGAAAGGCCCGTTCGTAGAGCCGCGCCTTCTGAATCGCATCGAGGCGATGAATGCGGCAGGCGAGAAGAACGTCGTCAAGACCTGGTCGCGCTCGAGCACCATCTTCCCGGAAATGGTGGGTCACACCATCGCCGTGCACGATGGCCGCAAGCACGTGCCGGTTTACGTTACCGAATCCATGGTCGGCCACAAGCTGGGCGAGTTCGCCCCGACCCGTACGTTCAAGGGTCACTCCGCCGACAAGGGCAAGCGATAAGAAGGGGTGAACAATGGAAGCTAAAGCTATCGCACGTTACGTCCGTGTTTCTCCCCGCAAGGCTCGCATCGTGATCGACCAGATCCGTGGCAAGTCTGTCATTCGCGCCCGCGAGATCCTCGCGTTCACGAACCGCGGCATCGCCGAGACGGTCGAGAAGACGCTGAATTCCGCCGTTGCCAATGCCGAGAATCAGCACCATGTGCGTCCCGAGTCCCTGGTGGTCAAGGCTGCCTACGTGGACGAGGGCCCCACGCTCAAGCGCATCCGTCCGCGCGCGAAGGGTTCCGCCTCGCGCATCAACAAGCGCACGAGCCACATCACTGTCATCGTCGCGCCGCGAGAGGAGGCATAAACCGTGGGTCAGAAAGTCAGCCCTACCGGGTTCCGCATCGGCGTAACCGAGGATTGGCGTAGCCGTTGGTATGCCGATAAGGACTATGCCAAGAACCTGGAAAACGATATGGCCATCCGCTCCTTCCTGGACAAGCGTCTGGCCCGTGCCGCCGTCGCTAAGGTTGAGATCGAGCGCGCTGGCGACAAGATCAAGGTGTTCATCACCACCGCCCGCCCGGGCATCGTGATCGGCAAGAAGGGTGCCGAGATCGACTCCCTGCGCAAGGATCTCGAGAAGATCGCCTCCGGCCCGGTTTCCATCGAGGTCGTCGAGGTCAAGCGCCCCGAGCTGGACGCGAACCTGATCGCTCAGTCCGTCGCCGAGCAGCTCGAGGGTCGTGTGGCCTTCCGCCGTGCGATGCGCAAGGCTGTTCAGTCCGCCCGCAAGAGCGGCGCGAAGGGCATCCGCGTGCAGTGCTCCGGCCGCCTGGGTGGCGCCGAGATGAGCCGCCGCGAGTGGTACCGCGAGGGTCGCGTGCCGCTGCACACGCTGCGTGCCAAGATCGATTACGGATTCTGCACCGCCCG
>CALUHI010000032.1 GCA_944320405.1 uncultured Eggerthellaceae bacterium
TGATGACCGAGGCGCATGAAGCCGAAGCGAACACCGAGGCGGCAAGCGCCCAAGCGGCGAACGACCGCACTGCGCGTAATTCGTCTCTGCCGGCATCCGAAAGGCAGGCGCGCATCGTGGACGGCAGCACGCAAACCAAGACGTACGCCATCGGCCTGATCCCTGACTACGAGCAGCGCATCACCGACTACTGAAACGCCGTCAACGAAAGCGGCTACGACTACGAACTCGCGATGGCCAGCGACGAGGAACCGTCCGACGAGGCCCGCGCCAAGGCAGAAGCCGGCCCTGAAGAGCCCGCCCTCTACACGCTGACGGAGATCGCGGAATCCTAAGCCCGCTGAAATGAGAAAAAGTGACTGTCCCTTTTTCTCATTCGGGAGACGGACGCGCGCCCCACCTCGCCTCGAACAGGTCGGCAGCGCCTTCTCTGAGCGAGCGGTCGTGCTTGCATCGCAGGTTGATCGGCATGGGAAAGCCTCCCGTCTCCCGGACTTTACTTTCTTTGTCAGGAAATGGGAGGCGGTTTGTTAGTACCCCCCTTTTTTTCACTTCGATCCTCCAACTGACGTCCCGTCTTCGTGCAATCGCTCTTTATCGAACGTTCTCCTGACTTTTTCGGAAATTGTTCGATAAAGAGCTTTCTCTTGTCGTCGGGCGATTTCTTTTGAAGAGGGGCTTGGCCTGACCTGGCATTTTCCGAATGCAATTGCGATGCGATCGCGCGTATGGCTGCTCGGACTCCTGACGGCAGCTCTCTGCCGAAGTATTTTCGAAAAAAGTAGAACTACCGTCGCTTTAGAGTCCTCTTCGCAAGATTGCGCTCTATTCGCAGGGTTTGGAGGGGTCATCGGGCTCAAGATTTGAGGGGGGGGGTCATCGGGTTCAAGAGTCCCCTTCCGTAGATGGCTGCACTCTATTCGTGAGTTTTTGGCGCCCGAAGCGCGTCGCGCTGCCAAAAACGCTCGTTTAGTGTGCGGCCTTTTCCGAAAGCGCGGCACCTCTCAAAAGGAGAAGGGACGTGTCCTGCGCTTTTGCAGATCACGTCCCTTCGATCGCTCCCGGATTAACGCAGGAGGCGCTTCCGACGCGCTCTATTCGAGCAAATTTGCCGCGTGAGACAGCTTGGCGCCGTCAAATCGGCGCGAATAGTGCGCGCCGACCCGACCCTACACCGTCACGACAACCCCCTCCTACGCCGTCACGCCAACGCTCCCCTACGCCGTCACGGCGGCAGCGCGCAGGTCGTTCACGTGCTGGAGCACGGGGGCAGCGCCGGCGATGATCTGAACGGTGCCGTCGGGCGCCACCTCCAGCATCGTGGGTGCCTGCATGATGCTGAAACGCTGGCACAGTTCGACGTTCGCCTCGGCGAGCAGCTCCTCGTACGGGATGCCGGCCTCGTCCATCTGGGCGCAGTCGAACTTGCAGTTGGGGCAGGTGCGCGTCGCCACCAGATAGCGGCCGGCGGGAAGCGTGCTGCTCGTCGGCGCTGCCACCGCCGCGCCGGCGGACACGTCCACCACCTTGGGCTGATGCGCCAGCGGACCGACATGCGTCAGCTTGGACGTCGCGACGTCGTAGAGGCGGCGGTCCTTGAACTCCTGGCTTTTGCCGTCGTTCCAGTTCTTCACCGGGCGGTAGTAGCCCGTGATGCGCGAGTACACCTCGGTCTCCTCGTGGCACTGCGGGCACTCGTAGACCTCGCCCGCGATGTAACCGTGGTTCTTGCACACCGAATAGGTCGGCGACAGCGTGTAGTACGGCAGCTCGTAGTTCTCGGCGATCTTGCGCACGAGCGTCGCCGCCGCCTTCCAGTCAGGCAGCTTCTCGCCAAGGAACGCATGGAACACGGTGCCAGACGTATACAGTGTCTGAAGCCCGTCCTGGATGTCCAGCGCGCTGAATATGTCTTCGGTGTAGCCCACCGGCAGATGCGAGCTGTTGGTGTAGTACGGCGTGCCGTTCTCGTTCGCTGTGATGATGTCGGGGAACTGCTCTTTGTCGTGCTTGGCGAAGCGGTACGTGGTGCTTTCGGCAGGCGTGGCCTCCAGGTTGTACAGGTCGCCGTATTTTTCCTGGTAGTCGCTCAGGCGGTCGCGCATATGGTTGAGCACAGCCTTCGTGAACTCCTGCGCGCGCTCGTCGGTGAGATCGCAGCGCAACCACTGCGCGTTCAGACAAGCCTCGTTCATGCCCACCAAGCCGATGGTGCTGAAGTGGTTGTCGAAGGTGCCCAGGTAGCGCTTGGTGTAGGGGTAGAGCCCCGCATCAAGCAGCTTGGTGATGACGGTGCGCTTGGTCTTGAGCGAGCGCGCGGCGATGTCCATCAGATGGTCCAGACGCGCGTAGAAATCGGCTTCGTCGACCGCCTGGTAGGCAATGCGCGGCATGTTGATCGTGACGACGCCCACCGAGCCTGTGGACTCACCGCTGCCAAAGAACCCGCCCGACTTCTTGCGCAGCTCGCGCAGGTCAAGACGCAGGCGGCAGCACATCGAGCGCACGTCGGAGGGCTCCATGTCGGAGTTGATGTAGTTGCTGAAGTACGGCGTGCCGTATTTGCTGGTCATCTCGAACAGCAGCTTGTTGTTCTCGGTTTCCGACCAGTCGAAGTCGCTCGTGATGGAATAGGTGGGGATGGGATACTGGAACCCACGGCCCTCGGCGTCGCCCTCGATCATGATCTCGATGAACGCCTTGTTCACCATGTCCATTTCAGCTTGGCAGTCGCCGTACGTGAAGTCCTGCTCCACCCCGCCCACGATGGCGGGCTGGTCGCGCAGGTCGGCCGGACACGTCCAATCCAGCGTGATATTGCTGAACGGGGCCTGCGTACCCCAGCGCGACGGCGTGTTGACACCGAAGATGAAGCTCTCGATGCAGTGCTTGGTTTCCTCGTAGGAAAGCCCGTCGGTGCGCACGAACGGCGCCAGGTAGGTGTCGAAGCTGGAAAACGCTTGGGCACCCGCCCACTCGTTCTGCATGATGCCCAGGAAGTTCACCATCTGGTTGCACAGGCTTGCCAGATGCTTGGCAGGCTTGGACGTGATCTTGCCCGGAACGCCACCCAGGCCTTCCTGGATGAGCTGCTTGAGCGACCACCCGGCACAGTAGCCGGTGAGCATCGAAAGGTCATGCAGGTGGATGTCGGCGCTGCGGTGCGCGTCGGCAACCTCTTTGTCGTAGACCTCCGACAGCCAGTAGTTGGCGGTGATGGCGCCCGAATTGGAGAGGATCAGGCCACCAACGGAATACGTGACGGTGGAGTTTTCCTTCACGCGCCAGTCTTCCACCTTCAGGTAGCTGTCTACCAGCGACTTGTAGTCCAGAAGCGTGGCTTTGGCATTGCGCACGTTCTCGCGCTGCTTGCGGTAAAGGATGTACGCCTTGGCGACATCGGCGTAACCGGCGTTGGACAGCACCTCTTCCACGCTGTCCTGGATATCCTCGACGCTGATGACGCCGTCTTTCACCTTCGGCTCAAAATGAGCGGTGACGTTAAGGCCCAGAAGATCGATGGTGGAAGGATGGTATTGCTTGCCCAAAGCATCGAATGCCTTGGCGATAGCAGCGGTGATCTTGGCGATGTCGAATTCGGCGATTTTGCCGTCGCGCTTCTGAACCTGATACATGCCGGCCCCTTTCGGTTGGAGAGTGGATTCAATCCTAGCCGGGCAGAATCGGGTCGTCAATGAAAACGACAATATATTGTTTCAACTTTTTTGTGCAGCCACAATATATGGTGGTTTTGCCAGTTTTTCGTGAAGTAGCATTTTTCAGGATGGCGCTTTGAATGCCCACCTGCGGCAATGCTGTCAAGCAGCGGAAAAGATCGCCTTAACAGGCATCCCGCTTTCGCTGCGCCCATCTTAGCAGCAATCAGGTCGAGCGGTTCAAAATCGATTCAAGCGTCCAGGAAGGGGAAGTTGCCCTCTTCCCCTTCCCCAACACAACTTCGCTGGCATAAGATAGGGGGCGGAAACCGCGCCGTTTCGTTGCGAAGGAGGCTGTCATGCGCATCGCGGGAATGCAGAAGCTGACGCTGCTGGACTATCCGGGGCTCACGGCCGCCACGGTGTTCACGCCCGGATGCAACCTGCGTTGTCCGTTTTGCCACAACAGCCAGCTGATTGCAGGCGAAACCGAGGAAACGTTCGGCGATTCCGACGACGTCCTTGCGTTTCTGCGCACGCGGCATCGCCTGCTCGACGGAGTGTGCATTTCAGGTGGCGAGCCGTTGTTGCAGCCTGGCATCGACGCGTTCTGCCGTTCCCTGAAAGAGCTTGGGTTCGCCGTGAAATTGGACACCAACGGAACGCAACCCGACCGCCTGCGCGCGTTGCTGGACGAAGGGCTTGTCGACTACGTTGCCATGGACGTGAAAAACGCGCCTGAACGCTATGCGGAAACGACGGGGCGCGCGGAGCTTGACCTGGCGCCCATCACCGAAAGCATGCGGCTGTTGCTTTCCCAAGACCCAGCGGCGGGTGGGGCGACCTATGAGTTTCGCACCACGGTCGTCCGCGAGTTGCACGCACGGGAAGACTTGACCCAGCTCGCCTATTGGATCGTCGACGAAGCGCGCACCTTGCTTTCGCCCCTGTGCCCACCGTGGCATATTCAGAATTTCAAAGATACCGAAACCGTACTCGCCGGCCCGGGTGCGCTGCATCCTTGGGATGAATACGAGCTGCGCGCCCTGCTTCCACATCTGCGAGCCATCATCCCCACCGTTGAGCTGCGCGGCATAGACTAGAGTTGCGGCACCGGGCGCCAACGCCCTGTGCCGACTGTTCCCCGACGGTCAACCTTTCTTTAAAGCTACCCTTGCGTTCACATGCCCCTGCAGGCCGCCGGTATACTGAAAAATTGCGGCAATCGCACCATCCACCCTGCGCAATCGCGCCACAAACACTCCACGCCGCCTGAAGGAGGCCCTATGCCATCCCATTCCCGCCAAACCGGGCAACATCGTTCTGCATTTTCTCTGCGCTTTGTCGCAGTCGTCTGCGTTGCCGCTCTCGTAGCACTCGCACTGCTGTGCTCCGGATGCGCGCCGACATCGTCCAATTCTTCCAATACGCACGAAGCGGGTTCCTTCGCTGATGGCGTTGAGGATTCGCCCTCGTCGAACAGCAATTCCGAAACCGCTGCCGAAGACGCCGCGCCCGATGCTGACATCGCCAACAACCCTGAAAGCAACACCATGGCGCGCCGTTCGTTCGGCACCAGCGCCGCTGAGGTCTCTCCCATGGTGAAAGCCCAGGTGGAGGGCTTCCTATCGTCTGACGTTCTGTGCGCAGCGAAGCATTTTCCCGGAATCGGCGGCGCCGAAGGCGACAGCCACCACGAAAGCATCTACTCGCAAAAGACCGTCGACCAAATGGCATCCGAAGAGCTTCTCCCCTTCCAAGCCGCCATGGAGGCAAACGTCCCCTTCATCATGGTGGGCCACCTTTCCACACCTGCCATCACCGGCACCGACGCCCCCGCCAGCCTGTCATCCGAAATCGCGACAGGCGTTCTCAGGGAGCGTCTGGGGTATGAAGGCATCGTCATCACCGACTCCCTCAGCATGGCGGCTGCCTCTGAACTCTATCCGCCCTCGAAAATCGCCGTCGCGGCCCTTGAGGCAGGCGTCGACATGATGCTCATGCCCACCGACTTGCCCGCCGCATTGGAAGGCGTGGTCGATGCCGTCGAGTCCGGAACCCTCACGGAAGAGCGCCTTGACGAATCGCTCATGCGCATCGTCCGCGCGAAGCTCGCCTGGGAAGACGGCTCGCTCGCTGCGTAACGATCTCGTCTGCGCGTTCCGGCAGCCTGCCCGCGCATGCTATAGTGGAATGGTTCGCGGAAATTCGCCGTTGCGGCTTGCAACACACGAGCACGACGCCTGACAAGCAGTTTCCGCACCCCATCCGCATCTGCGAGAAATGAGGAACGCACCATGGCCAATTGCCTCGTCGCCCAGTCCGGCGGCCCCACTGCCGTCATCAACGCCAGCCTCGCCGGCGTCATCCGCGCCAACCAGCTGAACCCGGTGTACGACCGTGTCTACGGCGGTCTGCACGGCATCGAGGGCGTGCTTGACGACAAGCTCTACGACCTCACCGACCTGCCCGGCAGCGAGATCGAGATTCTGAAGCAGTCTCCCTCGAGCGCTCTGGGCACCTGCCGCTACAAGCTGAAGCGCGGCAACGACACCGACTTCAAGCGCCTGGTGGAGATCATGGACAAGCACGACATCGAGGTCATGTTCTACATCGGCGGCAACGACTCCATGGACACCGTGGACGCACTGTCCGAGTGGGCGCAGGAGCACGGCATGCCGCAGCGTTTCGTGGGCATTCCCAAGACGGTCGACAACGATCTGGTGCCTGTTGACCACTGCCCCGGCTTCCCCAGCGCCGCCAAGATCGCCAACCAGATCGTGCATGCCACCTACCTGGACTACGCCGCTTACACGCGTCCCGAGGTATTCATCGTTGAAACCATGGGCCGCGACGCTGGCTGGCTGGCCGCCAGCTGCTGCGTGACCGGCGACGTTGACCTGGTGGTTTTGCCCGAGGTCGACTTCGACAAAGACGCGTTCCTGGCCGAGGTCAAGAAGAAGTTCGACGAGAAGGGCGAGTGCTACATCGTCGTGTCCGAGGGCGCGCACTACGCCGACGGCACCTACCTGTCCGCTGGCGACACCGCCAACGACGGCTTCGCTCACGCGGTGCTGGGCGGTGCGGGCATGCAGCTCAAGCAGATGATCATCGATTCCGGCATCGTGCCCCGCGGCGTGGTGCAGGACCTTTCGCGCGCAGCACGCTCCAGCAACTTCGCGCAGAGCCTGACCGACGTGACCGAGGCGTACGAGCTTGGCATGAGCGCCCACATGCGCAGCGCCGACCCCGCGTTCACCGCACAGGTTGTGGGCATCGAGCGCGGCACCGACGCGCAGGGCGGCTACTTCGCCAAGTACTTTGCGAAACCCGCATGCGAGTTCGCGAACTTCGTGAAGCACTTCCCCACCGAGTGGATCCTGCCGAACTACCAGGGCATCACCCAGGAAGCCATCGACTACTTCAAGCCGCTGATGGCCGGCGAGCCCAAGCTGGTCATGGATGGCGCCGTGCCCGCCACCATCGTGCCGTTCAACAAGCGCTAAAGAAGTCGGGGCGGCAGGTCCATCAACCGACAGAAGGCAAGCCGAGAGCCGGCGGATCAATCGCGATCCGCCGGCTCTTTCTTTCCTTTCAACAGGGCCTTCAGCTGCGAAACAACTAAGCCGGCAATGGTGAGCACTGCGCCAGCAACGATTGCCGGCGTGAGCGGTTCGCCCAGCACCGAAACAGAAATCGCAATGGTGATGACGGGAACCAGGTACTGGTACGCCATGGCGGTGACAGGCCCCAGGCGCTTCAGCGCAGCGTTCCACATGGCATAGCATGCTGCGCTGGCGCCTAACCCCAAGAACAGAAGGTTCGCCAGAGGGATGGGCTGAGCCAGAAACCCCCAGTCGGGGTCGAATCCCGTGAAAGCCAGAAACGGAACCATTCCCACAAGGCCCCAGAAAAAGAAGCGGCGCGTGACCGTGATGGAGTCATGCCCGCCCATCGAGGCGCGCTGCGAGAGAACGGAATAGATCGCGCACATGATGGCATTGGAGAGCGCAAGCAAGCAGCCGAGCAGGCCCATCGCCATGGCATCGGAACCGTTCGGGCTAATCGCAACCGCTGCGGATTCCCCCGAGAAGCTGATGAGCGCGATACCCGCAATGGCCAAGACAAAACCGACGAAGAACCCTGCTCCCAAGCCTCCCTTCTTCAAGGCATACGCCATGATGAGGCCTGTGAACAAGGGAGACGTTGCCACGATCACGCTCACGTTGGAAGCGGTGGTCAGGGTGAGGGCGGTGTTTTCCAGCATGAACGCAAGGGTGACGCCACAGATGCCTGCGACGGCGAACAGCGCTTCCTCGCGCCAACCCGACGTGCGCAACAGCTTGGGACGGATCGCCCAAAGCGCCACATAGCCAATCAGAAAACGCAGCACAAGAATCTCTGCTGGTGACACACCCGCAAGGAGCACTTTGGTCGACACGAACGTGCCACCCCACAGCGCCACCGTGAGCAAAGCCAAGATATGGCCCTGCGATGCGATGCGGCCCATGCCTCCCCTTCCTTGCGCAGTCGTCATTCCGATAGTGAGCGATTTTGCATTCTAGCACCACCGGCTCCACGCCCGCATCCTGCAGGAGTCGCGACATATTCGAAAAATGTTCCCAAATTAGTACCAATTATGCCTATGATGCCTATGATGCGCTATGCTGCCCCCGACGAGAGAGCGCGGCGCACACCGCAAGCGAAAGGAGACCCCCATGATTCGCAACATCGTCCATATCGATGAAGAGAAGTGCACCGGGTGCGGCCTGTGCGTGGACGCATGCCACGAGGGCGCCATTGGCATGGTGAACGGAAAGGCCCGTTTGCTTCGCGACGACTACTGCGATGGCCTGGGCGATTGCCTTCCGGCTTGTCCCGCCGACGCCATCAGCATCATCCAGCGCGAAGCGGACGACTATGATGAGGCCGCAGTGATCGCCAATCAAATGGCGAAGGCGAAAGCAAAGGCGCATGCGGGCATGCCCGCTGCGGGATGCCCTGGTTCTATGGCGAAGGCTATTGAGCGGGAACCTGTTGCGAACACTGTCGCCGCTGGCGCAAAACAGCCCTCGCGCCTTGCGCAGTGGCCCGTGCAAATCAAACTGGTCCCGACGAATGCGCCCTATCTTCAAGAGGCCGATCTGCTGATAGCTGCTGACTGCTGCGCGTTTGCCTACGGCAGCTTCCATGACGACTTCATTGCAGGACGCGTATGCCTGGTGGGCTGCCCCAAGCTCGATGGCGTGGACTATTCCGAGAAGCTGTCCGCTATCTGCGCTGGCAACGACATCCGCTCTATCACCGTCACGCGCATGGAGGTTCCCTGCTGCGGCGGCATCGAGTACGCCGCGCAACGCGCGGCTGAGGCAAGCGGAAAGAATCTTTCCGTGCGCGTAGTTACCATCGCCGCCGACGGACGCATCGTCTCAGACGAAATGCGCTGACGGGCACTGGGGCGCACCGATGGGTTTTCTTAACGTCCAAGCGAAGCGAGAAGCGCCTTGAGCTCGGCCTGGACGCTGTGCTGAGAGTTCGGGCCGATCACGCGGTCGGCGATCTGCTTGATTGCCGACCGACCGTTCTCCATCGCCACGCTCACGCCCACCATGCGCAGGATCTCGTAATCGTTCATGGAATCGCCGAACGCCATAACCTCCACCGCATCGATTTCGTGCGCGGCCATCACCTGTTCGATTCCCGTTGCCTTGTTCACGCCGCGCTGCATGACGTCGATCCACTTGTTGCCAGAAGGAGCGAACACGAAATCGTCCCCGAGCTCGCGCGTTAGAGCGTAGGCCATGTCCATCACCCCTTCGTCGCAGTACACCGACGCCTTGATGATGTTCACCTCCGGCGACGGCACGTCGTGCATCTGCACCGGAAGGGGAAGGTTTTTGTCCACCTCGCGCTCGAATGCCGATTCATCGTCCATCAGGTAGCTGCGCCTGTCGTCGAACAGCGCCAGATGCAGCGTGTCGAACATGCTCACCGCGCGAGCGAGCCGGCGAACCGCCGCGTGCGAAAACACTTCGCGATCAATAAGCCTTCCATCAACGACAACCTGCGCGCCGTTCGCCGCCACGAAATCGATGCGATCCACCACCGGGGCAAATTGCCCTTGAAGGGTGTCGAAGCGCCTGCCCGAGGCCGCCACAAAACGAATGCCCGCCTCGCGAAGGCCGTCGATGATCTCGAACGTTTCCTGAGGAAGCTCCCCTTCCGGGTCGAGCATGGTACCGTCCATGTCGCTGGCGACGAGCCTGATGCAATGGGGATCGTAGGTCATGACATTCCTTTCCCGATTTCGATCGTCTGGATCGTTTCGGCGCCATTGTACGGTGCACCCCGCGGAAGGGGAGCTTCCCCACGATCTCGCCACGCGAATTTTGCATGCATCAGACATTGGTGTGCGCACCGAGCGCCGACGCGTCGTTCTGCGACGCCCCGCGTCGTCCTGCTGCACCGTATCATCCGCGCCGTTATCGCGCTTGCCGCTATAATGGCACGGTCGATTAGAAAGGCTGGTTTGCATGGCGTTTTTGCTGGGCTGCGAGAAAGTGCGGGTCGAATTCCCCACTAAAACGGTGTTTGAAAACGTGTCGCTGGGCATCGACGAAGGCGCGCGCATCGGCATCGTCGGTCGCAACGGCGACGGCAAATCGACCCTGCTCAGCCTGTTGTCCGGCGCGCTGGAGCCCGACGGAGGGCGCGTGGTGCGCAACGGCGCTGTGCGCGTAGGACTGCTGGGGCAACGCGACCAGCTTGATGATGCCGACACCGTAAAGCACGTGCTGGTCGGCGATGCACCCGAGTACGAATGGGCAGGCGACGCTCGCATTCGCGACATTCTTTCCGGACTGGTATCGGACATCCCTTGGGAAGCCGCCATCGGCACGCTTTCGGGCGGCCAGCGCCGACGTGTGGATCTTGCCCGCCTGCTGATGGGCGACTGGGATGTGCTGGGGCTGGACGAGCCCACCAACCATCTGGACATCCGCGCCATCTGGTGGCTTGCCGAGCATCTGAAGAAGCGCTGGAAGCCTGGCAGCGGCGCCCTGCTGGTGGTCACGCACGACCGTTGGTTCCTTGACGAGGTGTGCCTAGACATGTGGGAGGTGCACGACCGCAAAGTCGAGCCGTTCGAGGGTGGCTATTCCGCCTACATCCAGCAACGTGTCGAGCGTCAGCGCGTGGCAGCCCTCGCCGAAGAAAAGCGCCAGAACGCCCTACGACGCGAGCTTGCCTGGCTTGCCCGCGGCGCAAAGGCACGTTCGACCAAGCCGAAGTTCCGCGTTGACGCCGCACAAGCGCTTATCGCCGACGTACCCGAGCTGCGCAACCCCATCGAGCTCAAACGCATGGCCATGGCGCGCTTGGGCAAGCAGGTGGTCGAGGTGAAGCAGGTCACCGTGGCGTTCGACGGGCGCCCGGTGCTCGATGGCATCGACTGGATCATCGGCCCTGGCGACCGCTACGGCATCGTCGGCGGCAACGGCGTGGGAAAAACCACGCTGCTTCGCACAATCCAAGGCCTGCAGCAGCCGACCGCCGGCACAGTTAAAATCGGCAAGACCGTTCGGTTCGCCGTGCTCTCGCAGCACCTTGATGAACTCATGAAGTTCAAAGGC
The DNA here is from genome assembly GCA_944320405.1 of uncultured Eggerthellaceae bacterium. Classification (GTDB taxonomy): domain Bacteria; phylum Actinomycetota; class Coriobacteriia; order Coriobacteriales; family Eggerthellaceae; genus Aphodovivens. Next base: position 11,288 of record CALUHI010000032.1, read on the forward strand.
GACCGCGTGCGCGAGGTCATCGGCCGTTACGGGCGCCGCACCATGCTCGATGGCAAGAACATGACCCCCGCGCAGCTGCTGGAGCGTCTGGAGTTCACGCGCGACGACTTGAACGAGCCCGTGGAGGACCTCTCTGGCGGCCAAAAGCGTCGCCTTGCGCTGATGCTCATTTTGCTGGACGAGCCGAATGTGCTGATCTTGGACGAACCGGGCAACGACCTGGACACCGACATGCTTGCCGCTGTCGAGGGCCTGCTGGACGGCTGGCCGGGAACCCTGCTTTTAGTGACGCACGACCGCTACCTGATGGAGCGCGTCACCGACCATCAATTCGCCCTCATCGATGGCAAGATCCGCCATCTTCCGCGCGGCGTTGACGAATACCTTGAGCTGGTGGAGCGCGCCGAGAAGCCGCTTCCCTTTGCAGCATCCGAGAAGGCGCCGGTCAAAGCCGATGCTTCCGAAGAAAAGCGCCTGTCAGGTGGTGAAATACGCACCCTGCGCAAGGCAATGGCGTCGACCGAGCGGAAGATGGAAACCCTCAAGGAAAAGATCGAGTCCACCCGCGCCGAAATGGCAGCAGCAGACCCTTCGGATTTCGTGGCGCTGGGCGATTTCCAAAAGCAGCTGGAAGACCTTCAAGCACAGCTCGACACTTTGGAAGAGGAGTGGCTGGAAGCCGCCGAGACCCTCGGCGAATGAGAAAAGGGGACAGTCACTTCTTCTCATTCCGGCTACGAGCGCACCTTCCAGACGGCACCGACGAACACGGCAAGCGACAACACGGCCGACAGCCCAAACGCCACCTGATAGCCCAACGCTGACGGAACACCGGATGTCGTGGTGCCCAACATGGTGATGGCGAACACCATGAGCGCCGTGCCAAACGATGCGCACGCCTGGCGAATGCAGGCGAAAAACGCGCTGCCGTCCATAATGATCTGATGCGGAAGATCCGAAAGACCCCATGAATTCAGCGGCCCGATAAGCGAACTCACCCCGACGCCACGCAGCGTTTGCATAAGCGCGACCAGCCACAAAGGCGTCGTCTCATCGATAAACGCCATAGCAGCAGAGCCGGCAAACAGAATGGCGCCGGCAACGATGGTCACCGGACGCGGACCGATCTTGTCGGCAAGGATGCCCGCCAGCGGATTGAACACAATGGCCAGAATGGTGGCGGGAATGAACACCAACCCGGCATCGAGTGCGCTGCCGCCGCAAAGCCCCTGCACGTACAGTGGAACGATAAGCGTGATGCCCATAAACGAACCGAACAGGCAGTTCTGAATGACGAAGCTTGCGCGAAAGCGCCCCGACTGGAAGATGTGCATGTCGATGAGCGGCTGCTCAATGCGCTTCTGGCGCAGGACGAACATCACCAGAAAGACGGCGCCAGCCAGCAAGAACGCCCAGACCGCAGGATTTTGCAGCTCCATGCTAGATGCGTTGGAGAACCCCAAGAGCAAACCGCCCAAACCGCACGTGGACAAAAGGAACGAAGGAACGTCCAACGACGCCTCGCGCTCAGGTACGCCCTCATGCTCCACCAGCAAGGACGCCAGCACGAACATCACCACAAGCAGCACCATCAAAATGAGGAAGAAGCTGCGCCACCCCCACGAATCAACCAATGCGCCGCCGATGGTAGGGCCGATGTTGGGAGCGAACCCCATCGCAATGCCCGAGATGCCCATAGCAGTGCCGTTTTGCCCTTTCGGAAAACGCATCATGGCAATGGACTGAATCAAAGGCAGCGTGATGCCTGCCGCAAACGCCTGGAGCACGCGTGCAAACACGAGCACCGGGAAATTCGGTGCCGCGAACGCCAGAAGCGAACCGGCAAAAAAGATGCCCAGCACCATGAACAGCAAATTGCGCGTAGATATTTTCAAAGAGAGAAAGGTAACCAAAGGCACGGTGATGCCAAGAACCAGCATATAGATGGTGGTAAGCCACTGACCCAGGCTTGCGTCAATTCCCAAGTCGGCCTCGACGCCGCCCAGCATGGCGTTCATGACGGTCTGGGTCAGCGAACCACACGCGCACGTGATCACCACGATGGCGAACAGCGCGTACACTTTTCCTCGCTCGGATTTGATCAAGCTTGCCACGAAGAATCCTTCTCCCGCATCATGCAACCAATGTTGCCGCACGGCGGAATCCCACGACCTTGCGCGAGCCGTCGGCACACCTTCCACGCAAGGTAAAGCAGCAGTATAGCGTTGCTGCCTGCATGCTAGTTGAACTTCTGCTGCGTTTTCTCCAAGCCGTGCTCGATCAGGTACAGCGTGGCCTGGCTTGCCAGATCGCACGCGTGCTCGAAATCCTCGGCAGCCTCTTTCTTGGGAAGAGACAGCACGTAGTCGGCCACGTTCATGCGTCCCGGCGGGCGGCCGATACCGCAGCGCACACGGAACCAGTCGCGTGTGCCCAGCTTGTCGCAGATGGAGCGCAGGCCGTTGTGTCCCGCATGCCCGCCGCCGAACTTCACACGGATAGTGCCCGGATCGATGTCCAGTTCGTCGTGGATAACTACCAGATGGTCGGGGTCAACGCCGTACGCGTTGCACAGCTGCTTCACCGGACCGCCAGACGTGTTCATGTAGCTTTGGGGCTTGGCAAGCAGCACGTCGATATCGTGGTAGGCGCCCTTTGCCGTAAGCGCGCCGCATTCGGTCTTCCAGTAGCGCGCGCCCACCTCGTCGCCGATGAGGTCGACGGTATCAAACCCGGCGTTATGCCGCGTATGCGCGTATTCCTCACCCGGATTCCCCAGGCCGACGATCAGATACATGGGCACCCTCTTTCAATGACATACATGTCGTTCGTAACGACAGCGAAGGGCGCACTCATACCGAAGATTCGCAGGATCGTGCGAAATATCAGTATGAGCGCGCCCCGCAGCAGCAGCTCGTTCCGGCGGTCAGCAAACTGCCGGAAACTCCTTACTCGAACAGCTTGGCGACCGAGCCGTTGGCGTAGACGTTCTGGATGGTCTGGGCGAACAGCGGGCCGAGCGACATGACCTTGATCTTGCCGGTCTGGCGATCAAGCGGCACGGGCACGGCGTTGGTCACGAGCACCTGCTCGATGCAGGAGTTCTCGATGCGATCGTAAGCAGGGCCGCTGAACAGACCGTGCGTGGCGCAGGCGAGCACCTTCTTGGCGCCCTTGGCCTTCAGCGTGGCGGCAGCGGCAACCAGCGAGCCGGCGGTGTCGATCATGTCGTCGTTGAGAATGCAGATCTTGTCCGTAACGTCGCCGATCAAAGCCGTGATCTCGGCCTGGTTGTGCTTCGGGCGGTCCTTGTGCATGATGGCGATGTCGCAATCAAGCATCATGGAGAACTTCTTGGCAGCCTTCGCGCGTCCCACGTCAGGCGACACGACGACGACCTCGTCGGGGTTCAAGCCCATGCTCCTGTAGTAATCCACGAAGATGCCCATGGCGGTCATGTGGTTCACCGGGATGTTGAAGAAGCCTTGGATGGCGTCCTGGTGCAGGTCGATGGTGATGACGTTGTCAACGCCGGAAGCCTCCAGCAGATCAGCAACCAGCTTCGCGGTGATGGGCTCACGAGGCGCAGCCTTGCGGTCCTGGCGCGCGTAGCCGTAATGCGCGATGACGGCGGAAACGTTGTGAGCAGAAGCGCGTTTGGCGGCATCCGCCATGATGAGCAGCTCCATCAGAGCGTCGTTGACGTCCATGCCCGAGCCGCAGCACACGGATTGGACCAGAAACACTTCCTTGCCGCGCACGCTTTCCTGGTAGCGCGCGTAGATTTCGCCGTTGGCGAACTTCTCAAGCTTCACGTTGCCCAGCGGCACGCCGAGCTCCTTGGAGATATCGTCTGCCAGACCGGGGTTGACCGAACCCGCGAACAGGGCAATGGGCCTCTCTTCCGCCATAGTGCGCGCTCCTTTGCTTCATGTAATACCGAAAAGGCCTGCGAACCGCGCGTGCGATCCGCAGGCCCTATTGTAGCGGGATTGCCCCCGGATTTCAGTCCCTCCGGGGCGGAACCTTGCCGGTTATACCGGATTTCTACTTCTTCCTGTTGAACAGGCCCAGGCGGGCGCGCTTCTTCTCGGCCCAGCCCTCAACCTCGGTCTGCTCGGCGCGGGCGATGCCCAGCGCGTCGGCGGGAACGTCCTCGGTGATAACCGAGCCCGCGCCCACGATGGCACCGGAGCCGATGGACACCGGGGCCACCATCATGGTGCTGCTGCCGATGAACGCGCCGTCGCCAATGACGGTGGAATGCTTCTTGGCGCCATCGTAGTTGCAGGTGATGGAGCCGGCGCCGATGTTCACATCCTCGCCGATGAGCGCGTCGCCAATGTAGCTGAGATGCGGCACCTTGGAGCCCTTGCCCACGGTGGATTTCTTGATCTCCACATGCGTGCCGGCCTTGGCGCCCTCGCACAGGTGCGCGCCGGGACGCAGGTAGGCGCGCGGGCCACAGGTGGCACCGTCGTCGATGGCAGATTCGTATGCGATCGTCTCGTCAACTGTGCAGCCACGGCCGACCACGGTGTCAACCAGGCGCGTGTTGGGACCAACCACGCTGCCCTCGCCCACGCTGGTATGGCCGTACAGGAACGTGAGCGGCAAAAGCTCGACGTCGCGCGCGACCTTCGCGTCGGGGCCAACCCACACCAAGTCGGGATCGGTCATGGTGACGCCCGCATCCATGAGCTCCTCGTTGATGCGGCGCTGCAGCTGCTTGGTTGCCTGCGCCAGCTGCCCGCGGGAGTTCACGCCCAAGCACTCGGCCGGGTCTTCGGCGGGAAGCGCCAGAACAGCGCGGCCAGCTTCGCGGCAGATGTAGAGTACATCGGTCAGATAGAACTCGCCCTGAGCGTTGTTGTTGCTCACCTTCAGCAGTGCATCGAACAGCGCCTTGCCGTCGAAGCAGTAGAAGCCCGAGTTGCATTCCGTGATGGCAGCTTCGGCTTCGTTGGCGTCTTTCTGCTCGACAATGCGCTCGACCTCGCCTGCGCCATCGCGCACGATGCGGCCGTAGCCGGTAGGGTCGTCCAGATTCATGGTGAGCACGACCACCGCCGCGCCCGAGCGCTCGCGCATGTCGACGAGCTTGCGGATGGTGGATGCGGTGATCAGCGGGCAGTCGCCGGAAAGCACTACCACCGAGCCATCGAAGTCACCCAACTGCTCGCGGCAGGCGTTAACGGCGTCGGCTGTGCCGCGGCGGACGTACTGTTCGGCGATCTCGGTGTCATCCTTCACCAGAGGAATCACTTGTTCGCGCTCATGGCCAACCACGGTGACGATGCGTGTAAGGCCCGCTTCACGCGCGGCGTCGACGACCCAACGGACCATCGGCTTGCCCAGCACCTCGTGTGCAACCTTGGGCTTGCGGGACTTCATGCGCGTGCCAGCACCGGCAGCCAAAACGATTGCAGCAGATTCCATGGGACCTCCCTATCGTCGTCCTATTTCGAAAACGCGCTATGGCGCGAGGGGTGCTCTGCGAAAAGTATAGCGCAGCTCAGCGCGTGGGGCTCTTACTCGCCGTCGACCGGTGCCGTGGCCTCCTGCTCTCGCGAACGCCGCTTCGCTTGCGCCAGCAAGAACAAGAACCCGACGATGCCTGCCACGGCAGACGCCATGAGGATGCCCAGCTTCGCCACCGCGATGCGCGCCGCGTCGGCATACGCGAGGTTCGCCACGAAAATGGCCATAGTGAAGCCCACGCCTCCCAAGATGGCGGCACCCAGCATGTGCATCCACGTGACGCCTTCGGGCAGGCGCGCCGCCTTCAGCTTCACCGTGGCGAAGCTGAACAGCATGATTCCCACCGGTTTGCCCAGAAGCAGGCCGAGCGCAACGCCGTAGAAGACCGGATCGCCGAACACGGCAGCAGGCTCGCTCCCCATGAAAGGAACGCCCGCATTGCACAGCGCGAACAACGGCAGCATCAGGAAGTTCACCCAAGGGTTCAGACGATGCTCCAACCTGACCGCCGGCGGCACCACCTGGCGCGACACGCGGCTGAGGCTTTTCACGGTGCTCAGGTACTCGCCCTGCCCCAGCACCGGCGATTCCGGCTCGAACGCCTCGCGCGCCTGGCGTACCTTTTCGCCCGACCAGTCCATAAAGCTGTGGAGGTTCACGCGCGAACCCGTGGGGATGGTAAACGCCAGAAGCACGCCGGCGATGGTGGCGTGAACGCCCGACATCAGCACGCAGTACCACAGCACCGCGCCCACCACCAAATACGGCGGAAGCGCGTAGACGTGCATGCGGTTCATCACGATAAGCACTGCCAGCACGAACACGGCGGCAGCGAGCCATTCGAACGAAGGAGCATGCCCATAAAACACCGCGATCACCAGGATGGCGATGATGTCGTCGGCGACCGCAAGCGTGCTCAGGAACACGCGCACCCCGCTGGGAACCTTGTTGCCCAGAAGCGCCAAGATGCCAAGCGCGAACGCAATGTCGGTAGCAGTGGGCACGCCCCAGCCAAAAGCGGTTTCGGGGTTTCCCGCATTGAAGGCCAGGTAGATGCCGATGGGCGCGAGCACGCCGCCCAACGCTCCCATGATGGGGAGGATGGCCTGGCGGATGTTGGTAAGCTCGCCCACCGTCATCTCATATTTGATCTCCAGTCCCACCAGCAGGAAAAACAGAGCCATGAACAGGTCGTTCACCACATGATGGAGAGACATACCCGCCTGCTGGCCGCCAAGGAAGAACCCCACCTGCATCTCGAGGATCTCTTCAAACGCGTGGTGCGCGGGATTGTTCGCCACGACGAGCGCCGCCACTGCCGCCAGCAGCATGACGAATGCCGCACGCGTGGAGGAATGGGTGAAGTCGATGAGCTTACGATAGCGTTTCTGGTGCCCCTGAACTTCATCGATGAAGATGTTGTCGGTCATGTGCCGCCTAACTTCGAAGGTTTCCCTTGATGATAGCATGCGCCTTCAGACCGCCTGAAAGCCCGCGGCCGTTTCCGCGGAGTCTGCGCAACCCGTGAAGGCTTGCGCTCAAAATACGTGCGTTTCTGCGCATTATTCTGCACTGTGGCCAGGTGCCCACTGGTCGAAGCAGCCCGCTCACCGCAGTAGCGGCAACAGGCGAAGCGTCCCCGCCGCGTTTTAAGGATGGACACGCGCGGACGCGTTGACTTCCCTTGCGCCCACCTGCGGATTCGCTTCTTTCTCTCGGCTTCGTAACAGAGCAAAAACGCCCCGCACAACGAGCCGATTTGCGCTAGACTTAACTTGCAGCAAGTTGAAAGGAGCCCGCCCGCGACCGTGCCTGAAGAGCAAATGCCCTCCTGCACGCGGCGGAGGGGAACCCTTCTTCCAGCTGCTTTTTTATTCGTTACGAGGTAAGAGGTGATCGCATGGCCGTTACCGTTGCCGGACGCAAAATGACTGTAACCGATGCACTGCGCCAGTACGCCGACGAGAAGATCGGCAATTCCATGAAGGTCATGGACATCAACCCGCTGGACGCCGAAGTTGTGCTGTCCGTCGAGAAGAATCCGTCCAACCCTGTTCCTGCCACCTGCGAAGTGACGCTGCGCACCAAGGGCCACGTCATCCACGTGGAAGAGAGCGAAGAGGACATGTACGCTGCCATCGACGTGGCTGCCGCCAAGGTTGTCCGCCAGCTGCGCAAGTACAAGACCCGCGTCGTTGACCGCAAGGTCCGCGCTACCGAGAAGGTGGCCACCGGCGCACCGGACGCTTCGGGCGACGTCGACTTCGACGCGCTCATGGACGAGCTCTCCGCCGATGACGCCATCCTGCGCGTCAAGGAGATCGACTTCGAGCCGCTGACCGAGGAAGAGGCCCTGGTCAAGATCGACCTGCTGGACCACGACTTCTTCGTGTACACCGACCGCGACTCCGGCCAGGTGAACGTCATCTACCGCCGCAAGAACGGCGGCTACGGCAAGCTGATGCCGAAGGAATAGCGAAGGCACGGTAGCGCGGCTACCGCCATCCGCCCCGTAGCGCTAAGAGCACGCGGGCGGGTTTTCCGGGATGCGTGATAGGCGTCCCGTTTGAAAAGGAGCCCGACATCGTCGGGCTCCTTTCATTTGCTGATCGTGTGTACGGGCGGCTAGCGCGGGCGCGTGGCCTTGACGGCATCTTTTATCGCGCTGACCGAGTACAGGCTGCCGAACGCACAGATCAGACCGTCGGGCCCTGCCAGCTCGCGCGCTCGGACAACCGCGTCTTCGAAATCGCGCGCCACAACGGGGCTCACGCATGCCGAGCAGCCCAGCATGTCCTGGCCCGTCCAGCGAATCGCGCGCGCCAGCTTGTGCGCAGGCAAAGCACGAGGGTTGTCGGGCGTCACGCATACGAACGCGCTGCCAAGCGGCAGCACCGCTTCCAACATCTCGGGGTACGCCTTGTCTTCCAAAATGCCGATGATGAACACAGGCTTGCGGCCAGGGAATGCCTCGGCAAGCGAATCGGCCAGCGCGCAGGCACCTTGCGGGTTGTGTCCGCCATCCACGACGATGGCGAAGCCGTCAGGAGACAGTCCTCCTTCGACAACCCCGAAGCGCCCCGGCCACGTCGTGAGTGCAATTCCTTCGCGAACCGCTTCGTCGGGGATGTGCCACCCACCTGCACGCAGCACCTCAACCGTCTCGAGTGCGACCGCGGCGTTCTGCGGCTGGTATGAGCTGATCAAGCGCGTGCGAAGATCCGCGAACGATCCATAGGAGAACGCACGGGAAGGCGCCGCCAAGGCCGCATCCTCCTGCGGCCACATGATCGAGCCTTCCTGAAGCTGCGAGAAATCCGGGACGTGCAGCTGGCAGCCATGCTCCGCAGCCACACGCTCGATCACCGCCATGGCCTCAGGCTCCTGAGGCCATGACACCACCGGACATCCGTCTTTGATGATGCCGGCTTTCTCTCCGGCAATCTCCGCCGACGTGTTGCCCAGAAGCGCCGTGTGGTCCAGCCCGATGCGCACGATCACGCACGCCTCGGGAGCATCGATCACGTTGGTGGAGTCGAGACGACCACCCAGACCCACCTCCAGCACCGCAATGTCGCATCCACACCGCGCGAAATGCACCAGCGCAACCGCCGTCATCAGCTCGAACTCGGTGGGATGGTCTCCTGTTTCCTGCGCCATTGCTTCAGCTTGCTCACGCACCATCAACGTGACATCGCACAGGTCATCGGCGCCGATCATCTCACCATCAACACGGATGCGTTCCTCGAACCGCTCGATGTAGGGGCTGGTGAACAGCCCCGTGCGATACCCCACGGCCTTCAGAATGGAAGCGAGGTAGGCACACACCGACCCTTTTCCGTTGGTGCCTGCCACATGGACGAACTTCAGCTTGTCCTGCGGGCGCCCAAGCCGCTCCAGCAGCTCGCGGATGCGCTCCAAGCCCAGACGCGACGCCTGCCAACGCGGCGTGTTGATATAGGCGATGGGATCGAAGTCCATAACCTTCCCTTCCGCAAAAAGAACGCCCGTCAGGACGGCAAGCATCCCGACGGGCTGAACCATTCAAATGAGAAAAAGTGACTGTCCCTTTTTCTCATTTCTCCAGCAGGTACTGCGCGATGCCTGCGGCGGCGCGCTTGCCGGCACCCATGGCCAGGATGACCGTTGCGGCGCCGATAACCGTGTCGCCACCCGCGAAAACACCCGGCTTCGAGGTAGCACCAGTCTCCTCGTCGGCAATCACCAGGTTGCGCGAGGTCACTTCCAAGCCAGGAGTCGTCTGCGCGATGAGCGGGTTGGTTTTCGAGCCGATGGCGATGACCATCATATCGGCGTCGATGACGTACTCGCTGCCCTCCACCGGCACTGGGCGGCGGCGGCCGGAAGCGTCGGGCTCGCCCAGTTCCATGCGGATGCACTCCACGCCAGTCACCCAACCGTCTTCGTTTCCGATCACGCGCACCGGGTTGCACAGCAGATCGAAGATCACGCCCTCTTCCTGCGCATGGTGGATTTCCTCGGCGCGGGCGGGCATCTCTTCCATGCTGCGGCGATACACCACGTGCACCTCGGCACCCAGGCGCAGGGCGGTGCGCGCGGCGTCCATGGCAACGTTGCCGCCGCCGGAAACCACGCACTTCTTGCCGGCGTACACCGGGGTGTCGTAGTCGGGGAACAGGTAACCCTTCATCAGGTTCACGCGCGTGAGCAGCTCGTTTGCCGTCATCACGCCGTTGAACCCCTCGCCCTCGATGCCCAGATAGCTGGGCAAGCCGGCGCCCGTGCCCACGAACACGGCGTCGAAGCCACGCTCGTCCATGAGCTCATCGATGCTGTAGAGCTTGCCTACCAGCGCGTTCATCTCGAACTCCACACCCTGTTCGGCAAGCTGGGACACTTCGCTTTCCACAAGGTCCTTCGGCAGGCGGAACTCGGGAATGCCGTAGGTGAGCACGCCGCCCGCTTTGTGCAGCGCCTCGAACACGCGGACTGCGCAGCCGCGCTTGGCAAGCTCGCCCGCGCAGGTAAGCGACGCCGGGCCCGAGCCCACAATGGCAACTCGCTTGCCGACGAGATCTTTTTCGGGCTGCTGCGCTGCATCTGCGCTGTCGCTTGCGACGCCGTTTTCCATTGCCCAGTCGGCAACGAAACGCTCCAGGCGGCCGATGCCGACCGGCTCGCCCTTGCGGCTGCGCGTGCACACGCCCTCGCACTGGGTTTCCTGCGGGCATACGCGCCCGCAGATGGCCGGAAGCGCATTCGCGTCTTTCACCAGCGCATACGCTTCGGCAAAGTTTCCATGCGCCACCTGTTCAATGAATTGGGGAATGGGAACGCCCACCGGGCAGCCATCCATGCAGGGTGCCTTGGGGCACTGAATGCAGCGGCGCGCCTCGTTGATGGCGTCTTCAGCCGAATAGCCGCACGCGACTTCGTCGAAGCACTTCGCACGGGCACCGGGGTCGAGCTCCGGCATCGGCGTTTTCTCCTGCTGCTTGTTGGTCTCGTAGCTCACGCGCGCCATGCTATGCCTCCTTCTGTTCGGAAGAGGCTGCGGCCGCAGCGTCGCAATCGCGCGCCTCGCTTGCGTATTTTCCCTTCGCGGCATCGCGCGCGGCGGCCTCGAAGTCGCGGTACATCACGCCGCGATGCATCGCGTCGTCGAAATCGACCAGATGCCCGTCGAAATCAGGACCGTCGACGCAGGCGTGCTTGTATTCGTCGCCCACTTTCACGCGGCAACCGCCACACATGCCCGTACCGTCGATCATGATGGGGTTCATGGACACCAGCGTCTTGATGCCATGGGGCTTGGTGGTGAGCGCGACGAACTTCATCATGATCACCGGACCCACGGCAAGCACCAAATCGTAGTTGGCACCAGACTCGATGCGCTCCTGCAGCGGGGCGGTCACCACGCCCTTGTTGCCGTTTGAGCCGTCATCGGTCATCACCATGTGCCAAGACGAGCACGCAGCCAGTTCGTCTTCGAACAGAATGAGGTCTTTGTTGCGGAAGCCCGTGATTACGTCTACTTCGCACCCTTGGTCGTGCAGCCACTTGGCCTGCGGGTAGGCAATTGCCGTGCCCAGACCACCGCCGATGACGCAGGCGCGCTTAACGCCCTCGAGCTCGGTGGGGTTGCCAAACGGTCCGGCAAAGTCGAGCAGGGAATCACCGGCGCGCAGCGTTGCCAAGTGGATGGTGGTTGCCCCCACTGCCTGGAACACGATGGTGACAGTACCGGCGTCAGGGTCGGTTTCGTTCATGGTCAGCGGAATGCGCTCGCCGTGCTCGTCGATGCGCAGCATGATGAACTGGCCCGGTTTGATCTTCTTGGCGATTTCCGGCGCACGGACGACCATGCGCGTCACTTCAGCGTTAAGCTGCTCTACCTGTTCGATGGGATACACGGGATCAAGCCCCCTCGTTTCGCGTGCTCTCGTCTTTGAGGAGAATTCAGTATATCAGCGCTCGATGAACAGACGGTAACGCACGGGCTTTCCGCACGTCGACGGCATGATTTTCTGGCAAGGGATAAGCCCGCTACAGAAGGCTCTCTTGCTCGAAGCCACGATGCGCGCCTTCTTCTGCCGTCGCCGAAACAGCGTCCGGGGTTGACGACGCGGCAGGCTGCGCATCCTGCTCGCGCCCGGCGCGCAGCAGCTCTCCCAGCGTGGTGAAGTCGTCTTCCAGCGCCACGCGCTTGCTGCCATCGTAGAGAGCTGCCGCCGGGTGGAAGATGGGAAACACCTTGAACTTACCTGCCTGTTGCAGCTTGCCGTGAAGACGCGTGATGCCCACTTCCGTTTTCAGAATGAACTTCGTGGCGAAATTGCCCAGCGTCACGATGTATTCGGGATCAATGGTGCGCGTTTGTTCGCGCAGATACGGGGTGCAGCATTCGATTTCCTCGATGCGCGGATCGCGGTTTCCCGGAGGACGGCATTTCAGAACGTTCGCGATGAACACATCCTCGCGTTTCAGACCCGCAACGCCCAAAAGCTCGTCGAGATATTTCCCTGCAGCGCCCACGAACGGCACGCCTTGAAGATCTTCGTTTTTGCCGGGAGCCTCGCCCACGATCAGAACGCGCGCGTTGGGGTTGCCCGCGCCGAACACGGTTTGCGTGCGACCTTCACACAAAGGGCAACGATGGCAAGAATCGACTTCTGCCTTGATCTGATCCAGAGGAATATGGGGTTTGTGCATGGCTCCCCTTCCGCCTACTTGTACACCTTGGGAAGACGCATGTTGAAGCCGCAGGCAACTTCGTAGTTGATGGTGCCCAGCACGTCGGCCATCTCGTCAAGCGTGATCATCGATTCGCCCTGACGGCCCACTAGCAGCACTTCATCACCGATCTGCGGATCGAGGCGACGATGCGATCCGTAGGTACGCAAGTCGACCTCGAACATGCACATGTCCATGCAGATCTGCCCCACCTGGCGGCAGCGGCGTCCGTCCAAGATCACATCCATGCGACCCGAGAGCTCGTGACGCAGGCCGTCGGCGTATCCCACAGGGATCGTGCAGATTTTTACGCTACCGGGGCTGCGATATTCCATTCCATAGCTCACACCTTCGCCCAGAGGAACGGTGCGCGTGTCGGTGATGCGCGCATGCACGCTCATAGCAGGACGCAGGTCCAAAAGTCCGCGCGTTTCGTCGGAAGCATGCAGGCCGTAGAGCGAAATGCCCAGGCGCGCCATATCAAAGCGCACGTCGGCGAAGCGAGCACCCGCCGCCGTGTTCGCACAATGGACGATTCCCGGATCGATGCCTGCCGCGCGCAGGGCCGACACCGCCTCCATGAAACGCTTTGCCTGAATCTGGAAATCCAGCATTTCAGACGAGTCTGCCGTAGCGAAATGGGTGAACACGCCATTCAGCTCGAGCGCGCGATGGAAGCCCACCTGCATCATGAAGTCGATCACCTGGTCATGGCGGACACCGATGCGGTTCATGCCCGTGTTGATGGCCAGATGGTACGGCGCTTTCAGACCGAACGCATCAGCGGTTTCAGCGTAAGCAATGGCGAACTCCGGCGTGTAGACCGCCGGGGTGATTTTGTATGCCAGCAAGAGCGGAGCAGTGGCGGCAGGAGGCTCCGACAGAACAAGAATGGGCGCGTTCACCAGCGCCTCACGCAGCTCGATGGCCTCGTTGACGGTTGCAACTCCCAGCCATTCAGCACCCGAATTGAGCGCCGTGCGAGCCACCTGTACTGCACCATGACCGTAGGCGTTCGCCTTTACGATGGCCATCAGGCGCGTGCGATTGCCCAGACGGCGGCGGTATTCGCCCACGTTGTGGCGGATAGCAGAAAGATCGATTTCCACCCACGACCACCGACGATCGGTGTCGGCGATCATGCGCAGCTTGTCGGGATCGAAGCGGAGCGTGCCCGCAGCGTCGCGCTCATGGTCACGTGCATACTGAAACGCGCCCTGCGCGACAGAACTAACGGAAGAGGGGCTGAACGGATACGACGAGCTGCCGTCCCCTTCATGGGCCGTACGTGAACGGGCGGTTCCACCCGCACCGACGGGCGCATGCCCCACGCTGACGCTCGCCGGCACAAAGCCCGGCTTTCGCCGCGCAAATCCGGTGAACCCGTTCAGCGGTTCTTCTTCGGTCACGATGCCCTCCTCCTTCGCACAATCGGGCATCAGTATATCACTGGGAAAATCCCGGAAACCCTCCTGCACACAACCACACCCGAACAACGAAAACGCCCCACATAAGAGGCGTTTGCAACAAAGCTTCTACTCACATTTTCAAATGCCCGTTGCGTTGGACCGGCAATCTGGACGGAGAAGGAATCACGTTTCGACCCTTTAGCGCACTTTTTTCGAGCCACCGTTCTCGCTTTTCGAAGACAACTAATAAAACACCTGATGAAAAGCTATATCGTTTTCGCGCGAAAAAGAAGGGGTGCGCTAAATGGCAAAAACGTACATCGCAAAAGGAAAAATGAGAAAAAGTGACTGTCCCCTTTTCTCATTTTTGTCAGACAGGTTGAGCATAAGCAGCTGAGGGTTTCTGTGGTGCCGAAGATTCGTGGGATCGCCGGGGCGAAGCGTACTTCGGTACGCGAGTCCCGGGGATCGCACGAAGATTCGGTGCCACAGGAAGCCTCAGCGGACGAGGAGTTCCGGCGGTCGGCAGACCGCCGGAACCCTAGTGCCCTCCGCCTGCCATCATTTTGGCGGCGTGAGGGAGCGCCTTGACGACGCCGTCCCAGTTTTCGCGGGCGGCTTTTTCGCTGCCGGGCAGGTTGATAACCAGATGACGCCCGCGCTGCATGCAGAGCGCACGGGAAAGCATGGCATAGGGGGTAATGGCAAGAGAGTGGGCACGCATGGCCTCGGCGATGCCGGGAACGTTGCGCTCGCACACGTCCATGGTGGCCTCGGGAGTCACGTCACGCAGAGAAAGCCCGCTACCGCCACAGGTAAGCACGATGTCGGCATCGAGCTCGTCGCATGCCGCAACGATGGCGGCGGAAATGTCGGCGCGCTCGTCCTTCACCACCACGTGGCTCAGGCACTCCCAACCGTTCTCCGCAATAAGCCCCTCAAGCGCTGCACCAGCAGTGTCCTCTTTCATGCTGCGCGTATCCGAGCACGTAATGATCGCAAACGTCAAAGCCTGTTCAGACATCAAATTCCCTTTCTTCCGACCGACACGAGAAATTGTCCTGCTGCCCTTCGGGAGGGGAGGGTCCGCGCGCAGTTCCGCACGAGCCAAAAGCGCCAGCGGCGCTTTTGTGCGAGCTCAGGACTGTTTGAGCACGGGCCCTCCCCTCCCGAAGGGCCCGCCCGCAATTGCTAGATGACGGTCTCTTCCGCTACGTCCAGCAGCACGCATTCCACAAGATCGCCCGCCGAACGTCCACCTTGGCCCTCGGGCAGAACCGCCATGCAGTTGCTGCGCTGGATAACGCCGAACAGGCCCGAACTCTGGTTCTTGGCAGGCTCGACAATGTAGCTGCCATCAGCATCCTTGCGCAGCGTGGAGCGCAGGAACAGACGGCGCGTGTCGTTCTTCTTGGTGTCGGACGCAAGCTTCGCCATGACGGACGGACGCGTGAAGTGACTGTAGCCCTGCATCTTGCGAAGCGCGGGACGGATGATCATCTCGAACCCGCAGTAAGCCGCCGCCGGGTTGCCCGGCAGGCCGAACACCGGCGTGCCCTTGACCACGCCGAACGTCTGCGCCTTGCCGGGGCGCATGTTGACGGTGGTCATCATGAGCTCGCCAAGCTTTTCGACGACCGGCTTGATGAAATCGAAGTCGCCGTTGGAAGCTCCACCGCTGGTCACGATGAAATCGTAATCATAGGTGGCGTCGGAAACGACCTGAGCCAGGGCCTCCTCGTCGTCGGAGACGATGGGCAGGATGGTGGGCACAGCACCCACCGCCTGCGCGCATGCCGCCAGCGCGTAGCTGTTGGAGTTGCGGATTTTGCCTGGCGTGGGCATGTCGGTGGGGTTCACCAGCTCGGAGCCGATGGCGATGATCGCCACACGGGGACGGCGGTGCACCGGCACCTCAACGATGCCGCAGCCAGCCAAAAAGCCTGCACCGGCCGAGCCGACGATCTCGCCGCACGACACCACAACTTCGCCGGCCTTCGCTTCTTCGCCTGCCTGACGGACATTGGAACCCAGCTTGGTGGGCGCATCGAACGCCACGCGGCTGCCGGGCTTGCCGTCACCGGACACAACGCTGACGATTTCGTATTTCACGACAGAGTCCGCGTCCTCGGGAAGCGGCGCGCCCGTCATGATGCGAACGCACTGGCCTTCGCCAATGGGGCCCTCATACGTTTCGCCTGCTGCGATCTCGGCGATGACGTCCAGCTCCACCGGAGCCTCGGCGGTAGCGCTCTCGAGCTCGGCGGCACGCAACGCGAAGCCGTCCATTGCCGAATGGGCGAACGGAGACACGTCGATATCGCTCTTCAGGTCGGCAGCGGCAACACGGCCCACCGCATCGAGCAACCCTACCGTTTCCACCGGCAATGCCGATACCTGCGAGAGAACCAGCTCACGCGCTTCTTCAAGCGAAATCATCTCCGCCATGAAGTTCCCCTTTCGATGGTAAGCCGCCGCAAGCATCCCGCTCCGACGGCATTCGACTCATATTCGATCATTATAGCGTTCTTAGAATGATTCGAAGAGAAAAATAGGCCGCCCTGCTAGAACGCGGCCACTGGATTGGCGCAGAAATTCACTTGCACCGAAACCAAACATGTTGAGCATAGACAGCTGAGGCCGCTCCTGGTGTCCAGAATTCGTGGGATCGTCGGAGTGAAGCGTACTGTGGTACGCGAGTTCCGGGGATCGCGCGAAGGCTGGATGCCAGGGGCGGCCTCAGCGGACGAGCAGTTCCGTCGGCCGGCAGGCCGACGGAACGAAATTACTTGATGTTATAGAACGCGCTCCAGCCGGCGTAGAGGGCGTCGCCGTCAAGCTCTTCTTCGATGCGGAGAAGCTGGTTGTACTTCGCAACGCGGTCGGAACGGCAGGGGGCGCCGGTCTTGATCTGGCCCGCGTTGGTGGCAACCGCGAGGTCGGCGATGGTGGTGTCTTCGGTTTCGCCGGAACGGTGAGACACGACGCACGCGTAACCAGCACGCTTGGCCATCTCCATGGCGTCAAGCGCCTCGGACAGGCTGCCAATCTGGTTCACCTTGACGAGAATAGCGTTGGCGCAACCCATCTCGATGCCCTTGGCCAGACGCTCGGAGTTGGTAACGAACAGGTCGTCACCCACCAGCTGCACCTTGTCGCCAATGCGATCGGTCAGCTTCTTCCAGCCATCCCAATCTTCCTCGGCCATGCCATCCTCGATGGAGATGATCGGGTACTTCTCCACCAGCGCAGCCCAGTAGTCGACCATCTCGTCGCTCGTGAGCTCGCGGCCCTCGCCAGCCAGGACGTACTTCTTCTTGTCGACATCGTAGAATTCGGTGGAAGCGGGATCCATCGCGAACATGATGTCCTCGCCCGGCTTGTAGCCAGCCTTCTCGCACGCCTGCATCAGATACTGCAGCGGTTCCTCGTTGGTGCTGAAGTTAGGGGCAAACCCGCCTTCGTCGCCAACGCCACCGCCCAGACCGGCATCGTGGAGAACCTTCTTGAGCGTGTGATAAATCTCGGCGCACCAGCGCAGCGCCTCAGCGAACGAAGTGGCGCCCACGGGCATGACCATGAACTCCTGGAAGTCCACGTTGTTGTCGGCGTGCACGCCGCCGTTGAGGATGTTCATCATGGGCGTGGGCAGCATATGTGCGTTCACGCCGCCGATGTACTTATACAGAGGGAGGTCGGCAGATTCAGCAGCCGCCTTTGCGCAAGCCAGCGAAGCGCCCAGGATGGCGTTTGCGCCCAACGCGCCCTTGTTGTGGGTCCCGTCGAGCTCCAGCATAATTTCGTCGATGGTGCGCTGATCGCCCGCTTCCACGCCCACCAGGGCGTCGGCGATCTCGTCATTCACGTGGTTGACAGCGTTCAGCGTGCCCTTGCCGAGGTAGCGGCTTTTGTCGCCATCGCGCAGCTCCACCGCTTCGAACGCACCCGTGGAGGCACCAGAAGGAACCGCTGCGCGGCCAAACGAGCCGTCATCCAGCACGACCTCCACTTCAACAGTAGGGTTGCCGCGAGAATCCAGCACTTCACGGCCGAACACATCGATGATGACGCTCATAGCATGCCTCCTCAAGCATAGCCGGTTCAACTGCCTGCCATTCTACCCCATCACGGCCAGCGCAACGCATCCGACAAGGCCGACGAGCAGTTTCGCGACGTCACGCGCGGCGAGAGGCTTTCGCGTCACCGACGTCCGTTGCACGCCGGGCATCCCGTAGCAGCGCGCATCCATCGCAACAGCCAGATCGTCTGCGCGGCGGAACATGCCTACGAACAAGGGAACGAGCACGGTCGACCACGCACGAAGGCGCGAAGCAATGCTCCCCTCCCCGAACTTTGCCCCGCGCGACCACTGGGCATCGTGGATCCTGCCGATCTCTTCGGCAACCAAGGGGATGAACCGCAATGCGATGGACAGCACTGACGCAACGTCATCGACCGGCACGCGCAACCGGCGCAGTGGCCGTAAAAAGCTTGCGAATGCTTCGGTCAGCTGGGTGGAGGTGGTGGTAAAGCTGACAAGCAAGCTGGCCACCACAAGAAGCACGATGCGCAGCGCATAGAAACACCCGCGCGCAAACCCCGCAGGCACGAATCCAAACGCACCAGCAAGCATCAACGGCGGCGCTCCCTCGAAGACTCCCGCAGACACTGCCCCCATTCCGCCCACTGCGGCTTGCGATGCTGCTTGCGCGTCAAAGGAAAACGCATTGAACACGATAGCAAGCCCAGCGATCACTAGCAACGGTGCAGAAAGCGCGAAGATTCCCCCCGGGCCGATGCGCGACACGCCCAGCAGCGCCACAAACGCCGCCGCGCACACGCCGAGCGCCCACCACGACGAAACCAGAAACAAGGTGACAGAATAGGCGATGAGCAGCACGATTTTCACCCGCGCATCGCAACTATGCACGGGAGAAGAGCCTGCTATATAGGTGCTGATCTCGATTCGCATGAGGGCAGTATGCCACATTCGCCCCTATAGCAAAAAAGTCCCGACCGAAAATCCGGTCGGGACTTTTGCGAAATCTGCCATTTTTGGAAAGGCAGCGAGAAGCCCTCCCGTGCCGAAGATCGTGGGGATCGCGCATGCGAAGCGTACTTTGGTACGTGAGCTTGGGCGATCGCCGCGAGGTTCGGTGCGGGAGGGCTTCGCAGCGTCAAAGAGTTTCGGCGGCTGGCAAGCCGCCGAAATCGAAAGAGAGCTACTTCTCTTCTTTCTCCTCTTCCTCAGCAGCTTCGGGCTCGGCCTCAGCCTCGGCGGTCTCCTCAGCGGGAGCCTCCTCGGCAGCGGTCTCCTCGACAGCCTCTTCAGCCTTGGCTTCCTCGGCCTCGGCCTCAGCAGCCTCCTCGGCCTTCTTCGGCTCAGCCTTCTTGGCAGCCTTCTTGGCCGGCTTCTCCTCGGCCTTGGCCTCCTTCTTGGCCACGGGCTCGGTCACGAGCTCCATGATGACCATGGGGGCGTTGTCGCCCTTGCGAAAGCCCAGCTTGATGATGCGGGTGTAGCCGCCCTGGCGATCCTGGAACATGCCCTGCGCGACCTTCTCGAAGATCTCGCGGACGATTTCCTTGTTGCCACCCAGAGCCGCGATGGCCAGACGACGGGAATGCAGGTCGCCCTTCTTCGCCCAGGTGATGATCTTATCAACGTCGGGACGGATCTCCTTGGCGCGCGACTCGACCGTCTTGATGCGGTCGTTCATCAGCAGCGAAGTCACCAGGCTGCGCTTCATTGCCTTGGTGTGGCTGATGTCGGTGCCCAGCTTGCGTCCCTTCTTGTAATGTCTCATGATCTTGCTTCTCCTATTGCTTCAAGTTGAGGTCCATGGAAATGAGCTTGTCCTTCACTTCCTCAATGGACTTCGCACCAAAGTTCCTGATGTTCAGCAGATCGTTCTCGGAGAACTCGACCAGCTGGCGCACGGAGTGGATGCCGGCGCGCTTCAGGCAGTTGTACGAACGAACCGACAGATCCAGATCCTCGATCTGCTTGTCAAGCTCGGCGTTGGTCTCCTGGCCCTCGGGCGCGAAGATGGACGGAACCTCGCCCTCTTCCTCGTCCGCGATGTCGGACAGGCTCAGGAAAGCGCCCATGTACTGGTTGATGATGTTGGCGGCGCGGCAAACGGCCTCGGTGGGCGCGATGCTGCCGTCGGTCTCAACCTCCAGCACCAGCTTGTCGTAGTCGGTGCGCTGACCCACGCGGGTATCGGTCACGTTCAGCGTGCAACGACGCACGGGCGAGAACAGCGAGTCGACGTGAATGACGCCGATGGGGTCCTCGGTGCGCTTGTTGCGCTCGGCGGAAACGTAGCCGCGGCCCACGCCGATGCGGATGGTCATGTCCAGCGTGCCGCCGTCGGCGACCGTGGCAATGACGTGCTCCGGGTTGATCAGCGTGAACTCGGTGGGCACCTCAAGGTCGGCACCCGTGACCGTGCACGGGCCATCGATCTTGACATGAGCGGTGGCTTCCTCGACCTCGTCGTTGAGGGCAGAGAAAACCAGGCCCTTCACGTTCAGGACGATATCGGTGATGTCCTCGATAACGCCCTCGGCGGTGGTGAACTCGTGCTGCACGCCCTCAATCTGGATGGCGGTCGCCTTCGCGCCGTCAAGCGACGACAGCAGAACGCGACGCATGCAGTTGCCGAGCGTGTAGCCATACCCACGCTCCAGCGGCTCCACAATGAAACGCGCTACGGTATCGTTGACCTCTTCCGTGGTTACCGTCGGCCTCATGAACTCTGTCATGTTGTGCAAGCCTCCTTACTGCGCAGCGATTAGTTCTTCGAGTAAAGTTCGACGATGAGCTGTTCGCGAATATCCAGATCGATCTGATCGCGCTGCGGCAGAGCCAGAACGCTGCCCTGCAGCTTCTCGATGTCAACCTCGAGCCAAGCCGGAACCTGAACGCGCTCGTTGCTGATGAGGGCGCTCTTGATGACCAGCATCTCCTTGGCCTTCGGGGCCACAGAGATCAGGTCGCCGGGACGCACGCGGAAGGACGGGATGTCCACGCGGCGGCCGTTCACATGGATGTGACCATGACGGACCTGCTGACGAGCCTCGGCGCGGGACTTGGCGAAGCCCAGGCGGTACACGACGTTGTCCAGGCGGCTCTCCAGGATGACCAGGAGGTTCTCACCGGTAACGCCCTGCTTGCGGGAC
This sequence comes from uncultured Eggerthellaceae bacterium, assembly GCA_944320405.1. Lineage (GTDB taxonomy): Bacteria > Actinomycetota > Coriobacteriia > Coriobacteriales > Eggerthellaceae > Aphodovivens. The sequence continues at coordinate 32,581 of CALUHI010000032.1, forward strand.
GCGATGTCGTAGTAGGCGCGGAACTGCTTCTCCAGAACGCCGTAGATGCGCTTGGTCTTCTGCTTCTCACGCAGCTGAAGCAGGTATTCGTTTTCCTTGACGCGCTTGCGGCCAGCCTCGCCGGGGGCGTAGGCGCGGCGCTCCATAGCGCACTTATCGGTGTAGCAGCGGTCGCCCTTCAGGAACAGCTTCGTCCCTTCGCGGCGGCACAGCCTGCAATCAGCTCCAGTATAACGAGCCATAATGTTAGATCCTTTCAGTTACACGCGACGACGCTTGCGCGGACGGCAACCGTTGTGCGGAATGGGCGTGCAGTCTTGAATGCTGGAAACTTCCAGGCCAGCGGCCTGCAGCGAGCGGATAGCCGTCTCGCGACCGGAGCCGGGGCCCTTCACGAACACTGCGACCTTGCGCAGGCCGTGCTCCATCGCCGTCTTGGCGCAGGCCTCGGCGGCCATCTGCGCGGCAAACGGGGTGGACTTGCGGGAGCCCTTGAAGCCGACGGTGCCGGCAGACTGCCACGCGATCACGTTGCCCTGAGGATCGGTGATGCTGACGATGGTGTTGTTGAACGTGGACTTGATATGCGCAGCGCCAGTGGCGATGTTCTTACGCTCGGAACGCTTGATGCGCGTGCGCACGTTTTTCTTCTGAGCCATTTACGCTACCTCACTACTTCTTCTTGCCGCCGATTTGCTTGCGCGGACCCTTGCGGGTGCGAGCGTTCGTGTGCGTGCGCTGACCGCGAACGGGCAGGCCGCGACGATGACGCAGGCCTCGGTAGCAGCCGATCTCCATGAGGCGCTTCACGTTCTGCTGCACGTCGCGACGCAGATCACCCTCAACATGGAGGTTGTTCTGGATGTAGTCGCGCAGCTTGACGAGCTCTTCCTCAGTAAGGTCGTCGGAGCGGGTGTCGGGGTTGATACCGGTCTCAGCCAGGATCTTCTTAGAAGTGGTCAGGCCGATGCCGTAGATGTAGGTCAAGGCGATCTCGATGCGCTTATTGCGAGGAAGATCGACACCAACAAGACGTGCCATGCTTACTTATCCCTTTCTTCCTAGCCCTGACGCTGCTTGTGGCGGGGGTTCTCGCAGATGACGAGCACCTTGCCATGGCGTCGGATGATCTTGCACTTATCGCACATTTTCTTGACCGAAGGGCGTACCTTCATGATTGCTTCCTATCTTCTAGTTGTTGCATTTTCGAGCCGAATACCGAATGCTTGAAGGTGCAATGCAGATTCTGGCGGGCAGGAATGCCGATCATGACGATGAGAGCCAAAGGCATCTCGCAAAGGAAACTGGCATCCTGCCCCGTTCGGGCGAGGCCGCGGATAAGCTGGATGAGGGAGCTTCGAGAAGCCCACCTCGGATCTCTTCTGGGAAGATGCGGCCCCGAGCGGTTCGGGCAGCAGGGCCCGCCGATCTGGTGCCGCGACTTCTTGGAGGAGATGATTGCAATGATCTACGCGGGTGTGGACATCGCCAAGGCGAACCACGTGATCGGCGCCGTCGGCGATGACGGCCGGCCGGTCTGCAAGGCCATGGAGTTCAAGAACTCCGATGCCGGCTTCGAGAGGTGCTTGGCCTGGCTGGAGGGCCTGGCCGAGGAGCCGTCGGGCATCTTCGTCGGCATGGAGGCCACCGGGCACTACTGGATGGCCCTGTTCGCGCGGCTTGCCGCCGAGGGCTACAGCGTGTGCGTGATCAACCCCATGGAGGTCAAGGCCGTCCGCAAGCTCAAGGGCAAGTCGAAGGTCAAAAACGACCGGGTCGACGCGCTGCTCGTCGCCGAGACCCTGCGCATCGGCGAGTACGTGGAGACCAAGCTGGCCTCCGACGAGGTGCAGTCGCTTCGGACGCTCACCCGCTACCGCCAGGCGATCAAGGAGGAGGCCGCCCAGGTCAAGACTCAGCTGACCTGCGTCATGGACTCCTACTTCCCCGAGTACGCCGGCGTGTTCTCCGACATGTTCGGCTCGGCGTCGCTTGCCGTCTTGGAGAAGTCGCCCATGCCCTTCGAGCTGCTCAGGCGCAAGGCGCCGTCGCTGGCCCGCGACATCTCGAAG
>CALUHI010000033.1 GCA_944320405.1 uncultured Eggerthellaceae bacterium
CGCCGGTCCAGCCGTAGAAGCAGATGTCGTACGGATCGGTCTGGCACTTGGTCTTGTAGGTGGTCCAGTCGTACTCGGTGATGTTCACCGTCACGCCGACCTCCTGCAGGTAGCCCTGGATCAGACGAGCCAGCTCAGAGCCGCCCTTGGTGTTGTAGGGGCGGGAGTTGGTGTAGGTCATGCAAGCAAGCTCGGTTACGCCCTTGGCGGCCAGCGTGGCCTTTGCAGCCTCGGGATCGTAGGCGGTCTGCTTGATGTCCTCAACGTAGGGAGCCATGAAGAAGGGCATGACGGAGGTCGCCACGGTGGCGTACTCGCCGTACACGGTCTTAACGAGCTCTTCAACGTTGACTGCCTGGGCGATGGCCTTGCGGACTTCCTTGTCGGTGCACACGCCGCTGTCGGTGTTGAACGCCATGTAGTTGATGGTCATGCCGTCCTCAGCGAACAGCTCGTAGCCGTTGTTGGTGATCTGGTCGACAGAAGCCAGGTCGACGCCGTCGATGATGTCGACTTCGCCGTTGGTCAGCGCGGTCACGCGGGTGTTGTTCTCGGGGATGATGCGGAAGACGACGTTCTTCGTCTTGGGCATATTCTCGGTGTCCCAGTACTCCTCGTTTGCCTCGAGGGTAACATTGGACTGCTTGGTCCAGCTGACGAACTTGTAGGGGCCGGTGCCAGCGCCCGTGGGATCCTCGCCGACGTTGCCGCCGGAATGCTCCAGGCACGTGGGGCAGACGATCGGGGCGGCCAGGGCCATGGCCAGGTTCTTCTCGAAGGCGGTATTGGCAGCGCGCAGCGTGATGTGCACGGTGTAGTCGTCAACGGCCTCGATGGCGGCAATGCCGGTGCCGGCGGCCTCCTCGCCGAACACGAAGGACGCGTAGGGCATGTCGGAAGTGCGGTTGGGCTCCAGCTGACGCTCGATGGAGGTGACCACGGCGGTAGCGTTGAAGTCGGTGCCGTCATGGAACTTCACGCCCTCGCGCAGCTTGATGGTGTACTCCAGGCCGTCCTCGCTGATCTCGGGCAGCTCGGTTGCCAGGCACGGAACCACCGTGGTGTCAGTGTCGCCGAAGCGGTACAGACCCTCGAAGATGTTGGCAGCGACCTTGGCGGACTCGCCGTCGTCGAAGAACGCGGGGTCGAGCGCGCGCGGATCGGCGCTCTGGGCATAGGTGATGGAGTCGGCAATGGTGCCGCTCTCAGCGGCATCGCCGCCGCCTTCGCCCTCGCTGCCACCGCTGCAGCCGGCCATGCTCACCAGGCCGAAGCTCGCGGCGGAAGCGCCCAGCAGACCGAGAAAACGACGCCTGCTAAACGAATACTTCTCTTCCATCGGATTTTCTCCTTCCCTCCGCCCCCTGTGCCGGGGGCTTGCTTGCGACGCGTTGCGTCTTCTGCACCTGCACGCAAAGCAAAAACCTTGTGCAAAGGCGCTTTTGCATACTTTACCGTAATAGAGCAGCGCAGGTGTCAAACGAACGGTTGTTAATATGATTTTAATCTGCCGAAGGGGTGCTTAGGCCGCCTGAAAGGCTGATGGTGGGGTGGTTCTTCTATAATGAGCCGATCGAAGCGGTTCCGTCCGGCGGGTTCTTGCCGGCAGAGGTGCCGCGCATTTGCCGCCTTTCCATGCAGACAGGAGCGATGCCACATGGCTTCCCAAAGCAAAGGGTTTTCCCATATTTCTGTTTCCGAAGAAGACGACGATCTTGTCATTCAAGCAGGTGCATACGATCGAGATGCCAGCGAAGGTTCCGCCTGCGAGCCCGAAACTGATGCTGGAGCCGAGGGGGAAGTCGCTGACGATCGCCCGCCCATCGTCGAATCCGAAGAGGTATCTCAAGCGCGTGTTGAGGATGCTGTTGGGGAAGCGTCACCTCAGGCGGCGAAGCAGCAAAAGCCTGATGAAGCGCCGATGAGAACCAGTTTGGAGGATCTTGAGAGCGCGAAGATGGGCACGCTTCAGAAGGTGATCGTCGCAGTTGCGGCGGTGGCCATTGTCGCGTTCGCGGTATACTACATCTGTTTCATGTAGCCCAACCGTGCGCGATGCGCGGTGAGCAAGGAAGGGGCCTCACATGGCTAAACATGCTAAAAACGATCCAGCCGGCACCCCGTCCGATCGCGTTTCCCGCGAGGATGCCTCTTTTGAAGATCGGCTTCCGGAGGCAGACGCTGTCGCAGATGAAAGCGTTCCCGTTGACGACGATGATCGCATCGGCTTGACCGAAGCGTTCGCACCCGTAAACGATGATGCCGTCCGCGAGGCTCGCGCGGCAGGTGATGACCACATCGGCCTGACCGAGGCTTTCGCGCCTGTTGGCGAGGGTGCGCACGCCGGTGGGTTCAGCTACAAGGGCGACACCGAAGACGAGTATCCCGACGCGCTTGAAAGCCTTGAGCCGCAAAATCTCCCGCCCTTGCTGGCGCAGGATGATTCCGCTTCCCGCGACTCCGCTGAGGAGCGTGTGGAGGGCCGTCATGGCAAAGAGGACGCCATCCCCGCGTATCAGCACAAATCCCGCCGCCTCAGGCGCACGCTCATCGTCATCATCATAGTGCTTGCGGCTTTGCTGGTTGCGGCCGTTGTTGCAGGCGGCATGCTTTTGCATACCGCTTCGCAAACCGCCATGCAGATGGCCGCCAGCACCCAGCAGGAATCCGATGGCTTGCAGGAGGGCGTGGACGACGCTTCGATGGAGGCGGAAAAGCTGATCGAGGCTCCTGATCTTTCCGTTCTTATCGGCATGACGCAGGACCAAGCGATCGAGGCGGTCGGCCGCGGTGCAACGGTCACTGCGACGCAGGCTGTCAACGAGGAAGGAAACCCCATTCGTTCGACCGCGACGATCGCGCTGACCGATGAGCCCGCCGACACCCGCTCCGGCACGCCTACCGTGTACCTGGGCTTCGACGAAGGGGGAGCCATCATCCAAGCTGGGTATTCTGCCCCCACTTCTTCGCTCGGTTACGGGTCGCTCAGCTTTGCCGACGCTGTTTCGAATGAGCATGTGGTTGAGCAGACGCTGCGCGAGGCGGGCGTGCCCGTGGAAGATGGAACCGTGACGCTGCCGGAGGACAAGTCGGTGTATTCGACGTACGATTCCGACGGCACGACGCTTGTCCGCGAGAATTGCACGTTCGAGGGCGAGGTTGCAATCGGCGATGCCCCGCGTTCGTGGTCTGCAACCCTGTCCTACGACTACACGACCGCCAACGCCACCGACAACCTGGCCGATACTATCAGGATCATCTACATCTACTTGAATGCTTAGGGTTCCGCGGGCCTGCCGGCCCGCGGAACCACTCGTCCGCTGAGAGGGCCCGAGGCACCGGATCTTCGCGCGATCCCGAAGACTCGCGTACCGCAGTACGCTTCGCCTTCGCGATCCCACGAATCTCCGGCACCCCACGCCCTCTCGGCTGCTTATGCTCAACCTGGTTGCACTCAGTAAATGTGAAAAAGTCTTGCAGGGCGCGCGCGTTGTGCTATCCTATGCAGGCTGATCAAACAAGCGGGGGCGTGAAGCCTCCCACCTAGTTCGGCGCTTCGGCTGCTGATGGGTCGCATGAATAGGGAAGCCGCTTGGCGGCATCATTCGAACGCGAACCCGCAGCCCGAGGCTGCGGGTTTTTTTATTCGTGGCGATGCTACGGAGAAAGGAAGGTGAGCGCAATAGCTGCTCAGGAGCCTCGGCTCAACGACCAGATCAACGTGCGCGAATGCCGTCTGATCAACTTCGACGGCGAACAGCTGGGAATCTTCCCGCTGGCGCAGGCGCAGCGCATCGCGGACGACGAAGGGCTCGATCTCGTGGAGATCGCCCCGAACGCCACCCCGCCGGTGTGCCGCATCATGGACTACGGCAAGTTCAAGTACGACCAGGCCATCAAGGCCAAGCAGGCGCGCAAGAACCAGTCGAAGATCGAGACGAAGGAAATGAAGTTCCGTCCGAAAATCGACGTAGGCGACTACACCACCAAGAAGAAGCACGTGCTGCGCTTCTTGGATGCGGGCAACAAGGTGAAGATCACCATCATGTTCCGCGGTCGCGAGATGGCGCACCCCGAGCAGGGTCTGACCATCCTGGAGCGTCTGGCCGACGATCTCAAGGACGTGGCTGTCATCGAGAGCCAGCCCAAGATGGAAGGCCGCAACATGCACATGCTGATCGCCCCTCTGCCTGCGGCAGCGGCGGCGAAGAAAAAGAAGAAGAACGACGACAAGAAGGAAGAAGAAGGGAAGGACAGCAATGCCTAAGATGAAGACCCATAGCGGTTCCAAGAAGCGCTTCCGCGTGACCGGTTCCGGCAAGATCATGCGCGGCAAGGCCTACAAGAGCCACATCCTCACCAAGAAGAGCGCCAAGCGCAAGCGTAATTTCCGTCACGAGACCGCTCTGGCTGGCGGCGACGCGAAGAACGTCGCTCGTGCCATCGGCCTGCGTTAAGAGATAGAAGGAGAGATACAGAATGGCTCGTGTTAAGCGCGCACTGAATGCGCACAAGAAGCGCCGCACCGTTATGTCTCGCGCCAAGGGCTACTACGGCGCGAAGTCCCGCAGCTACAAGTCCGCCAAGGAGCAGGTGCGTCACTCGCTGCAGTACCAGTACCGTGACCGCCGCACCAAGAAGCGCGAGGTCCGTCGTCTGTGGATCACCCGCATCAACGCGGCTGCCCGCATCAATGGCCTGTCCTACTCCGTGTTCATGAACGGCCTGAAGAAGGCCGGCATCGAGCTGGACCGCAAGGTTCTGGCCGACATGGCAGTGAACGATCCCGCCGCTTTCGCCGCGATCGCCGAGCTGGCCAAGAAGGCTCTGTAAAGAGACTTTCACGCAAATGTGAAAATGCCCCGCACTGCGGGGCATTTTTTTATTCAAAGATTATTCGAGGTGAGTCTATGCGTAATTGGCGGCTTCGTGGGCGGCGCCGATGGTGAAGGTGGGGTCGGAGATGTGGCAGACCTCTTCCACGCCGGTGAGGGTCTTCGTCAGGTAGCCGCGGGCGACGTCGGCGGCGTTTCCGCATGCGCCAGCGACCACCTCGATGCCGGCGCGGCAGAGGCGGTTGGCGAATTCGTATTCGATGCGTCCGACGATCATCACGTCGATTTCGAGTTCCTTGAACAGTTCCACGAGCTCATCAATGGGGAGCTTGGGATTAGGCATGTTCTGGCACTCGGTGATGATCCCGCGTTTGACGGTGTAGCACATGAAGCTGACGGTGCTTCGGAACAAAGGGGCAACGTCCAACCCTTCGCTTGCCACGGCGATCCTCATCAAGACCTCCTGTTCTTTCTCTGCCATCAAGGGTAGCGGTAGGCCAAGCGCCATGCCCTGCGCTTTTCGTCAAACGGGGGCAATCGGCGTTCGTAAGGCAGATTAGAGGAGCGTCTTCCGAATGAAGAACCGGCTGTGGTCAACGTTGAAATAGCGCGTTGGCCGCAGCCGGTACCAGGGTGAAGCCTGTTTGGAACGATGACTTTGAGAGAGCGTCGAACGGGGCAACGCCTCTTGCGCGACGGCTACGGGCGGCGCGCTGAACGTCGACGGTTGAGGTCGGCGCGATGGGCACGTCCGGGGCGGAAGTCGCCGGATCGTGCGGGGGCTTTTGCCGCAGTGGCCTTCTTCGCACGAGCAGGGCGCGCTTGGGTTGCTGCGACGGACGTGCCGGCGCGTTTCGCTTTGCCAGCACGAGCGGCAGAAGCGTTCTTGGGTGCCTTGCCCGCGCGCTTGCCCTCGCCGCGTTTCACCGGCGCACCTTCTTCGGTATGTGCTGCCTGCTTGCGCTTCTTGCGCGCCTTGGCAGCAAGCTCCTTTTTCGCTTGCTGGATGTCCGGGTCGGTTTTCGCTTCGCGCTTCGCTTGCTTTTCGGCGGATGTCCGCTCTGCGTCTTCGGCGTTGAAGCCCTCAAGCCTAAGCTGGGGAATCTCCTGTTTGATGAGCTTTTGGATGTCGGCGAGCTCGCCTTCGGTCTCCGGGGTGACGAAGGACACAGCGAAGCCCGCCTCTCCTGCGCGACCGGTGCGCCCGATGCGGTGCACGTAGCTTTCCGGTGGGGTGGGCAGGTCGTAGTTGACCACGTAGGACACTTGGTCCACGTCGATGCCGCGCGCGAGCACGTCAGTTGCCACGACGATGTCCACCTCGCCCTCGGCAAAGCGCTCCAGCGCTCGCTTGCGCGCATTCTGGGTGCGGCTGGCATGAATGGGTTCGGCGGAAAAGCCCGCTTTGCGCAAACGGCGGCACACGCCATCAGCCCCACGGCGCGTGCGGGTGAAGATGATCACGCGGCGCGACCCTTTCTCCCGAAGCAGAGCGCTCAAAAGCTCGGGGCGGGCGAGTTTTGGGGTGCGCACGATGTACTGCGTGATGGTGTCGGCAACGTCGCCGCGATGCGCGACCTCAACGCGCGCCGGCTTACGCAGAAGCGTTTTGGCGTGCTTGTTCACGGCGTCGTCGATGGTGGCTGAAAACAGCAGCGTCTGGCGCGTGGTGGGCGTGGCGGCAACAATGCGCTTCACCGACGGCCAAAAGCCCATGTCAAGCATGCGGTCGGCTTCATCAAGCACGAGCGCCTGCACGTCGCCTAGGCGCACCGCCTTCTGATCCATCAGGTCGATCAGGCGTCCCGGCGTGGCAATGAGCACATCGACTCCACGGCGCAAGCGCTCGATCTGGGGCTTGTAGGACAAGCCTCCCACTACGGTGAGCACGCGGTGATGCGTGGCGCCGGCGATGGTTTCGCATACCTGCCCGATCTGCTCTGCCAGCTCGCGCGTGGGCGTGACCACCAACGCAAGCGGGCTCTGGCCGCCCTGCGCGTACTCGATGCGGTCCAGCAGGGGAAGCGAGAACGCCGCTGTTTTCCCTGTTCCTGTTTTGGCGGCGGCAATCAGATCGCGGCCTTCAAGCGCCACCGGGATTGCCTTTTGCTGAACAGGGGTTGGTTCGGAATATCCCAGAAGCTTGACGGCTTCCAGGGCACGTTCGGACAGTCCGAGCGAATCGAACGAGGTCATAGGTAGAAGATCCTTTCGATCGTCTTTGCCACATCGTGCGCAGTGGCCGCGCTTGGCCGCTTTTGGGCGGCGGTTCCCGCTAGGTGGCGGGCGTTGGTTTGCAGTGCGTCAGCGGATGTGCGCCGGCTTCTTTCCCCAGTAGAAGTGGAGGAAACGCTTGCGGCGCGTGGGGTCCGACGCGGAGGCGGGATGCGCTGCCAGGCGCATGGTGGCATGCGCAATATCGCGCGCGGCGTCGGGTTTGCGCAGGAAGCTTCCGTTGATGAGCATGGCCTGCATGCTTTCGGGGTTGCGCGAGATGTGGCGCAGCGTGTCCACCAGTTCGCGCGTGGTGGTCACGTGCATCGCAGCGCCCAGGCTCGTAAGCGTGCGCACATTGATGTTCTCTTGGCCGTACGCCTTCCCCAAAAGGATCATGGGAACCCGCGCGCACAGGCATTCGGTCACCGTGAGGCCGCCCGACTTGCAGATAACCAGGTTGCTTGCCGCCATGAGCGCAGCCATGCGCTCGACGTAGTCCAGCACGGTAACGTTTTCCAGCCCGAGCTCCTCGACATTGGCGCGCAGTCCGTTGGCGTATTCGGCGTCTTTGCCCGTAACGATTACCAGGTGCATGTTCTTGAGCGAATGCAGGTAGGGAAGCGTCTTGTCCAACGCCTCGCGGAAATGCACGTAGGGTCGGGGCAGGTAGGCACCCGCCAAGGCCACGACCAGCTGCTTGTCGCGGGGAAGACCCAACTCGTCGCGAATGGCGTTGCAGTCGTACTCCTTGCGAAAGTCCTCGCGCGTGGGGATGCCGGTGATGAGGATGCGCTCCTCGGGCACCTTGCGCGGGCGCAGCGTTTCGGCCATGGACTCGCTTGCGACGCAGAACAGGTCGGAGTGAAGGTGCGGCCACAGGCCCTCGGTCTCGTAGTCGGTGGGAACGCACACGATGGGGAAGTCCTGCGCGGTCAGCATTCGTGCGCCCACCGCCACGTTGGCGGCTGTGATGTGCGTGCACACGATGGCTTTCGGCTCGCGTTTGCGCACGTGCTCGGTGAACGCAGGGAACATGATGCGCGACCACACGGTGCCGCCGCCCCACAACAGGCGTCCGGTGAAGGTGTAGCGCCAGGTGAGGTCATAGATAGGGCGGGTGAACCCAGTGAACAGCGATGCCGTTTTGTCGCCGTCGAATTTGATGCGGCCCCAATCCAGGATGTCGAGCACTTCCACCTCGATGTCGGCGGGGGTGTCGGCGTCACCCGATTGGGCGAGGGTTTCGAAGGCCTGAGCGATGGCGTTGGCGGCGCTGCGGTGGCCCGACCCCACGGAAGCGTGCATGACGATCACAAGCGGCCGCTTGGCTTCGGGCGCTTCAGGCGTGGCGAGAGCGCCGGCGTCACTAACGGCGGGCACGCTGGAATCTTCTGCGGGAGCTGGCGCGGGCACGATGGCCTGCGCGGGTTCATCCTGCGGAAGAGTCGTTTCGTCGATGTTGGTCTCGGTGGTGTGCATGTGCTCCAAGCGACGTGCGCAACGCGTGCGCCCCTGATGTGCAAAAGGCCGGCGTTTGCGGCCGGCCCCATTTCCCGATGGTGCCCTCGACAGGATTCGAACCTGCGGTCTTCTGCTCCGGAGGCAGACGCCCTATCCACTGGGCTACGAGGGCAAGCCTTCAGGATTATACGCTATGATGAGCCGGAACGTAAAACGGCAAGACGGGAATCCACGAAACCATGGAACACATCATCCGCATAGAACGCATGGGCTACGGCCCTGAGGCAGTTGGGCATCTGAAGGACGGAAAAGCGGTCTTCATCGACCGTGCCGCCCCCGGTGACGTTGTGGCGGTCGAACTGACCGAGGAGAAGCCTTCCTTTGCTCGCGGGCGCATCGTGCGCGTTGAAGAGTTTTCGCCCAACCGCGTCGCACCCTTCTGCGAGATGGGCGAAGCGTGCGGCGGATGCCCGTGGCAGCACCTGTCCTACGAAGCGCAGCTGCAAGCGAAACGCGCCAACGTGGTGGCTGCGCTCGAACGCACCGCGCATTTTGACCACGAGGCTGCAGAGGGCCTGGTGGGGGAGTGCGCACCCAGCAAACGCCAGACGGGATACCGCAACAAGCTGGAGCTTGCCGCATTCCGTGCGCCTGATGGCGGCTTGGCGCTGGGCTTCTCGCAACAAGGCACGCATGATGCCGTGCTGCCGGCGACCTGTCCGGCGGCAGTGAAGCCCATCCAGAAGGCGCCGAAGGCGCTGCGCGGCGCGCTGCGTTTCCTTTCTGGCTCACAGGATCTGGGAATCTTCCGCGTGGGCGTGCGCGGAAGCCTGCGCACCAAAGACGTCGAAATCGCCCTGTGGACAACCCCGGGCGCCTTTCCTCGCGCCGCTGCCGCGAAGACGCTTGGCAGCGCGCTGGGCGCAACGAGCATCGTGCGCGTGGTGGCCGACCCGGGCAAGGCGCGCAAGGTGAAGAAGGTTGAAGTTTTGGCAGGGAAGGGCTTTTGGGAAGAAGACCTGGCAGGCTTCCGCTACCGCACGAGTGCGCCGTCGTTTTTCCAGGTGAACACCGCCCAGGCAGAAAAGTTGGTTGCTGCGGCGATGGTCGGTTTGACGGATGGGGTCCCCGACGCCTTGAAGGGCATGCTGGTTGCCGATTTGTACGCCGGTGGAGGCACGTTCTCCATCCCGCTCGCGCGTGCCGGCGCCGATGTGCTGGCCGTCGAGTCGGCGGGATCGTCTGTGCGCGACCTGCGCCGCAACGCCGAAGCGAACCATGCTGACGTGGAAGTGATCGGTGGCGACGCCGCCCGCGAACTCCCAGAGTTGGGCGGCTTGGACGCGCTGGTGGTAGACCCGCCGCGCGCCGGCCTGGCGGATGGGGTAGTGGAAAGCATCGCCGCCGCAGCGCCAACCCGTGTGGCTTACATCAGCTGCAACCCCGCCACCTGGGCCCGGGACGTCTCCCGCTTCGAACAAAACGGCTACCGCCTACTAAAAGCCACCCCCGTAGACATGTTCCCCCAAACCCCCCACATAGAAGTAGCCAGCATCTTCGAGCGAAACTAACCCCAGCAGGAGCCGAAAGTCAGCCTCCGCGGGCATGGCAGATGTTCAAGGTCGGTCGGGGGGAGGGGGTCCGCGCGCAGTTCCGCACGAGCCAAAAGCGCCAGTGGCGCTTTTGAGCGAGCTCAGGACTGTTTGAGCACGGACCCCCTCCCCCCGACCGACCCAGGAAGACTTACTCGCCCGCGTCGAGAAAGATCTTTCGAGTGACGAAATTCCAGATCATGACGATAGCCGTCGCCACAATCTTGACAATGAGGTAGTGGATGCCGAGCAGCTCAACGCCTGCCCACATGCAGCCATTGTTAATGAGAAGGCCGATGACCGACAGCACGACGAAGATGATGAACTCACGGCGGCGGCTCATGTCTTCTTTGTGGGTGAACACGTAACGCATGGACGCGACGTAGTTGAAGATGACCGATACGGTAAACGAGATAGTGGCGCTTATCAGGTAGTTCACGCCGAAGACTTCAGTAAGCAGCGCCAGAAGGCCATAGTCGATCACAAAGGCGATCACGCCCACAACGCCGAATTTCATGAACTGCGCGATCAGCTTGCCCACAGCGGTTCCTTTCCCGTTCGAATCATGCGAACCGTAATTGTTGCATATTCTGCGAAAGGCGCGCGTGGAAGTGGGTTTTCGCAATGAATTCGGCATACTTCCCTCCACGCAAGCCGTGTTATGCGATACGATTTTCCGATATGGATTCAGGTGGACAAACGAGGTGAACACGATGGTGGATACGGGCTCATACGGCGACGTCGCAGTGCTCATTCCCTGCTACAACGAGGCGATCACCATCGCCAAGGTCATTGATGATTTCAAGCGCGAGCTTCCTGGCGCGCGCATTTACGTTTACGACAACAACTCTTCTGACGGCACGGGCGATATCGCGCGCGAGCACGGCGCCATCGTTCGCGTTGAGCGTCGTCAGGGCAAGGGCAACGTCGTCAGGCAGATGCTGCGCGACATCGATGCGCGCTATTACGTGATGGTGGACGGTGACGACACGTATCCGGCAGAGGCGGCGCGCGATCTCTTGAAGCCGCTTGTTGCCGATGAAGCCGACATGGTGGTGGGCGACCGTCTGTCTAACGGCACGTACGGCGAAGAGAACGACCGCGCCTTCCACGGGTTCGGCAACGATCTCGTCCGCATTCTCATCAAGGCCATCTACGGTTTCAAGTTCTCCGACGTCATGACGGGTTATCGCGCGTTCAACGAAGTGTTTGCCAAGACGATGCCTGTCCTTTCGCCGGGATTCGAGATCGAAACCGAACTTTCCATTCATGCCGTCGACAAGCGTTGGCGCATTGCCGAGGTTCCCATCGACTACCGCGACCGCCCCGAAGGCAGCGAATCGAAGCTCTCCACGTTTTCGGATGGCATGAAGGTCCTGCTGACTATTCTGTCGCTGTTCAAAGACTACAAACCGCTTGCGCTGTTCGGGTGGGTGGCGCTTTTGTTCTGCCTGCTGGGCTTGATCGTGGGCATTCCGGTTATTTGGGAGTTTGCGCACACAGGCTTGGTTCCCAGGCTGCCCAGCGCCCTTCTTGCCGTCGCGCTCATCGGATGCGGTGTGATATCGCTGGTGTGCGGCCTTATTCTGGACACGGTGGTGAAGGGCACGCGCAAGCAGTATGAGATTGAGGTAACCGAGGCGTACGCCAACTTGCGCCATCGCGGATAAAATTCGCGCTTGCGCGCCGGAAAGGTATCTGCCATAATAGGCAAGCTTTCTTCCGGGAAGCGCGTTGAGTCCCCATAGTCTAGAGGTCAGGACGCGGCCCTTTCAAGGCTGAGACACGGGTTCGATTCCCGTTGGGGGCACCATGAAGTTTTAGGCGAATCCGCCGGAGACCTTCCTCCGCGGGTTCGCCTTTTTTCTGCCGCGTTGCAGGTGCTCCAACGTGGATGTTGTAAGGTTTTTCCCAGATAAGGCCGCAGTACTGGTAGAATCTGTTTTCGTATGCGGTAGATCCGCCGGACGTTCCGTGCGATTTCGAGCCGCACTTCTTTGCACTGCAATTTGCGGTTGCGAAGAAGGCAATGCAACCGGACAAAAAGGAGCCATCATGGCCATGTACACCCCCGAGTATCAGCCGACGGGCGAGGAGATCGCGGTCGTCAAGACCTCCAAGGGCACCATCCGCGTGCAGCTTGCGGGCAACGACGCTCCCATCCACGTGGGCAACTTCGTCGAACTGGCACGCAAGGGCTACTACGACAATCTGAAGTTCCATCGTTACGTTCCCGGCTTCGTCATCCAGGGCGGCTGCCCCAACACGCGCGACCTCACCCCTGAGGAAGTGGTCGAGAAGGCGGGCAACCCGTTCGCTGGTCTGGGCACGGGTGGTCCGGGCTACTCCATCAAGGAGGAGTTCACCACCAACCCCCACAACGAGCACAAGGACGGTGCCTTGGCAATGGCTCGTTCCCAGAACCCCGACTCTGCGGGTTCCCAGTTCTACTTCTGCCTTGGCCCCCAGCCCATGCTGGACTCCGGCTACACGGTGTTCGGTCAGACCATCGAGGGCAAAGACGTCATCGCTCAGCTGCGCGTGGGCGACGTGATCGAGACCATCGAGATCGAGAACGCGGCGGAATAGCGCATAAGCTCGAAACCGAAGGATTCAAATGAACAATGAGCTTTTCCAACAAGCGCAAGCAGCCAATGCGGGCAAGGACTACCGCAAGGCTCTTGAGCTTTTCAGCCAGTGCATCCAGGACCAGGCATCTCCGCTCGGCCCTGGCGAGGCGGGCCTTCTGTACCATCAGATTGGCAACTGCCTTATCAGGCTGAAGGATCCCAACGAGGCCATTCACGCCTACACTCAGGCAACCGCTGACGGTGCGTACGGTGCCCAGGGCGCGGTTCACTACAACCTGGGCATGGCATACGCTTCGCTTCATGACTACGAGGACGCGGTCACCAACTTCCAGCAGGCTGTGGACGACCCTCGCTACGATGCGCCTTACAAGGCGTACAGCGGCATGGGCAACGCGCTGTTGAAGCTGGGCAAGACGGCCGAGGCGGGCGTTGCGTTCCGCGAGGCGGCGCTTGACGAAGGCAATCCCGATCCCACGAAGGCGCTGCTCAACCTGGGCATTTGCTTCATGGCACTGGGACGTCCCTCCGATGCTGTCGCGTCGTACGAGAGCGCGCTTCAGTTCGACATGCGCCCCGACACGCGCAACAAGCTGAACGCCAATCTGGGTCAGGCCTACGTCGCCAGCGGCCAGATGCAGAAGGCGGTTCAGGCATTCGAGCTCGCCATTGCCGACAAGACCTACTTTCTGAGCGATTCCGCCAGCGTCGATTACCAGCGTGCCGTGGCGGCTGTGGCGCAGGGCACGTCTGAGGTCACGCAGGTCATCGCGCCAGTGGCCGACATGTCCGGACTGGATGTGGCGGCAGATGGCACTGCCATCATCGCCGAGGAGATGGGCGACCCCTACGGCGCCCCCCAGGACCCGTACTATTACGCCGATGCTTACGCTGCTGACCAGCAGGGATACGCCCCCGCTGACGACCGTTTCTTCACGGCATCCGACGAGGAGCTCGAGCAGTGGTCGCGCGGCATGGTGAAGATGGAGCGCAAGCGCCGTGGCGTTGGCCTGAAGATCTTCATCGTCATCATCGTGCTGCTTCTGGCAGCCGTGGGTGCAGCCGCGTTCCTGTACACGCAGGGTTACGGCTTCCCCACGCAGGAGCAGGTGGTGCAGCAGTTGTTCTCCGACCCCTCCAATGCGCAAAGCGTCATGGCGGAGGGCCTCGATGAGGGCACGGTGGCATCTATCACCGACATCTTGGTGCAGGATTCCGATCCTACCGTCAACGGCATGGACCGCTCTACGAGCTCGTCCACCGCGTATGTCACTGCGGATTCTCCCGATGGCGGCCAGATCGATTACAGCGTGTCGTTGTCACGCGATCTCATCGGATGGAAGGTGTCCGACGTCCAGCTGTACTTCGCCAGCCGCAATTAGCGGCACGGCACGGAACGTGTGAAGCATGGTCGGGCGCATGCCCGGCTTGCGATAGATGGAAACAACAACCACGATCATTGAAAGGCAGGATTCGATGGCCATCCAGAGAACCTACAGCATGATCAAGCCCGACGGCGTGCGCAACGGCCACATCGGCGAGATCATCAACCGTTTCGAGCGTGCCGGTCTGAAGATCGAGCGCATGGAGCTGGGCATGGTGACGCCCGAGCAGGCGAAAGCCAACTACGCCGAGCACGAGGGCAAGCCCTTCTACGACGGCCTGATCGCTTATATCACCAGCGGTCCGGTTGTGAAGATGGTCATCTCCGGCGAGGGCGCCGTTGCCAAGTGCCGCTCCCTCATGGGTGCCACTAATCCGGCGGAAGCTGCCCCCGGCACGATTCGCGGCGACTTCGGTCTGATCATGGACGAAAATGTCATCCATGGATCGGATTCCCCCGAGTCCGCCGAGCGCGAGATCGGCGTTTTCTTCCCGGCTGAATAGCACAGGGAAGCCCCGAGGTTTGAAGGCCCCGGTTCCCGGTCCACCCGTTGAGGGCGAGACGGGTGCCGGGGCTTTTCTCGTATTGGCGGCGGGATAGGGGAACCGTCCGCGGCAAGGCATCTTCCAGACGAGAACGGACGAGAGCATGCTGTACAGAGTGATCGAGGCGTCGGAGATCCCGGCGCTGATATCGGCGTTCATGGAATCTCATGAGGTCGTGGCGCCGGTGAAGAAGGGAGACGTCTACGCATTCGACGTCATTTCGTCTCCCGACGAGGTTGTGCTCGACTACGACACCACCATCGCTTCCCCGAAGAAGTACTTCCTGCCCCCGGCAGAGACCCTGATGACCTTCGACGCGCAGGGCAACCAGTTGACCGATTACACGGCCGAGATCACACCGCGCGTCATCTTCGGCGCGCATGCGTGCGACATCAATGCACTGAATCGTTTGGACGTGGTGTACAAGGACGCGCCCTACGCTGACCCGTACTACATTGCACGCCGCCAGGCGACGCTCATCGTGGGCATCAGCTGCATGCCCACCGAAACCTGCTTCTGCCACCTGTGGAGCTCTGACGAAGCGCGCTTCGGTTACGACCTGTTCTTGCAGGACATCGGCGGCAAGTACCTGGTGAGCATCTCCAGCAACGACGCGGCGAACATCCTTGAGTCGGCGTGCAACCCACGTGAGGCAACCGATGCCGAGCGCATCGAGTTCCGCCATGCCACGCGTCGGCGCCAGGCAGCCTTCAATCCCGAGATTCCCAAGATCCAGGAAGTGGCCATGCTGATGGACGCCTTCCATGACGATCCGTTCTGGGATGAACTCGGCGGCAAGTGCCTTTCCTGCACGGCGTGCTCGTCGGTGTGTCCCACGTGCTTCTGCTTCGACATTCGCGATGTGCGCGACCCCGACGGAACCACCGGCCGTCGCGAGCGCGTGTGGGATGCCTGCACGGCGCCGCAGTTCGCGCTGGTGGCGGGCGGACATAACTTCCGTTCCGATCCGGCCACCCGCGTGCGTCACCGCATGTACCACAAGCTCAACGGCTTTTTGGCCACTCATGACCGCATGCTGTGCGTGGGCTGCGGCCGCTGCGTGAAGGCCTGCAAGGCCAACATCAACCCCATCGAGGTGCTTAAGTTCTTCGAGAGGAAGGGGGCAGCCGATGCCGAATAGCTGTGCTGTTTCCACGGTTCGCGTTCGTCCGTTCCAGGAGTCGCCCGAGCGTCGTTCGGGCGCCGAGCTCATGGCGGCGAACCCGTATCGTCCCTGGCCCGCCCGCATCACCTCTATCACCGACCTCACCGAACACGAGAAACTGTTCGAGTTCCGTTTGGTGGACGACCGCATTCGCGAAGCGTTCCACCATGCGCCCGGCCAGTTCGTCGAGCTTTCTATCTTCGGTGTGGGGGAGGCTCCCATCTCCATTTCCAGCTCGCCTACCAAGCACGGGTTCATCGAGCTGTGCATCCGTCGGGCAGGCAAGTTCACCGAGGCGCTGCACAAGATGCAGTGCGGCGACATCGTTGGCATCCGCGGCCCATTCGGGCGCGGGTTCCCCATCGACGACATGCGCGGGCACGACGTCTTGCTGGTTGCAGGCGGTCTGGGCATCGCGCCTTTGCGCTCCCTCATCAACAACGTGCATGACGAGCGCAGCGATTTCGGCAAGGTGACCATCGTGTACGGCTCGCGCACGCCTTCCGACGTCATGTTCCGCAACCAGTTCGAGATGTGGAAGCACCGCAAGGACTTCGAGCTGCATTTGACCGTCGACTATCCCGATTCCACGTGGGACGGTGAGGTCGGCGTGGTCACCAAGCCCTTTGAGCACTTGGAAGTTGATCCGGGCAACACGTTTGGAGCCGTGTGTGGCCCGCCGGTGATGTATCGCTTCGTCATCGAGGAGATGAGCAAGAAGGGCATTGCTTACGATCACATCTACTGCAGCTTCGAGCGCCACATGAAGTGCGGTATGGGCAAGTGCGGCCATTGCCAGATCGGGCATCAGTACGTGTGCATCGACGGCCCGGTGTTCAACTATTGGGAAGCGAAGAACATCCAGGGGTCGATGTAGGATGGAGCGTGCGCAAATGAACGAGAACACCAACGTCCAGGGCACCTCCGCTGTTCCGCGCGTCGTGGTGGTGGGGCTTGCCAGCTGCTTTGGCTGCCAGCTGCAAATCACCAATATCGAGGCGCATCTGATGGAGGTTCTGGGCCAGATCGACCTGCAATACTGGCAGCTGGCATCGAGCGACCCCATGCCGGAAGAGTTCGATGTCGCCGTCATTGAAGGTGCCGTTACTACCGAGGAATCCGAGCATCTGGTTGAGGAGCTACGCCAGAAAGCCGATACCATTATTGCCATCGGTGCGTGCGCGACTACGGCTGGCATCCCCGGCATGGCTGCTGAAGGGTTCATCCAACGTCCTGGCAGCGTGTACGATCTCGTGCCTGAAGCATGTGGCGAGATGATCTCTCCGCGTGCGGTGGGCTCGGTCATTGACGTCGACTACGAGGTGCGCTGCTGCCCGATCGACGCTTATGATTTCGTGGACGTGTTGCAGCGCGCGCTGTATGGCTCCAACAAGATCGATTCCACCGCCACCATGTGCGGTTCCTGCAAGCGCAACGAGACGGGATGCTTCTACACCAAGGGCGTTATGTGCTTAGGTCTGGTCACGCGCGCGGGATGCGATGCACGCTGCGTGAACCTGGGACGCCCTTGCAACGGTTGCCGCGGGCTTTCGCCCGACGCCAACCTTCCGGCTGCCCGCGAAGCGTGCCGTGCCGCCGGCATCCCGGTGGAGGATTTCGACAAGGCGCTGGAGATGTTCAACCAAACCGACCCCGCCCTGCGGCAGGCTTAGTGAGGATGATCGCATGACGAAAACCGCGATTCAGGTCGACCATATCGCCCGCATCGAGGGCCACGGCAACGTGCACGTGGTCATCGACGGGGGAGAGGTCAAAACCGTTGAGATGAACGTCGTGGAGCCGGCGCGCCTGTTCGAGAGCATGGTGCGCGGAAGGCGCTTCGAAGAGGTTCCCTACATCGCCTCGCGCATTTGCGGCATCTGCTCGTCGAGCCATGTGGTCACCGATCTTCTGGCCATTGAGCGCATCTTTGGCATCGAGGTGACCGACCGCACGCGCGCTCTGCGCGACCTTCTGGTGTATGGGTCTTACCTGCAGAACCACGCTACGCACCTGTTCGTGTTCGCCGCGCCGGACTTTTTGGGCCACAAAAGCGTGTTTCCCCTGGCTGACGAAGCGCCGGAGCTTTTCGAGCAGGCGTTGGCGCTGAAGGCTTTGGGCAACGAGCTTTGCACGAAAGTGGGCGGGCGCTCCGTCCATCCCATCACCGCGGTGGTGGGCGGCTTCACCCACGAGATCACGCCCGAAGAGTATCTGGAGCTTGCCGAGAAGCTGGAATCCATGCAAGAGTTCGCGGTGTCGGCGGTCGACTTGTTTCACTCCTTCGAGTGCCCCGACATCCAGACGGAAGGCGACATGCTGGCAATGGGCGCTCCCAACCGCTACGCGGTGTCCGACTCGCGCATGGCTCGCTTCATCGATGCTGCGTTGTCGTTTGACTGCGATGAGGTTGACCGCGCGATCGAAGAGTACAGCGTGAACCATTCCGCTGCGCTGTGCGCGCGCGTTCGCTCCACGGGCAAACCGTACTTCACCGGCGCCTTGGCGCGCATCAACCAGTCGTGGCAGTTCCTGGGCCGTCAGGCCAAGCTTGCTGCTGCGAAGGTTGGCCTGCGTCCGCCCGAGCGCAATCCGTTCAACAACAACGTCTCGCAGGCGGTCGAGATCGTCGACGCGCTCGAGCGTTGCGCGGAGCTGTGCCGCCGCCTTGCCAACGACGAGTTCGAGGGCTCGAGCGAACCGGTGCCGTTCCAGGTGAAGGCAGGGTTCGGTGTCGGATTCACCGAAGCTCCCCGTGGCGCGCTGTTCCACGAGCTCGAGCTTGACGACGAGGGCCGCGTGGTGCGCGCTTCCATCATCACCCCCACGGCGCAGAACGTGGCGAACTTGGAAGCCGACATGCGCATCCTTGCCGAAAAGCTGGTGGCCGACGGCGCTGCTGCCGACGAAGTTCAGCTTGAAATCGAGAAGCTCGTGCGCGCCTACGACCCCTGTCTCAGCTGCAGCGTTCACTAGGACGCGTCTTGCTCGCATTCGCGGCGCCCCGCTTCGTGCGGGGCGCTTTTTCGTTCCTTCCTTCCGCCGATCAGCAGTGCCATTCACCTGCAGAACGCACGCATTCGGCAAGCTTTGCGTCCTTCGTGAATTTGAGGGCAGATGCAGCGTCGTTTTATACGGCTGTGATAGAATCCGAATCTGTATGAAATCAGACTCAAAAGGATAGCCTTTATGTCCATTTTTGATATGTTTTCCCAGTTTACGGGTCAAATGTCCACCGACATGGCCATCGACTTGGGAACCGCCAACACGTTGGTCGCCATCAAGGGCGAGGGCATCGTTATCAACGAGCCCTCGGTTGTGGCCATCGAGAAGAGCACGCATCGCGTTCTTGCCGTCGGTCACGAAGCGAAGAACATGATCAACCACACGCCCGAGGCGTTTTCGGCCGAGCATCCGCTCAAAGACGGCGTCATCGCCGACTACGATGTGACCGAGGCCATGCTGTCTGCCTTCATCAACAAGGCCATCGAGCGCAAGTACCCCTGGCAGGCGAAGCCCCGCATCGTTATCTGCATTCCGTGTGGTGCCACTTCCGTTGAGAAGCGCGCCGTGTTCGAGGCTGCCATCCAGGCGGGCGCGCGTCAGGCATATCTGATCGAGGAGCCCATGGCTGCTGCGATGGGTGCCGATCTTCCGGTCACCGAGCCTACCGGTTCCATGGTTGTGGACATCGGTGGCGGCACCACCGAGGTCGCGGTCATCTCGCTGGGCGGCATCGTTGCTTCCTCTTCGCTTCGTCTTGCGGGCAACCGCTTGGACGAGGCCATCGCCATGCATTTGCGTGACCTTCTGGGCATCAAGATTGGTGAGCGTACTGCTGAGGTCATCAAGATCAAGATCGGCTCCATCCTTCCGTTTGAGGACGGGCGCGAGCGCGACATGATCATCTCCGGCCAGGACATGATCACCGAACAGCCCAAGGAGGTCACCATCCAGTCCGAGGATGTGCGCGCTGCGCTGCAGGCACCCATCGAGGAGATGGTCATCCATATCAAGGAGACCTTCAAGAAGACCAACCCCGACCTGGCCAGTGACATCATCCAGAACGGCATCCTGCTCACCGGCGGCGGCGGACTGCTTTCGGGCCTTGACCGCTATCTGACCGACAAGCTGGAGATTCCCGTGTGGGTGAGCGAGACGGCGCTGACCAACGTCGTGTCTGGCTGCCTGAAGGTGCTTGAGACGCCTACTGCTCTTAAGCAGACGCTCATGCGCACGAAATAAGGGCTGACCGCTTTTTTATGGCGTTTCATAACCAAAACAAAGGCGGAGCGTTCGCGCCGCGTGTGCTGTTCGTTGTCTTGCTCGTGGTGTCCATCGTTTTGGTCACCGTCTATTCCCGCGAGGGCGAGCAAGGCCCCCTTCATATCGCGCAAAACGTCGTGTCGGATGTTATCGCACCCCTGAATTTCTTGGGCGCGGGTGCCTCCGCTGGAACCGAAGGCGTCGCGGATGCTGTTTCTGATGCCACGGCCGACGAAAGCACCCTTTCCGCTCTGAAGGAAAGCAATGCCGAGCTGCGCGAGCTTGTGGCTCAGGCTGAGGAGTACCGCCAGGAGGCTCAGCGTCTGCAAGGGCTGCTCGACTTGACCGATCGCTATGCCATCGACGGCATTGCTGCCCGCATTGTGGGAAAAAGCTCTACCGCATGGAATCAGACTGTGAGCATCGATGCGGGCCGTGCTGACGGCGTCGAAGCCGGCATGACGGTTATGGGCACGTCCGGCGTCATCGGGCAGATTGCTTCGGTGGGCGAGCATTCCTCTGTCGTCAGGCTTTTGACCGATTCGCAATCAGGCGCGGCGGCTATGGTGCAGTCGAGCCGGGCCCAGGGCATTGTTCGAGGATCCCTTGAAGGCCTGCTGTTTCTAGAGAACCTTGAGGAAGACGCCCAGGTGGCAGTTGGTGATGTGGTGATCACGTCCGGGCTGGGCGGCAGCTATACCAGCGGTTTGATTATCGGCACCGTCGTTCGCGTTGATGAGGGTGAAGGAGGATCGTCTGCGACAGTGGTTGTTTCGCCCAACGACGATCCGTCCGCTTTGGAAGAGGTTGTGGTCGTGCGTTCGGTTGGGGGCGTCGAAGGCTCTGATGCGGGAGAGGAGGATGCGGAGCAATGATCGACTTTCGTGAAACGTTTCCGGTTGTCATCGGCGCCGTGATTGCCGTCATCCTTCAGATCGTTATCGCTCCCGCCGTCGAGCTCTTTGCCGCCATGCCGAATTTCATCACCATCTATTGCCTGCTTGCGGCCATCGTCCGCCCAACCGTCTCAGGTCCGGTGCTTCCGTTTGTCCTGGGGCTCATCAATGATTTGTGCGTGGGCACGCCGATCGGATCCTCTTCGCTGGCGCTTGTGCTCGTTTGCTTTGCGGCGGCGCGTGCATTTGCGGTTTTAAACAACGATACCGTTCTCATCCCTTTGATCGTGATGGCGATCGCCGCGTTTCTGATCGAGCTTGTCATGGGTCTGTTCGCCTTGTCTTTCGGTGCCGCAACAGGTTTGCTCGACGCGCTTGTTTACCGCGCATTGCCGTGCGGCCTTTTCGATTGCGTTATCGGTCTATTGCTCTTCCCGCTCGCTTCGCGCTTCCTTGCCCCTCCTTCGCCGATGGGTTCCGGGACGCCTGCGCATCTGTGAGGCGAGGCGCATGGTAGTTGCCATTGTCGCCGCCATCGTTGCGCTGCTTCTCGTGGTGGCGGTCATTCTCATTGTCTTTGCGGTTCGCAACCGCTCCAAGGGCTCGTTCGCTTCAGTGAAGAAATCTGTTCGTTCCATCGACTCGGTGGGAGTTTCGTCGTCTCTCGCCGAATCTGAGGCAAAGAAGCCGGCAGCGGGTACGAAGGTCTCGTCGGTTAACCCCGCCGACGCGCTCAAGCCGCGGTTCGCTGCCGCCGGCGTTCTTGGCGCCGTAATATTCGGTGCGCTTTCCGTTCGTTTATGGAACTTGCAGGTTCTCTCGGGCGGATCGTATGCGCGTGAAGCCGCTGAAAACATGTATACCAATGTGGCGACGCCCGCTCCACGAGGCATCATCTACGACGCCGATGGCGTGGCGCTCGTGAAAAACCGTTCTTCCTATACGGTGCTCGCCGATCCCGACGTTGCTGATGACCGAGACGTTCTTCTTCGCCTTTCGGCTGTTCTCGGCGTGCCTTACAACGTTGTTCGCCAGCGCATCCAAGACACCACGAGCGGAGCCCAGAGCCAGCGCGTGGTCGCAAGCGATGTGCGCTTGCGCGACATCGCCTTCATTTCCGAACATGTCGAGGCGTTTCCTGGTGTTTCCGTCCAAACGCGCACGGTGCGTGAGTATCCGTACGGGGCCCTTGCCGCCCAAACGCTCGGTTATACCGGTTCGGTTGCCTCCGAACAGTTGGAATCGCTGTCGGAGGGAAGGCAGGTGGAGCTAGGCGATGACGTCGGCCAGACCGGCATCGAGCTTGCCTACGACGATCTGCTGGCAGGCGATCACGGACAGCGCCGCGTTATCGCGGACGCACATGGCAATGTCGTGGAAGTGGTGAGTGAGACGCAGCCCTCACGAGGGTCCGATCTGTATCTGTGCATCAAGAGCTCGGTGCAGTACACCTGCGATCGGCTTTTGGCTGAAACCATTGCGCCCAATGGCGTCATCGGCGAAGGAAGGGGTTGTGCTGGCGCTATCGTGGTTATGGACGTGAGGGATGGGGGCATTGTCGCGATGGCCAGCTATCCCACGTTCGACCCCTCGCTGTTTGTAGGGGGGATCACCCAGGATGTCTGGGACGTGTATTCTTCTGAAGAAGCTTACAACCCTATGTTGAACCGCGCCATAGGTGGCCAGTACCCCGCCGCATCGACGTACAAGGCGTTTACAAGCCTTGCCGCTTTGGAATGCGGCATCTGCACGCCGCAATCTACGTGGGATTGCACGGGCTCATGGGACGGCTGGAACACCGGTCAGCCTCAAAGATGCTGGGACCATTCTGGTCACGGCACGCTTGATTTGCGTGGCGGCATCGTCAATTCATGCGATACCGTTTTCTACAGCATTGCCAAGGATTTCTACGACAAGGGTCAGACAGGCGAGATCAGCTCCACTGCGATGCAGGAGTTCATCGCGAAATACCGTTTGGACCAGACGACCGGAATTGACATCAGCGGCGAATCGGTCGGGCGCATTCCCACGCCCCAATGGAAAGCCGAGTATTTCAAGAACAGGCCCGAAGAGGCCCAATGGCTTGGCGGCGACAGCACCAACATGAGCATCGGACAGGGTTATGTCTTGGTAACCCCGCTTGAGCTCGCGGTCGCGTACGGAGCGATAGCCACGGGCAACATCATGAAGCCCCATGTGCTCAAAGAGGTGCGCAACGATGACGGCGACGTGTCGGTGACGGTGCAGCCCGAGGTGGTTGCCACGCCCGAGGTGTCGCAGGTGGATCTTGAGCTTGTAAGAGACGCTCTCAACGGCGTCGCTATGGAAAACGCGGGCATTTCGAGAAACTTCACCCAAAACGGCGTGGACCCTGCCACGATGTGCTGCAAAACCGGAACCGCCGAAGTGGCAGGAAAAAGCGACTATTCGTGGTTTGCCTGCTACGGTCCGAAGGACGATCCCCGCTACGTTGTGACGTGTTTGGTCGAGCAGGGTGGCGGCGGATCTGCAACATCTGCGCCGCTTGGCGCTGCGGTCATGGGTTCGCTTATGGCATACGATGCAGGCAACCCTGCCCAGATGGGTTACGTTGAGGGTTTCAGCGGACAGTCCGTCGAAATCCAGGTAAGCAATTCGGGCCGCACCGACTAAAGCGGGAAACACAAGAGCAAGGAAGGAGGAACAATGGCGCAGCTTCCCCAGATAGATTCGCTCGCAACGCCCGATAAAGCTGTTGCGAAATCGACGCGCAAACCGCTGTTTCCGGCAGTCAATCTGCCGTTTATAGGCATCGTCGCGCTTTTGGTCTCCTTCGGGCTTGTGATCGTCTGGTCGGCCGTTTCCAACGACCCCGATTACAGCTTCCCGCGCCAGCTTGCCGGTGTCGCTGCGGGAATCGTTGCCATGGTGATTCTGTGGCGCTTTGACTATCGGCGCTTGTCGGGCATGACGCGCATCTTCCTCATCGTGAACATCGTGCTTATCCTGTCGCCCCATATTCCCGGGTTGGGAACCGACGCGGGAATGGGGGCGCGGTCGTGGATTCGCCTGGGCATGCAGATCCAACCTGGCGAGTTTGCCAAAATCACGGTCATCTTGCTGGACGCCAGCGTCATGGCTCGCTATGGGGGCAAACTGAACGATCCGCGTGAATACGCCAAGGCTTTGGGCATCATGCTGATCCCTTTCCTGTGCATCATGACGCAGCCCGATCTGGGAACGGGCTTGGTGTATTTGTTCATTGCGGCTTTCGCCCTGATCATGGGTGGCGCGCGATTGAAGTACCTGCTCATCACCTTGGGTGCGTTCGTTGCGGCAATCGTTGCGGTGTTTGCAATCGACGAGCTTTTGAAGTACCAAACCGCGGATGGAACGTATGAGTATCGCCTTCTGAAGCAGTATCAGCGAAACCGCTTGCTGGTGTTTTTGGACCAGGGCGGTGCCGATATGTCGGATGAGGGATACAACCTCCAGCAGGCGATGATCGCTATCGGTTCCGGAGGGTTGTTCGGCAAAGGACTGCTGCAAAGCTCGCAGGGCACGCTGGGATACCTGCCAGAGGCTCCGACCGACTTCATTTTCTGCATTTTGGCAGAGGAGCTCGGTTTTGTCGGCGCGTTGGCGCTGCTGGTCATGTATGCGGTTCTCATCATCATTTGCGTCCGCATTGCGCGCTCTTGCGGCGATCTTTTCGGCATGATCATTGTCATGTGCGTGGTGGGCATGTGGATGTTCCAGATCCTGGAGAACATCGGCATGGACATTGGGCTTATGCCCATCACCGGTATCCCCCTGCCGTTTGTGAGCTATGGATCCTCGTTCATGGTGGTTAATTTTGCCTTGCTGGGCATCATCGGGTCGGTGTGGTCGCACGGCGCCGCCAGTGGAAAGAAGGAAGCGTATGAAGTTACCCATTGATGTGAAAGCCCTCATGGACGAGGCGACAAACATCGACGAGGCCGCCAAGACGCCCGTGTCTGTCACACTGTACGTAGACGACACCTGCACGCAGGATCTCTTGGCGCTGGTGCGGCGCTCTTTTACGCCAACGGCGCCTCATGCGCGCGTCGCGTTTTCGTCTCTTGACGATGCCATTGCCGCACCGTATCCCGGTGACGATGCCGCAGTTGTCGTGGCGGGCTTCGATGAGCGCGTGGGACTGGCTGCAGCTTCGTTGCGCGCTGTCGGCGTACCCGCTATGGTGGCAACTACGCTGCCTTCGATCGTTTCTGACATTGCTGCAGCATCGGGATGCCCCATTCCTCAGGGCGACATCGTGTCGGCGGGGGGAGTGCCGGTGCCTGCCTACCGTCGCTTGGCAGATGGCTTGCGTGGAAAGACGGCGGCGACTGGTTTCACGTTCGCTGCTTCGGACGAGCCTGTCGTCCTTGATGACGAGATGTCCGATCAGCTTGACGAACGCATGGGTGCGTGGATCATCGCCGCGTGCCGCGAAAAGCGTCTGGCGTTTGCATTGGCGTTTCCGTTCGTGCGTCGTCCGCTTTCGTTGGAGGCGGTGGGCGCTACGTCCATGCAAAACGCCGGCGTTGGCCTGGTGGTCATTCTTCCGGGCGCAGACATGCCGGTCATGACGCTTAACCAGGCGAAGATGCTGCTGCAGATTGCCGCAGCGTACGGGCAGCCCATGAACTTGGCGCGCGTGAAAGAGCTTGCGTGCGTGGTTGGCGGCGCATTTGCCTGCCGTACGATTGCGCGCCAGTTGGTGGGCATCGTGCCGGCGCTGGGCTGGGCGGTGAAGGCTGCAATCGGCTACGCGGGCACCGAGGCGATGGGCCGCGCCGCGATCGAGTACTTCGAAGCTGGCGGTTCGGTTGCCGGTCTTGCTGATGTGGTGGGGAAGGCACGCGATGCGGTTGCACAGGGTGCAGACTGCGCCCAAGCGGTGGCGGCATCGGTTGCTGGAGCTGCGCGTGATGCTGCGGAAAACGCTGGCGTTGGACGCTCGCCCTTAGACGTTGCGGAGGTTCACGCATGAGGAAGATGACCGATCTGTGGCCGCGCTTGGAGCCGCTGCTGCGTGATGCAGAGCGACCGTCGCGCTATCTGAACCATGAGTTCGGTTGCGTGCGCAAACAGGATGCCGATTTCGCCTTCTGCATGGTCTACCCCGACACCTACGAGCTTGGACAGGCCAACCAGGCGCTTCGCATCCTGGTGAACGTGGTGAACGCCTCTGAGAACCTGTGCGCGGAGCGTGCGTTCTTGCCGGCTCCGGCGTTTTGCGACGTTATGCGCCGTGAGCATTTGCCGCTGTTCAGCATTGAAAGCTGCGCCCCTCTGCGCGAGTTCGACGCCATCGGCATTACCCTGCCGCATGAATTGGCTGCGACCAACGTGCTGGAAACGCTCGACTTGGCGGGGATTCCCATCCGCTCTGAAGACCGCAGCGAGAACGACCCGTTCGTTTTGGGCGGTGGCCCTTGCGCTTACAATCCCGAGCCGTACGCGCCGTTCTTCGACGCCATCAGCATTGGCGAGGGCGAGGAAGCGGTTCCGGAAGGGCTCCATCTTATCCGTCGCATGCGTCAAGAGGGCGCTTCGCGCGGGGACGTACTGCGTGCGCTTGCTCGTGAGGACGGATGGTACGTTCCCTCGCTTTATCGCTGGCGCTCGGAAGAGGAAGCCCAGGAGGCAGGGTCGTGGATCGAGCCAGTTGAGCCGGGTCTGCCCACCGTCATCCGCAAGCGCTTGTTCACGCGCTTCGCTGAGAGCAACGGGTGGGAGCTGTGCATCGTTCCGTATGCGGAATGCGTTCACGATCGGTTGAACGTTGAGGTTCTGCGCGGGTGCGCGCGTGGGTGCCGTTTCTGCCAGGCAGGCATGATGTATCGCCCCGTGCGCGAGCGCTCTGCCGACAACATCGTGGAATCGGTGCTGACGGGCTTGGCGGAAACCGGTTACGACGAAGTCAGTCTGACGTCGCTTTCATCGACCGACCACTCGCAGATCGCCGACATTCTGACGCGGCTGAACAAGGCGCTCGATGGGAAGGGCGTGCGCATCTCCGTGCCCTCGCAGCGTCTGGATTCGTTCGGCGTGGATATGGCTGGTTTGGTGGCAGGTCAGAAGAAGGGCGGTCTGACGTTCGCCCCCGAGGCCGGCACGCAGCGCCTGCGCGACGTCATCAACAAGAACGTTACCGAGGACGACTTGTTCGGTGCCATCGATGCGGCATTCGCCGCAGGATGGCGCCGCTGCAAGCTGTACTTCATGATTGGTTTGCCTACCGAGACCGACGACGACATCAAAGGTATCGCAAGCCTTGCACAGCGCGCCTACGACCGCGCCAAGGCAGCGGTTCCGCCCGAGCAGCGCGGCAGCATCCGTATGAGCGTGTCGTGCGCGTTGTTCGTTCCGAAGGCGCAGACGCCGTTCCAATGGGATGGGCAGATTGCGCCCGAAGAGGCTATCCGCCGTGTGAACCTGCTGCGGCACTCGGTGAAGCACAAGGCCGTCGACGTGCATTGGCACGACCCGGAGACCAGTTTCGTCGAAGCGGTCATGAGCCGCGGTGGACGTGAAGCAGCGCGCTGGGTTGAAGCGGCATGGAAACGCGGTGCGCGCTTCGATGCGTGGACGGAGTGTTTCGACGAACAGGCGTGGCGCGATGCTGCCGATGAGGCGGGAATCGATCCTGCCGTCATCGCGCAAACCGAATACCCGGTTGAACGCGTCATGCCGTGGACGCACATTTCGACGGGCGTGTCGTCGCGCTTCTTGGCGCTCGAACGTCGCCGTGCGCAGGAGGGGGCTACTACGCCCGACTGCACGTTCGGCACTTGCACAGGATGCGGGGCGTGCCCTGATCTTGATTCTGAGAACATGCTTGCCGCAGTTCGCATGCTTTCCGGTTCGTCTGCCAGCGCTGCGGCGCCCGCGCGAGGGGAGGAGTAGCATCATGCCTGATCCGAACCTGTTCCGACTCCGCGTCGAATACTGCAAGAAGGGTCGCCTGTCCATGCTCTCGCATCTGGAGATCGCGCGCGCTTTGGAACGTGCGGTGCGCCGCGCCGACCTTCCGTTTGCCGTGAGCCAGGGGTTCAGCCCCCATATGAAGATCGCTTTCGGTTCGGCGTTGCCGGTAGGCGTGGGCAGCACGTGCGAGATCTTCGACCTGCAGATGACGCGCTACGTGGCGCCCGAGAAGGCGCTCGCGGCGCTGCGGGCGGCAAGCGTGCCCGACCTTATGCCCCACGATTGCCGCTACATCGGCCCGCGCGACGCGGCGGCATCGGTGGTGTACCCGGTGGCAAGCTACCAAGCCGAGTTGTCGTTTGCCCTCGAGGGCGGTTTGCCGCTCCCCGAAGAGGTGCACGTCGTGCGCAAGAAGAAGGAAAAGACGCTGAAGGTGGCCGACTACCTGGTGGGGCAGCTTGCGACCGAAGGCGCGATGGTCACGTTTGAGCTGGAGGCGAAGCCCACCGGCAGCCTGCGTCCTGACGTGCTCCTGAACGCGTGCATCGACGCTTTCAACGCGACTCGCCCTGAAGTGCAGGAACCTTTGCACATCGTTTCGATCACCCGCACCACGCAGCGCGCTTCGCGGTAGGGCGACAAAAGGACCAACTGTCCACACATCGGGGTCGATTGGCCCTACGTGTGCAGAAGCGTTTCTCGGAGGGATACGCTGCAACCCAAAAGCTTCCAATCGAAAGGGACGGTTGCAATGGCGGATTTCGGGGAGAAGGTGCTGCTGCATTGTGTCGGCACGCTGGATGACGGCACGGTTGTTGTGGATACGAAAGCTGCTGGTCGACCTCTAGAGGTGACGATTGGAGCCTCCATGTTGCCTGCAGCGGTCGAGGTGGCGGCATCCAATCTTTTGCCCGGTGGAACGGCGCGTGTTCCTTTGACTCCCGCACAGGCGTTTGGCGAATACGATGATTCACTCGTTCAACGGGTTCCCGCAAATGTTCTTCCGAATGTTGCTGGACTATCGGCAGGGGAACGCATCCTGATGAAAACGCCCGTCGGCGATCTGGATGTTAAGGTGATGAGCGTGGAGCAAGACGCGGTTGTTGTTGATCTCAACCATCAATTCGCAGGAAGATCGGCCTGTTTTGACATCGAGCTTGTAGCGTTGGTTCATGAATCAGCTATTCACCGCGAACTGCATCCGGCAGGATGTGCATGCGGCTGCGACAAGCTCAAGGCGCAGATCGGGTAGAAGAGGGAGTCTTTCAAGAGAGAGGGGGTCGGACGTGTGCTATGCAGCGTCATGCGATCCTCGGTGTGGGAAGTGCCGTCCCAAACGCATTGTCGAGACAAAGTGTCCTGTTTGCGGTCATCTCTGCTCGATTACGCGTGAGGAATATTTACTTCTGTTTGATTTGCCCCACAAACGCAACGTGATGGAAGAGAAGATACTTGAACACGGTGGGGTGGAACGTCCCGTCTGCTCGATGTGCGGGTCTGACATGAAGGAAGCGTTTCGCGTTTCGGTTTCCCCTAAACCGTGCCGCGCGAACCGGGTTGTTTGCGGATTCCCGTGTGGCCGCAGTGACGATCCCTACAAAGAGGGCCGTTTGCCTTGTACCACAATGGTACCCGTGGGCAAGTTGCCTACGTCGCCTTATGAGTGAGAGTTGTGGCGACATCGCGTAAGGCGTAAGCGAAGTCGACAGGATGCAGAGAGACGGTGACGTGATGCGCTATGATAAGTTTGAAATATTGGAAGCATTTTGCGAGGCGGCGGAGTGGGCAGCCGACCCCGATCTTGTCTATCGGAGAATGGTGTGCACTGCAGCGCGCTATTTGGAGTGCGAATCGGCTCATATCCATCTGCTCGAATTCGACGGCTACAACCTGATGCGCTGTGCCTCGTATTTTGATCCGTCTGTTGAATCGACCGAGGAACATATGTCCCTCACTGCCGACGTCGGCCGCATGGCGAGCCTTGTTGATTCTGCGGATCTCATAGTTATGGACTACCTGCATCCTCATGACCAGGATGTCATTCCCGATCTCATACGTGAGATCGGGTTGGAAAGCGGCGTGAGCATCCCTCTTAATACCTCTTCTGGTGTAGTGGGGATGCTGACGCTGGGTTACAGTCGCGCATTTCCTTGGGGCGAGGACGATCATGGCTTTTTGCTGCAACTCGGTCGTGCATTGGGCGCGCTTGTGCAGCGGATTCAGATGTCAAAGAAAGATCTTGAGCTTCAAATGCTGCGGGAGCGCAAGCGTCTGAGCAGCGAGATCCACGACACCGTATCCCAAATGGTGAGCGCCCTGGCGCTGCATGCCGATATAGCCGCCGAGTGCCTCGACGAGGGGGACCGCGCAGGAGCCGAAAAGGAGATGGGCGTCGTGGCGGATCAGGCGCGCCAGATCACGAAGATCCTGCGCCAGGAGATGCTCTCGCTGCGCGAGCCCATCGAGGGCGAAGGCGATCTCGAAGCGGATATCGTCGGCATCCTCGAGCGCTTCGAGGCCCAATGGGGCTGCGAAGTCGTCTTCTCCAAGGAGGGAGATGCCGAGACCATCGTGTCCGAATACGCGCGTCTCCAGCTGTCGCGAATCGTCAACGAATGCCTCCAAAACGTTGTCCGCCATGCACGTGCGACTTCGGTCTCGGTGAGGTTGCGGCGCGAGAACGGTTCGGCCGTGCTCACCATCGCCGATGATGGCGTCGGTTTCGATCCGGCATCCGTTGCGCCCGAGCGCCTGGGAATCAAGATTATGCGCGAGCGTGCGGCATCGATAGGAGGTTCGGTTTCTCTGGAATCGGGCGATCGCGGCACGGCGGTCGCCATCAAAGCGCCTATCATGGTGAGATGAGCCGCAACGCGGCCGATTGTTTGTCTGCGACAGGGATGGGGGAGCTGTGGGGGATACGCCGTCGAGGATACTGCTCGTCGATGACCAGGTGCTCTATCGCGAGGCCGTGCGCAGCCTCATCGACCGCTGGTCGGAGTTCGAGGTGGTGGCCGAGGCGTCCGACGGTGCCGAGGCGGTCGAGCTCGCCTGCGCGCTCAAGCCCGATCTGATCCTGCTTGACGTCCGCATGCCCAAGATGGACGGGGTCGAGGCGACGCGACGGATCATCAGGCACGTCCCCGATGCCAAGATCGTCATGCTCACCGTCGAATCCGACAAGGACCATGTGTTCGAGGCGCTCCAGAACGGCGCGCGGGGCTACCTGCTCAAGGACACTCCTGCACGCAAGCTTCACGATCGCCTGCGCAGCGTCGTCCAAGGCGAGATGGTTCTTTCCGAATCGGTCACCGCTCCGGTTGTGGACGAGTTCGCGCGCCTGCGCACGACCGCAGGACGCGCTTCCGCCGACGGAGGGGCCGCTGCGCACCCGTATAGGGATGACCAACGTCTCTCCGAGCGCGACAAGACGATGCTGCGCCTGATCGCCCAAGGCAAGACCAACGAGGAGATCGGCGCTGAGCTCTACCTGAGCGTAGGCTCCGTGAAAAAGCAACTCAGCTCCCTCATGCTCCAGCTCGGCGTGGACAATCGCGTCCAACTCGCCGTCTACGCGGTGAAGGCGGGTCTCGGCTAGGTTTTCGCCGCTGATCGCCTCCTTCCGCCGGC
>CALUHI010000034.1 GCA_944320405.1 uncultured Eggerthellaceae bacterium
GGATGGAGCTGCGGTTCAGCTGCCCGGTGACCGAGCATCGGTTCCAGCTGCGCTGCATCCCCGCCACAGGCCCCCGCCAGCAGATCGTCGATGTCGAGATGAATCTTGAGCCTGCCACCGATTTGGAGCGTATGACCGACTCGTTCGGCTCGGTGGTGGTGACCGGCTACATCCCCGAGCCGCACGACGTGTTCAGCTATCGGGTCTCGGGCATCGCCTTCGTGGACACCGAAAACACCAAGCCCGAGACGTTCAAGCCCCTGTACCGCTACGACTCCGCCCTCACGATCCCCGGCCCGTGTGTCGAGCGGCTGATCGAGACGTGCCGCGCGAGCATCGCGGCGCTTCCCGAGGACGCCGAACCGTTGAGTCGGGCGCGCGAGGTGATGGACGAGGTGTATCGGGCGTTTGAGTACACGCCGGGCGCCACCACCATCCGCACCACGGCGGAGGAGGCGCTTGCGCTGGGTGCGGGCGTGTGCCAGGACTACGCGCACGTGATGCTGGCGGTATGCCGCCATGTGGGCGTCGCGGCGCGCTACGTCGCGGGCATGCTGGATGGAGAGGGTGCCACGCACGCTTGGGTCGAAGTGTTCCAGGACGGGCGTTGGATAGGGCTCGACCCCACGCACAACCGCCTTGCCGACGACCGCTACATCACGATCGCCCACGGGCGCGACTACCGCGATTGCATGCTCGACATCGGCGTGTTCTCGGCTGGCGAGGTCAAACAATCCCAGTGGGTCAACGTCTCGGTGCGCGAGGCGCGCGACTAACCGGCTCCCGCTGCGCTGACGCATACCCCAAATCCTGTGTGCAAACTGCGAGGATGCCCCGTTTGCTCGTTGCATTCGGGTCGTCCTCGCGCTACACTGCAAAAGTTCGCTTTCAAAAGCCCCGTGCGGCAGGAAAGGCGGAAACGCGATGGCGAGGGAGTCCAGGCCCGAACCGGCGTGCTGGCGTAGGAAACCGGCGTCCGTAGACCTGCAACTTTTGAAAACCGACGCCCATTGCGGAGGTGACGCGGACCGGAAGGCGGCGCCAAGCCGGCTTCGAAGGCGGAAACGCCACAAGGGACGTGCCGCAGTGGTGCCTGTGATCAGCAACGCTGTGAGCAGGCGAAAGAGTTTAGTGGAGGAAAAAGAGTGAAGACGTATTACGCGAAGCCCAACGAAGTGGAGCGTGAGTGGGTCCTCATCGACGCGACCGATCAGATCCTCGGCCGTGTCGCTGCCAAGGCCGCCCACATCTTGAAGGGCAAGCACAAGCCGCAGTACACCCCCCATGTCGACACCGGTGATTTCGTGATCATCGTGAACGCGGACAAGATCCGCGTGACCGGCAACAAGGGCACCGACAAGGTGTACTACCGCCACACCGGTCATCCCGGTGGCCTGAAGTCCGAGACCTTCAACGAGGCCATGGCCAAGCATCCCGAGCGCGTCATCGAGCACGCTGTCAAGGGCATGCTGCCCAAGAACACGCTCGGTCGTGCGATGGGCAAGAAGCTGAAGGTGTACGCCGGCCCTGAGCATCCGCATATGGCTCAGAAGCCCCGCGAGATCAAGATGGAGGGTTAAACCATGGCAGGTGAAGCTTTG
Source organism: uncultured Eggerthellaceae bacterium (assembly GCA_944320405.1). Taxonomy (GTDB): domain Bacteria; phylum Actinomycetota; class Coriobacteriia; order Coriobacteriales; family Eggerthellaceae; genus Aphodovivens. The sequence continues at coordinate 1,602 of CALUHI010000034.1, forward strand.
TATTACGGCACCGGCCGTCGTAAGAACGCCGTCGCTCGCGTTCGCTTGGTTCCCGGCACCGGCAAGGTGACGATCAACGGCCGCGATGGCGCCGAGTACTTCGGTCGCGAGGCCCTGTTGGACTACGCTAAGACCCCGTTCAAGGTGACGGATACCCAGGGTCACTTCGACGTGATCGCCCGCATCGCCGGCGGCGGCATCTCGGGTCAGGCTGGCGCCCTGCGCCACGGAATCTCCCGTGCCCTGCTGGAGGCCGGCGACTACCGCGCCGAGCTGAAGCGCGCCGGCTACCTGACGCGCGACCCCCGTATGGTCGAGCGCAAGAAGTACGGCCTGAAGAAGGCCCGCAAGCGCCCGCAGTTCAGCAAGCGCTAGTTTTTCGTTCCGCCGGCCTGCCGGCCGGCGGAACTACTCGACGCTGCAACGCCCCCTGGCACCGGATCTTCGCGCGATCCCCGGAGCTTGCGTACCGAAGTACGCGGCGCTCCGGCGATCCCACGAATCTCCGGCACCAGGGGGCGTTTCGCTGACCGGGGTCCTACCTGTGATTTATGGCTAATTGTGAAACGCCCGTCCTTTCCTTCGGGAGGGGACGGGCGTTTCATGTTGGGGCGGCGTATCAAAGACAGATCAAATTCTAAAACAGTTATTGACAACTATTGGCTACCATCTTATATTAAGGACGGTCTGAGCACGGTAAATAGACCGCCTGCATTCCCCCGCAGGCGGTCTATTTTCGTTCTGGGGGAAATGCTGGTCGCCAACAGCATCTATGCTGCGCCACCCTGTCTCCTATTGCGAAAAACTCATTGAGGAACAGCCCTCTTTTCCCTGCCCGTGGTAAAGTTTCACCATGCAAATTCCGATACAGGGGCTCGAGCTTCGGATGGACGATCGAGGCTCCGATGGGAGGGGCGGGTCTGTATGCCGCATGTGTCTGATATCTATGGTTCGATGGTCTTCAACGAGCACACGATGCAGGAGCGCCTGCCGTCTGCCACGTACAAAAGCCTGCTCAAGACCATCCGTGAAGGAAAGCCGCTCGATCTGGAGGTCGCCAACGTCGTTGCGCACGCGATGAAGGAATGGGCCATCGAGAAAGGCGCCACGCATTACACGCACTGGTTCCAGCCGCTGACGGGCATCACGTCCGAGAAGCACGACAGCTTTCTTGACCCCGTAAGCGACGGCCGCGCCATCATGAGCTTCTCGGGCAAAGAGCTCATCAAGGGCGAACCCGACGCTTCCAGCTTCCCTTCCGGCGGCCTGCGCGCCACCTTCGAAGCGCGCGGCTACACGGCATGGGACCCCACCAGCTACGCGTTCATCAAGGATGAAGTGCTGTGCATCCCCACCGCCTTCTGCAGCTACACCGGCGAGGCGCTCGACAAGAAGACGCCGCTTCTGCGCTCGA
>CALUHI010000035.1 GCA_944320405.1 uncultured Eggerthellaceae bacterium
TCGAGCGCAGAAGCGGCGTCTTCTTGTCGAGCGCCTCGCCGGTGTAGCTGCAGAAGGCGGTGGGGATGCACAGCACTTCATCCTTGATGAACGCGTAGCTGGTGGGGTCCCATGCCGTGTAGCCGCGGGCTTCAAAGGTGGCACGCAGGCCGCCATTGGGGAAGCTCGACGCATCGGGCTCGCCTTGGATGAGCTCCTTGCCCGAGAAGCTGGTGATGGCGCGTCCGTCGCCGGTAGGATCCAAGAAGCCGTCATGCTTTTCAGACGTCACGCCGGAAAGCGGTTGGAACCAGTGGGTGTAATGCGTGGCACCCTTCTCGATGGCCCATTCCTTCATGGCATGTGCCACAACGTTCGCCACTTCCAAATCGAGCGGCGCGCCGTCGCGCACGGTTTTCATGAGTTGCTTGTAGGTTGCAGACGGCAGGCGCTCCTGCATCGTGTGCTCGTTGAAGACCATCGAACCGTAAACTTCAGAAATGCTCGTCATGGCGATCCCTTCTCGCTGTCGCGGCATGGTGCGCAGGCGCACCCCGTATGCATAAAGGGTATGGTGCCAGTGTTTCGGCAACGCGTCGGCGCTGTTTCGGTTTCGCTTCAGGATTGTTTCCATCGTGGGTCGAGGGCTCCTGAAAGGGAAGAGGAAGGCCCGCTTTCCGCGTGCAAACGGAAAGACGGGCCTTGGGGGGAGTGTTGGCGATTGGCGCTAGCCTGCGTACATGGAGCCGTAAGGGCGCGAGCTTTCGGGCCTAAGGCGCATATACGACGCAGCGGGGATGTCGGGAAGAGGGCGCTCGCCAGCGAACAGCTTCGCGTAGTCGTCAAGCAGCGGCTGCAAGATGGCAAGGTCACCCTCGTCCACCGGTTCCTGCACGAGGCAGGGAAGAACGTCTTCGGGGGCAAGGGCGTGCGCCAGGTAGACCACGCCGCCGTGCATGCCGGTGCCCAGATGCGCGCCAGCATGCCCCATCAGCACGATGACGCCTCCGGCGAGGTATTCGCCCAGAAACGCGCCTGCATCGCCACCGACAACGATGGCGGGCCGATGCTCGCCGTATTCTTTCATGTGCACGCCTACGCGCCATCCGCAATCGTCGCGAACGAAGATACGCCCGCCGCGCATGCCGTAGCCCGCTGCGTCGCCGCAGCGGCCGTGCACGACCACCTCGCCTTCGTTCATGGTGTTGCCCACTTGGTCTTGGACGTTGCCGAACACCTCTATCCGGCCTCCGTCCATGAAGCAGGCAAGGTCGTTTCCCGGCGTTCCGTGGATCTCCAGGCGCTTTCCGGCGGGCATGGCACAGCCCAGGTAGCGCTGCGCCTGCGCCTGCAGAATCTCTACGTCATCGGTTTGGGCGAGCGCCTCGCGCACGCGCTCGTTCGCTTCTTGGAAATGGGCATCTCCCAAGGTCAGGGAAACGCGGCCGGCAGTTTGCGCGGCTGCGGCGGGAGTGGTCATCTGGTCGGGCATGATAGCGTCCTTTCGGGAAGCTGCGGGGGAGTCGTTCATTTAGCGGAGGGTCTAAGAGGCGCTTGGGCATTCGCGCTTTACAAGAAAGCCCTTTTCGTTTCGGTCTGCGGGGTATCCGGCATGCAGGCGCTCCCAGCGCATCGTTTTGTCGAAATCGCAGTTGAGCGGCGCACTGTCGAACAGGGCAGGATCGATGGTGTCAAGCTGGGTTTCATGTTCGATGAGCCAGGTGTAGATGCCGGCGTTGTCGGGGCGGTTCAGCAAGATGTAGCCCGCCAGCTTGCCATCGCGCACGACGAACTTCGCATAGGTGCCTGCGGCTTCATCGATCCGCACGTCGCACGTGACGCCTTCTGCGTTGTCAGGCGGGTTGATGAGGCCGGCAGTCAGCAACGACGCTTCGAAAAAATCCACGGCGTTCACGGCAAACGAACCGTCGAACACTGGTGCCAAGGGGTCGTCCGCCATGTGGCGGCCTGCGATCATGCCCTGTCGAACGGCGTTGGGCCAAAGCGCAAGAGGGCGCTCCGTTCCGTCCAATGCATCGCGAACCTGCACAACATCGCCAGCGGCGTACACGTCAGGAAGGCTTGTTTGCAGGTCGGGCCCGCACACGAGCCCGCGTCCTTGCGTGGCACCCGCCTCCACTGCGAACGCAGTGTTCGGGCGGACGCCCACCGCCGCCACGATGAAGTCGCACGGCTCTTCCGTTCCGTCAGTGAGAAGGGCGCCATGGGCGGTTCCGCCGTCAACGAGGATCTTCTGGGCCGACACGCCCGGGCGGCATTCGATGCCGTGGCGCGCAAGCATGCCCTGCAGAAGTCGCGCGCCTTCGGCGTCGAGCACGGCGGGAAGGATGCGCGGCGCGAGCTCCAGCACCATCACGCGGTCGACCGAATGGGAGATGGCTTCGGCGGCTTTCAGCCCAATAAGGCCCGCGCCGATAACGATGGCGCGGCTTTCCCGCCCCTCTGCATGCGCGGCGGCGCGCGCTCGATCCGCCAGTTCTTGCGCCTTCAGGGCGTTGTCGAGCGTGAGGAAGGGGGTGACGTTTTGCGCCTCGTCCAACCCTTCGATGGGTGGGGTGAACGGGATGCTTCCCGTGGCGATGAGGCAACGACCGTACTCGATTTCCGTGCCATTTGAAAAGGTTGCGCGGTGGGCGTTGGCGTCAAGGCGCATCGCGTCGTAGCCGGGGCCCAGAAACGGCTCGATGTTCAGTCGCTCGTAGAAATCGGCGTTCTTGTAGCCGATGCGCTCAAGAGAGGTTTTGCCCTCCAGCAGGTACGAAATCAACGGACGTCCGTAGACGCGGTGAGGCTCGGGACTTGCGATAACGATGGAGCCGCAACTGTCAGTGGCGCGAATGGCTTCCGCGGCGCTTACGCCGGCAGCTGAATTGCCTAGGATGAGGTAGTCGGCACGCATCTGTCATTCCTCGCTTTCCCAATAAACCAAAGCACCGTTCGGGCAGGCGGCAACGCACGCGGGTTCGCCGGGAATGCATCCGTCCTCGGTGCAAAGGTCGCATTTCAACGCGATGTCGCGCCCTTCCACAGAAACCACTTGAACGCAGCCAAAAGGACACATCGAAACGCAGGTGCGGCATCCCACGCATTTGGCGGGATCCGAAGTTACCAGGCCGGATGCAGGGTCTTTCTGCATGGCTCCCGATATGCAGCCCTTCACGCATTTTGGCTGCGCGCAATGGCGGCAGTTCACGGCTAAAGAAAGGAAGCGGTCGCCTTCCACCTGCACGCGCGAGGTGGGCGAGGGCTGCTCTTGGGTGAGCGCCTTCACGGTGTCGCGCGTGGCGGAATGCTGCGTCTTGCAGGCGATCTCGCACCGCTTGCAGCCCAGACACCATGCTTCGATGGCGTAGATCCGTTTCATTCCCATCACTCTCCTGCGTGCTTCACGCCAAGGATGGTCAGCTCGCGGTCGGTCAGCCCGATGCCGCGCAGCATCAGCCGATTGCCGCGAAGGCTTTCGATTGCGTTGATTCCCATGCCGCCCATCATTTCCTGTATCTCGTGGTTCCAGGCGCGAATCAGGTTCACTACGCGCTGGGCTCCTACTTCGGGGTTCAGGCGCTTCACGAGTTCGGGCCGTTGCGTGGCGATGCCCCAGTTGCACTTGCCGCTCGAGCAGTCCTGGCACTGATGGCAGCCAAGCGCGATCAGCGCCGCCGAGGCAACGTACACGGCGTCGGCACCCAGCGCGATGGCGCGCACGATGTCGGCCGAGCTTCGGATGGAGCCGGCCGCCACCAGGCTCACGGTGGAGCGAATGCCCTCTTCGCGAAGGCGTTCGTCGACGGAGGCCAAAGCCAGCTCGATGGGGATGCCCACGTTGTCGCGGATGCGCTTGGGCGCCGCGCCGGTGCCGCCGCGGAACCCGTCGACCACGATGATGTCGGCACCCGCCCGCGCGCTGCCGCTGGCGATGGCCGCTACGTTGTGGACGGCGGCAATCTTCACTGCGACGGGCTTGGTGTAGCGGGTTGCTTCCTTCAGCGAAAAGATCAGCTGACGGAGGTCTTCGATCGAATAGATGTCGTGATGCGGCGCGGGGCTGATGGCGTCGGTGCCCTGGGGGATCATGCGCGTCCGCGACACCTCGGCGTCGATCTTCTCGCCCGGCAGGTGGCCGCCGATGCCCGGTTTGGCGCCTTGGCCGATCTTGATCTCGATTGCCGCCGCGGTGTTGAGGTACTCGGGCGACACGCCAAAGCGCCCCGAGGCAACCTGCACGATGGCGTTGTCGGCATAGGGCTTCAAACTGTGGTGGAACCCGCCTTCGCCGGTGTTGAAGAACGTGCCCAGCTCTTGGGCCGCCATCGCCAGCGCCGTCTGCGCGTTCAGCGAGATCGAGCCGAAGCTCATCGCCGAGAACATGACGGGAACATCCAGCTTGATCTGCGGCGGGAGTTTCGTCATCACCGTGTGATCCCGTTCATTCACCTTGAGCGCTTCAGGGCGCGCGCCCAAGAACACGCGGGTTTCCATGGGCTCGCGCAGCGGGTCGATGGAGGGGTTGGTCACTTGGCTTGCGTTCAGCAGCAGGTGGTCCCAGTAGATGGGGTGGGGCTGCGGGTTGCCCATGGAGGCAAGCAGCACGCCGCCGGTTTGTGCCTGCTTGGCGATGTCCTGCAGGCATTCCAGCGTCCAGTTGGACGACCCGTTGCCCACCTGGGGCCATTTTCCGATGGCAAGCGCATGCGTGGGACACATCGTCACGCAGCGCTGGCAGTTCACACATTTCATGTGGTCGGCCGTCACGCGGCCTGCTTGTTCGTCAACGCGGTGCACATCGTTGGAGCATGTGCGCTCGCATACGCCGCAGCGCGTGCAGAGGTCGGCATCGCGCAGCACTTTGTAGCGCGGGATCAGGTAGTCGAGCATGGGTATCATGCCTCCTTTCGCACAGACGGCTGGAGGCCCACTTCCAGGGCGCGAGGCCGGGGTTGCTCGGGACTGTTTTCGGGGTTCTCCTGGCGCTTTCGCTCCGCCACGCTGTCAAGCAGCACCAAGAAAGGGACGCCGCCGTCCAAGGAGCGCACATTTTCCGCATCGGGGCAGACTGCCTCGATGGCCGCTTGCTCGCTTGCCAGATACACCATGCTCCCCTTCTCGGCTGTCATGAGCGCACGCAGCTTCAGGCGGTCGTTGAGGGCCAGCAGCCCTTCGTTCGAGCCGATGATCACCGAGAAAGGCCCGTTCACAAGCGCGCTGGGGTACGTGATGCGCAGCGCGGTTTCGAAGGCGCGGCGGGAAGGCTCCATGCGGTCGATTTCATCCCATGCGGGTGCGGTCATGATGTGAGCTGCCATTTCCGGCGAGAATCCGTGTCGGCGTGCCAGGAGATCGAACAGGTAGGTGATCACTTCGGTGTCGGTTTGCAGCTCGCAGTCGTAGCCGTATTGCTCGACGTAGCGTCGGTTGGCGTCGTAGCTGGATATCTCGCCGTTGTGCACCACCGACCAATCTAGCAGCGTGAACGGGTGCGCGCCGCCCCACCATCCGGGCGTGTTGGTGGGGAAGCGTCCGTGCGCTGTCCAGGCCCACGCTTTGTAATCTTCGATGCGGTAGAACTCGCCGATGTCCTCGGGGTAGCCCACGCCCTTGAACACGCCCATGTTCTTGCCGGAGGAGGCGACGAAGGCGCCGTCGATGCAACCGTTGATGTGGAACACGTGCTGCATCGTGTACTCGGGCTCGTCCATGCCGCTCATTGACAAGCGCACGGGGTGCGGCGCGACGAAGTAGCGCCAGATGTCGGGAGCGTTGCGGATGCGTGACGAGGAGTCGGTAGGGATGCGCTCTTGCTTTTCAGAAATGAAGTGCACATCCAGGTACGCCTCGGTCTCCCGACGCGCTTCAGGGCTTTCGTACATGATGTGGAAGGCGCGCAACTCGGCGTAGTCCGGATAGATGCCGTAGGCGGCGAACCCTCCGCCCAGTCCGTTGGACCGGTCGTGCATGAGGGCGATGGATTTCAGGATGTCGCCGCCGCTGTGGCGCTCTCCACTGCGGTCCATGATTCCGGCAATGGCGCATCCTGAGGGAATGCGGACATCGCCTTCGCGCGGTGCTCGAATGTGTGTCATGGTTCGTTCCTCGTCTCGGTAAGAGCAGCGATGTGCTGCTTCTAGCGAGGATACGTGCCTTGTGTTTCACGTTCGATTCGCGTCTGTTACGGCAATGAGTCAGCCGTGTTTCAAAAGAGAAAACTGCGAGGTGACCCAAAAAGGAGGGTGGCCCGTCACTTCGGGCCACCCTGAATGCTAGCGGATGAAGTTCGTCTTGATGGGGGCCTCGTGCTGGGGGTATTCGATGCCGGCGGCGCGGCCTGCTTCGATGCATTTGAGCATCCATGCAATGTTGCGCGCCAGCGTGCGCATGGTCTGCAGGCCCTCTTCGTCCTGGCACACCTGGTCGGGCGTGTTGCCGTGCACCTGGTTCCAGTACTGCGAGGTGGCGATAGGCATGTTGTTCATGCCGAAGTACTTGTTCAGCACATCAAACGTGGCGCTCGCGCCGCCGCGGCGGCAGCTCATCACCGCAGCGCCCACTTTGCCGGCAAAGCCGCTTCCCGCATAGAACAGGCGGTCCAAAAACGCGTGGATTTGCCCGCTGGGGCCGCCGTAGTACACCGGCGAGCCCACCACGATGCCGTCCGCCTCGGGCAGCTTGGCGATGGTTTCGTTCACGACGTCGTCGAACACGCACTTTCCGGTTTCGTGGCAGGTTCCACACGCGATGCAGCCCGCGACCGGCTTGGTGCCCACCCACACGAATTCGGTCTCGATGCCTTCCGCCTCAAGCGTGTCGGCAACTTCCCTGAGCGCGGTGTAGGTGCAACCTTCCTTGTGAGGGCTGCCGTTGATAAAAAGAACCTTCATGGGCTTCCCTTTTCCTTCGTGACGTGGCGGGGCGTGACAGGGGACGTTCCTTCTGTCACATTTGGATAATGTGACAGAAGGAACGTCCCCTGTCACGCCCCGCCGCCTTGGGGTCCGGTTTAGAAGAGCTCGTTCTTCTTTGCGGGGTCGGCAACCTGCGACAGCATGCCTCCGATGCCTTCGAGCAGCTGCGCGGGCAGCGAGCGCGCGTCCATCGGGCACACGTCAATGCAGCGCAGGCAGGAGATGCACGCCTCGGCATTCGTGGTGTTGGGCTCGTCGTAGGGGATGGCCTCAACGGGGCAGCTTGCCGCGCAGGCGCCGCACAGGATGCAGTCCTCGGACACCTGAGGCACCATGCCGGGCGCACTGCCCGTGCCGGCCTCGCCCTTGAACTCGAACGTGAGTGCATCGGCGATGCTTCCCATGCCGTCCAGACGCTCGGCAATCGTGCGAGCGAACGATGCCGCTTCCTCGAGGTCAGCCGCATTCGGGCGGTCGGGAGCGATGCTCTGGATGATGGAATGGCGTGCCACCAACGCTGCCGCGCCCACCGTGGCAAAGCCTTTGGCAGACAGCTTCGTGTGCGCTTCGAGCAGCGCGTTGTCGTAGTTGCGCGCGCCGTACACGGCAAGGATCACCGCAGGGGTGGAGCTTCCCGCCACGTTCTCCAAGCAATCCCAGATGAATGCGGGCGCGAAACCGGCGTACACCGGGAACGCCAGCACCAGCAGCTCGTCGGCGCCCAGCGAAAGGTCGAGGGAGCCAGCGTCCTTCCGCTTCGAGATCTCATGGATCGTTGCAGGGAAGGGAAGCGCCTTGGCAAACGCTTTGGCGTACTTCTCGGTAGTGCCCGTGCCGCTGAAGTGCAAAACGGTGGCGGATGAGATGTTCATGATGACCCCCTCGGTCGAGTTTCTCGCCGCGCATCCGCATGGCGCAGCGCTGTTTCCCAAATCGTACACCTTTCCCCAAAATGAGAAAAAGTCATTCGCCTGTTTCGGCTATGGAATGCGAAAAGTTGAGCTTGTGAACCGCGCCCCGCCCTTTTAGCGTTCGGTAATTCAGAGGCTGATGCATGTTTTTGCGCGTTGGTCGACGTTCCGTTGCATCATGCGGGAGCGCAATTGGACGACAAGAACAAATTGTTCGCCCAATAGAGCTCTCGAACAGGCGTTTTGTCAGCTTTCAATTCCGGCTGGAGCTCTTTAGTGCTGCGACGCTTGCTTTGCTGGGGGATTCACGTCGACCAACGTGCAAAAATGTGCATCGAGCAACGATTTGTCCGACAAGACGGTTTCGGAGAATGAGAAAAAGTGACCGTCCCTTTTTCTCATACGGATGGAGCAAAAAGAGAAGAGCCCTAAGTTGGGCTCTTCTGCGGCAATGGAAACACTAGGGGATTTGCGCCTACCGCGACGTTCGCGGCAGTTTTTCGCGCCTTACGCGCCTGCGCCTTCTGGTTTGGGGGTTTTCCAGTCGGCGGCATCATCGGCGCGCGGCTCCATCTTGCTTTCGTCGCCACCAGCGGCCTTCAGGCGGCGGAAGTAGTCCTTGGCTTCCTTCGCCACCACGCCCGACAGTGCGAACAGGGCAATCATGTTGGGCACTGCCATGCAGGCGTTGAAGATGTCGGCGATGGTCCACACGGCAGAAACCGTCATGTACGGGCCGATGAAGATGCAAGCGATGTAGAGCCAGCGGTACGCCAGCACGGCCTTCTGGTTGCGGCCGCTCAGGTACTCAAGGCAACGCTCGCCGTAGTAGTTCCAGCCCAGGATGGTGGTGAAGCCGAACAGCGCCAGGCACACCATCAGGATGAACGACACAACCTCGGGCGGCAGGAACGGCAGGCCCGCCTGGAACGCTGCGGTGGTGACGGCGGCGCCTTCCAGGCCGATCTCGTAGGTATCGGTGAGCACGAGGGCCAGGCCCGTCATCGAGCAGATGATGATGGAGTCGATGAACGTCTGCGTCATGGACACCAGGCCCTGGCGTGCCGGCTCGCGCGTCTGCGCAGCGGCTGCGGCGATGGGGGCGGAGCCCAGACCGGCTTCGTTGGCGAAGATGCCGCGCGCCAGGCCCAGCTGCATGGCGATGAGGATAGCGCCCAGCATGCCGCCGCCAAACGCCTGCAGGCCGAACGCGTGCGTGATGATGGTGTAGAACGCAGCGGGGATCTTGTCGATGTTGAAGATGATCAGCGTGAACGAGAACACCAGGAAGATCACGACCATGCCAGGAACCACGCGCTCAGACACATGCGCGATGCGCTTCACGCCGCCGATGATGACCAGCGCCGCGAAGATGGCAGTGATCAGGCCGCCGATGATGGCGGCAACAGAAATCTCAACGCCAATCAGCGGAACGGTCACCATGTAGGCGTTGTTGGGATCAAAGAAGCCCACTACGGCGCTGGAGATGGAGTTCACCTGCGTGAACGTGCCGATGCCGAACAGGCCCACGCACATGCCGAAGAACGCGAACACCTTCGCCAGCCATTTCCACTTCGGGCCCATGCCGTTTTCGATGTAGTAGAACGGGCCGCCCAGCACGTGGCCGTTCTTGTCGGTGGTGCGATACTTCACAGCCAGCAGGCCCTCGGAGAACTTGGTGGCCATGCCGAACAGTGCCGCCATCCACATCCAGAACAGCGCACCCGGGCCGCCCGTGACAACGGCGGTGGCGATGCCCACGATGTTGCCCGTGCCGACGGTTGCCGACATCGCGGTGCACATGGCGGCGAAGCTGGTGATCTCACCGTCGGCGCCCTTCTCGTTGCTGAACGTGTAGCGCAGCGCGCGTGGCAGCCACGGGAACTGCAGGGCGCGCAGGCGGATGGTCAAAAAGATGCCGCCCAAAAGGATGAGCGCAATCAGCGGCGGACCCCACACGAAGGTGTCGATGGTTGAAAGTATGCTCTCGAAGGCTTCCACGGTTTCCCCCTCTTTCACGACGTCCAATGCGCGTTCCGTCGCGGAAGGGGATCTGGAAAAGAAAAGGGAAGAGAAGCGCGCGGCCTGAACCAAAATGTCCGCCGAACAAGCGGCGTGCGGCTCAACCGTGTAGCTCTCTGTCCTTTTGCCTGAGAGTTTCGGCAGCGCGGGCTTGCCCTGCGCGCCTTGCCCCTTCGGCACCCGGTCGGGCCGGGATTCTCCAGAGGTCCCATCCACGCCCAGTCTCTTTGCGATCCAGGGCGCTTCGGCGGGATGCGCTATGCGATTTCGTACGCGCCTATTGTAGGCGGATGCGCGCACTTGTCAATCGCCGCCGGCAGTCGGCTCCGGCCTGTCGGCGAACAGCACGATGAGAAAAAGGGACGGAGGTTTTTTCTCGTTCCGCGAACGAGATCAGGCCTCTTCCGGAAGACGCAGGATGGCCCGAGCGCCACCAAGTGGGCTGTCGGCGAAAAGAGCGTCGCCGCCGTGTTGGCGCGCGATTTCCCGTACCACTGCCAAGCCAAGCCCGGTGCTGCCCTTTTTCCGATCGCGCCCTTCCTCAAGGCGCACGAAGCGCCCGAAAACGCGCTCGCGGTCGGCAGGGGGAATGCCCGGGCCGTCGTCGTCGACGATGATCTCGATCCATGCGCTGCCGCTTTCGTCCTGAGTCTCTTTGCATGAAAGAGCAACCGTCGTCTCCGCGTAGCGTGCAGCGTTGTCCAAGAGATTTCTTGTGGCATGCGAGATTGCTTCGTGGTCGGCAGTCGCCACGAGAGGGGCTATTCCAGAGGTGTCGATGGTTTTGTCTGTGCGCCCAGAAAGCGAGGCTGCCTCTTCGATAAGCAGATCGTAAAGGTCCAAGGGCGTTTTGGAGATCTTTGCGACGCCTTCGTCTTGGCGTGCAAGCAGAAGGAGGTTTCCTACGATTCCGCCGACGCGCTCGTTTTCCGAAAGAAGGTCGGCGGCAAGCTCGTCGATGTCGACGGCATCGGGATGCTCGCGCAGCGTCTCAAGCATGAGCTTCATGGCGGCGATGGGGCTTTTCAGTTCATGCGATGCATCGGAAACGAAACGGCGCTGCTCGGCAACGGACGCTTCGAGTCGGGCGAGCATGTCGTTGAACGTCTTGGCAAGTTTGGAGAGATCCTTGTCGTTTTCGGGGACGGGGATCCTCTGCTCGAGGTTGGAGATCGAGATGCGCGCCGCTTCCGCCCGCATGGTTTCGACGGGGGCGAGTGCGCGGGAGGTGAGGAACCAGGAGAACCCCGCAATGGCGATCAATGCGAGCGCCAGCACGACTCCGAGCAGTGCCGCTGCGGTGCGTCCAGCCTCTTGGGCAGAGGCGATGGAGGTCATGGCGGCAATCGTGACGATGCCATTCGGGGTCTGCACGCCCCGCTCCATCACAAGGTAGGGCCCCTTGGAGCCAAGCACCTGAGAAGCGTCGACGTTCAGCGACTGCGGTGAAGGGTCGGATGCTGCGGTGTCGGCGGCGGTGTCTTGCGGGGCGGGTGCTGCCACTGCATGGATCACGGGCATCCCGCCGGCATCAGTTGAAGTGCGCACGTAGGAGGCTTCGCGCGCACTTCCGTATTCCGAATTGCTGTCGTATCCCGAATTGCTGTCCGCATATCCGGAATTCGTTTCATATCCGGAATTCGCGCTGTATCCGGAGTTCGCCTCATTTGAGGAGTTGTTTGCATACCCGGAATTCGCGGATGCGGAAGATTGGTCGTCGTATCCGGAATTGCCGTCGTCTCCTTGCGGAGCAGGGGCGGGTTTCTGCGTTGGCGCGGGTTGGGCCGAAGATGGGGGCGTTTCGTTTTGCGCGGGGGAGCTTTCGGTATCGTCGATGTGCTCCCGCGCGGCGGCGAGTGATTCCGCCATCACGTCGTCGTGGATATCGTCTGCGTTAGAAGAAGGAAGGCGCTGAAGCAGCATTGCATCTTCAGTATGGGAAGAGCTCTCGCCTGGCTGCAATCCTCCTGTCGAGATGGCGGAAATGTCTTGCGCCCAATCGCTTGAGGCGGCAACTTCTCCGTTCTCGTCGATGATTTGGATCAGGTCAGAGCCGGTTCCGCGGATCGTCTCGATGGATTCGCCTGACTGCAGGCGCGATTCGATTGAGTTCAGCCGCTCATTCAAAGAGCTTTCAATCTGCGTTTCGAGGATGGATGCGGCGGCAAGGCCAACTACCGCCACTACGGCAACCATCGCCACTGCGCTTACGGCAACGGCGATTGCCGATACTTTCCCTCTGATGGTGTTGAAGGGGGACTTCATTTCACTCGTCCTCCTCGAGTCGGTAGCCAACGCCCCTTACGGTAACGATGCTTTTCTTTCCGAAAGGAGCGTCGACCTTCTTTCGTAGATAACCGATGTAAACCTCCACCACGTTTTCGTCCCCCACGAAGGAAGGGCTCCAAACATGATCAAGGATTTGGGCTTTGCTCAGCGTGCTGCCAACGTTGTGCATGAGGTACTCCAGAAGCGCGAACTCGCGTGGAGTAAGCTCGATGGGCACTCCCTCGCGACTTACCGACCTTGCGCGTTGGTCGATCTCTATACCTGCCACGGCGAGCTTTGCCGATCGTGCCACCCCCTCGCGTCGCAGCAAGGCGCGGATGCGCGCTATCAACACGACAAGGGAGAACGGTTTGCGAAGGAAGTCGTCAGCGCCAATGTCGAGCGCATCCGCCTCGTCGTATTCGCCGTCTTTGGCGGTGAGCATAAGGATGGGGGTGCCAATGCCCGCCTGGCGCAGTTTTCCACAGACCTCGTAGCCGTTCATTCCCGGGAGCATGATGTCGAGGGTGATAGCATCGTATGCTCCTGAAAGGGCGAGTTCGAGCCCGGTCAATCCATCCTGCGCAACATCGACCGAGAATCCTTCAGCTTCCAGGTTCTTCTTCAGATAGGAGCAGAGATGGATCTCGTCTTCGACGATGAGGATCAGCATGGCGTGCCTCCAAGGGGGGTACGAGGGCGCGCCGCACGATTTCCCGTGCGGCGCTGCGTCATCGGAATTGTACCGGAGCATGGGCGGCGGTTTCCCGGCTTCTGGGTTTCAGGTGCGTTTGAGAGAAAACTTTACCGCCCGCTTACAATCCCATTCGGAAGTTGGACCCGATGCCACTTGCGGTTTGATCGGCTCAGCTAGTCGTCGTATCCGGAATCACCTTCGTCATACCCGGAATTACCGTCGTCGTATCCGGAGTTGCCATCATCGTACCCAGAGTTGCCGTCGTCGTATCCGGAGTTGCCATCATTCGCTTCGTAGGGCGATGCGCTGTAATCGCTCACGGCGTCGTCCCAGCTATCGTCGTAATTGGTGGCGGCGTCGTCGTAAGGGGAGGCCCCGTCGTAAGGCGAAGAGCCGCCGCCGTAGTTCGTGCCGTAATCGGTTGCGGCGTACGAGTTTGTGTTGGCTGCTGCAGGCGCCGGTTCTGCCGCGGGTGCCGGCTCTGCTGCCGGCTCAGCGGCGGGAGCCGTTTCCGGCGTCGTTTCAGGCTGCGCGGCGGCGGGGTCGGTCGCCGGGGCGGCAGCCTCTGTGATCTCTGCCGGTGCGGCGCTTTGCGAGGAACCTGAGCTTGCGTATGCGAATCCTGCAAAGATGAGCATGCAGACGACGATCGTTGCGACGATGGGGATCGCCTTGGGCTTCAGTGCTTGAAGGTCGAGCTTTTTCATGGTGGCCTCCTTTTGCATTTCCATTGTTCGGTTCCCTTTTCGAGGAGCCGGTTGAGCCTGTCTTGCCGTTTTGTTTTCGGCATGGCCATAGCATGACGGATGAAGCTGAGAATTCTCTGAGAGGCGGTCCTTCGCGCTTCACGCGGTAACCTCATGGCGACTCGGGATGCGCGAGGATGCTAAAACCTTTATAGTGGGCAGGTGAAACAGACGAGATCCAAAACGGGCATGTGCCCGCAAAAGGAGACAGAACTTTGACCACGTTGAAAGACCTCCCCATCGGCAAGACCGCTACGGTCGAGCGCGTGGGGGGCGATGGTGCGTTGCGCCAGCATTTCCTGGATATGGGCATCATTCCCCAGGCGGACGTTTCCATGGTGAAACACGCTCCCATGGGCGACCCGGTGGAAGTGCGCGTGCACGGCTACGAGCTCACGCTGCGCTTGGACGATGCGGCGCGCATCGAGGTGTCGGACGTGCGCGATGCGACTGCGGAGCGCAGCGTCCGCCGCAGCGCTCCCGCAAGCCACCCTGGCCTGGGCGAAGGCGGCATCCGCTTTCACGACAAGCAGACCGAAACCCCGCTCCCTGACGGCACCACCATCACGTTCGCGCTTGCGGGCAACCAAAACTGCGGCAAAACCACGCTGTTCAACCAGCTGACTGGCTCGAACCAGCATGTGGGCAACTTCCCGGGCGTCACCGTGGACCGCAAGGACGGCGCCATCAAGGATCATCCGGAAACCATGGTGACCGACCTTCCGGGCATCTACTCGATGTCGCCCTACACCAGCGAGGAAATCGTCACGCGGCAGTTCCTGTTGGATGAGCATCCGCACGGCATCATCAACATCGTTGACGCCACCAACATCGAGCGCAACCTGTACCTGACTATGCAGCTGATGGAGCTGGGCATTCCGATGGTGCTGGCGCTCAACATGATGGACGAGGTCACAGGCAACGGCGGCTCCATCCGCGTGAACGAGATGGAAGAGCTGCTGGGCATTCCCGTGGTGCCTATTGCCGCAGTGCGCGGCGAAGGCACGGCCGAGCTGGTCGACCACGCGATCCATGTGGCAAAGTTCCAGGAAAGCCCCGTGCGGCAGGACTTCTGCGATGCGCAAGACCATGGCGGCGCGGTGCATCGCTGCCTGCACAGCATCATGCACTTAATCGAGGACCACGCCGATCGCGCGGGCATTCCGCTGCGCTTTGCCGCCAGCAAGCTGGCCGAAGGCGACCAGCTGGTGCTTGAAAAGCTTGGCCTCGATCAAAACGAGCGCGAAACGCTCGAGCACATCATCTGCCAGATGGAATCCGAGCGCGGCTTGGACCGCGCCGCCGCCATCGCCGAGATGCGCTTCAGCTTCATCGAGCGCGTGTGCGCCCAAACCGTCGTGCGTCCGCATGAAAGCCGCGAGCACGCCCGCAGCCAGAAGATCGACCGCATCCTCACCGGGCGCTTCACCGCCATTCCGGCATTTGTTGCCATCATGGCGGTGGTGTTCTGGCTCACCTTCAACGTGATAGGCGCCTGGTTGCAGGAGCTTTTGGACGCCGGCATCGGCTGGCTGACCGACCAAGTGTCGGCGCTCATGGAAACGGCGCAGGTCAACGAAGTGCTTCAGTCACTGGTGGTGGACGGCGTGTTCAACGGCGTGGGCAGCGTGGTGTCGTTTGTGCCCATCATCGTGGTGCTGTTCTTTTTCCTTTCCATCTTGGAAGATTCCGGCTACATGGCGCGCGTCGCTTTCGTGATGGACAAGCTTCTGCGCAAAATAGGCCTTTCGGGCCGTTCCATCGTGCCCATGCTCATCGGGTTTGGCTGCACCGTGCCCTCGGTCATGGCATCGCGCACGCTGCCTTCCGAGCGCGACCGCAAGATGACCGTTTTGCTGACGCCGTACATGAGCTGTTCGGCAAAGCTGCCCATCTATGCGTTTCTTACCGCTGCGTTTTTCCCCGCCAACGGGGCCATCGTGATGGTGGCGCTGTATTTCGGCGGCATCGCAGTGGGTGTGCTGGCGGCGCTTCTGCTGCGCAAAACCTTGTTCTCGGGCGAGGCCGTGCCTTTCGTCATGGAGCTTCCGAACTACCGCCTGCCCGGTCCGAAGAACGTGCTGCGGCTTCTGTGGGACAAAGCGAAGGACTTCCTGCAGCGTGCGTTCACCGTCATCTTCGTGGCTACCATCGTCATTTGGATCTTGCAAACGTTCGACTTCACGCTGAACGTGGTCGCCGATTCCCAGAACAGCATCCTGGCCGTCATCGCCGGGTTCATCGCGCCGATCTTTGCGCCGCTGGGCTTTGGCGACTGGCGCATCTCGACGGCGCTCATCACGGGCGTCATGGCGAAGGAGAGCGTGGTTTCCACTTTGTCCATCCTGTTCGGCAGCGTCGGCGCCATCACTGCGGCGCTCACACCGCTTGCTGCTGTGAGCTTGCTGGTGTTCTGCCTGCTGTACACGCCGTGCGTAGCGGCGCTTGCTGCGGTGAAACGCGAGCTGGGCGGCAAGTGGGCCGTAGGCGTGGCGTTTTGGCAGCTGGCAGTTGCGTGGGTTGTGGCGTTCGCTGTGCATAGCGTGGGCCTGTTGCTGGGAATGGCGTAGGAGCCAGCAGTGTCGGCGGTCAATCCGGGAGTTTACAAGGCCATTTTGCGCGTGCGCGAGGCATACCCGTTCGATGTGGGCTGCTTCCTCATGCGCTTTCTGCCCTATATGAACACCATCGGCACGGTGACGATGCTCACGCTTTCGGGATTCTCGTTCTTCGTGGCGGGATTAGTGTCGTCCACCATTGCGCTGGCGACGTTTTTCATCTCGCCGCGCGTGTCGAAGCTCGTCGACACGCATGGTCAATCGAAAGTGGTGCCCTGGGCGGCGCTTCTCACGGTAGCAGGCGTGGTGGGTATGGCGGCTGCGGTGTTGCTGCATGCGCCTGAGTGGACCCTGTTTGCCTTTGCCGTTCTGATGGGCTGCTCGCCGAACCCGCCTGCGCTTGCGCGCACGCGCTGGACGTATCTCATTCGGTCGGGACGGCTGGGGAATGCCGCGCCCGTTATGCGCACCATGTTTTCGTATGAGGGCGTGCTCGACGACATTGGCTTCATGTTCAGCCCTTCGCTTTCGGTGGCGCTGGCGTCGACGGTGGCACCCATCGCCGGTATGCTGTTCGGCGCGATCGCGTTCGCAGCGGGTGCGGTTCTGTTGATGTGCTCGCGCGGCACCGAGCCCCAGCCAGGGTGGGACGGGTCGTTCGCTGACGCTGCAGGCGAGGATTTCGCGCATCGCAAGAGCGTGTTTCGCACGTCATCGGTGGTGCGGGTGCTGTTTGTTCTGATGGTGTTCGTCGGCGGGTTCTATGGCGTGTTCGACACCTCGACGATCTCGTTTTCCGAGGAAATCGGCGACACCACGTTTGCCAGCGTGGTGCTGATGGCGTCGGCGGTGGCATCCATGCTCACGGGTTTTGTGTTCGGGATGATCCGCCTGCGCATGCCCCAATACCGCCAGCTGGTGCTGTTTGCTGCGATCGTCGGCATCGCATATGGCACCATGGCGCTTATCGATTCGAAGCTTTCGCTGTTTTTGGTAGGCACGCTGGCGGCGTTCGCGTATGCGCCGTTCCTCATCGTGGCCAACGCGACCTGCGAGCGGTCGGTTCCGGGAGACCGCCTGACCGAGGCAATCACCTGGATGAACGCTGGTATCACGTGCGGCATGGCGTTTGGCCCCACTGTCTCGGGCACCATCATCGACAACTTCGGCCCCGAGCTCAGCTTCGATTTCGGCGCCCTTTTGGCACTTGCCATTCCGGTGACGGCGCTGCTGTGCTTCCGCATCATCAAGCGCAACGTCCGCGATGAATCCGAGCTCACCATCGCGTATTCCTCTAAAGACGAAGCCTGCTAGCTCTGCGTTTCTCGCTGCATTTGAACTTGGTTGAATGATGGCATCCATCGCTCAGCAGGTGGTTTCGATCGTATACCATAGAAAAGATGCGATTGAAGCGGGCGAAGGAAGGGGGCTTCGATGGGCGACTCCGAAAAGGATCCTCTGAACGGGTCTTTCAAACAGAGAACAGAAGAGGATGAGGTCGTAGAAGAGGCCCAAGAGCCCGAGCCTGCGCCTGACGACGATCTAGCTGCCGAAGACGACGAGCCTGATTCCACGGAAACGGAAGATGACGAAGACGAGCTTTTCGCCGCTCGCGCCGGTAGTGTGCGTCCGGCGGTGCGCGGTGGTCAGCGGAAAACTCCGGGCAAGCACGCGCAGCCCTCTGGCGGCAAAGCGTCGGTCTTCGACTTTGATGGAGAAATCCCTGGTCTTGGCGTGAGCATGCGAACCATCGCCGTGCTTGCGGCGGTTGCTGCAGCGGTGTCGCTTATTGTTTCGATGATTGTGTCATGCAGCGTTCAAGGGGCAGCTCAAAGCCAAGTCGACCGGAAGTACCGCGAGTTCGAGGCGAGCATGACAGAGCAATTCGAACAGCAAAAGGCAGAGGTCTCTGAACTGCAAAACAGTCTGGGGGATCAAGTCCAAGAGATCTCAACCGCCCAAGAAGTTAGCGCTGCTGTGCAGGAGGCGAAAGCCGGATTGCAGGCAGTTGTCGACGAGGCAAAAGAATGGCTCGAAGATGGCCGCGGCCGTCGCGTGAGCGACGACACCGAAGATATGATGCGCAACGCGATCGATGTAGCAGAGCGCTTGATTTCAGAAACGGGCGTAACCGACCCGCAGACGTATGCGCAGGCCGAAGACACCATCCAAGACATCATGGAGGGTGTGGAAGACGGGCGTCTTTGGTAACTCTGTCAAACCGGCGTCTTCGCTGAAACGAATCGGCCCCGCTGCTCCGGTCAACCCGGGCGGCGGGGCCGATCTGCATCATGTCATGCGGGGTTTAGTGCTGCATGTCAAACCAGTCGATGATGGTCTCTTCCACGTCTTCCTTGATGTCATCGTAGTTGTGGATCTCGTGGCGATAGCCCGAATACAACTTGGTGATGACGTCCTCGTGGCCAGTGTCGATCAGCCAGTTGGCAACCTGGTAGACGCCCGTGCCGAAATTGCCCACCGGATCCTGGTCGCCCGCGATCAGCAGGATAGGCAGTTCGGCGGGAACCTTCTTTGCCCAATCCTCGCCCTCGATGCACAGCATCATGTCGATGAAATCGCGCAGGCTGATGTTGTGCGTGGGATGCGTGAAGGCGTCGAAGGGGTCTTCCGCATGGTCCTTCTGCACGTAGGGGTCGTGACAGATCCACTCGTTGCCCAGCGTGGCGCCCTCGGAGCAGCGGGAGAACATCCAACCCATCAGCTCGCCAACGTAGGCGGGGTCGGATTCGTGCGCCTTGCCGGCGGCAATCGCCTCGTCCAGCTTCGCGCGGGTCTCGTGCGTGTTCTTGAAAACGCCCGTGGTGCCGCAGTACACAACGCCGTCGAGCTCGTCGCCGTATTTCGCGGAGAAGTCACGCGCGATCATCGAGCCCATGGAGTGGCCGAACATGAAGTAAGGCAGGTCGGGGTACTTCTTGGTCACTTCGTCTTTGAACAGCTTCTCGTCTTCCATCATGGTGTGCGGGCCTGCATCGCCCCAGTCACCCCACGTGTCGTTGGCGATGGCGGTGGCACCATGGCCCACGTGGTCGTCGGCTGCCACGATGTAGCCGGCGTCCATCAGCGCTACGATCATGTGGAAGTAGCGGCGCGAATGCTCACCGAAACCGTGGATGAGTTGGACGATGCCCTCGGGCTCGGTGGCTGGGACGTAGATCCAGCCAGTCACCTGATCGCGGCCGTTGGACGAGGGGAACGTGATTTCGTGAAGCATGGTGCATCCCTTCTTTCTGAGGACGGCTTCTGCTGCCGGGCGCATCACCTCAGGCAGCACGTATAGACCCATTATCGCATCCTGCGTGTCGCGAAGAAAGCATGCGGGATGTTTTGCAGGGGTGTTCGCCTATAATGCTTCTGTTCAAGGGGAGGGATACGCATATGAACAGAGCCGTGCTGGCATTTCAGCAGCTGTGCTGCGCCGACGAGCGCTTCCGCAACGGAATTGTGCTCGTGGGCATGGCGGCGTATTGGGCGCTGTGGCGCGAGCCCTTCCTTGGAACCGTGTACCGTTCCGATTTGCCCGGCATGTTCGGCGCGCGGTTGTGGTTCTACGTTCTCCTGTTTGCACTCGGCGCCATTGTGCTGCTGTGCATGCCGACCCTTTCGAAGATCCGTCCGTGGTTTTCGCTTGTGTCTGCGGGTATCGTGTCGGTAGGGGCGTTGACGGTTGCCTTGTCCTCGGCAGCTCCTGGGGTTGAAATCGCCTTGCAGCTTGTTGGCGGAGCAGGGCTTGTCGTAGGCATGGTCGGCTTGAGCGTGACGTGGGGCACGTTTCTGCTTTCAATCTCGCGGCAGAGCGCGTCGGTGTGTCTTTTCGGGTCATTCGCACTGAGCTTCCTTTTTGGCTTTCTTGATCTCGTTCCGGGCGCCCTCTTCGTTTTGATGCCTGTCATGCCGCTTGTCTCCGGCGCGGCGCTGCTTGCTGCATGGACGGAAACGGTGGCAGACCACATCGATGAAGGCGCCTCTTCTGAAGAGGATGAGGCTTCCGCCACGCGCTTCCTTGTTGTGTGCATAACGGTGTGCGCCGTGGCGGGGTTTCTTGCCAGTACCATGCGCAGCCTTTGGCTCTACGATGCGGGAGGCTATTCTCCCGCGCTTGCGTCTTTGGTCACCTATGTGGAATCGATCTGCATCGCGGGGGCTTTTTTCGTCGCGCGCGTCAAGCTGGACGATTTTCTTTCCGCGTTGCTTGCCGACCTCGCTATAACCATGGCGGTGCTTCTGGTGGGGTTGCTGACATGCTCGTTCGTTGCTTTGAGTGCAGGATTGGGCTTGGTTTCCACGGCGCATACGGCGCTGCAGTTCCTGTTTTGGGTGGCGATGGCTCATCTTGCCCAGTCGCGCGGAGTGCGCGCGATGGGGGTGTTCTTTGTGGTGGAGGCTGCCGTTTCGCTTGTCACCATGTATCTTGTCCCCCAGTTGGTTGACATCTCTTTCGATAATTCGGCAAGCTTTGCCTTCCCCTTGGCTTTGGGCGGCTCGGCGCTCGTTGCCATTGCGGGTGCCGTTCTTGCGGCTGGATTGGTTGCCCGCCTGGTGGGGTCGAGCGCTGCAATGCGTGGCCGGGCGGTCGCTCTTTCTGGGGGAGAAGTTCCCGTCGTCCAAGCGTTTTTTCGTCACGAAGCGGATGGCGAATCTCTTGGTACGAAAACCTCCGGCAACGGGTCTGCTCTTTCTGGAGATCCGGTTCGGGTGCTTTCCGAACGGTACGGCTTGACCGAGCGCGAAGCGCAAGTTGCCGACTCTCTTGCGCGAGGCAACAGCATGAAGCGTGCGGCGGATGAGCTCTTCCTTGCGCCGAGCACCGTCCAAAGCTACACGAAGGTCATCTACCGCAAGATGGGCATCCATCGCAAGCAGGAACTGATCGACATCGTTGCGTCTTTGGGGCAGGGCAGGGAGTAGATTAGGCTCCCTCTGCGAGGCTGATAGTCGCTCAGCGCGTGCTTTTCACTAAACAAAATACCAGGTAAAATATCGATTTTAGAAACCCCACATTTTATGGGGTGCCGCATTTTCTCCGCCATCCTACACTCTCCGCTATGCGGCGCAGGGGAACAAGCGCCGAAGGGGCTGGTTGCGTTTACGACGACCGGCTGAGGAAAAGGAGAAAGGGGATTCAGATGGCTGAATCGATGATCGGCGAGTCGACGCTGACGCGCAGGGACCTGTTCAAATTCGCTGGCGCGGCAACCGCCGTTGCCGCAGGTGCCGCCATGTTCGGTTGCACGGGAGAAGCATCGGCTGCTCCTGCGAAGGACACCTCGCTTGCTGAAGACGGCGATACGGGCTACACCCTCGAGGAAGCCGTAAGCGAGAACGTCATCTCGGTGGGCGATTCCACGAAGACGGTGACGCTGGTCGAGGGCATCCCCTACAAGAGCGTCCTGGCTGCCAGCTCGGTAACGAACCTCATGCTCGATCTTCTCATTCCGACGTGCGGCGAAGATGAAAAGCTGCCGCTCGTTGTGTTCATCCCTGGCGGCGGCTTCACTGGGTCCAATCCGCAGGGCTCCATTACGCAGCGCATGGCGATGGCTCAGGCTGGGTACGTCGTTGCTTCGGTGCAGCATCGCGTGGTGCCCACGGTGACGTTCCCTGGTCCGCTGGAGGACGTCAAGGCTGCGGTCCGTTGGCTGCGCGCCCATGCCGACATGTACCACATCGACAAGAACAAGGTTGCCGCCATGGGCAACTCCTCCGGTGGTTATTTCGCGACGATGCTGGGCGTGACGGGTGCGAACACCGAGTTCGACACCGGCGACAACACGAGCGAGAGCTCTGCGGTGAGCGCAGTCATCGACCTGTACGGCGTTTCCGACCTCACGATCATCGGCGAGGACCTCGACAATGGTCTTGAAGAGGGCCACGACTCTCCGGCGACCACCGAGGCAATGCTTGTCAACGGCACCGCGTTCGGCGGCAATCTGGGATCTTCGGTTCTCGACACGCCCGAGACCGCTTCCGAGGCCAGCCCGTTTACCTACATTGACGGCAGCGATCCGGCATTCCTCATCTTCCATGGCGATCAGGACACCCTGGTGTCCCCGGTGGCGAGCTACGCTTTGCACAAGCGCCTGCAAGAGGCCGGCGTCGAGTCCACGCGCTACGTGGTTTCCGGCGCCGCCCACGGTGGCCCGATGTTTGATCAGCCCGAGGTCGTCGACACGATCATCGAGTTCCTCGATACGCATCTGAAGGCAACTGACCAGCAGTAAATTCCACTGAGATCGATGGGACCCTTCCCTCCGTCCCATCGATCAAAGCAAGCGAAACGGCCCTGACTTGCTCGGTGCGGCGAAAGCCTGATGCCGAGCGCCAGGGCCGTTTTCTGCGTAAAGAAAGGTTCTTTTCGTTTGGCGGGGCGCGCGTGGCGGTGTGACGAAGAGTGTATTATCGTGTTGGCAGACAAAGATGCCAGAGGCAATTCTCAGCTGATCGAAACGCTGCGTGGGAAGGAAAGATGATGAGAAGCAGCGAGCCTTTGAGCCGGCGAACTTTTCTGAAAGGGGCTTTTGCAGCGGCGGCCGTGCTGCCTATGGGAGCCTCCCTGGCAGCGTGCGCGGCGCCAGCCGAGAAGTCGGAGCCGCAGCCTGAGGATGCCGAAACCGCGAACCCTTCTGACCAGGAAAACGTTCAGACTCAATCGAATGCATCTTCCGGGCCCACCTCCAACATTCTGGTGGCGTACTTTTCCGCTACGGGGAACACGCGTGGCGTTGCCGAGAAGATCGCTTCCCATCTGGGTGCGGACGTGTTCGAGATCGAGCCAGTCGAACCGTATTCCGCTGAGGATCTCGACTACAACAACTCCGACAGCCGCACAAGCCGCGAGCATGACGATCCCATTCGCCATGTCGACTTGGTGCAATCGGAGCCGCAAGGGTTCGATTCCTATGGCACTGTGTTTGTCGGCTATCCCATCTGGTGGGGGCAGGCCTCCTGGGTCATTGAGGACTTCATCGTGGAGAACGATTTCTCTGGCAAGACGGTCATTCCGTTCTGCACTTCGGGATCGTCGCCTATCGGCAGCACGGGTGTGAACCTTGCCGGTTTCGCCGGAACGGGCGAATGGCTGGAAGGGGAGCGCTTCGCCGCAGGGGCAACGGAAGAGGAAGTTGCTGCCTGGGTGGATAGCTTGGGGCTGTAAAGAATAGCTTTCGAAGCTCCGGGCGAGGGGTGCTCGAACGAGTGGCTCGAGCCGGTGGATGACGATCAGTATCCTCAAGCCTAGCTCACAGCGATTGTTGCGAGTTTGTTTCAGCGGGCACCCTCAGGGTGCCCGTTTCTTTAAGTTTCGGCCTTTCATCGGGGAAAATCGCCGACCGTAAAGGCGTTTTGCGTGAATCCGGGTATAATGCGTCATTCGGGCTGCGAGGCGTTTGCGCTTTGTAGCCCGCCTTGGCATTTTATGGCGCCGCGGGAGGGCGGCGTTTGGAAACGTATCCGGGAGGAATTTCATGGCAACGGGATCCAGTCGCGCCACTTGGTCAGGCAAGTTGGCGTTTGTGTTGGCGGCTGCCGCTTCGGCGGTGGGCCTGGGAAGCATGTGGCGCTTCCCTTACCTGGCGGCAAAGTACGGTGGCGGCACGTTCCTGTTCGTTTACCTGGTGTTCGTATTCACGATCGGCATCTCGCTGCTGCTGCTTGAAACGGCGCTTGGTCGTCGTACGGGCTTAAGCTCCATCGGCTCGTTCAAGGTGCTGGCGAAGAAATACGCGTTCATCGGCGTGTTCATGTCTGCCATTCCGTTCATCATCGTGCCGTACTACTGCGTCATCGGCGGATGGACCACCAAGTACATGACCGCCTACCTCACCGATGGCCCCGCAGCGTTGGCTGACGGCGGCGATTACTTCTCCGCCTTCATTGGCAACACGCCCGAAAGCATGCTGTTCATGCTTATTTTCATGGTGCTCACCTACGCTGTTGTGGCATTGGGCGTCAACAAAGGCATCGAGAAAGCCAACCTCATCATGATGCCGGCGCTCATCATCGTGTCGGCGGTGCTGGCGGTTTACGCGCTTTCGCTGCCGGGCGCCATGGATGGCCTGGCATTCTACTTGGTGCCCGACGTGAGCAAGTTCTCACCCGAGCTCATCGTTGCGGCTTTGGGCCAGACGTTCTTCACGTTGTCTCTGGCCATGGGCATCATGGTTACCTACGGCTCCTACCTGAAGAAGGAAGAGAAGCTCACCTCCTCGGTCATGCAGATCGCGGGCACCACGTTCGCCATCTCGCTTCTGGCTGGCCTGATGATCATCCCCTCCACGTTCGCCGCGCTGGGTTCCGGCGAGGCCGTGGCGCAGAACGCCGGCCCGTCGCTGATGTTCGTCATTCTGCCGCAGGTGTTCAACAGCATGGGTGATGCAGGTGGCATCATCGGCTGCGTGTTCTTCATTCTGGTTATCTTCGCGGCGCTCACCAGCTCTATTTCGCTGGTCGAGACGTGCACCAGCATCATCGCTGACGGTTCGCGCATGTCGCGCAAGAAGGCGCTTGCTATCGTGGTTGTGTTCACCACGGCGGTCGGCGCCGTTGTGAACCTGGGCTACAGCGATCTGTCGTTCATCCAGCCGCTGGGCGAGGGCACGTCGATCCTTGACTTCCTGGACTTCATCTCCAACTCGGTGATGATGCCCATCTCGGCCATCCTCACCTGCATCTTCGTGGGTTGGGTCATCAAGCCCAAGATGCTCATCGACGAGGTTCGCCTGTCCGCCAAGTTCAGCCTGGCGGGCGCGTGGACCGTCATGATCAAGTACATCGCACCGGTGTGCATCGTCATCATCCTGATTGCCTATGTGGCGCAGACGATGGGCGTCATCACGCTGTAACGCTTGGCTGTGCGACGAAGGTCGCATGGGAGAGTTTCATGAACGAGGGCGCGCTTCGCTGGGAGCGCGCCCTCGTTGTTTCCAAAGTGGCTGGCTGCGTTACATGTCGCCGTATTGGCGCATGTAGTCGAGTAGTTCTTGGCGGGAGTGCAGGCCCGTTTTGCTGTAGATGCGGCTGATGTGGGTGTGCGCGGTGGTTTGCGAGATGTGCAGCTGTTCGGCAACGCGCTTCTGGGTGAAGCCGGACGCATAGAGCGCGAGCACTTCCACTTCGCGTTCCGACAGCATGAACTGCGACCCCATCAGCTCGGCATTGTGGCGCACGACAGCATGGCGTGCGTCGGCCAGCGTCGAGTCTTCGTCCAGGCCCAGGATGCGCTCGATTCTCGCCGCGCCGCCGGTTGGCTTTGCTTCTTCAACTGGAGTTTCGGCGGCTGTGCCGCTTTCGCCCAACGCTTCCTTTTGCGGGGACTTTGCGGCGAACTGCGACACGTCGATCAACCCTACCAGGATCAACTGCGTCGATACCAGCAAAAGCAGACTGATGAGCGTGCCGGTGAAGTGGCTGTCGCCGCCCGTGGGCATCACGCCCAGCACCACGAAACGGCCAAACGCGCGCGCAATGGTCCACACTGCCCACACAATAGCGGCGTAGTAGAACGGATCGCGCCAGCCAGACGTGAGATACGCGATGATCAAATGCCACACGAACGCAGTCATCAGCGTGCCCAGCATGGTGGTGGCGATGCCGCCGATTTCCAGATGCGCGGGGAATGCGCAGTACAAAACCAAAGCGCCCGCCGCCAGTAGCTCCATCACGATCCAGACGCGCACCGTCATCGTGCGGGAGTGCCGGCGCATGGTCGATTGGATGAACAGGACGCACATCAGCTCAGTCAAGACAAAGCAAACTGTGCGCGCTTCAAACGTGAACGGAATGGGCTCGCCGTGGGGGAATCCCGACAAAAAGCCTGCAACCAGCGAAAGGGCCGCCAAACCGATCGCGCATGCCACGAGGAAACGGCGGCTCGCCTCGCCTGAGCGCACGAAGCTGAAGTAGTCGTCCGCACGGCCGTCCGCTTCGCCTTCCTGGTGCGTCTGACGGCTTGCCCATGCCAGGCAGGCAAACTGCGCCAGAACGAACGGCAGGATGGCCAGGCAACGAACTCCGTCAGGAAGAAGCGAGATGGCGAACACGGGGATCTGGCTCAGGAATATAGCCCCGAACACCAAAACCACGCCGCGCTCCATGCCCAGCGGAACCTCGTCGTCGTGGGCGCGCCTGAGCCAGCAGGCGATGCACAGCGCCGCAGCGATGGTGACCAGCACGCTTAACGCGAAGCGGACAGGGAAGGTGCACAGCCCGCTGAAACGCAGGACGCCCATCACTAAAACGATGGCACTTTCCAAAGCGATGGAGACGCGCACCAGAACCGCCATGGTGCGGCGCGTGCAGAAAAAGCGCGTCTTGTACAGAACGGCCGCGGCAATAAGGCAGGGGATGAGCGCGACGGCGGCAGCGCCGTCGGTGAACACGCCTTGGTCGGTGAAGCGCAGACTTCCCTGCGTCGCCACCACCAGGCCCATGTAGGCGCACGCGAGCCCGACCGTCGACGGCCAAAGCGGTGCGTACTGATTAAAGAACCCCTTCTTCGGTGCGGATGCTACCGACGAATCCGCCATATTGCTTGTACCCCCTCATGCGTTCCTGTAAGCAAAACCGCAGGTTAGGAAAGTGTAACGCAAGTGCGGAAGGGTGTGTCGTCTCTTTCGGATGACGCAGGGGGTCACGCCGCATTTGCCGTATGGGGCATTGCTTCGCCGGTGAATCCTATGAAGCGTACTGGGCGATGTAGTCGAGAATTTCCTGGCGCGAATGCAGGCCGGTTTTCGTGTAGATGCGCTTGACGTGCTCGTGCGCGGTACTTTGCGAGATAATCAGCTTCTCGGCAACTTTCTTCTGAGTGTATCCAAGGGCATAGAGCGCCAGCACGTCAACCTCGCGGTCGGACAACAGGAACTGCTTCCCCATGATTTCGGCGGAATGCCGCATGCTTTCTTGCCGCAAGTCGGTGAGCGTTTGCCCCTTGTCCAAGCCCATGATGCGCACCAGCTTGCTGGGGCTCTCGGCGGCTTTCGCTGCTTCTTCCGCCTCGTCGGCATGCTGTCGTTCAATGGAAAGGAACATGCTGAGGGTGGCTTGCGCCGACATCACCACGAGCGTTGCCGTCAGCGCGATAGCAAGCGTTGAGTTGTCGATGATGCCGGGGGTAAGAACGAAAGCGGTGCGCACGACGGAGCGGGCACCCAGCCACACAAACCAGCCAGCGAGGGCGTAGTAGTACGGCTCGCGCCATCCGAAGCTCATGAACGCGATGATGATGTACCAGGCAAGTCCCACCATCAAGGCGTTGAGTGTCGTGGTGAACACTGCGCCAACATCGAGCATGCCGGGCAGCGCGGCGTAGCAGACGAGTGCGGCACAGCTGAGCAGCTCGAGAATGAGGAACAGTCCCACGGGCATCAGGTGCCTGCGCTTGCCGACCGTGAGGGCAATTGCGAGGATTGCCAGTGCGACGGTGAGCGCGAAATAAGCGAAGCGCGTGCCGGCATGAAACGGGATGGCCTCGCATTGGGGTAGCCGCGCAGGAACCCTGCGACGATGCCCAGCAGCCCGATGCTCACCGCCATAACGATAAGCAGCTGTCGACTTTTGAGTGTGTGGTCGTCGAATCCGGGAAACGCGTTTTCTGCGGCGAGCTTCTCTCGGCTGTAGGCGACCGTGCGCCCTTTCGCCCAGCGCATACAGGGAAACTGCACTGCCGCAAGGATGCCGGCAAAAAAGATACCGACAACGGAAGGGAGGGCGGCGGAGATCAGCAGCTCGATTTCGCTGAGGACAAGCGCTGAGAACACAAACAGGACCGAGACAACGGTTCCGGTGCCCTTCATGCATCGCAGCCAGTAGAACATGGCGCCCGACGCCGTGATCGTGCAAACGACGCTCAGCCCGAATCGCAAAGGGAAGCTCGTCGCTCCCATGGCGTTCAGCACACCCATGCCCAGCATTGCAAGGACCTCGACGGCGATGCAGGCAAGCGCGATGCGATCGACCCATGAGTCGGGGATTGTCTTCTTTTTGGAGGTGACGATTGCGAAGGGAATCAGAAAGATCAGCAGAGCGACGATCATCGCACCGTCGGTGAAGATGCCATCATCGCTTTGGCGGTAGCTGCCATAGCTTGCTGCGATGAGTCCGGCACGTCCGAATGCGAGGCCAACGAGGAGCGGAAGCAGCGCGACAAGGGCTTTGCCTACATCAAGCGGGGACCCCACCTTCGCGTCAAGCGTCAGCGCAGCGGGTTCCGCCTTAGGTGCTTGCTGTTTGCCCGTTGTTGCGATGATGGCCTGCCCTTCGTGAGTCGCCTGCGCTGAATTCCCTTGTCGTCCCTAATTTACCCCCAAAGAGGTTACATCGGAGAAAGTATAAGCGAGATAGTGCAAGTAGGGAAACTGTAACAAACGCCCTTGATGCATCAGCGCAAGTCCGTCGCCTTCTCAAAGATGCAGCGGGCGTAAGTTCCAATCTTGGGAAAAGGGGGAGGCTGTGGAAGGTTCGGAAGCCCTGTTTGAGTTGCGGAGAACGCCGCTGATCCGAACGAAGGACGTCTATCAGACCAACGTGGATGATGGAGTGGTGGGCTATTCCGACACGCTTTTGGCGGTCGTCGCCAATTTCAAGAACGGTGGCGCACCCGAGGGGTTCAACGCGCAAAGCATGGCAGGCAAGTCCAAGAAGGGCGAAGTGGCCGTGCGTCTGTTCGCGGTCGTCGATCCGCAGCGCCACGCGTTCGAGCGGGTGGGGTTCAAAACGCGTGGATGCCTTGCCATGACTGGCTGCGCCAGCATGATCTGCCAGATGATCGAGGGGAAGACGTTCGAAGAGGCGCTCGCTGTCACGCCGGCGCAGCTGGCGGACGCTCTTGACGGGGTGCCAACGGGCAAGGGCAACACGACTGTGTTCGCAGTCGAGGCTGTGCATGCGCTGGTGGGCGACTGGCTTGTCCGCCAAGGGGCGGGTTTGGCCGATCTTGACCGTCTTGTCCCCTGCGAGCCGGATTCAACCGCCTGCCTGATGTGCGAGCATTGCTCGCTGCGTGACTGCCGCACCGATCTGATGATCGACGAGGCTGTCGCTCAGGCGAAGGGAGGGGAGCGCGCATGAGTGAAAACGAGGAGACTTCTGTTGTTCCGAGCGAGGATGAAGAGCGCCTTGCGCAGCAGCTTGCTGAAAACAACGCCCTTGCACGGGTGTTCGATGACGTGCGCTCCCAATCGCGTGAAGGGCTGCTGGTGCAGCCGACGCGATGGCCTGCGATCGGCTTGGTGCCCGACCATATGGATCCCGAGGAATTCGAGATGTTCGTCTACGACTATTGGGAAGAGCATCAAGGCCAGGACGGGTCCGGCGCGGGCGTTTCCGAAGAGCCTGCTGCGCGGCCACAGGCGCCGATGGGCGGCGCGTCGCGCATCAAGCGCGTCTCGGCGACGCGCAGCAGCGTCATAAACTCGGTAGGTGTGCCTCCGTTCTTAAGGAAGACCGCCGCTGAAGATGCTTCTTCTGCCGGGCAAGCCGGTGTGGGCGAAGTGTCTGCAGAGAAGGGGAATCGCCCTCAGGCTTCCCAATGCAAAGAGGGTTCTGTCGTGGACGTTGTAGACGACAACAACAATCCCTACGCCTCGCTCAGGCTGCCAGAGGGCTACAAGCTCGTCCAGCTGGAAGGCGAGTGGACGCTCGTGCCGGACGAGGACGCCGCACCCGTGCAGCTCGAGATCGATTCCGGCAACATCGTCGCTTTGGTCGGCCACTACAGCTACTATCTCTATGACCGCACGATCATGACCGATTCGTTCGCGCATTGGTCGTTTCTTGCCGCCGAGGGCGACGATATGCTGACGTTTGTCGACTGCGTGCGCGAGGAGTCGCGCACCTACCCACGGCCGATGCCCATTGAGTCGCTGGAAAACGACCCGTTCCATTTTTCGGATGAGCGCATCTTCCGCATCTGGGACCAAGTGCGCGCATCGGGCGAATATCCCGATATCAAGCAGGTCATCGCATCCAACGGCGACATCTTCTTCTATTCCACCCGCTACCTGACTTCTGAATACGCTGCCTCTTTGGCGGAATGGGCGGCAGTCGAGCGTCTGCGCAACGTGTAGCCCGCTTGCTTTCGTCGCGCTGGGCCTTCCCGAAAGCCCCCCGCAAACCAAACGCCCGCCGCACCGAATAAGGTGCGGCGGGCGTTTTCGTGATTGCTGTGACGCCTGCAGGAGGAAGGACGGCAGACGTCACAGCAACGGAGGGCGGTTGTCAGGTTAGGGCAGCAGGTTCAGGTTTGCCAGCTCTTCCTTGACGTCGGGCATGTCGTAGTAGTCCAGGCATTCCGCAGTGGGGCAGCCGAGCTCCTCATCCCAGCCGAACGTGCGGTACAGCATCGTCAGGCCGGTTTGGAAGTCCTCGCGCTCCATCTTGTCGGTACCCTCGGTGAAGGGCTGCTTGTCGGGGTCCTTGTCGTAGGGCCACGCGGTCATGACATCGTGGACGTTGCGGAAGTCGTTGCAACCCATGTTCCCGTCTTCGCCCACCATGCCGCGCGCGGTCGCAGCGCGCTGCAAGGTCATGATCTTGGCTGCCGCCTTGTACAGGTCGTCCGTGGTGATCTGCTCGCCCGTGACGGCGGTGTAGAACTTGGCCTCAAGGTCGAGGTCGCCGCGGTAGTCGCGCGCCTTGGTCGGGCTCATGGTCATCGGCCACACCCAGTTGCACACCGTCAGTGAATCGTGAAGCACGTCGGTGACGATGGACCACCAGCAGTAGTTCGCCTTGTGCTCGTTCATAGGCGTGTAGTTTTTGTCTGCGTCCAGCGCGTCCTCGCCGCCCCAGAGCTCCGCGGCGATCTGCTTCTTCAGCTCGACGGGCAGGCCGCAGTTGTGCAGGTTCTCGTGCGAATGGATCATCGGGTCGCGGTTGAAGATCATGTTGAGCAGAGCGCCAACCTGCGCCTGGCTTTCAAGCGCGTGATGCACCGGCCAGCCGCGGTAGTTGATCAAGCAAGACGCCGTGGTGTCGAACCACTCCATGTCGTCCCAGCGTTCGCACCATACCAGCGGGCCGTAGCCAATGTAGGACATCTCG
The DNA here is from genome assembly GCA_944320405.1 of uncultured Eggerthellaceae bacterium. Classification (GTDB taxonomy): domain Bacteria; phylum Actinomycetota; class Coriobacteriia; order Coriobacteriales; family Eggerthellaceae; genus Aphodovivens. The sequence continues at coordinate 31,162 of CALUHI010000035.1, forward strand.
CTGTCGTTCTGTGCGATGTGGCGCAGGAGCTTGGGCATGATCGTGGGGTCGTTGTTTCTGAACGCGTCCCAGTCAAACAGCGCGTATTCTTCGGCGGGCAGCACGCGCTTGAAGATGCCGTCGTGCACGCAGTGGGCGATGTCGCGGTACAGCTGCGCGTAGTTGCACCACAGGCCCAAGTCGTCCATCGTGCTGCCGATCACCTGGTCCCAGATCAGCGCATCTTCGGTGCTTGCCTTCACGGTGGTGTGCTCGCCTAGGATGTTGATCATGTAGTTGGTGAACGGGAAGTTGGGCACGCAGGTGTTGCCGGTGATCTCGTAGCCGCCGTTTTTCTTGCTGTTGGGCACGCGCATATCCGAGTAGCAGTGGATCGGGCAGCTGTGGCAGCCGTCGAGCTTGATCGTGTACTTTTCCGCCTCGGGACCCTCGTCCTTGGTCGTCTTCATCGTGCGGTAGCCGACGGTGTTCAGCTCGCCCGGCTTGGGTTCGCCGGTTTCGATGGGCTCGCCTTCGGCGTCGGCCCAGTACAGGCCCTTTCGGGCGGTCCAGCGGGATCCCTTGTCGTAGTACTCTGCCCATTCCTGCTGGGTCGACGGAACGACATGGTTGTTGTTCGCGCCGACGATGTCGCGCAGCATGTAGTCAGACAGGTCGGCAACGGTCTGCGGGTCGGCCACGTTCACGCTGCCGTTGCCTTCGACGACCATCGCCTTGAGTTTCTTCGAACCGAACAGCGTGCCCAGGCCAGCGCCGGCGGAGTGGTTGCGCGAGTTGATCACGCAAGCATAGGGCAGTAGGTTCTCGCCCGCCGGGCCGATGGATGCCACGCAAGCGCGGGTGCCCTCCACGCGATTGAGCGCTTCGGCGGTTGCGCGGGTGCCCATGCCCCAGACGAAGCTTGCGTCTTTGATCTGCACATCGTCGTCCTTGATGTTGAGGTACACCGGATGATCCGATGCGCCCTCGATGACGATGGCGTCGTAACCCGCCTGCTTGATGTGGGCGCCCAGCATGCCGCCGGTATGCGCGTCGACGGGGAGATGGTCTTTGGTGAAGGTCGACAGGAACGTGATGGTGGTGCGGCCTGCCAAGGGGACGCCCGATGCGGTCAGCGGTCCCACGGCGAACACGATCTTGGATTCAGGTGCCAGCGGATCGGTGCCTGCCGGCACCTCGTCGTAGATGATCTTGTTGGCGATGCCCATGCCGCCGATGTAATCCTTGTAAGGATCGGTCGATTGGGTGGTGATCTCTCCAGTCGTCAAGTTGACGCGCAGGATAGCGCCCGTCCAGCCATACGACTTGTTCGGATCTTTGGTTGCGTCAGCCATGTTGGTTACTCCAAATCTCTTTTTGTACGAACGTTGCGTGATCGTAGTGCTGCGATTCGGAGCTCCGTTTGGCGTTTGCCCCGAACGGACGGGCCTGGCGGGCGCGCATGGTGCGCATGCGCCCCGTTGCCTGCCGTTCCAGGCGAACGCCAAACTGCCCGCATCGTAGGCGAAGCGAGATCGGGGGTGTCCCCTCTTTGGGGGTAAAAGCGAAAAACGGCTGTTAAGCGGCAGAGATACCCTCCAAGTGGGGACACCGCCCGATGCGGGTGGTTTACGGTTGCCGCGTTGCGTGAGGCGCGCTTAGAGGCGCGAAGCTGCGAGAAGACGAGCGAGGAGAGACACCCGCAACGAGGGGGAAAGAACATGACCGACGTTACGAAAAACGGCGCTTCTGCCGATCCGACGTTCGATGCCGCATCCGGCGAGCCGAGCAGCGAGTCCGCCGTGAACGCTCAAGCGCAATCGACGCCGACCGCCGAGGTTTCAGATGGCGCGCAGCCCGCTGAAGCCGAGTCTGCCGAGCAGGCACCCAAAAAGCATCGCACGATAACTCGCCGCCAGGTGCTGGCCATGGCGGGTTGCGGCGTGGCAGGTTTGGTTGTTGGCGGCGTGCTGGCTTCGTGGAGCGTTACCGAGCGCTCCATTGCTTCGGGCCGTATCGATATCCGCACCACGCCTACCAAGATGATCGTCACCGATCGCGCACGCTGCTCGGGCTGCCAGCGCTGCGAAATGATGTGCACGCTGAAGAACGACGGCCGCGTGTGCCAGCACATCGCGCGCGTGCGCGTGCGTGACAACTACTTCTGGGGCTATGGCGTTGACAGTGGCGGCGGCGCGCTTGGCTTGGGCGAAGACGCCTGCCAGTTCACCGTTGAACACTGCAAGCAATGCGCCGATCCCGCATGCGCCAACTACTGTCCGGTGCATGCCATCAGCTCCGATCCGGACACGGGCGCGCGCGTGGTTGATCCCGACGTGTGCATCGGCTGCGGCATGTGCGCGCAGGCCTGCCCGTGGAACATGCCCCGCATCGATACCGAGACTGGCGTTTCGACGAAGTGCATTTCGTGCGGCCGCTGCGCCGAGCAGTGCCCCAACGGCGCCATCCAGTTCATCGATTGGCAGGACATCGCCCAGAAGATCATCGACCAGGGCGTGGTACGTACGACCACATTGGTGTAACCGTAACGCTGAAAAGGACGCAGAGAAAGGAGGGAATGCGGCCATGGGTGACGAAATTGTGTTCTCAACGGTGTCAAAGTGCTTCGCGCCGATTGATCGCGATGCGTGGAACGCATTGACGCAGGGTGTAGCCTGGGCCGATTTCCTCGATGCGTCGCGGCGCCTGCTCCAACGGGGAGCAAAGCTGGGCGAAGACGAGTCGCCAGCTAGCCGTGTGCGCTTGTCGTGTCCGCTGCAAGACTTCCTTTCTGTCGGCGAGGTGAACGCTTTGTTTGCACCGCCGAGCTGGGAGGACGTACGGTCGTTTGCCGCGCTTCACTTCACTGGCGGGCTTCCCGCTTCGGCACCGCCCATCGAATCGCTCTACCGGCTTCCCGGCGATGGTGCGGAGCCTTTCGCCCCGCACGGGGAGAGCAGGCTGCCCGGCTCGTATTATGGCGAGTCGGCACGCTATATGCGCGACCTTGTGCGGCGCATGGGGATGTCTCTTCCGCCCGCGTTCGCCGATTGCCCGGATCATCTTTCGATAGAGCTCGACTTGCTGGCGGTTTTGTTGCGAAGCGGCATGACGCATCAGGCTCGCGAGTTTCTGTCCGAGCGTTTTGCGTGGCTGCCGGCGTTCCGCCTGCGGCTTTTAGGGCTGGAAGACCAAGCGCACGTCCGCTTCTATGTGGGGCTTGTCGACGTGCTTTTGGGAGTGTGGCTGCAGCATGCGGCAGATGCGGCGTCAAAACGTCCTTTCAACGATGTCTAGACGAAGTGCACCAATGTATACGAGAGGAACCATCATGTCAGAACACGCTATAACCAGGCGGAGTTTTCTGGCCGGAAGCGCCGGCGTTGCGGCTGCGATCGCCGGTTCGGAATTCTTGAGCTTTGGCTCGTGGCAGCAGGCATACGCCGAGGAAGCGGCTGGCCCCACAACCACCGCGCACTCGCTGTGCAACGCCTGCTCGACGAAATGCGGCTTCACCGCCTACGTTGTGGACGGCAAGCTCGACAAGATCATCGGCGACGCCAGTCATCCCTACTGCGAGGGCACGTTGTGCGCCCGCGGCTACGGGTACGCCGATATCGCCTATTCCGCCGACCGTTTGACCGATCCGCTGAAAAAGAACGAATCCGGCCAGTTCCAAGCCATCAGCTGGGAACAGGCCTATGCCGAAATCGGCGAGAAAGTCCAATCCATCATCAAGGAGAGCGGCCCCGAAACGTTGGCGATCGTCCAAGACCCGCGCCCTTCGGGTAAGTACTACTCCCAGCGCTTCATGAACGCGCTTGGCTCGCCCAACGTGTACACGCACGGCGTTGCCTGCAACATGTCGAAGAACTCCGGCTTCGCCCAGGTCATCGGTGCCAGTGACTACACGAGCGACGTTGAGAACTCGAAGATGACCATGTTTATCGGCCGCAGCTACGCCGATGCCATTCGCCCCAGCGCGCTGCATGCGCTTGAGAAAGCGCATGAGGCCGGCGCCTACATCGTGCTGGTCGACCCGCGCTTGAACAACTCCATCGCGTTTGCCGACGAGTGGGTTCCCATCAACCCTGGCACCGATCTCGCCTTCATTCTGGGCATGGCCCATGTGCTGGTCAGCAAGGGCCTCTACGACAAAGACTACGTCGCTGCCAATTCCGTGGGGTTCGACGAGTGGGCTTCCTACCTTCAGAACTGCACGCCCGAGTGGGCGCAAGAGATCACCGGCATCGACGCCAACACCATTGAGCGTCTAGCGACCATGTTTGCCGAGGCGGCACCGGCGGCCTCCATCGAACCGAGCTGGCGCGGTGCCTTTGGGTGCTCGTACGACAACTCAGGCGAGACTGCGCGTGCAGTATGCGCGTTCAACACGCTTCTTGGCTGCTGGAACCAAAAGGGCGGCGCCCTGTTTTTGCCCAGCGTGTCTGCGAGCAAACTCGACGCGGGCACGTTCCCCAGCGTCCCCAAGCCCGAAGGGACCATCGTTGGCGCCAAGGAGTACCCGCTGTCGCAGTCGGGCATGGGCGTGTCCGTCTTCGCCGCCAACCTGGCGACTACGGGCATGGTACGCGGCATGTTCTTCTACAACTCCAACATGGTGGCGGGCTACTCCAATCCCGAGCATCTGAAAGAATGCGTCGAGGCGCTGGATCTTTCGGTTGCCATCGATGTTCAGATGAGCGAGACGTGCATGGCCTGCCAATACGTGCTGCCCGACACCAGCTATCTCGAGCGTCTTGAGTTGCCCGAGTTCGTCTCGGCCAAGACGCCGGTGGTCACCTTGCGCGACAAGGTCATCGAGAAAGTGCATCCCAACACGCGCCCGGTCGATCAAATCTTCAGCGAACTTGCCGAAGCGTGCGGCGTAGGCGAGTACTTCACGTTCTCCGTCGAAGAGCTCGCAGACGCGCAGCTTGCCTCCGTGGGGCTCTCGCTTGACGCTTTGCGCCAGAAGGGGACGGCGGCGTTCCCCGAGAAGACGTTCGAGTACGGCAAGACGCCTGAATGGAAGACGCCGACCGGCAAGATCCAATTCGCCAGCGATGCTTGCGAAAAAGCGGGCTTGCCTCGCGTGCCGCAGTGGCGCGAGCCGGCAGTTTCGGTGCCCGACGATGGTGCGAGCTTCCGCTTGATCGGCGGCAAGCAGGCTATCCATTCCCATACCCAAACGGCCAACATCGAAGCGCTGATGGACATCACCAAACAGTATGGCCTCGACCGCGTGTGGATGAACGCGAACCGCGCTGCCGAGCTGGGCATTGCAGACGGCGATACGGTGCTTGTGTCGAACGATCTGTTCTCCGGCCAGGCGCAGGTGAAGGTCACCGAGCGCATCAATCCCGAGGCGCTGTATCTGCCCAGCCATTACGGCTGCTCGTCCCCGCAGCAGAAAACCGCGTACAATGTGGGTCTGCGCCAGATGGACTTCGTGCCCTATCGTTTGGAGGAAGGCTACGGCGGCGCCTGCACGCAGGAGACGTTCGTGACCGTTAAGAAAGTGGGTGCATGATGACGCGCTACGGAATGCTGATCAATACCAAGAAGTGCATTGGCTGCTATGCCTGCCGCACCGCGTGCCAGCGTCAGAACGGATTGCTCCCTGACGAGGCATTCATCCGCTTTGAAGAGCGCGAACAGGGAACGTACCCAGCGGTGTCGGTCGAGCATTTGCCGCTTCAGTGCATGCACTGCGAAGATGCGCCGTGCGTGAGCGTGTGTCCTACGGGTGCGTCCCATATCGGCCCTGATGGCATCGTGACGGTCGACCATGGCAAGTGCATCGGCTGCCTTTACTGTGTTGCAGCCTGCCCGTATCAGGTGCGCGTGCGCAACTCCCAGACGGGTGGCGTCGACAAATGCCGTTTCTGCAACGTGTCCAATTACGAGAACGGCACCAAGATGTCAACGTGCGTCACCGCGTGCCCCACGGGTGTGCGCATCTTCGGCGATCTTGACGATCCCGATTGCGAGCTGGTCAAGGAGATCAATCGCACTCATGCCGAGCCCATCGCGGGCGACGTCACCAAGTCCAAAGTTTATTACGTGAGGTGATGAGGGATGTCATACGAACCTATTTGGAGCGGCATCATCGCCTGCTACCTGTTTCTTGCCGGTTTGGGCGGTGGCGCTTTCATCACATCGGCGTTCATCCGGTGGCGGCATCCCGAAGCGGTGCGGATGCGCGTGTATGGGCACATCATCGCTCCGGTCACGGTTATTATCGGTTTGGTTCTGCTGATGTTCGACGCGACGGCAGGTTTGCACAACCCACTGCGCTTCGCGTTGCTGCTGAGCAATTTCGGATCGGTGATGACGTGGGGCGTGGTGTTCTTGGGCCTGTTCGTCATCGTCTCGGTGATCGTTGCGGTACTCGATCTGCTGCATAAGCACATTCCGGTGGTGCTTGACATTGTCGGGTCGGTTCTGGGCGTGTGCGTGGCGGTCTATACGGGCTGCCTGCTGGGCGTGTGCAAGACGTTTCCGCTATGGAACAACGCCCTGCTGCCCATTCTGTTCCTCGTCTCGGCGGTGTCCACTGGCATGGCGTCGGTTCTTGTGGCGGCGATCATCCGTCATCCCGAGGAGTTCAACCGCGTGGGCGTGCTGAAGAAGTTCCACTTCTGCCTGCCAATTATCGAGCTCGTGCTTATTGCGTCGCTGTGCTTTATTACCTACCAGGACACTTCTGGTGCTGGTGCGGCATCGGTGGCCAAGATGATCGCGGGGGAGTATGCTCCGGCCTTCTGGGTCCTGCTCATTCTGGTTGGCTTGGTTCTGCCTACTGCGCTTGAGACGCGCATGCTGTTCTTCAGCTCGCGCGAGTTCGAGGAGAGCCGCAAGGCTCACTGGATCAGTTTCGCGTCCGACGCCGGCGTGCTCATCGGTGGCTTCGTTCTGCGTCTGCTGATCTTGCTTGCCGCACTGCCCATTACGATGGTGGTGCCCTGGGTGTAGCATCTGACCTGCAGATATGCCTTTTAGCTGACCCCGTGTCGTCTGTTATGGACGACACGGGGTTTTGTCATCTTGTCCTCTGTTTCTCAAAAATCGCCTGGAACAGACGACAGCGTCTTGGCATGGCACCCCATACTCTCAGCTATCGCGACGCGTCGAGGGGGCGCGTCGGGTAGACGAGACGAGAGGGGTGCGCCATGATGATGGACGATGCAAGGCTGTTCGCCGCACTGGCGCAGTGCTTTGGCCCTGTGGACCAAAGCGAGTGGGAGCGCACGACAAGCGACGACGAATGGCAAGCGCTGATCGCCCGTCTGCGTATGCTGCTCCAGCAGCCCGATGCTTTCGGTGCCGTTGAGGCGCCTCTTTTGCGCGCGCACCGCGCGGTGCCGCTGCAGGAGTTCCTTTCCAGCCGCGAGGTTGACGCCCTTTTCGCGCCGCCCTCCTTTGCCGAGAAGCAATCGTTTGCCGCGCGCCACTTCACCGGCGGCTTGCCGGAAAGCGCGCTTCCCATCGAGTCGCTTTACGTCGAGTGGACCAACGATCCGAAGCGCAGCCCGTTTGCCCGCCAGAAGGGCCTGTACTCCGCCGATACCGCGCTGTACATGCGCGATCTCATCGCCGATCTGGGTCTGGAGCTTCCGGAAAGCCTCGCAGCCTACCCCGACCACCTGTCACTCGAGTTGGACATGGTGTCGGTGTTGCTGGAAGCGGGCCGCACTGACGACGCGCGCCAGCTGTTTTTGGAGCGAAGCGCGTGGCTGACGGCTTACCGGCTGAAGCTTGTGGCACTCGGCGAAGAAGCGCTGTTCTACCTGGCTCTGATCGACGTGCTGCTAGGCGTCAGGGCGCAGCTCGAAGCCGACGAAGGCTGCGAGCTCGAGTCCGCGTAGCAGCGGGCAAATGAGAAAAAGGGACAGTCACTTTTTCTCATTTTGGACGGTTCGTTAAGCGCAGAAGCGCTCGCGATAAGGAAATGACGAGAAACGTAGAGGGAAAGAGAAAGGGGAGAAGATGACGGAAACCACCATCACCAGGCGCAGCTTCCTGGCGGCAAGCGCTGGCGTCGCCGCAGTGGCAGCCACCAGCGGATTCGTGGGATTTTCCGCCTGGGAGGCCGAGCAGGCGCACGCCGCCGGCGAGAAGAAGGCCGTGCATTCGCTGTGCAACTCCTGCTCGTCCAAGTGCGGTTTCACCGCATACGTGGGCGAGGACGGGCGCTTCACCGAGATGGTCGGCGATCCCGACCATCCGTACTGCGATGGCACCCTGTGCGCCCGTGGATACGGCTACGCGTCCATCGCGTGGTCTGAGGACCGCCTCACCGATCCGCTGAAGAAAAACGATCAGGGCAAGTTCGAAGCCATCAGCTGGGACCAAGCGCTCAGCGAGATCGCCGAGAAGACCAACGCCATCATCGCGTCGGACGGCCCGCAGTCGCTCATCATGATTCAAGACCCGCGTCCGTCCGGCAGCTTCTACACGAAGCGCTTCATGAACGCGCTGGGCTCCGCGAACGTGTACACCCATGGCGTGTCGTGCAACATGTCCAAGAACTCCGGCATGACCCAAGCCATTGGTGCCGCAGACTTCACGGCTGATGTCGCCAATGCCAACATGATCATGTTCCTGGGACGCAGCTACGCCGACGGCATCCGTCCGTCTTCGCTGCATCAGCTTCGCGACGCGAAGGCGAACGGCGTGCACATCGTTATCGTCGATCCGCGCCAGAACGCCAGCTGCCTGTACGCCGACGAGTGGGTGCCCATCAAGCCCGGCACCGACCTCGCGCTGATCTTGGCCATGGCGCACGTTCTGATCAAGGACGGCAAGTACGACGCCGACTACATCGCCAACTACACGGTGGGCTTCGAGGACTGGGCGCAGCGCGTCCAGGAGTACACCCCCGAGTGGGCCGCCGAGATCACCGGCATTCCCGCCGAGACCATCGAGCGCTTGGCCAACGAGATGTGGGAGGCTGCTCCCAAGGCCTGCATCGAGCAGGGTTGGCGTGCCGCATTCGGCTGCGCGCACCAGAACTCCGGCGAGACCGCTCGCGCGCTGTGCCTGTTCAACACGTTGCTGGGCTGCTGGGGCATCGAGGGCGGTGCCTACTTCCCGGCAAGCGCCAGCGCCGGCAAGCTGACCGACCCGAAGTTCGCTGCGCCTGCTGCGCCTGCCGAGAAGATCATCGGCCAGGCAGAGTACCCGGTTTCCTCTGGCGGCATGGGCGTGTCCACTTTCGCGCTTTCGACCATTCCCGAGGGCCGCGTGAAGGGCGTGTTCTTCTACCAGTCCAACTGCGTGGCGGGCTACTCCAACCCCGCTCAGCTGTCTGAGTTCGTGCAAGCTGCCGAGCTGTCCGTTGCCATCGACGTTCAGATGACCGAGACCTGCCAGGCATGCCAGTACGTTCTGCCCGACACGAGCTACCTGGAGCGCCTTGAGGTTCCCGAGTTCGTGGGCGGCAAGATTCCTGTGGTCAGCCTGCGCGATCGCGTGCTGGAGAAGATCCATCCCAACACCAAGCCGGTCGACGAGATCTTCACCGAGCTCGCCAACGCGTGTGGCGTGGGCCAGTACTTCCAGTTCACCATCGACGAGCTTGCCGACGCCCAGCTGCAGACGATCGGGCTTTCACTCGACGAGCTGCGCGAGAAAGGCACCATCACCTTCCCCGAGAAAGCTCTGAAGTACGGTCTCAAGACCACCTGGAATACGGCGGACAAGAAGGTTCACTTCACCAGCGACGCCTGTGTGGCGGCCGGCTTCCCGGCATCGCCCGGTTGGCTGGAGCCGCTGGTCATGCCCGGCGAAGGCCAGTTCCGCCTGGTGGGCGGCAAGCAGGCCATCCACACCCACACCCAGACCGCCAACATCGAGCCGCTGATGGCCATCACCAAGATGTACGGCCTCGAGCGCATCTGGATGAACGCCGACGTGGCGGCCAGCATGGGCATCGAGGACGGCGACGAGGTCGAGGTGTCCAGCGACACCCACACCGGCCGCACCCGCGTGAAGGTGACCCAGCGTATCGAGCCTACGTCCATCTACCTGCCCAGCCACTACGGGTGCTCGGTTCCCGAGCAGCGCACCGCCTATAACGTGGGCCTGCGCCAGATGGACTTCGTGCCCTTCCACATCGAGCCTGGCTACGGCGGCACCATGTCGCAGGAGACGCTCGTCACCGTGAAGAAGGTAGGTGCATAATGACCCGCTACGGAATGCTTATCGATACCACCAACTGCATCGGCTGCTTTGCCTGCCGCACCGCGTGCCAGCGTCAGAACGGCCAGGACCCTGAGGTGGATTACATCCGCTACGAGGAGCGCGAAACGGGCACGCTGCCGTTCGTGCACCACGAGACCGTGCCGCTGCAGTGCATGCACTGTGAAGACGCCCCCTGCGTCCACGTGTGCCCCACCGGCGCCAGCTACATCGCCGAGGGCGGCGTGGTGAAGGTGGACGAGTCCAAGTGCATCGGCTGCCGCTACTGCATGGCCGCTTGCCCCTACCAGGTGCGCGTGCACAACAAAGTGTCGGGCGCCGTGGAGAAGTGCAAGTTCTGCCACGCCTGGGTTTACGAGCATCCCGAGACGCCGTCGAACACGTGCGTCACGGCATGCGTCACCGGTTGCCGCATCTTCGGTGACCTGGATGATCCCAACAGCGAACTGTCCCGCGCCATCGTCGAGAAGAACGCGCTGCCCATTGCAGGCGATCTGACGAAGGCCAAGATCTTCTACGTGAGGTGATAACCATGACGTACGAACCCATCTGGGGTCCCATTATCTCGTGGTACCTGTTCCTTGCGGGCCTGGGCGCGGGCGCCTTCATCACCTCCGCGTTCCTGGGCTGGCGTCATCCCGAGGCCACGTCCATGCAGAAGATGGGCCGCATCATCGCCCCGCTCGCGGTGGCGGTGGGCTTGGTCCTGCTGATGGTGGACGCCGAAGCGGGCCTGCATAACCCGATCCGCTTCTTCTATCTGCTGATGAACCCCGGCTCCGTCATGATGTGGGGTGTGGTGTTCCTGGGCGCATTCATGGTGGTTGCCATCGCCGCGTTCGTGCTCGATCGCATGAAAAGGCGCATCCCCAACTGGCTTGAGATCCTTGGCGTCGTGCTGGCGGTGTGCGTTGCGGTCTACACCGGCGCGCTGCTGGGCGTGTGCAAGACCTATCCGCTGTGGAACAACGCGCTGCTGCCCATCCTGTTCCTGGTGTCCGCGCTGTCCTCCGGTGCTGCATCGGTGCTGATGGTGGCCGTGGTGCGCCATGCCGACGAGTTCATCCGCGTGGGCGTTCTGAAGAAGTTCCACTTCTGCCTGCCCATCATCGAGCTCGTGCTGGTTGCTTCGCTGTGCTTCATCACCGCGCAGACCAACACTGCAGGCTGGGAGTCCATCATGAACCTGGTGTCCGGTGAATGGGCGCTGTGGTTCTGGATCGGCCTGGTGGCCATCGGCCTGGTGCTTCCCACCGTGCTTGAGACCTGGCTGCTGTTCTTCAGCCCGAAAGAGTTCGAAGAGAGCCGCAAGGCCCACTGGATCAGCTTCTTCTCGGACGCTGGCGTGCTTGTGGGCGGCTTCCTGCTCCGCTTCCTGATCGTCGCCGCCGCCGTGCCGCTGACGATTGTGGTTCCGCTTGTCTAGAAACAAGGCGGAACGGGCCGCTGCTGCGGCCGCCTCGGGCATCCGCCTTTCGCAGGGTTCCAGGGGCTCGCGCACCGAAGACGCGTTGCCCCTGCGGTCCTGCGGGTTCTGGGCGCCCGAGGCACCCTCGCTGTCGATGATTGACCAGTGAGGTTTCAGCACTGCATCCTTCCCTCCAGTGAAAGCCGGCCTATCCGCAAAGGGTCGGCTTTCGCGTTTCTGGTGGCGGTTCGGCGCTTGCCGCGTGGGTGCGGTATCATGGGGCGGTTACGGTTTTCCCTGCACGAAAAGGAAGTTTTCATGTCGCTTTCCATCGGTATCGTGGGCATGCCCAACGTTGGCAAGTCCACGCTGTTCACCGCTCTTACCAATAAGGGTGGCCTTGCTGCAAACTACCCGTTCGCCACCATCGAGCCCAACGTGGGCGTGGTCCCGGTTCCCGATTCCCGCTTGGACGCGCTTGCGAAGATCGACAACCCGGCGCGCATCGTGCCCGCCACGGTTGAGTTCGTCGATATCGCCGGCTTGGTTGCTGGCGCGTCGCAAGGCGAGGGCTTGGGCAACCAGTTTTTGGCGAACATTCGCGAAACCGACGCCATCTGCGAAGTCGTGCGCTTCTTCAGCGACCCCGACGTTGTGCACGTTGCCGGCAAGGTCGACCCGCAAAGCGACGTGGAGACCATCAAGACCGAGCTGATCCTTGCCGACATGGCTACCATCGAGAAAGCGATTCCGCGTCTTGAGAAGGAGGCCAAGCGTGACAAGGCGGGCGCTGCCAAGCTTGCCGCTGCCAAGAAGGTGCTTGAGGGCCTCAACGAAGGACATCGCGCACGCACGCTGGATCTTTCCGAGGACGAGGTTGACGCCATCTACGAGCTTCACCTGCTGACGATGAAGCCCATGCTCTACATCGCCAACGTCGATGAAGACCAACTTGACGCCGACCTTCCCGAGATCGACGGCTGCACGCCGGTGCCCATTTCTGCGAAGGTCGAGGCAGACTTGGCTGAGCTTGACCCCGAGGAAGCCAAGGAGTACCTGGAGGCCATGGGCCTTGAGGAAAGCGGCCTGGCGCGCCTGGTGCGCGAGGCGTATCGCCTGCTGGGGCTCCAGAGTTACTTCACCAGCGGCGAGACCGAGACGCGCGCCTGGACGATTCCTATCGGCGCGAAGGCGCCTCAAGCGGCAGGCGTCATTCACACCGATTTCGAGCGCGGCTTCATCAAGGCCGAGACGGCTTCGTTTGAGGATTACGTCGAACTGGGCGGCGAGAAGGGTTGCCGCGATGCCGGCAAGCTGCGCCAGGAAGGCAAGGAGTACGTGGTGCAAGACGGCGATGTCATGCACTTCAAGTTTAACGTGTAGAGTCCGGCCGCGATTCCGCGCGCGTTTTGCGTGAGAGCTGAGGCTTTTCCTGGCTGCGCTGGATCCCCAACAATCGCGTTTTTCTCACACTTTTGCTAGGTTTTCGCGTTTGTTGGGGGTTTGCGGCGCATTTTCCGTGCTCATTTGGGCGGCATGGAATCAGAAGGGGCGGGGGCGTCAGAACAGACAAGCTCCTGAACAGGCATTATCTAAATCCACTTTGATTTCGTCCTCAAACGGGGGAGCGTTGCCTCCTGGTTTGGAGCGCAATGTGCGTGAAAAAACCCGCCCTGTTCCCCAACAATCGCGTTTTTCTCACATTTTTGCTAGATTTTCGCGTTTGTTGGGAATCCAGGCGTTTGATTTGGAGCTAACTCGAAGTGGTAAGGTGCTTTCGAGTTGTTCGCGTAATGCTTGCAAGGAGGTTTTCATGGGTTCGTTTCCGCTCGGCGAAGGGCAGCAGCTTGGCGTCGAGCCGCTTGATGCGTTCTTCGCACGCACGCCGCGATTGGCGTTGGCGTTTTCCGGGGGATGCGATTCTTCGTACTTGCTGATGGCGGCGGTTGCTGCTGGATGCGAAGTGGGGGCGTACTGCGTGAAAACGACATTTCAAGCCGATTTCGAGTTGGAGGATGCACGGCGCGTGCTCAATGAGGTGCGCAGCCGCTACCCTGAAGCGAAGGTTGAGCTTCGCGTGTTGGAGCTGGACATTTTGCCACAGCGGGATATTTGCGCGAACCCGCCTGATCGTTGCTATCTGTGCAAGCGGTTCATCTTGGGTGCGGTGCGCGATGCGGCTGCACGCGAGGGATACGCTATGCTGATCGACGGAACGAATGCGTCGGACAACCCGGAGCGCCGTCCGGGATTTTGCGCCCTTGCGGAGCTGGATGTCGTGTCGCCCTTGCGGCGGGCGGGTTTGACGAAAGATGACGTGCGGGTGGCCTCGCGAAAGCAGGGTCTGAGCACCGCCGAAAAGCCGAGCTTCTCGTGTTTGGCGACGGCGGTGCCGGAAGGTGCGCCGATTACGGAAGAATCGCTTGCCGAAGCGGCGCGCTTGCGCGGCGTAGAGGACGGCAAGCGTCCCTGGGGCGAAAGCATGATCGATCAGGCGGAGCTCTAAAGCGCGGGAGAGGAGCATTTCGATGGAAGAACGTGAGGCGCGCGAGCTGCTGCAACGCGTAGCGTCGGGCGACATCGCGCCTGATGACGCGCTTATCAAACTGAAGACAGCTCCGTTCGATGACTTGGGCTACGCGAAGGTGGATCTTCAGCGTGGCATCCGCCAAGGCGTTGCCGAGGTTGTCTACGGTGCCGGCAAAACAGCGGAGCAGATTGCAGGCATTGTGCGCAGCATGTGCGCCGCAGGGCAAAGCCGTGTGATGATCACGCGAATGGATGCAGAGAAGGCCGACAAGGTGCGAGGTCTGCTTGCCCCTGAAGATGCCGCGGAATTCGCCTATTACGAAATCCCGCACATTGGTCTGGTGGGCGATATGCCCGAACCCGATGGAAGCGGCACCGTTGTCGTTGCTGCTGCAGGCACCAGCGATCTGCCTGTTGCCGAAGAAGCGGCGTTGGTGGCCGAGGCGCTGGGCAACAACGTTCAACGTCTGTACGACGTGGGTGTGGCTGGGCTGCACCGGCTGCTTGTGCATGCCGACGACATTGCTTCCGCTCAGGTAATCGTCGCAGTGGCCGGCATGGAAGGCGCGCTCGCCTCCGTTGTGGGCGGCATGGCGTCCTGCCCGGTGATCGCCGTGCCCACCAGCATCGGCTACGGCGCCTCGTTTGGCGGTGTGGCGGCGCTGCTCGCCATGCTGAACTCCTGTGCGTCAGGGGTTTCCGTGGTAAACATCGACAACGGCTTCGGCGCGGGATACCAGGCCAGTTTGATCAATCATCTGAAACGCTAATCCGCCTGGCTTTCCCCGATGCGGAAGGCGAGCGAGCGTGACCATGTCGACGGCTTGGCGACAGAAAGCCATGAAAACTGAGCTGAAAAGAAAGGACTGCACATGACGGTGCTTCGTTTGAATCTTTCCGAGGATGCCACTCGCCAGCATATTCTTGCCGATCTGCGGGGAAGGCTGTCTGACGAGCAGCGCGAAGAGCTCGATGCTGCCACAGCGGCGGCAGGGGTTCCTGCGCGACATCATCACGACATCGGGGAAGTGAACGCCACCATCAGCTTCCTGAATGTGAGCGATCATGTGAAGGAAGACATGCGCGCTATCTACGATATCCTTGCGAACGCCGAGGCCACAGTGCACGGGTGCCCGGTGGAGCACACCCACTTCCACGAGGTGGGAAACGGCGAAGCTGTTCGCTGCGTATGCGAGGTTTGCCTGGCCATCGAGATGATCGGCCCTGAACGCATCGTTGCCACGCCGGTGCAGACTGGCAGCGGCACGGTGGTGTGCGCCCATGGTGAGCTTCCCATTCCCGCGCCGGCAACCGCCGCCATTCTCGAGCAGGGAATCCCCACGTGCCCCGAGCGCGGCGAAGGCGAGCTGTGCACGCCCACCAGCGCCGCTATCATCAAACATTTTGTGAGCGAGTTCGAATAAGCACCGCCCGACAGCTTCGGCGCATCTCCCTGACCCGGGGTTATGGAGGTGCGTTTCTTTTTCGGTCGGCGCTTGGTGAATGAAGGTGCGTCTCAGGTTCGCTTTGCTATCATCGTGAGCCATGATGCGAAGAGGCGAACACCATGCTTAAACTGATCGGCGGGCTTGTTAAGCTGCTGCTGGCGCTTGCCATCGCGGCGGTTCTCTTCGTCGTGGGCGTGAATGCGGCAATCATCCTGGGCACGCGCGGCGAGATCGTCGATGAAGCGTCGGCAGCTTCGTTCGATGCCGACGCTGTCGTGGTGCTGGGCGCTTCCGTTATGCCTGATGGCACCCCTTCCGACATCTTGAAATCTCGCTTGGATCAAGGCATCGCCCTGTATTTTGCTGGTGCTGCGCCCAAGATCATCGTCAGCGGCGACAACGGCACCGAGTCGTACAACGAATGCTGGGCGATGAAGCGCTATGCCATATCCCGAGGCGTGCCGAGCGAGGACGTGTTCTGCGATCACGCCGGTTTCTCCACCTACGAAACCATGTACCGTGCCCACCATGTGTTCGGCGCCGAGCGCGTGGTGATCGCCACCCAGACCTACCATCTGTACCGTGCTATCTTCGATGCGAAGGGCGTGGGAATGGAGGCTGTCGGCGTGTCGGACGACGATAGGGCCTACGTCAGCCAGCATTGGTACGATCTTCGCGAGATCCCCGCGCGCACGAAAGATTTCCTTCAGGTGCTGTTCTCCGTTCCCTCAACGTTCGTGGGCGACCCTATCAGCCTGGACCAGTCGGGCGACGTGACGAATTAACAGGGCGGTTCACCGCGGAAAGCGCAGGGAAGGAAGGCGATTTCAACGCAAAAGCTTCCGTTTTGCGCAGCTTAGCGCCCTTTTCTCCCCCTGCTCCACGCGCATGCGACGATTGCGCCTGCGGAAATCATGGTCGCGACTATGGCCGCTGCCAAAGGCGCGACTGCGTCGCCGGTGTCGGAGAGCCGCTTGGCCGTTGCCTCTTTGCCGTCCGCTGCCGTGGCATCCGAATCATCTGATGTATCGCTGGTGCCGGGATCCGGATTGGGCTCCGGATCCGGATCAGGATCAGGATCGGGATCGGGGTCGGGGTCGGGGTCGGGGTCCGGGCCGGGCGTCACGGCCCACTGCGCGTACAGCGTCACGGTCACGCCGTCCTCAGATGCCAGGTTGACGACCTCGGCCCCGTCGGCGTAGGCCGTCCCTGTGCCGTCCGCTTCGGTGTTCCATCCGGCGAAGGAGAAGCCTTCGCGAGCGAACGCGCAATCGAAAAGACGCTGCGGTTCGCCGTACACCATATCCTGCGGCTCCATCCTCCCTGTACCGCCGTTCGCATCGAAAAGCACCCGGTAGCGGTTCGCCGCAGGGTGCGCTTCCAAGAGCACGCGCCCGTTCGCCGTGATCGTTTGGCTTGCCTGCGAGGGATCGTCGTTTTCCCATGCAGGGGCGGCGCCGATGGCCGTCCAGATTTCGAACGCGTAGCCCGTCTCCGCCGACGCTCCTATCTCTATCGCGGAACCAATCGGCACCCGCTCGACCCGGTCTACGGGCTCGCCGGTCGCGGGATCGACGAGCCAGGCCTCGGCGTGCTTCTCCGCCGCCGCCTCCACGGTGCAGTACGCAAGCACGATCCTGCCGCCGCCGTCTTCCCCGACGATGGCAGCTTCGCCTTCGGTGCTCCATCCTTCGATCGCCAGGGAATAAGCGCCCGGCGGGATGCTGCTTATGCTGTAGATGCCGGGCTCGACCATCGTGAAACACCCGATGAACGAGGTGCCCGATCCGGAAACCAGTTCGATTTCGCTTGCGGGATCCTCGAGAACGACGGGGGAGCCGTCGTTCTCCATGACCAGGTAGAACGCTTCCGCGCTGCCAAGGCGCGCGTAGAGCTTGGTGCCGACGGGCGTGCCGTCGGCACCAAGCGTGCAGAGGTTGGCCGCCTGCGATCCCGCGCGGTAGAACGACCCGAACCCCAGCGTCTCCCATCCCAGCAGCACCCTGCCGTCGGGAATCCCCGCTGCCTCGTCCGGCAAGGTAAGCGGCTCGTCGAACGCTGCATCGATGCTGCCCAGATGGGTCGTCGTCCCGCCGTCTTCTGCCAAAAGCAGCTCGATCTTGTAGGAGAGCGGTTTCCATTGGGCGTAGAGCGTCACCGTCGCCTTGGCTTCGGTGGAAAGGTCGACCACCTTGGCGCCGTCGGCATAGGCATCCCCGCTGCCGTCGGCGGCGGTGTTCCAGCCTGCGAACCGGTATCCCGGCAGGGCGAAGCCGCATGCGGGCAGGTTGCTCGGCTGTCCGACGATCATCGAAAGCGCGGACGTCGATCCATCGACGGTCGTGCTTGCATCCTCCGGCGCGTTGGCGTCGAAGGCCACCGTGTAGCGCGCCGCCCACTGCGCGTACAGCGTTACAGTGGCACCGTCGGTGAGGGCGAGGTTGGTTACTTCGGCGCCATCGGCATAGGAAGTCCCGCTGCCGTCTGCTTTCGTGTTCCAGCCGGCGAAGGCATAGCCACCCCTTCGGAACGCGCAGAGGTCGAGCGTGCGCGTCTCATGACATGTCATCGCTTCGTGTGCCATCTGGCCCTCGCCGCCGTTGGCGTCGAAGGCGACGGTGTAGGATGCGGAGCGAGAATGGGCGGTAAGCGTGACGGGCCCGTTGATCGTCATATCCTCCAGGCTCTCGGAGTCTGCGTCGAATCCCGAGGGCGCGACCCCCTGGCAGCTCCATCCGTCGAACATGTAGCCGTTGTCGACGTCGGCGCCGCAAACGACATGCACTGCATCCCCCACCAGCACGACGCGTTTTTCGACGCCGGGACTGCTGATCCATGCGGAGATTCCTGCGTCTTGCGTCTCGACCTTCACGGTTGCGTACTCAAGGGACAGCGTTGCGGGTGTGTCGGTTTTTACGGTCACGGTTATGCCGCCTGTCGGCAGCGCGCCGCCGCCGTCGCTTCCTTCATTGACGTCTACGCCGTAGGTGCCGGGCGCGACCCCCGCAAGAAAGTACGTCCCCGGACTGCTGGTATCGGCGGAGAACCCATCGACGGGGCTTCCTCCAGCTTCAGGGATGAGTTGGATCGACCCGCCCGGATCACTGAGCACTACAGGCTCGTTGTCGCGCGCGATGGTCAGCGTGACGGCGTTGCGCGCCCACTGCGCGGTCAGCGTGTGACCGGCAAGGCTTCCGTCTTCGTTGACCTCGCAAAGGTTCACCACCTGCGCTTGGTCGGAGTAGCGCTTTCCCGTCGTTTCGTCGCACCAGTCCAAGAAGACGGCGCCAGTTGGGGCCGAAAACGCGTTGGCGTCAAGTTGAGCGGAGTGGTCAAACGTGAACGTCTGCGCTGCCATCTGGCCGCCTGCGCCCTCGCCGCCTTTGAACGACACCGTGTAGGAAAGCGGTTCCCATTGGGCGTAGAGGGTCGCGGTCTCGCCGCCTTCCGCCAGGTCGAGCACTGCGTCACCGTCTGCATACGCATCCCCTGCGCCATCGGGTGAGGTGTTCCAGCCGGTGAACCGGTAACCGGCAAGCGCGTACCCGCAGGCAGTCAGGCTTCCCGCGGTTCCTGTTGTCAGTTCAGCGTCTGCCGTCGATCCCGAAACCGTCGTGCTTGCTGTTCTGGGTACGTTCGCATCGAACGTTACGGTATAGGTGCGTTCCCATTGCGCGTACAAGGTGAAGGGCGCATCCGTCCGCGTCCAGCGCCCTGCGGCGTCGGTCCAACCCTCGACGTTCGCCGCAAGCCGGTACTGCGCGTTCATCACCAGAGTGCCGCCCTCGGGTGCATCGAAGAACCCCCGCAGCGTGTACCCGTCCTCGTTGGGATCGACCGTCTCCTCCACGACGACCTCGTCCGATCCGCTGCGCACCCGCGCGCTTCCGTCGTAGCCCGCATAGGTGTTGACGTCGAGCGTCAGGTTGCTCGTCAAGTAAAGCCAGCCGTAATCGAGCGGCGAGGACAGGTCGGTGGGGTGCACCTCGCCGGCATAGCGGTTCCCGTCCTCGTCGACGGCGCCTGTCACCTCGCCGTTCTCCGGCAGCCAGAGCATCACGCCCGACCGGTACACGCCCTCTTGGAATCTGATGCGTGAGGTCTGCAGGTCGCTTGTTCCGTAGCTCACTCCGCCGATGTCAACCGAGGGGACCGCTGTCTGGGGAGAAGCGTCCTCAAGCGCGACGAACGTGCGGTAGACCGCGGTTCCGTAGCCGGTCGTGGCGTGCGCAGATGGCTGGCTGCCGCTGGTCATGGCGAATCCGGTGAAAGACCCTCCCGTAACCGCGAGGGTGCCCGTCCCGTCGCCGTCCTGGGGAACGCCTGCCCCGCCGAACCCGACATCCACCGTGCCGCCCGAGATGCGCACGCTGGCATCGCCCTCGCGGCTCCCCAAGACCAAGGTGCCGTACGCCAGATCGTCGGCGATGACGAGCCCTCCCGACACGCTTACAGTCGCATCGCCCTCCACGCTGCCGATGGCGGGCGTATCCGTCTGGCGGTGGAGGTATCCTTCGGCGCGGAAGTCGACGGTGCCGCCTGAAATGGAGACGTCCGCGTTGCCGCTGACGCTGCCGATGCCAGGGACGTTCTCGTGCGTGATCGCCCGCACGGAACCGCCTTCGATGGACACAGAGGCGTTGCCGGACACGTTGCCGATGGCGGGGGCTTCTCCGTCGCTGGTCGCCTCCACGCGGGCATCGCCTGTGATCCGCAGCGGAATGCCGCAAAGGATCGCGGGACGGCCCCAGCCGGTGGAGACGAAGGTGCCGCCAGCGATGG
>CALUHI010000036.1 GCA_944320405.1 uncultured Eggerthellaceae bacterium
GAGGTCGAGGACCTGGGCGTCGACGTGGCCCCCGAGCAGTTCGTCGAGTACGTCAAGGCCAACCCCGACTGCCACCTGGTGTGCATGTCGGCGCTGCTGACCACCACCATGCCCGAGATGAAGAACACCGTCGACGCGTTCGTCGAGGCCGGCATCCGCGACGACGTCAAGATCATGATCGGCGGCGCGCCCGTCACGGCCGCCTACGCCGAGGAGATCGGCGCCGACAGCTACACCGACGACGCCGGCGAGGCCGCCAACGTGGCCGCCAAGCTCGCTGCCGAGTACGCAGCGTAAGCGGGGCAACGCAACATGGATATGCGCAAGTGGGTGGCGGAGACCATCTCCGCAGAAAAGAAGAAGGCCGTTCCGGTTTTGTCCTTCCCGGCCATCCAGCCGATGGGCATCACCGTGGCCGAGCTCATCGGGTCTTCCGAGAAGCAAGCCGAGGCCATGCGCCTGGTGGCCGAGCGCTGCGACACCGGCGCCAGCGTGAGCTTCATGGACCTGTCGGTTGAGGCCGAGGCGTTCGGCAGCAAGATCGTCGTCTCCGACGACGAGGTCCCCACCGTGGTGGGCGCCATCGTCGACGAGGACTCCGATCCCGACGACCTGGAGGTTCCCGAAGTGGGCGCCGGCCGCACGGGCCTGTACCTGGAGGCCATCGAAAAGGCCTGCAAGGAAATCGACGACCGTCCCGTGCTGGCGGGCTGCATCGGCCCGTTCTCGCTGGCGGGGCGCCTCATGGACGTTTCCGAGATCATGATCCTGTGCTACGAGGAGCCCGAGCTGGTGCACGCCGTGCTGGCCAAGGCAACCGAGTTCATCACCGGCTACGCGAAGGCCTTCAAGGACCGCGGTGCCGACGGCATCGTGATGGCCGAGCCCCTGGCGGGCCTGCTGTCCCCCAACCTGGCCGAAGAGTTCTCCGCCGGCTACGTGAAGCAGATCGTCGACGCGGTGCAGGACGACGAGTTCAGCGTGTTCTACCATAACTGCGGCAACGGCGTGGTTGCGCAGGCCGAGTCCATCGCGTCTTTGGGCTGCATGGGCTACCACTTCGGCAACGCCATCGAGATGGCCGACATCCTGCCGCTCATGCCCGCCGACGCGCTGGTGATGGGCAACGTCGACCCGGCAAGCCAGCTGCGCAACGGCACGCCCGAGTCCGTCGCCGCCCGCACGACCGAGATCCTGGAGCAGTGCTCCAGCTACCCCAACTTCGTGATCTCCACCGGCTGCGACGTGCCGCCGATGTCCCCTTGGGAGAACATCGAGGCGTTCTTCAAGGCCGTCGACGAGTTCTACAACTAGGACCGAAGCCGGGCGGCAAGCGCTGTCCGGCATGTTTCGATAGGAGTGAATCCAATGCTCACCAAGAAGCAGAACCTGCTCGAGTGCATCCGCGGCGGCAACCCCGACCGCATCGTCAACCAGTGGGAGGCGTTCTCCCGCGTCATCGCCAACCCCGTGTGCGACCGCACGCTGGACGCCGACGGCCGCATGGTCGATGAGTGGGGCGTGTGGTTCCAGGTTGCAGGCCAGCCCGGCCGTATGCCCATGCACGACATGGAGCACCGCGTGATCAAAGACTTCGATGAGTGGGAAGAGCAGCTGACCACCATCCCGAAGGGCTGCTGGGACAACGCCGCCATCTGGGAGCCCCTGCAGGCACAGGCCGAGGCCATCGACAAGAACGAGCAGTTCGTCATGGCCACCGTGTTCCCCGGCATGTTCGAGCGCCTGCACGACCTGGGCGAGATCACCGAGACGCTGATGGCGTTCTACGACAGCCCCGACGAGGTGCACGAGATCATGAAGATCATCACCGAGGTCGAGCTGGAGCAGGCCGAGGCAATCTGCAAGTACCTCAAGCCCGACGCGCTGCTGCATCATGACGACTGGGGCACCGCGAAGTCCACGTTCATGAAACCCGAGATGTTCGAGGAGTTCTTCCTGGATTCCTACAAGCAGGTGTATAAGTACTACAAGGATCATGGCGTTGAAGTGCTCATCCACCACTCCGACACCTACGGCGCTACGCTGGTTCCGTACATGATCGAGATGGGCGTCGACATTTGGCAGGGCTGCCTGCTGCGTCCCAACGAGCTGAACAAGCTGGTCGACCAGTACGGTGGACAGATCTCGTTCATGGGCGGCATCGACTCCGACGCCGTCGACAAGCCCGACTGGACCCCCGAGTCCGTCAAGGCCAGCGTTTACGACGCCATGGACTACATGGGCATGGCTGACCGCCGCAAGTTCTACATCCCCTGCCTGACCCAGGGTCTGAACGTCAGCACCTTCCCCGGCGTGCTGGAGGAAGTCTCCAAGTGCATCTCCGAGTACGAGGCAGAGCACAAGTAAGCCAGCCTGCTTGCAACAGCTGACATGCTAGCGAAACGGCCGCCCTCGGGCGGCCGTTTTTCGTTCAGTACTCGATGCCTTTGCGGGCGCAGACGCCTTCTTGGTAGGGGTGCTTGCGGCAGACGGTTTCGGTGATGTAGTCGGCAGCGTCGAGGAACTCCTGGTCGGGTTCGTGGCCAGTGATGACTAGCTCCATGCCCTGCGGCTTTTCCCGCAAAAGCGCGAGCACGCGATTTCGGTCAAGCAGGCCCAGGCGGCAAGCGTCCATGGCCTCGTCGAGCACGAGCATGTCGTCTTCCAAGATGAGCGCTTCATCGAGGATGGCTTCGTTGCGGCGGCGTGCCTCTGCTTTTTCCTCTTCGGTCATCTGGAAGGCGAACTTGCACTGGGCGCCGCTGATCATGCGAATGCCCAGTGAACGCAGACCCTCCAGCTCGCACGAGGCACCCGACTTCAAAAACTGCGCGAAACACACGCTCATGCCGGCACCTGCCGCACGCACGGCCTGCCCCACCGCAGCAGTTGTCTTGCCCTTGCCGTCGCCGTAATACACCTGGATGTAGCCGCGTTCCATCGTCGTTCCTATCTCAGAATGAGAAGAAGTGACTGTCCCTTTTTCTCATTCTGCAAGTTTTTGCGCGAGCAGTTGGTTGATGAGTTTGGGGTTGCCTTGGCCGCGCATCTCTTTCATGCATTGGCCGACGAAGAAGCCGATGAGCTTCTGGTTGCCGTCTTTGTAGCGGGCAACCTCATCAGGGTTCGCCGCGATAACGGCGTCGACAACCGCCTCGATGGCGCCGGTGTCCGACACCTGCTTCATGCCACGCTCTTCCACGATGGCCTCGGGGTCTTTGTCCTCGTCCAAGACGGCGGACAGGACCTCTTTCGCCTGTTTGGACGAAATGGCGTCCTCGGCCACCAGCTTGATGAGCTGAACGGCGCGCGCAGGCGTGAGGGCGCTTTCCTCCAAATCGAACGACGCATCGGCGTTCATCAGCGCGGTCAGGTCGTTGATGGCCAGGTTCGCCACCGGCTTCGCCAGCTTGCCCGCATCATCTGCGGCCTCGTCCATGCACGCCTCGAAGAAGCGCACCGTGGCGCGGTGTTCCACCAAATGGCGCGCATCGTAAGCCGAAAGCCCGAAGTCGCGCTGGTAGCGCGCTGCCTTCTGGTCGGGCAGCTCGGGCAGCTTCGCGCGCACGCCTTCGATGAACTCGTCGGACAGGTCGTAAGGTGCCAGGTCGGGCTCGGGGAACAGGCGGTAGTCGTCGGCGGTTTCCTTCACACGCATCACGATGGTGCGCTTGGCTGACGGATCCCAATGACGCGTCTCCTGGTAGATGATGCCGCCTTCCTCGAGCACCTCGGCCTGCCGGCAGATCTCATATGCCAGACCATCGTGCAGGTTCTTGAAGCTGTTCATGTTCTTGAGCTCGGTCTTGGTGCCGAACTCGGTTGACCCGCGGCGACGCAAGCTCACGTTGCCGTCGCAGCGCAGGCTTCCCTCTTCCATAGAGCAGTCGGAAATGCCGATGGCAAGATAGATCTGGCGCAGCTTCTGCATGAACAGGCGCGCTTCCTCGGGCGTGCGCAAATCGGGTTCGGTCACCAGTTCGATAAGCGGCGTGCCGGCGCGGTTGTAGTCCACCAAGCTGTGCGTGGCTCCGGCGATGCGGCCCTCGCCGCCGCCGATGTGCACCATCTTGCCGGCGTCCTCCTCCATGTGGATGCGCGTGATGCCCACGTGTGCCACGTAGCCGTCCTCGGTGCGCGTGACGTTGGCGGCAGTGGTGCCGGGTGCCCCCGACTCGCCGGGCTTCAAATCGCCCAGGTCGATGCGCTCCTTGGCGCCCGCACCGTCAACCTCCAGATCAAGATGGCCGCGCATGCAAAACGCGATGGGGCCTTGCGTGGTCTGGAAGTTTTTCGCCATGTCGGGGTACATGTAGTTCTTGCGGTAGAACATCGAGTGCTTCTCGATGTCGCAGTTGGTGGCAAGGCCGGCCAACACGATAGACTCGATGGCCGCCTTGTTGGGAACCGGAAGCGCGCCGGGCAGCCCCAAGCACACCGGGCAGGTGTGGGTGTTGGGAGCAGCGCCGAATTCCAGCTTGCAGCCGCAGAACATCTTGGTTTCAAGCGTCGTCAGCTCGGCGTGGATCTCCAGGCCGATGACCGCTTCCCAATCACGCAGGACCTCTTCGAGCTTTTTCATGCTACTCACCCGCCTTTTCGCCAGCGAACTCAGGCGCGACGGACGCAGTTCCATATGCTTGCTCCAATGCGGCGGCTACCCTCAGCATGTTGGCGTCCTTGAATTGCGGAGCAATGATCTGCACGCCCACGGGAAGGCCCGTCTGGGATCCCAGCCCCACCGGCACCGTCATGCCGCCGTTACCTGCGATGTTGATGGGAACGGTGAAAATGTCAGAGAGATACATCTGGGCGGGATCGCTGATCTCGCCGAACTTGAACGCTGTGCGCGGGCTTGCCGGCGCCAGGATGGCATCGCATTTCTCGAACGCCTGCACGTAGTCGCGCGTGATGAGCGTGCGCACCTGCTGCGCGGGGTAGTAGTACGTGTCGTACACGCCCGCAGACAGAAGGTAGCTGCCCAAAAGGATGCGGCGTTTGGCCTCAGCCCCAAAGCCCGCAGCACGGCTGGCTTCGTACTGGCCCGAAAGATCCTTGTGACCATGATCTGCCAAGCCGTAGCGCACGGAATCGAAGCGCGCCAGGTTGCTGAACGCCTCGCAGGGGCCCAACACGTAATATGCGCTGATAGCGGCATCGGCGTGCGGAAGCTGCACCTCCACGATTTCGGCGCCGGCATCGCACAGCTTCCCGGTTGCTTCCTGGATCTTTTCGCGAACTTCGTCGGAGAGCCCCTTTGCCTCGAGGAACTCCTTCACAATGCCCACGCGCATGCCGCGGATGCTCTGAGCACCCTCGCGTACCGCGCTCAAAAAGTCGATGTCAAGATCCTGCGACGTGCAGTCGCGCGGGTCATGGCCGCAAATCGCCTGGAGCGCCCACGCCGCGTCCTCGACGCTGCGCGCGAACGGGCCCACCTGGTCCAGCGAGCTGCCAAACGCCACCACGCCGTAGCGCGACACCATGCCGTAGGTGGGCTTGACCCCCACGACGCCGCAAAAACTGGCGGGTTGGCGGATCGAGCCGCCGGTGTCACTGCCCAGCGTTACGCAGGCCATACCCGCCGCCACCGCCGCCGCGCTGCCACCCGAGCTGCCGCCTGGCACGCGTTCGAGATCCCACGGGTTGCGCGTGGGGCCAAACGCGGAGGTCTCGGTAGACGACCCGAACGCGAATTCGTCCATGTTCAGCTTGCCCAGCGGAATACCGCCTGCGTCGATCGCACGCTGCACGCAAGTGGCGGTGTAAGGAGACACGTAGCTTTCCAACATGCGCGAGGAACACGTGGTATGCGTGCCCTCCTGGTTCATATTGTCTTTGAACGCCACCGGAACGCCCGCCAAAGGACCCAGCTCGTCGAGCGCGCGCTGCGCAGCCGCCGCATCGACGCGATCGGCAGCTTCAAGCGCCTGGCTTTCGGTGATCTCGAGAAACGCGTGGACAGAGCCATCTCGTTCAGCGATGGCGTCAAGCGCCGCCCGGGCAACCTCACGGGCGGAGAACTCCCCTTCCGCCAAGCCTTCGCGGATCTGACGGACGCCCATCTGCATGATGTCCGGCATCAGCGATCGCCTCCTTCGCCCAGGATCGAGGGAATCAGGAAACTGCCGTCTTGCTGGCGCGGCGCGTTGGCAAGCGCTTCATCCTGCGTGAATGACGGCTGCTCGACATCCTCCCGCATCACGTTGGACAGGCTTCCGATGGGATGGAACGTGGGCTCCACGCCTTCGAGGTCGAATTCCGTGATGGGCTTGAGCGTGTCGATGATGCTGTTCAGATCGACGGTCATCTGCGCGAGTTCCTGGTCGTCCAGGCCGATGCGCGCATACGCAGCCATGCCGCGCACGTCGTCTTCGGTAAGATGCTGGGTCATGGGGGTTCCTTCGCTCCCTCGGGGGTACGCAACGGATTAACCCGCATATGATAGCAAACGAGGACCCCGCTCCCCTGCGCGCTGCCGTGTTATTCGGCCGAAGCCCCTACATTCCGCTGGTCATATGCATTGCGTAGAAGGCGAACCGGACAGCGAAGTACCCCGCAAGCGAAAGAAAGGTAGCTGCCGACAAAAGGGCCGCTCGCCAGCGCCGCAAGGCACAGCATGATGGGCACGGTGGGAAGATTCCACGTGGGAACGGTGCTCACCGAATACGCAAACGCGATCATTGCTACGAAGGCTGCACCCGCAGCAAGCACAACCACGGCAAGGACGCGCCGCAGCACCGGTGCGACCTCGTCCCTGAACGCCAAGAACCAGTACGCGCCCCCGAAGGCCAAAAACGCGACCGCCGCCACCTCGTTCGAAAGGGGCGATCTGCCGATGCCGGTTATCACATACAAGGCATTGGCGGGAGTGCCCAGATGCGTCGCAGAGGCTATCAACCCGGTGATGGCGAAAACGAGAGGCACCACCAGATACCGCTCGATGCGGCGAGCGGCCGATTCGTCGCTCGAGCAGAACGACGCTACAATCGTAGCCATGCATCCGACCGCCCCCGCAGGAGCGATGGTCGTGAACAAAACGATTCCCTATCACCGCCACCTGCCTGGTTGCGCTGCCGTTCGTGGGTGACCGCTTCACCAATGCCGTTGCGGCAGTGAGCTACGCGGTGTTCATGCTGGCGACGGTCCTCATGATGATGCATTGCGCGCAGATCTCCCGCGACTCTGGAATCAATCCGCTGTTCATCTATGCGTTTTACGGGTTGGTGACCTATGCGTTCCAGATGGTCGGCTACCTGACCGGCGGCGTATCCCACAGCGGATTCGCACTGGGCGTCGAGCAGCTCTCCCTCGTATCGCTTGTCGCGTTGTTCGCGATGCTGCTCGTGTCGCTTTTCGCACGACGCCCCTACGCTCTCCACACCGACCGGCTGGAATTCCTTGCGCCAATGCTCCACGACAAGCGAGGGGAGAAGGCGGACAGCCAGTCAGCGGCCGTCGAAGAGGAGGACGCAACACCTTGCGTCCCACCAGGCGACATGCGCGACGTTCATCTGGCGAACGCGTCATGCGGCACATCGCTGGGCGCCAGCGCCCAAGCATCAACGCTCGATGCAACAACGCAACGGTGCCGAAAACTTGCCGAGAAATACGGGCTTTCCTCGCGCGAAACGGAAGTCGCCGAACTCATCGCACGCGGATACACCGGCCCTGCCATCGCCGAAGCGCTTGTCATCTCCGAGAACACGATGCGCACGCACAATCGCCGCATCTACACGAAGCTCGGCATCCATAAAAAGCAGGAGCTTCTCATGCTGATCGAGCAAATGGGAACAGAAGGGTAGCAACACCGGAAAGCCTCGCGCACAGCGGTTGCCACGCCAGCCGAAAGACGTCCTATTCCTCGCCTGCTTCCCCTTCCCCTCTTCGCTTCGGAGCAGGTTCCAAAAACAGCGGCACGGCTACACGGGTGTAGATGGCAAGCCACGCAAGCGACACACAGAAGCCGGCGAGCACGTCAGAAGCGTAGTGAACGCCCAAATAGATGCGGCTTACGCCCACGAGCACGATAACGAGGCTGAATGCGATGGCGCAGCCGATGCGGGTAGCACGGTCCGACTCGTAGTGCCAGACCATCCACACCAACAGACCAAAGAACGCCATCGCCACCATCGAATGACCCGAAGGGAAGCTGAAGCCCTGCTCGACGGCAAGTTGGAACCCATCAGGACGCGGGCGCTGGATCGCGAACTTGAGCGCTTGGTTGAGCAGAAACACGAGCACGAGGTTCGTCGCGGCGCAGGCACCGGGACGCTTCCCCGGTGCAAATGCGACGATAACCAGCAAAAACACGACCAGCGACACCGGAGTTGCGAGTGCGGAGACGGCTTCCATGACAGGCGTGAGCCAATCCGCGCGCAAGCGTTCAACGATGACGGCGTAGGCGGCGCTGTCGATACGCAAAAGATCGCCTTCCAACACGTCTTCGAGCAGCGCGACGAACACGATGGCGCACACCGCCAGGATCACGATGCGTTTGTTCGCCACGATAAGACGCCCAAGCCTGCGCCCGACGTCACGAGCCATTGTCCGCTCCTTTCATTCCGGCGACAACGACCTTCCCCACCACACCGCGGCGGCTAAGCGCCCGCGGTGGCGCTCAAAGCCCTGCTTGCGCCGATTCCAACGCGCCACAGCATAGCACGCGCAAAAGCTCTTGCCTCAGCCGTAGCGGAACCGTCACGCTGCAGGGACGACCCCTCCCCCCGTGATAGAATCGAGTCGCAGACATCGATTGGAAGGAAGTTTCTATGTGGCGGTTCGGGATTCCGGTTCTTATCATCCCGACGCTTTCTCACAACAGCAAGACGCACATACCGACATCGGCGTTTGATCGCTCAACGCCACCTATTCCTCAGAAAAATCAACGAGCGACCGGACGTCAATGTCCTGGCGCTGATGGAGAATGCGGTAAATGACGACCCCCCGATCGTCATACCGATAGAAAACCGCATACCGATCTGCGAGCACACGACGGTAATCGCCGTGAGCAAGCCCGTCGATCTCCACCGTTCTGCCGATTTCCGGAAAGCGGCGCACGCGATCGAGCGCCTCGTCGACACTGCGCATCACCGTCCAAGCCGCCTCGGGGTTGCCGCGCTCGAAGCCGAGGAACAAGGCGATGGACTCACGATCGAGATGAGCGCGCGGCCTCCATGCCAAATCAAGCATAGTCTTTGCCCCAGAGCGCGAAGATTTCGCGCATCTTGGCATCGGATTGCTCGGCGCTCAAGGTGTCAGGACGATACCGCTCCTCGATCTCCGCCTCACGCAGGGCAAGATAAGTACGAGCGCGCTGGCTCATCTCGTCGTAAGCGTCGTGGTCGATGAGCACGTAGCTCGCCGCACCGTTCTTGGTGAGCACCACCGGCTCGCGGGTCTCGGTCGCCTGAGCGCACACGTCGTTGAGCTGCGTGCGCAAATCGGTGATGGGGCGGATGGCGGGCAGCGGAGCAAACGAAGCGGGCATCTCGATCTCCTTTTTGGCACCCAGCG
Source organism: uncultured Eggerthellaceae bacterium (assembly GCA_944320405.1). Lineage (GTDB taxonomy): Bacteria > Actinomycetota > Coriobacteriia > Coriobacteriales > Eggerthellaceae > Aphodovivens. The sequence goes on from CALUHI010000036.1 coordinate 9,517, forward strand.
ACATGCATCGCAAAAAGATAGTAATTACCTATTGAATTATATACTGAATTCCATACGCAATAGCAACATGGAGTATTGCAAAAGCAGGCAAAGCCACTTAATCGGGCACGGGACCGGACAAAGCTTCTTCCAGAAACCCCAGCGCCAGCAGTTAGTCCGCCTCGGGTGCGGGGCGCGTTGCGCTTCGAAGCCGCTCGGAGTCGCCCGGCATGCGACCGTCGCTCGTCGGAGTCGTTTCCGACGAAGAAGGGCGCGCGCCTACTGTAGGGATGCGCACGCACATGAGCCACAGCAGAAACACCGCGACTGCGCCGAGAACCGCCCACACAATCGGCAACGGCACAAGAATGGCGCTTATCGCCATGACGGTGAAGGAAAGCCCCAGGATGTGCACCTTGCGCCTGAAGGGAATGCCCCCGCGCTCCTGAAACGGCTGCACATAGGCGCGGTAGACACGTGTGCGCTGCAGCCATGCGTGGCAGCGCGGCGAGCTTTTCGCAAACAGGTATCCGGAAAGCAAAACGAGCGGCGTGGTGGGAAACACCGGGACGAACACGCCCAGAACGCCAAGGCCCAACGCTATCCACGCGCTGGCGAAAAGCACGACTCGCGGCATGGCACCTCTCTTTCGTCGTCGTTGGGCAGGCGGCGGCGCGGTGTCGAAGCGCCACGGACTTCGGCACCGCATCTCCTAGGGCGGCGCCGTTCCGCACTCGGAATGGTACCAAAGCACACGGCTCCGTCGTCCGGAAGCAAACGCCCAATCGGCAAGCGTCGCGCGGTGGCACCCTCCCGCCCCGCACCGCCCGGCAAGCCAACAAGGGAATACTTGCCACAATCGCGACGCTGACAGACGAAACGGAAACCGCTAGCTCAACAAGCGCTTCTCCGTAATCGGCGTGCATCCCTCTCGGTACTCCGCGATCGCGGCCAGAAACGCTTCGCCGTAGCGTGCGAGCTTCGCCTGCCCCACACCGGACACCTCGAGGAACTCCTCGTCGGTCTCCGGGATCTTGGCGCACATATCGTACAGAGAGGCGTCCGAGAACACGATATAGGGCGGCACTCCCGCTTCGTCGGCGATGCGCTTGCGCACCTCGCGCAGGTGCATGAACAGGCTGCCTTGGAAATGCTGGTAGGTCGTCCCCATCGAAGACGCGAAAGCGGCCCCCTTCGAGTCGGCGGCTGCCTCCCCTGCAGTCGAAGCGGCGGCGCGGACGGCAGCGACCCTCGGCTTCGCCGCTTGGCGGGGGATGCGCTTCACCGTAAGCCGGAAATTCGCATCCCCTGCTTCGCGGAAGCGCGGTCCCAAGCCCACCAAGGGGAACCTGCCTTCGGAGATTTCCAGGTAGCCTTGCGACGCCAGCAGCTCGATAACCTCTTTGACCTGCTCCTTCGAAGCGTCCGTCACGCCATAGCTCTTCGTCTTGTCCAACCCGAATTCAAACAGCTTCTCGGGCTTCGCCCCGCGCAGCACATCGGCGACCATCCCCTTGCCGAAGCGCCCGCGCAACTCGTGCACACAGCGGAGCACCGATCGCGCGAGCTCGGTGACATCGGCCGAGTCGAACCCGCCATCGCAGTTGGAACAGCATCTCGCTTCGCTTGCCTGCCGCCCAACGGAGGGGGCAGGCGCTCCGGGAGCGGGGGGTTCCGCGCGCAGTTCCGCACGAGCCGAACCGTCCAGCGGATGGTTCGCGCGAGCCCAGGACTGTTTGAGCACGGAATCCTCCGCTGCCGAAACGCCTACGGCTTCCCCAGCCCCCTCTTCCCCGAAATACCGCAAAATGTATTCCCTCAGGCATTCGGTCGTCAGGCAGTAGCCGCACATCGCTTCAAGCAGGCGACGCTGCGTCGCGCGGACGATTTCAGCTTCCTCGGGTGTAAGTTCCTCGTTGCCGGAATCCTTCTCAACGAAATAGCGGCACGTGCTTATGTCGGAGTCGTTCCAGAACAGCAGGCATTCCGCCGGCTCGCCGTCGCGACCAGCGCGACCTGCCTCCTGGTAATACGCTTCGATGCTCGCCGGCATGTTGTGGTGGATCACGTAGCGGACGTTAGACTTGTCGATGCCCATGCCAAACGCATTGGTGGCCACCATCACCGGCTCGTCATCCACAATGAACGAACGCTGGTTTCGCTCGCGTTCCGCCGCTGAAAGCCCTGCGTGGTAGCGCGTCGCCTTCACGCCCGCGGCAACCAGCGCCTCCTGAACGCTCTCGACATCTTTGCGGGTGGAACAGTACACGATGCCGCTTTCGGCAGCATGCTCCAATGCATAAGCGGCGATGCGCGCGAGCTTCTTTTTCGCATCAAGCCGCTCTACGCCGAAGTAGAGATTCGCTCGATCGAACCCCGTGACAACACGATGCGGATCGCGCAGCCCCAGAAGGCGCGCGATGTCGTCCCGCACGCGCTCGGTGGCGGTTGCTGTGAGCGCCGCAACAACAGGACGCTGAGGCAGCTGCTCGATGAAATCGCCAATGCCCAGATACGACGGACGGAAATCCTGCCCCCACTGCGACACGCAATGCGCCTCGTCAACTGCCACCAACGGAATGCGCGCCTCACGGGAAAAGTCCAGGAAACGCGGATCACTCAAGCGCTCTGGAGCGATGTAGACCACCCTCAGCTCGCCTTGCAAAGCACGCTTGAGAACGTCAGCCTGTTCATTCGGCGCAAGCGTGGAGTTGAGGTAGGCAGCGCTCACGCCCACATCGACAAGGGCGCGTACTTGATCGCCCATGAGCGAGACCAGAGGGCTCACCACCAGCGTGACGCCCTTAAGCACCGTAGCGGGAACCTGGTAGCACAGCGACTTGCCCGCACCCGTGGGCATGACGGCCAAGGCATCGCGACCATCCAGCAGTGCTTCGATGACGCCCTCCTGCCCCGGGCGGAACTCCTCGTACCCGAAGTGCCGCTTGAGCGCTTCGCGTGCCACAGCCATGTCAGCCATGAAACCTAACCTTTCCCACGCTTTCCATCCAAACGTCGCAGGCGCAAAACGCGCCCGTCCTCAACCATTTCCCGCTATCTTACCGCAGCCATCTTTCACGTGAGCCGTTGCGGCGTCGCTGGCGTCTTACGGTAATTTCCCCTGATCTCCCCGCAAAGCCTGCGTTTTCGCTACACTGGGTTAACGCGGTTTTTACGCGCATCTAACGCATGCGAACGAAGGGGAAGGTGCGGCGATGAAGCTTTTGGAGGATCGCATCCGTCAGGATGGCGTGGTGAAGAACGGGGACGTGCTCAAGGTGGACTCGTTCCTCAACCATCAGATGGACGTCAAGCTGTTCACCGAAATGGCGCGCGAGTGGCAGCGCCACTTCGCCGACAGGAACATCAACAAGATCCTCACCATCGAAGCGTCGGGCATCGGCATCGCCGCCATCGCCGGCGCAGTGTTCGGCGTGCCGGTAGTGTTCGCCAAGAAGAGCCAGAGCATCAACCTTGACGGTACCGTGTACTGCACCAATATCCAAAGCTTCACCCATGGGCGCACTTTCGACGTCATCGTGTCGAAAAAGTTCATCGACGAGAACGACCATGTGCTGATCATCGACGACTTCATGGCAAACGGCTGCGCCATGACCGGCCTCATCGAGATCTGCAAATACGCCGGCGCCACCATTGAAGGCATCGGCATCGCCATCGAGAAGGGCTTCCAGCAGGGCGGCGACAACCTGCGCGCACAAGGCTACGACGTGCACTCCCTGGCAATCGTAGACGCCATGAACCCCGAAACCGGCGAAATCACGTTCCGTTAAGCCAGCTTGAACATATTGATAAAAAATGGCGGTCTTTCGACCGCCATTTTTTATGATGCAAGCCAGACAGGCCTGCCGAACAAGTCCTGAATCTCAGACAGCATCACCGAAGAGGTGGCATCCACTGTCACGGGGAGCTCGGCGCGGAACTTGCGGCCGTCGTCTTGCCGCAGCATCAGCACCACGCCATCGCGTCCGGGATACGACTTCAAGATGCGGTTCAGCCTGAGCGAGGTCGTCTGGTTGAAGTCGCCCATCTGCAGGCTCAGCTCCAAACGCTGCGGAAGCGCGTCTTCGTCGGAAAGCTCGATGCGCTCAACCTCGAACGCCATGATCTGGTTGCCGCGGTCGTTGTGCTCGAACTTGCCCTTCACCTTGACGATGGCGTCTTCCTGGATGGCGTCGGCGAAATCATCGTACTTGAAGCTGATGGCCTCGATGGAACCGGTGGTGTCTTCCAGCGTGAACGTCGCCATCTTGGTGCCGCGCTTGGTCAGCTTCACCACCACGTTCGAAATCATGCCCACGAACACGGCCGACTTGATCTCTTTCTCGCGGTCGGCCAAGTCGCCGATCTGCCACTTGGTCATATGCGAGATGGCATTCTCGTACGGACGCAGCGGGTGGTCCGAGACGTAGATCTTCATGATCTCCTTCTCGTACGCCAGAAGCTGGCGCTTGGGCCACTCCACGCCGTCGGGCTCAGGCACGTCTTCCTCGAACCCGGAATCCGGATCGTCAGCGAACATGTCGAACATGCTCACCTGGCCGCGATCGCGGTCCTTCTGACGCTTTGATGCGCTTTCCAGAAGCGGCGTTTCGTCAACGAAGTACATCAGCTGCTTGCGCGTGTAACCCGTCGAGTCGAACGCGCCGCCCTTGATGAGCGCTTCGAGCGTCTTGCGGTTGTAGCACTTCGCGTCCAAGCGGTTCACGAAGTCGTGCAGACTGGTGTAGGGGCCGTTGGCCTCGCGCTCGGCGATGATCTCGTCGGCAACGTTCTTGCCCACGCCACGCACGCCCACCAAGCCGAAGCGGATGCCGTTATCGACCGGCGTGAACTCGGCGTTAGACGAGTTGATGTCGGGCGGCAGCACCGGCGTGCCGTTGTGGTTGCAGCTGGCAATGTAGCGAATCAGGCGGTCGGTGTTGCCCATGTAGCTGGACAGCACTGCAGCCATGAACTCGTTGGGATAATGCGCCTTCAGGTACGCCGTGCGCATGACCAGAATGGAATACGCGGCCGAGTGCGATTTGTTGAACGCGTACTTTGCGAACTTCTCGGCATCGTTCCAGATTGCCTTGGCGATCTCCAGCGAATAGCCGTTCTCCACGGCGCCGTTGTTCCAGTCTTCCTGCAGCTGGCGCATGACGTCGAGCTTCTTCTTGCCCATTGCCTTGCGCAGCTTGTCTGCCTTGCCGGCCGAAAAGCCGCTCATGGTCATGGAGATGCGCATGATCTGCTCTTGGTAGACCATGGTGCCGTAGGTTTCTTCCAAGATGGGGCGCAGGCGCTCGTCGTAGTAGTGGATGGGCGTCTTGCCGCTTGCCACCTTCACGTAGTCGTCCACCATGCCAGACTCCAACGGGCCCGGACGGTTCAACGCGATGGAGGCGACGATGTCGGAGAAGCGGCGCGGTGGGAGCCGTGCGAACAGGCTGACGTACAGCGCGCCTTCCACCTGGAACAAGCCGTCCATGTTGCCGGAGCGCATCAGCTCGAAGGCTTTCTCGTCGTCGATGGGGATGTCTTCGGGGCGCAGGTCGATGCCGTAGCGGTCCTTCACGTTGCGGCAAGCGCGGGACAGCACGCCCAGGGTGCGCAAGCCCAAGAAGTCCATCTTCAGCAGGCCCAGGTCAGGCGTGTAATGGCCGTCGTACTGGGTGATGATGCCGCCGCCCTTGGTGTCGCGCTTCACAGGCACGTGGTCATCCATCGGGTCGCGGCAGATGATGGTGGCGCAGGCGTGCACGCCCTCGCCGCGCACGAAGCCTTCGATGGACTTCGCAGCGTCGATGACCTGCTTCACGTCCTCTTCGGTGTCGTAGGCCTTCTTCAGGTCGGGGTTCTTCTCCAGCGCGGCGTCGATGGTGATGCCCAGCTCGTCGCCGATCATTTTGCAGATGCGGTCGCCGGTGCTGTAGGGGTAATCCAGCACGCGTGCAGCATCGCGCACGGCGTTTTTCGCCTGCAGCTTGCCGAAGGTGATCACGCCGGTCACGTGGTCTTCGCCGTAAACCTGGCGGATGTGCTCGATGACCTCCTGGCGGCGTTCATCTTCGAAGTCGACGTCGATATCGGGCATCTCCACGCGCTCGGGAGAAAGGAAGCGCTCGAACAGCAGGCCGTTCTCGAGTGGCTCAAGGTCGGTGATCTTCATCGCATACGCGACGATGGAACCTGCTGCCGAGCCGCGGCCTGGGCCAACGCCGATGCCCTGGCTGCGCGCCCATTCGATGTATTCCTGCACGATGAGGAAGTACGCCGGGAAGCCCTGCTGGATGATGACGCTCATCTCGTACTCAGCGCGATCGGCGGCCTCCTGGGGCACCGGGTCGCCGTAGCGCTCCTTCATGCCTTCGTTGACGCGCTTGCGGAACCAGCTCTCCTCGGTTTCGCCTTCAGGCAGCGGAAAACGCGGCAGGATGGAGTCACGCTCCAGCACCACGTTGCACTTCTCTGCCAGGCGCACGGTCTCGTCGCACGCCTCGGGGAAGTCACGCAGCGCCTCACGCATCTCTTCTTCCGTCTTCATATAGAACTGGTCGTTGGCAAAGCGCATGCGGTTGGTGTCGTTGACAGCCGAACCGGTGCCGATGCACAGCATAATGTCCTGCGCACGGGCATCTTCGCGCGTGAGGTAGTGGAAGTCGTTGGTGGCGATGGTCTTGAGCCCCGCCGCGCGCGCAACCTCGGTGAGCTGGTGGTTCAGCTCGGTTTGGGTCAGGCCGCCATCGGTGCGGATGCCCTGGTTTTGCAGCTCGATGTAGAAGTCGCCCTCATCGAAGCAGCTGGCGAAGCGCTTTGCCCATGCCACGGCGTCGTCGAACTGGCGGTTGTCCAAAAGCTTCGGGATGATGCCGGCGATGCAGGCCGACGAGCCGATGATGCCGTGGCCGTACTTCTGCAGCATGCTGAAGGTGGTGCGCGGCTTGTAGTAGAAGTTGTCCACATGCGACTGGCTGACCAGCTTCACCAAGTTGTGATAGCCCTCGTTGGTCTTCGCCAGAAGCAGCAGATGGTACAGACGGGGCTTGTGGTCCTTCTTGAGCTCCTCGTCGGTGGTGAAGTACACCTCGCAGCCAAAGATGGGCTTCACGCGCTTGCCCGTCTCCTTCTCCACCGCGTCGCACGCATCGGAGAACTCGGGGACACCCGACATCACACCGTGGTCGGTTATGGCGATGGCGGGCATATCGAGCTCGGCAGCGCGGCGGACCATGTCCTTGATGTGGGTTGCGCCGTCGAGCAGGGAATACTCAGTGTGGTTGTGAAGATGTACGAATGCCATGGGATGCGCCTCTTATCAATCGTCGTGTGCTTGCCGTGTCGTCGTTCGCCGTGCGCCCAATGGTCGGTTCTAAATGCGTTGCGTATGCGCGGGGCGTGTCGTTTTGTCGGTTGCCATGATAGCAGCAAGAAGAAAGTTTTGAATGGTTAACACAGCGAACAAACGATGGTTTTTTGAACACATGAGTATCGAGCGGCCCAACAGCTCGCGCAACAAAAAGAACCGCGCTCCCCGCCAGCACCGTGTCGCAGGAGACTGCGAAACGATCTCGATGGCGAACAAGACAGCTCGCGCGAAGAGCTTCTCGACGCTGTCGAGAACGCGCAGGAGCAGGCCGAATAGCGCAGCAAGCAGCGCGCACTCCACCCCTGTTTGCGCTTCCGCAACATCGGGCACCTGCTCATCCCCTTTCAAACAGGGGATTCAACAACCGGACCCGTTTTGCCGGTTTATCTTGAACACGTTGTTGAATATACTAGTTAGACCTGCTTTTTGACCGCCGTTCGGACACTATCCGACCGGCGCTCAGCAAACAGGAGAAGCAAGCGGGGGGATCGGCGCGAAAGCGCCTCTTGCATGATACGGCCCGACACGAGCATAGCATCCATCCAGGGTGCCAACGCACCCACCACCTTCGACGGCCTTGCAACTCAATCCAACCTAAGCATCCTGCACATCGGCATTGATGCGGGATCCACCACCACGAAATCCTGCGTCATCGATCCTGTCTCGGGCACCGTTCTTCATGCCAGCTATAAGCGCCACAATGCGCGGCAGATCGAAAGCGTCCGCCTTGCGCTCGAAGACATCGCCAGCCGCTTCCCCGGCACTCCGGCGCGCCTTGCCGTGTGCGGGTCGGGTGGCGAAGCAATCGCCCGCATGCTGGGCGTCCCTTATGTCCAGGAAGTCGTCGCCAACGCCATCGCCGTGCGCGCCATGCACCCGCAAACGCGCTGCGCGATCGAACTGGGCGGGCAGGACGCCAAGATGGTCTTTTTCAACGAAGACGACGCCACCGGAAAACCAGGCGTCGCCGACATGCGCATGAACGGAAGCTGCGCGGGCGGCACCGGCGCATTCATCGACGAGATCGCCTCGCTTCTGAAGGTTCCCGTTGAGGAATTCGACGCGCTCGCCGCACAGGGAACCACGGTCTACGAGATTTCCGGCCGCTGCGGCGTGTATGCCAAAACCGACATCCAGCCGCTGCTCAACCAAGGCGCATCCAAGGCTGACCTGGCGCTTTCCGCCTTCCACGCCATCGCCAAGCAGACGCTGGGCGGTTTGGCGCAAGGGCTCGACGTCGTCCCGCCCGTCATCTTCGAAGGCGGGCCGCTCACGTTCAATCCCACTTTGGTCCGCGTGTTCTGCGAGCGCTTGCAGCTCGGCAAAGGCGAGGCAATCCGTCCCCAGCACCCGGAAACCATCGTCGCGCACGGCACGGCGCTTGCCCTTGACGAGCTTTTTGCCGACGAAGACGCACGTATCGATTTCGCACGGGTTCCCGCTTTGCTTGCACATGAGGACGCAGGCGATGGCATGCATGAGCCCGCACAACCGTTGTTCGCGTCCGCCGAGGAGCTCGATACCTTCCACAAACGCCATGCGGGCGCGCCCGAACCCCCGCGCACTGCTGCGGCGCGCGACGGAAAGCTGCGCGTGTATCTGGGCATTGACTCCGGCAGCACCACGACGAAATTCGCAATCATCGATGAGGACGAGAACCTGATCGATTACTACTATGCCGGCAACGAAGGAGCCCCTTTGGATGTGGCGCGCGAGGCGTTCATCCGTTTGCGCGACGATTATCGCAAAGCGGGCGTGGAAGTTGAGATCCTTGCCTGCGGCACCACCGGCTACGGAGAGAACCTGTTCGCACGCGCGTTTCACGCCGACTGCCACACGGTTGAAACCGTCGCGCACACTGCTGCTGCCACCAAATTCGTTCCCGACGCCACATTCGTACTGGACATCGGCGGTCAGGACATGAAGGCCATCTGGCTGGACAACGGCATCATCACTGACATCATGGTCAACGAGGCGTGCTCCAGCGGATGCGGGTCGTTCTTGGAGGGGTTTGCGGCTTCGCTGGGCATCCCCGTCTCAGGCATCGCCGACGCTGCGATCAGCTCTCAGTCGCCTGCCGTGTTGGGCAGCCGCTGCACCGTGTTCATGAACAGCAGCATCGTGTCCGAGCAGCGGCGGGGCAAAACCCCCAACGACATCATGGCAGGGCTTGCGCGCTCCATCATCGAGAACGTGTTCACCAAGGTGATCCGCATTGCGAACACCGACTCGCTCGGGCAACGCATCGTCGTTCAAGGCGGCACGTTCAAAAACGATGCGGTGCTGCGCTCACTCGAAACCTACCTGGGACGCGAAGTCGTGCGCGCGCCCTACCCCGGCATCATGGGCGCCATCGGGGCGGCGCTCATCGCGAAACGCAAGCGCGCCGCTGACGACACGTTCATCGCCTCCTCTTTCATCGGGCTGGATCAGATGGACGGCTTCTCCTACACGCGCGAATCGAACAACCCGTGCCCTTTCTGCGGCAACCACTGCAACCGCACGCTCATCACGTTCTCAGACGGCTCCACGTATGTGACGGGAAACCGCTGCGAGCGCGGCGAGGTGGTGGGCGACCCGCGCGACGAGGAAGTGCGCCGCCAGCTGCGCAGCATCAAGGACAGCTCCCAAGCGACGCCCGACTTGTTCGCCTATCGCCAAAAGCTTTTGTTCGAGGAAGCACCCGTTCCTGCGCTCGTGCCCAAGCGAAACGAAGTCATCGGCTTGCCCTGCGTGCTTGCGTTGTGGGACAACCTGCCGTTCTGGCGCACGCTGTTTCTTTCGCTGGGCTTTTCCGTGCATGTGTCGGGTCCCTCCACGCACAAGCTTTACGAGCGCGGGCTGCCCAGCGTGCCCTCCGACACCGTCTGCTTCCCTGCGAAGCTTGTTCATGGGCACCTGCGCGACTTGGCCGACGCGAAGGTTGACCGCATCTTCATGCCCATCATCACCACGGTTCCTACCGAAAACGTCCAGGACACAAGCCTGTGGATGTGCGCTGTTGTGAAGGGCTACCCTCTGGTGGTGCGCAACTCCGACAATCCAGAGAAGCGCTTCGACATTCCCTTCGACGCGCCGCTGTTCCATTGGTATTCCACGAAAGACCGCGACCGACAGCTTTCTGCCTATCTGCAGGATGCCTTCGACGTTCCGGAAAGCGTCGCGGTGCGCGCCATAGCCGCAGCCGACAAAGCTCAAGACTCGTTCCGAGCCCGACTTGTCGAACGAGGCACCCAGGTCATCGAAGAGGCACGCCGCGCCGGCAGCTATGCCGTGGTGCTTGCTTCGCGCCCCTACCACAACGACTCACTGGTCAACCACGGCCTTCCGCGCCTGTTCACGGGAATGGGAATCCCCGTTCTGCCGCCCGATGCCGTTCCTGGCGTTTCGGACGTGGACCTTTCACGCAGCCGCTTGGACATCGTCAACAACTTCCATGCGCGCATGCTGGGAACCGCCGTCATCGCCGCCAGCGACCCCGCTTTGGAATACGTGCAGTTGGTCAGCTTCGGATGCGGGCACGACGCATACCTCTCGGACGAGATCGTGCGCCTCATGTACGAGGCTTCGGGCGGTTCGAAGACTCCGCTCATCCTCAAGGTTGACGAAAGCGACGCCACCGGTCCACTGCGCATTCGTGTGAGGTCGTTCGTCGAAACCGTCAACGAACGTCGCGCTGCGCACAGCCGCACGTTCGACCCTTCCACCGAGCGCGTGCTGCCCGACCCCTACCCCGTCAAGTTCGGCAAAACGGAACGACGCGAAAAGGTTGTGCTGGTGCCGAACACGTCGCATGCGTTCGCGCGCCTGATGACGGCCACGTTCTGCCGTCAGGGCGTGCGCGCCGAAGCACTGGAAGTGGGCGGAGAAGAAGCGATTCGACTGGGCAAAAAGTACGTCCACAACGACATTTGTTTCCCCGCCCAGATGACGGTTGGCGAATCGCTCGCCGCACTGATGAGCGGAAAGTACGATGACGCCGATGTAGCGATCGGCACCGGAAAATACATCGGCGATTGCCGCCTGACGCATTACGCGGCGCTTCTGCGCAAGGCCCTCGACGATGCCGGCTTCCCCCATGTGCCCATCATCACCAACGACGACGTGGACGCTCACGACATCCATCCCGGGTTCAAGATGAGCGTTCCTGCTGCCATCCGCACGGCAGTCGGCCTTCCGATGATCGACGCCCTTGAGGCGCTGCTGCGCAAGATCAGGCCCTACGAACTGGAGCCCGGCAGCGCCGATGCCGCGTTCGAGCATGCGCTGGACCAGACCATGGAGGGCATGCAGAAGAGGGGCGTGCGCGGAGCCATCGCCGGCTTCAAACGTGCGATCGAAACCATGAAAAGCGTGCGTTACGACCGCTCGAACCCGCGTTCCACCGTGCTCATTGTGGGCGAGTACCTCCTGAACTTCCATCCGGGCGCGAACCGCCACGTGGAAGACTACCTGGAAAGAAACGGCCTGGAGGTTATCGAAGCGCGCATGACCGACGTCATCCGCAAGACGTATTTCTACAAGAACGCCCAGGTCAAAGAGTTCCAGGTGGACATCCCCAAACCGGAAGCCGCGTGGTACTCCATCGCCGACAAGGTGTTCGACAAAGCGCACGACATCGCGGACCGTATCGGGCGCGCCCATCCGCTCTACGAGCCTCCTGTGCGCATGCCGGATCTAGTGAAGGACAGCGATCCCATCATCCACCACACGTTTGATGCGGGAGAAGGCGTGCTGATTCCCGCCGAGATCATCCACCATGCCAAGAAGGGATGCCGCGCGTTCGTCATCCTTCAACCCTTTGGCTGTCTTCCTAACCACGTGGTTGGCCGCGGCATCGCCAAACGTCTGAAGGAAATGTTCCCGAAAGCGCAGATCCTTCCTTTGGACTACGACCCCGACGTCAGCTTTGCCAACATCGAGAACCGCCTGCAGATGCTCATCATGAACGCGCGCGAAGCAAACGCGTAAAGCCTTTAGGTTGAGCACGATGTGACAGGGGACGGTCCTAGTGTCACATTGAGAATGTGACACTAGGACCGTCCCCTGTCACATCTCGCCTGCCATCGCTTTCCTATAACAAAAAAGCCCCGATTCCGGGGCTTTTTTGTTGGTATGTAGCGCCCATCCGAATAGGCTGGGCCTAGGCGCTTCGGGCGATACGCTCGACGGTTGGCCTACTGGTCGGCTCCGACTGCATGCAGCTGAAGCTCGTACCACTCCTTCTTCACACGAGAAGTTTCAAGGACAGCATGGTCAGCCTCATTGTTGGACTTCTCAAGCTCCTCGATCTTCTGCGTGATCGCGGCGAGCTTCCGACGAGTGTCCTCGACATCGAGGTTGTCGGCGTCCTTGCCCATGCGGGCCAGGACGGAAAGCTGATCGCCGAACGTTTGGGCAAAGCCACCGTACGTGACGAAGAACTTCTTCTGCTTGCCCTCCGGATCGAGCCACAGGGTAAGCACGCCGGGGCGGTTGGTGGTCACGGTAAGCTCGTGACCAGCCATCACGCCGTAATCGCCCTCGCTGCCAGGCACCTTCGCGTAGTAAACCTCACCCTGGAACAGGGCACGCGTCGGAATGGCCACTATGCAGCGGAAAGGTTTAGGCATTAGCTTCGTCCTTCTTCAGTTGCTCGTAGGCCTCGTAGACGTCGTCGATGGAGCCCTTCATGCGGAAGCACTGCTCGGGGATGTCGTCGCACTCACCGTCGAGGATGGCGGCGAAGGAGCGAACGGTGTCCTCCATCTTGACGTACTTGCCAGGCAGACCAGTGAACTGCGTTGCCACGTGGAAGCACTGGCCGAAGAACTGCTGCGCCTTACGGGCACGGTTAACGGTCAGCTTCTGCTCCTCGGACAGCTCGTCCATACCCAGAATGGCGATGATGTCCTGCAGGTCCTTGTAGTTCTGCAGCAGCTCCTGGATGCCGGTGGCCACACGGTAGTGCTCCTCGCCCACGATGGCGGGCTCGAGAGCGCGGGAGGTGGACTCCAGCGGGTCGACTGCAGGGTAGATGCCCAGCTCGGCGATGGAACGGGACAGAACCGTCTTTGCGTCCAGGTGCGTGAACGTCGTGGCAGGCGCCGGGTCGGTCAAGTCGTCGGCGGGCACGTAAACGGCCTGCACCGAGGTAATCGAACCGGAAGCCGTGGACGTAATGCGCTCCTGAAGGTCGCCCATCTCGGTGGCCAGCGTCGGCTGGTAACCCACAGCGGAAGGCATGCGGCCCAGCAGTGCGGACACCTCGGAGCCAGCCTGCGTGAAGCGGAAGATGTTGTCCATGAACAGAAGCACGTCCTGGCCCTGATCACGGAAGTACTCAGCAGCGGTCAGGCCAGCCAGACCGACGCGCAGACGCGCTCCCGGAGGCTCGTTCATCTGGCCGTAGACCAGGCAGGTCTTCTCGACAACGCCAGACTCGCTCATCTCCAGGTACAGGTCGGTACCCTCACGGGTACGCTCGCCGACGCCGGTGAACACGGAGGTGCCACCATGCTCCTGAGCCAGGTTGTTGATGAGCTCCTGGATGATAACGGTCTTGCCGACGCCAGCGCCGCCGAACAGGCCCGTCTTACCACCCTTGATGAAGGGCTCGATCAGGTCGATAGCCTTGATGCCGGTCTCGAAGATCTCGGTGGTCGTGGTGAGGTCCTCGAACTGCGGAGCCGGACGGTGGATGGGCATGTAGCCCTCAACCTCGGGCATCGGCTTCTCGTCCACGGGCTCGCCCATGACGTTCCAAATGCGGCCCAGGGTCTGCGGACCGACGGGCATCATGATGGGATGGCCGGTGTCCACGGCGTCGAGGCCGCGGATCAGGCCGTCGGTGGAGCTCATGGCGACGGCGCGAACCAGGTTGCCGGGAAGCTGAGACTCAACCTCCAGCACCAGGTGCAGCTCGCCAGCCAGGGTCTTGGCGTCAACGGTCAGGGCGTTGTAGATCGCCGGCATCTGATCCGGCGGGAACTCAACGTCCACAACCGGACCGACGATACGAACGATGCGACCGGTTGCGCCTTTGCTGGCCTCAAGCTCCTCTCTGGTAATCAATTGCTCACTCATTTAATCCTCCAAAGCCGCTGCGCCACCGACGATCTCGGTGATCTCGGTCGTG
>CALUHI010000037.1 GCA_944320405.1 uncultured Eggerthellaceae bacterium
AGCTTCTGCTTGTATTCGCGCTCCATCGACTCCTGATCCGGAGGCAGCACAGCGCCGTTAGGATTGAACACCAGATCGAGCTCAAGCGTCTTGCCGTCCGGGCCGGCACCCTCGCCCTTGCCGTAACCCAGCTCGCACAAACGTTGCATCACGCGGATGGTGGGGTCGAACGTGCCCGCGCCACGCTGCTTCTCGGAGGTCTTCTTGATGTAATGCGGCAGCGATGCGAACACTACGATGCCCAGCTCGGCCCACAGTTCGGGGATGTGCTCGTAGCCCTCTTCCTCGCAGATGGCGAGGTTGGAACGCGTGATGACGCGGGCCCCGGTCGCCGCCGCTTCGCGCATGAACCACTCGTAATGCGGGTTCATCTCGGGCGCGCCGCCGGTGACGTCGATGACGGAGAACCCGTAATCCTTGTAGACCTTGAGGCATTGCTCCAGCGTCTCGCGCGACATCTCCTCGGTGCGCGCCGGGCTCGACTGCACATGGCAGTGCTTGCACGCGAAGTTGCACGCAAGGCCGATATTGATCTGCAGCGTGTCCAGCTGCTCCTCGGTGTAGCGGCACTCGCCGACCTTCTCCCAGAACGACGGGTATTGGGCCAGCGCCTCGTTGACGTCCTTGATATCGGGCATGGGGTGCTACATCTCCAGCTTGTCGACCAGGCTGACCATCTGGACACCGTGCGCCAGCGCGGCACCGCCGCGGATGGCGTTGGCGACATGGAACGCCTCGGTCATCTGCTCCTTGGTGACACCCATCTCCATGCAGGTGTTGGTGTAGGAGTCGATGCAGTAGGGGCACTGCACGGCGGCAGCGACGGCCAGCGCGATGAGCGCCTTCTCGCGAGCGGTCAGCTCGCCCTCGGCGAACACCTTGCCGTAGTACGCCATGTAGAGATCCCACAGCTCAGGCGCACCCTCGCCCACACCGTCGGGGGAGAACTTGGCCAGATCCTCGGGGTTGTAATAGGTTTCCATGATCGCTCCTTCCGCAATTTGGAACTCATCCTATGTTGGATATAGTCCATCATTAAGATGTATCCATTATATGACCTCGCATAAAAAAGAACATCCCCTTTCGGCAAAATCTCCGAAGGGGATGTCGAGAATCCCAGGTCGAGCATATCGACTCCGAGATCGTTCGTACCGTCAGCGAGAAGGGCCCTGGTGCCGGAGGTCGTGGGGATCGCGCAGGCGCCGCGTACTTCGGTACGCAAGCCTGCGGAATCGCCGCGAGATCCGACGCCAGGGCCCTTCGCAGCATCGAGCAGTTGCGGCGGTCGGCAGACCGCCGCAACAAAACACTAGCGCTTGCTGAACTGCGGGCGCTTGCGGGCCTTCTTCAGGCCGTACTTCTTGCGCTCGACCATACGAGCGTCACGCGTCAGGTAACCAGCGCGCTTCAGCTCGCCGCGGTAGTCGCCAGCCTCCAGCAGGGCACGGGAGATGCCGTGGCGCAGAGCGCCAGCCTGACCGGAGATGCCACCGCCGTTGATGCGGGCGATCACGTCGAAGTGATCCTGCGTGTCCGTCACCTTGAACGGGGTGGTAGCGTAATCCAACAGAGCCTGACGGCCGAAGTACTCAACACCCTCGCGGCCGTTGATCGTCACCTTGCCGGTGCCGGGCACCAGACGGACGCGGGCAACAGCGTTCTTGCGACGGCCGGTGCCGTAATACAAAGCTTCACCTGCCATGGTTTAACCCTCCATCTTGATCTCGCGGGGCTTCTGAGCCATATGGGGATGCTCAGGGCCGGCGTACACCTTCAGCTTCTTGCCCATCGCACGACCCAGCGTGTTCTTGGGCAGCATGCCCTTCACAGCGTGCTCGATGACACGCTCGGGATGCTTGGCCATGGCCTCGTTGAAGGTCTCGGACTTCAGGCCACCGGGATGACCGGTGTGGCGGTAGTACACCTTGTCGGTGCCCTTGTTGCCGGTCACGCGAATCTTGTCCGCGTTCACGATGATCACGAAATCACCGGTGTCAACATGGGGGGTGTACTGCGGCTTGTGCTTGCCCTTCAGGATGTGGGCGGCCTTCGCAGCAACACGACCGAGGATCTGGTCGGTGGCGTCGATGAGGACCCACTCACGCTCCACTTCGTTGGGCTTCGCGTAATACGTCTTCACTCTTTTTCCTCCACTTAACTCTTTCGCCTGCTCACAGCGCTGCTGATCACAGGTACCACTGCGGCACGTCCCTGTTTGGCGTTTCCGCCTTCGGAGCCGGCTTGCGCCGCCTCCCGGTCCGCGTCACCTCCGCAATGGGCGTCGGTTTTCAAAAGTTGCAGGTCTGTCGGACGCCGGTTTCCTACGCCAGCACGCACGCTCCGGCCTGGACTCCTTCGCGTTTGCGTCTCCGCTTCCCCTGCTGCACGGGGCTTTTGAAAGCGAACTTTTGCAGTTTAGCGCGCGAATGCCCCGAATGCAACGAGCATACGGGGCATCATCGCAGTTTGCACACAGGTTTTTAGCCTGAGGGCGCTTGGGAGGTCGGCAGCCTGCGCAGGGGCGGCTCGAGCACCCTACCCGATCGAGCGGACGCGGCGGACGCCCTCGATCGCGCGCAGAGCAGAAAGCGCTTCCTCGGCGACGGCGGAATCGGTGTCGATCAGGGTGTATGCGTGCTCGCCGCGCGCCTTGTTGGTGAGGTTGGCGATGTTGGCGCCCGCGTCGGCAAGCGCGCCAGATATCTGGCTGATCATGTTTGGCACGTTGGCATGCAAAACCGCGATGCGTCCGCCCTCGGCGGGGCGCGGACCCATGCTGCACGCCGGGTAGTTCACCGAGTTCGCGATGTTGCCGTTTTCCAGGTAGTCCATCAGCTCGCGCACCGCCATCGCTGCGCAGTTCTCCTCTGCCTCGGCAGTGGAAGCGCCCAGATGCGGCAGCACCACAGCGCCTTGCATCTTCATCACAGCCGGCGTGGCAAAATCGGTGATGTAGCGGCGCACCTTGCCCGACTCGAGGCCGGCCGCCATGGCAGCCTCGTCCACCAGCGTGTCGCGCGAGAAGTTGAGCACGACGACGTCGCCCTTCATCTGGGCGATCGCCTGCGCGCCGATCATGCCGATGGTGTCGGGCAGCGCGGGCACGTGGATGGTCAGGTAGTCACAGGTTGCATAGATATCGTCCAGGTTGGTGACGTGGTGCACCGCGCTCGACACGCGCCAGGCTGCATCGACCGACACAAACGGATCGTAGCCGTACACGTCCATGCCCAGATCGACGGCGGCATTTGCCACCAACGCGCCGATGGCGCCCAAGCCGATCACGCCCAGCTTCTTGCCCATGATCTCGGTGCCAGCAAACGCCTTCTTGGCCTTTTCGGACGCCTTGCCGATATTGGGGTCATCAGCATTGTCGCGGCACCAGGCGATGCCGCCCGCGATGTCGCGCGCACCCATCATCAGGCCTGCGATCACCAGCTCCTTGACCGCGTTGGCGTTGGCACCCGGCGTGTTGAACACGACGATGCCAGCCTCAGCGCACCTGTCGAGCGGAATGTTGTTCACGCCCGCGCCGGCGCGCGCGATGGCGCGCAGCCCTTCGGGGAACTCGACGTCATGCAGCGACGCACTGCGCACCAGGATGCCCTCGGACTGCGAGAGGTCGTCGGTGAGCTTGTAGTCGGAGGACAGAAGCGCGATGCCCTTGTCCGAGATGTTGTTCATGCAGTGGATCGCGTACGTCATGTGCTTTGCCCCTTTCGATGGTACGTCGCCGCTGCGCCTTCGCGCAGGACGTCGGCAATTGCTTTACCACGCTATAGTGATGGAGCGCACGTTACGAACCGATTAAGAACAAGCAAGCGGGGCGAAACGCCGCACCAACGCAACGTCCCGCCCCGCTTCAATAACTCGATGAGAAAAAGGGTCGGTCACTTTTTCTCATTCCGTTCTTACTCTAGATCGCCGCCAGCGCCTGGTCGATGTCGGCGATGAGATCCTCGGTGCCCTCGATACCACAGCTCAGACGCACCAAATCGGGCGTGATACCAGCTGCCACCAGCTCTTCGTCATTCATCTGACGATGCGTGGCGTTCGCGGGATGCAGCACGCAGGTGCGCGCGTCTGCCACATGCGTGGCGATGGCGGCCATCTTCAGGTTCTTCATGAACACCTCGGCTGCAGCGCGACCGCCCTTCGGCGCGAAGCTCACAACACCGCAGCTGCCGTTCGGCAGGTATTTTTGCGCCAGCTCGTACTCGGAATCGCCCGGCAGCGAGGGGTGACGCACCCACGCGATCTTGGGATGGTTCGCCAGATGCTCTGCCATCGCCAGGCCATTCTTGCAGTGCTGAGGCATGCGCAGATGCAGGCTTTCCAGGCTGGAGTTCAGGAAGAACGCGTGCTGCGGCGACTGGATGGAGCCGAAGTCGCGCATCAGCTGCGAAGTGCACTTAGTGATGAACGCGCCCTCAAGGCCGAACTTCTCGGTGTAAACAACACCGTGGTAGCTCTCGTCGGGCGTGGTGAGGCCGGGGAACTTGTCGGCATGGGCGGTCCAGTCGAACTTGCCGGAATCGATGATCGCACCGCCCACCGTGGCACCATGGCCGTCGATGTACTTGGTGGTGGAATGCGTCACGATGTCGGCGCCCCACTCGATGGGACGGCACATGATGGGCGTGGGGAACGTGTTGTCTACGATCAGCGGCACACCGTGCGCATGCGCAGCCTTCGCGAAACGCTCGATGTCCAGCACAGACAGTGCGGGGTTGGCGATGGTCTCACCAAGCACGCACTTGGTGTTGGGACGGAATGCCGCCTCGAGCTCTGCATCGGAGCAGTGCGGATCGACGAACGTGCACTCAATGCCCATGCGATGCATCGTGTGCGCGAGCAGGTTGAACGTGCCGCCATAGATGGCAGAGCTCGCCACCACGTGATCGCCGCAGCTAGTGATATTGAACACCGCGAAGAAGTTCGCTGCCTGGCCCGACGAGGTCAGCATGCTCGCCGTGCCACCCTCCAGCGCAGCGAGCTTGGCCGCCACGGCATCATTGGTGGGATTCTGCAGACGGGTGTAGAAATAGCCCGCTTCCTCCAGATCGAACAGGCGCCCCATGTGCTCGGACGTGTCGTATTTCCACGTGGTGGACTGATAGATGGGCACCTGGCGCGGACCGCCGTCTTCGGGCTGATAGCCGCCCTGCACGCAGATGGTGTCAATGGACTGAGTCATGGATGCGCTCCTTGTTCGAACTCTCCGGAGGACGCCCGCGCTGCGTCGGTGCGCCCGTAGCTTGCAACCGCTCCATTATAGGATGCGCCGCGTGGCACACAGGCGGGGCGCACGCGATGCCGCCCATTTTTTACGGCGACGCAACACGATGCGCCAATAGCGCTCCCTTCATGTAAAACTACGGCGACGTTCGGGCGGATTCCTTTCCTTTTGTTATGATGGCGAACGGAAATCGCAAGCCGGAACAACCCCGTAACGCAACAAGAAGGACGGCCGACATGCCTATCAAGATCCCCGACGCTCTGCCCGCGACCGAGGTGCTGAAAAACGAGAACATCTTTGTGATGACCGAGTACCGCGCCATGCACCAGGACATCCGCCCGTTGCATGTGCTGTTGCTCAACCTCATGCCCACCAAGATCGCTACCGAAACGCAGATCATGCGCAAGCTGTCCAACACTCCGCTGCAAATCGAGATCGACCTGCTTCAAACCGCCAGCCACACCGCCAAAAACGTTTCCGAGCAGCACCTGGAGTCGTTCTACACCACGTTCGACCAGATCAAAGACCGCCGCTACGACGGCATGATCATCACCGGCGCGCCGGTAGAACTGCTCGATTTCGAGGATGTCGACTACTGGGACGAGCTCTGCCGCATCATGGACTGGGCTGCCGAAAACGTGCACTCCACCCTGCACATCTGCTGGGGTGCGCAGGCGGGCATCTACCACCACTACGGCGTGCCGAAGTTCGAACTGCCGCAGAAGCTGTTCGGCGTATTTGAACACAAGCTGGTCAAGCCGACTTCCCCTCTGGTGCGCGGTTTCAACGATCTGTTCATGGCGCCCCACTCGCGCCATACCGAAGTGCATGCCGAAGACATCGAGAAGCATCCTGACCTCGAGCTCATTGCCACGTCTGACGAAGCGGGCGTTTACATCGCCAAGAGCACCGACAGCCGCAACTTCTTCGTGTTCGGCCACCCCGAGTACGACACCGACACGCTCATGAAGGAGTACGAGCGCGACATCGCCAAGGGCATGGACATGCCGCTGCCGCGCCACTACTTCCCCGGCGATGACCCCACCCAAACGCCGCACGCCACCTGGCGCGCGCATGCGCAGCTGCTCTACACCAACTGGCTGAACTACTACGTGTACCAGACCACGCCCTACGACATCAACCGCGTAGGTGAAGAAGCAACCGACGGAAACGACGAGGAGTAGCCAGCGCGCCGAACCCGCCCGCGCGCTGGAAGAGTCAGCTATGTCCCAGAGGCACTACACGCTTAAGCCCATCGTTACGCCCGCGCCAAACGCACAGCACTCCTGCGGCAACGAGAAAAGCCCTGTTCAGCGCACCGCATCCGACGCCGAAACAACGCCCGATGCGTGCGTGCGCGCCGAAAACGAAGACGACGACGGCTACGACCCCTACTCCGACCGCCGCGAAGAGCATCCGCTGTTCGAGCAAAACCCCTGGGATTAAACGAATCTCCCCTACTGTTTCGTCCGCTCGGCAATCGCTTCCAAAAACGCCTCGACGCTCAAGTCTTCGAAACTGCGGATCGCCAGGTCGGCTTCGGAAGACAGCTGATCCCAGGTGCCGGACAGGTCGTGGTCGTATACGCCCACGGTACCGTAGCCGGCATGCGAAAGCGTGCGGATCGCGTAGACCGCATCCTCGAAACCCCAGGTTAAAAGCGTTGAAGTGCCCATGAGATCGCGGGTGTGGTCGTACACCTTTGGGTTGCGTTTGTTGGAGTTCACGTCTTCCACCGACACGATGGCAGCCAGATACGGAACGATCCCCGCACACGCAAGACCCGCCTGCAAG
Organism: uncultured Eggerthellaceae bacterium; assembly: GCA_944320405.1. Classification (GTDB taxonomy): domain Bacteria; phylum Actinomycetota; class Coriobacteriia; order Coriobacteriales; family Eggerthellaceae; genus Aphodovivens. The sequence goes on from CALUHI010000037.1 coordinate 7,034, forward strand.
TACGGCTTCGGGCTGGACGATGCCACGCTCATCACAACGCCGCGCTGAGCAAGCCCGTCGATGAACTCCAACGCGCCCGGCCGCGCAACCGCATGCTTGCTATACCACTCCAGCATGATCTCATCCATCATGCCCACTACCTGCTCGCTCGATGCACCAAGGCCGTAACGCTGGTGGAAATACTGCGCCGACTCGGGAATGTTCAGCGTGCAGAGCGTCTGCCTGTCTTCCGCCGTCAGCTCAACGCCAGCGCGATGCCCCAGCTCGCCCTCCAAGTTGCGCCACGCATCCATCGAATCGATAAGCGTCCCGTCGCAGTCGAAGATCACGCCGATACGGTCCATGCCAATACCCCCAAACATCGAAAAAGCCCGCCCCGCGCAACCGCCCGAAGCAGGCTCGATTCTACCCAACAATCGTCACGCAAAAGAAAAGCACACGTCAACGATTGGAAATGGCAACGCCCCTAGCGGTCTTCCACGCGGATGACGTTGGGCTCGTCGCGCAGGACGTCGTCGAGGTTGGCGATGTCAGCCAGCACCTCGCGGATGTCCTTTTCACAAGCCGTGTGGGTCACGTAAACGATGTACACCTCGTCGCTGTTGCGCACGCCGCGCTGCACCACCGAATGAACGCTCACGTTGTGCTGCGCAAACACGGTAGCCATCGCTGCCAAAACGCCCGCGCGGTCGGCAACGGTGAAGCGAATGTAGTACTTGGTGCGCAGGTTCTCCATGGGGATGATGGGCAGCCCGTCGGTGCACGTGCACCCCACAATGGGTCCGCAGCCCAACTCAACATGGCGCGCCACTTCCAGCACGTCGCCCATCACTGCACTGGCGGTAGGGCCGCTGCCGGCGCCCTGCCCGAAGAACATCGTCTCGCCCACGGCGTCGCCCGTAACGTAAATCGCATTGAACGCACCGCCCACCGCGGCAAGCTGATGCGTTGCAGGAATCATCGTGGGGTGCACGCGCACGTCGATGCCCTCTTCGGCGCGATGCGCGATAGCCAGCAGCTTCACGCAATAGCCCATGTCGTGCGCTGCATCCAAATCGGTCGTCGTGATGCGGCGAATGCCTTCCGCATGCACGTCGTCAAGCCTCACGCGCGAATTGAACGCGATGGATGCCAGGATGGCGATCTTCGCCGCAGCGTCCAAGCCGTCGACATCGGCGGAAGGGTCGGCTTCCGCAAAGCCTTTCTCCTGCGCTTCGGCAAGCGCTTCCTCGTAGCTGATGCCCTCGTTGACCATCTGGGTGAGCATGTAGTTGGTGGTGCCGTTGACGATGCCCATCACGGAATCCACGCGGTTGGCGATAAGCGAATGCTTCATCGGCCCAATGATGGGGATGCCGCCGCCCACGCTGGCTTCGAAAGCGATCTCGCAACCCATTTCGTCGGCAAGCCCCATGATTTCCTCGCCGCACGTGGCCATGAGCGCCTTGTTTGCCGTCACCACATGCTTGCCGGCGCGCAGCGCGTCGCACACCACGTCATGGGCAACCGTAGTGCCGCCAATGAGCTCGATGACGATGTCGATGGACGGATCGTCCACGATATCGCGGTAGTCGGGAGTGTAGATGTCGGAGAGCCCGTACGCCTCCGCCTGAACCGAGCGGCGCGAGCACACCCGCGCAAGCTCGACGTCAACGCCGAAATGGCGCTTGAAGTCGTCGCGATGGTTTTTCAGCACTTCCAGGCATCCGCACCCAACGGTGCCCGTGCCCACCAATCCGATCTTGACGGTCATTCGATCTCCTAAATGTCCCGTGCCATCAAATCCGCGTACGTTTCACGGCGCGTGGTCACGCGCGCTTCGCCGTCTTTCACGAACACAATCGCCGGACGCGGCTGCCCGTTGTAGTTGCTCGACATGGAGTAGCAATACGCTCCCGTGCCAAACACTGCCACGATATCGTCGAGGTCGGGATGCTGCAGGGGCATGTCCACCACCACGACGTCGCCGCTCTCACAGTGCTTGCCGCACAGTGTGACTATCTCGGTGCGCGGCTGCCCTGCCTTGTTGGCGATGGTCGGTTCGTATTCCGCATGATACAGCGCGGTGCGAACGTTGTCCGACATGCCGCCGTCCACCGCAACGTACTTGCGGATGTTCGGCAGCGTTTTCAGGATGCCCACCGTGTACAGCGTGACGCCGGCACTCGCCACCAGGCTGCGGCCGGGCTCCACCAAAATGCGCGGCAGCGGCACGTCGAACTTGGCGCAGTAGTCTTCAACGGCGCGGATCGTGCATTCGGCGAAATCATCGATGCTGGAGGGCTTTTCATCCGCCGTGTAGGCGATGCCCAGGCCGCCACCAAGGTCAAGCTCTTCGATGACCAGGCCGTATTCGTCACGGATGCGCGCCATGAACTCCACCATCACGGCCACCGCCTCGCGGAACGAATGCAGCGCGAAGATCTGGGAGCCAATATGACAATGCAGGCCCACCAGCTTCACGTTCGGCGCAGCAAGAACGTCTTTGATGCAGCGGAAAGCGAAATCGTCAAGCATCGTGAACCCGAACTTGGAATCTTCACAGCCCGTGCGGATGTACTCGTGGGTGTCGGCCTCCACACCGGGCGTGATGCGCAGGTAGATGGGCTGCACAACGCCCAGCTCGCCGGCGATGCGCGACACGCGCGCCAGCTCGATGCGGCTGTCTACCACGATGCGGTGCACGCCAGCTTCGATGGCTTCGCGCAGCTCCTGTGGCGTCTTGTTGTTGCCGTGCACGAACACGCGCTCCATCGGAAAGCCTGCAGCCTGCGCGCACGCCAGCTCGCCGCCGCCCGACACGTCCAGGCACAGGTCCTCGTCGTTGACGATGCGCACCATTTCCTTGTTTTGAAACGCCTTGCTGGCATAGAGCACGTCGGAGTTGGGGTAGCGGCTGCGGAACGCCTCGCGGTACTCCTCCATGCGGCTGCGCATGTCGGCTTCGTCCATAACGTAAAGGGCGGTGCCCATCGTGCGCGCCAGCTCCACCATGTCGACGCCGCCTACAAACAGGTGGTCGTCGCGCACTTCGGCGGTGCGCGGCAGAACCGCGCCCAGTTCCATGGTGGTGCGGTTGTCGGGTTGTTTGGTCAGGTCGGAGGCAGGCAGCGACATGCGGGTTCCTTTCATCGGTCGAATGCCCGATCAGTCTACCATCGAGGCGCTGCGCAACGGTTGCCTGCACGTAAAATGATGCAATTCTCACAGGGTGGCGGCGATAGCAGAGCCGAAAACCGAATTTGCGCAGCAAGCCCGTCGAGGGCAAAAGCCCGCAGAGGGCGGTCGGTCCGCCGATCGCCGCACGCGCTTCCGCAGCTGCCCCGGCAGCGTGGCAGCACCCCGCATCCTGCCCTAGCGCCCGAAAAACGCCTTCTTGGCGGCGATGGCGGCAAGCGCCTTCATCTGCGCAACGATCACCTCGCGCGCCTCTGGCCGCGTGTTGCGCGCCGCATCCACCAATAGGCCAATCGCCTTCGGCCCGCCCATCAGCACATCAAAAGCATCCTTGGCACCCGATGCGCGCAACGCCTCGAACAGCGCATCGACCGCGCGGCGCCGCTCAAGCAGACCCATCCCTGCAATCCATTCATTGAGCACCTCGGCGGTAAGACGCGCCGACGGCGCAAGCCCATCTGCTTCCACCGCAGCGCCATCCTCGATTTCCCAGAGAAAAGGACTGTGCTGCCCAATGCCGTGGCCTGCGCTTTTGACCACGCGATACCCGACGTCCGATTCCATCAACAACCCCACCAGCGATTCCTGAGGAACGGTCTTGCGAACCAGAGGGCGCACGCGGTCAAGCTCCGCCTGGGAAAGCACGCCCTCTGGGAAGCCCGGCCCGTCGTGGTCGTACACTGAAACAATCCGCACCACCGCCTGCGGTGACGCTTTCGCCGCCGCATACACCGCAAGGTTACCGCCCTTGGAGTGCCCGCCCAGCACCAACGGCGTGCTCACGCGCGCGGCCATCTGGTCCACATAGCGCCGCGCCGACTCCTGTGCAGGGACCGGCGACGCGAACGCCATGTTGAAGTCTTCCTTCCAGCCCACCCACGAACGATCGGTCCCGCGAAACGCCAGATAGGTGAACTGCCCGGGATACGTGAACGCCACCGCGGCGAATTGCGTTTGCTCGGCCTCGTCGAACGCGCTGACGTAATCGTGCACGACAACGTCGCGAAACCGCGGACTGGCTGCCACCATCAGCAGCAGTTCCTTCACTTTGTCGGGAACAAGCCCCGTGAACATGTCGTGGTAGCGCTCCGCACGCAGCAAGTCGACGAAGTGGCTGCCACGGACCTCGTCGCTTGAAAAACGCCGCAGCACCCTTCGCAGACGGCCTTCCCATCCTTCGTCTTCTTGATGCAGCGGAACCAGTCCCGCCATGCGCACCATGGCAAGCTGCGAGAACACAAGCGAATCCGCCTCGCACAGCGGCTTTTCGCGAAACGTGGCGAACTCAGTGGCCGCATAGTCGCTGATGGTTGCCATCGCCTGCCCTTTCTCTTCTGCGTGCGCTCATTCGGCAGCAACACGTTCACCCAAAATGTTACGCCCGCGCTTGTGTAGAAGCCAGCACAACCCGCTATCGTTTCGCAGAATCATCCGTAATTCGCTATAATAGCGAACGTTGTGGAGATAATACCTGCAGCGCATCCGACGCGACGGCGCCGCGCAGGTTCAAACGCCTTTCCACGAGGCCGCCCCGTGCGCCCCGAACGATGGATTGCGCGTGAACGTTTCTCCTGACACCGGAAACGCCATACAGGTGAAAGGAGCAAAACATGGCAAAGCAGGAACCGTCTATCGATCAGTGGCTGGCCGAAGCCAAGCAGGATCCGAAGGCCGCGCAGTGCGGCATGTTCCTCACGCACAACGGCGTCGTGCGCATCACGCCCAAAAAGCAGGTGCGCGAAGGCGTTGAGGGCCTGGGCGAGGTCAAGCAGGTCGAGTTCTCCTACGACGCTGAAGGCCTGGCTGCCGCCGAGGCCGAGGCGCTCACGTGGCCGGGCGTCTACTATGTTCGCACGTGGCTCAACGAGGGTGCGTGCAACGTGGGCGATTCGCTGATGTACGTGCTGATTGGCGCCGACATCCGCCCTAACTGCATCGACGCTCTGCGGAAACTCGTCGGCAAGATCAAAAACGAGCTCGTTGTCGAAAAGGAAATCTACGCGTAATAAGAAATTGGGGCTGCCCCTTTTCTCATTCGCCTGACAAACCTCAAAATGCAAGAAGGCCGGAGGATCATCCTCCGGCCTTCTTCGTTCAAAATGAGAAAAAGTGACTGTTCCTTTTTCTCATTGCTACCCGAAGTATTTCACGCCGCTTTCGAAGATGGGCTGGTAGAGGTTGCCGGGAACGTTCTTGTACAGACCGGCGCCCGAGCGCTCGGAGTGGCCCATCTTGCCGAACACGCGGCCGTCAGGGCTCGTGATGCCCTCGATGGCCAGAAGCGAACCGTTCGGGTTCGCGCTCAGATCCATCGACGGCACACCTGCCTCGTCCACATACTGCGTAGCCACCTGGCCGTTCGCCACCAGCTTGTCCAGCAGCGCCTGCGGTGCCACGAAGCGCCCCTCGCCATGGCTGATGGCCACGGTGTGGACGTCGCCCACCTGGCACTCGGAAAGCCAGGGCGACAGGCTGGACGCCACGCGCGTGCGCACCAGACAGCTCTGGTGACGGCCGATGGTGTTGAACGTCAGCGTGGCGCAGTCGGCATCCATCGGGCGGATGTCGCCGTAAGGCACCAGACCCAGCTTCACCAGCGCCTGGAAACCGTTGCAGATGCCCAGCATCAGGCCGTCGCGCTTCTGCAGCAGCTCGCGCACGGCTTCGGTGACCTCGGGCGCACGGAAGAACGCGGTGATGAACTTGGCGGAACCGTCAGGCTCGTCGCCGCCTGAGAAACCGCCAGGGATCATGACGATCTGGCTCTCGCGGATGCGGCGCGCCAGCTCATGCGTGCTTTCGGCAACCGCATCGGGCGTCAGATTGTTGATCACGAACACATCGGCCACAGCACCCACGCGCTCGAACGCGCGCGCCGTGTCGTACTCGCAGTTGTTGCCCGGGAACACCGGAATGACCACGCGCGGCTTGGCCTTCATCAGCGGGCCTTCGTAGATGTGCGGTTTCACCGTGGTGAACGACACAGGCTCGACCGCCGGCGCTGCGGCACGCTCGGTCTCGGACGTGCGGTACGGGAACACGCCCTCGATGCCGTGCTCCCACGCCTCCTGAAGCTCGGCGAGGTCAACAACCTCGTCGTAAGCGGAAAGCTCGTACGCTTCGGTCGTGCGGCCAAGCTCAGTGACCGTGGCATCCTTGACCATGGGCAGATCCCAGCCGTCGGCAAGCTCCACGATGAAGCTGCCGTATGCGTGGTCGAACAGCTCACGGCAACCGCCTTCGTAGTACTCGTCAGACACTTCAAAACCGATGCGGTTGCCCAGGCACGCCTTGAAGATGGCTTCGGCAAGGCCGCCAAAGCCCGCCGTCGACACAGACAGCACCGCGCCCTCGCGCACAAGCTGTTCAACCGCGTCGAACACGGCGATCATCGAGTCCGTAACGGGCAAAAGACCCTCTTCGCGGTAAGCGGGCTGGATGAGCTTCACGCGATGGTCCGCGCCCTTGAACTCAGGCGACACCACGTCGTCAATCTTGCCCGTTGCCACCGCAAACGAAATCAGCGTAGGCGGCACGTCCAAATCCTCGAACGAACCAGACATAGAGTCCTTGCCGCCGATGGCGCCCACGCCCAGGTCGACCTGAGCCATCAGCGCGCCCAGCACGGCAGCCACAGGCTTGCCCCAACGCTCCGCCTCATCGCGCAGTTTCTCAAAGTATTCCTGGAAGCTCAGATACATCGTCTTGCGCGAGAAGCCGGTGGCGATCAACTTAGCCACGCTCTCCACCACAGAAAGGTAGGCGCCGCGGAACTGGTCGGCCTCCATGATGTAGGGGTTGAAGCCCCAGGCCATCGCCGACACCTTCGTGGTCTCGCCGAACACCGGGAACTTCGCCACCATCGCCTGCGCGGGCGTAAGCTGCGTCTTGCCGCCGAAGGGCATGAGCACCGTGGCCGCGCCAATGGTGGAGTCGAAACGCTCGGAAAGGCCCTTGTTCGAGCAAACGTTCAGGTCGCTCACCAAGGTATGCATGGCGTCGGCGAAAGAATCCTCATCGTCGGCACCGGGAACCAGGGGAACCGTGCTCAGGTAGACATCGTCCAGGCTGCCCAGCGCCTCTTGGATGGCAGCGGCCATCTCGTCTTCGGGGTCGATGGGTGCCACGCCCTGCAGGCCCACATGCGCCTTCTGGTGCTTGGGCGCGCCGTTGCTGGCAAGGAACTCGCGCGACAGGTCGACGATGGTGTCGCCGCGCCACGTCATGCGCATGCGCGGCTCCTCGGTAACCTTCGCCACCACCGTGGCCTCCAGGTTCTCCTCGCGCGCATAGCCCAGGAATTCGTCAACATCGGCGGCAGCAAGCGCCACAGCCATGCGCTCTTGGCTCTCGGCGATGGCAAGCTCGGTGCCATCAAGTCCGTCGTACTTCTTGGGGACAACGTCCAGGTTCACCGCGATGCCGTCACACAGCTCGCCGATGGCCACGCTCACGCCGCCCGCGCCGAAGTCGTTGCAGCGCTTGATCAGGCGGCATGCATCGGTGCGGCGGAACAGGCGCTGCAGCTTGCGCTCAACCGGCGCATTGCCCTTCTGCACCTCAGCGCCGCATTCCTCGACGCTCGCCGTGCTCTGGGCCTTCGACGAACCCGTCGCGCCACCGATGCCGTCGCGACCCGTACGGCCGCCCAGCAACACCACCACATCACCCGGCGCAGGGCACTCGCGGCGCACGTTCTTGGCCGGAGCAGCGCCCACAACGGCGCCCACCTCCATGCGCTTGGCCACATAACCGGGATGGTACAGCTCGTTCACCTGGCCGGTTGCCAGACCAATCTGGTTGCCGTAGCTGGAATAACCCGCCGCCGCCTCGGTGACAATCTTGCGCTGCGGCAGCTTGCCCTCAAGCGTCTGCTCCACCGGCACCGTGGGATCGCCCGCGCCGGTCACGCGCATCGCCTGGTACACATAGCTGCGGCCGGAAAGCGGGTCGCGGATGGCGCCGCCCACGCACGTCGCCGCGCCGCCAAACGGCTCGATCTCGGTCGGATGGTTGTGGGTCTCGTTCTTGAACATGAGCAGCCAGTCCTCATAGTGGCCGTTCACGAGCGCCTTGACCTTGATCGAGCAGGCGTTGATCTCCTCGGATTCGTCGATATTCTTGAGGTAGCCGCGCTTTTTGAGCACCTTGGCGCCCGCGGTCGCAATGTCCATCAGCGTGACCGGGCGCTTTGCGGCCTTTTCCTCTCCATAGACCTCGACGCGCGCCGCAAGGTAGCGGTCGAACGCATCCTGTACCATTGGGTCGTCGATCTTCACACCGTCGATCTCGGTCAGGAAGGTGGTGTGGCGGCAGTGGTCGGACCAGTAGGTGTCCACCATGCGCACCTCGGTGATGGTCGGGTCGCGCTTTTCCTCGTCGCGGAAGTAGGCCTGCAGGAACTTGAGGTCGTCCAGATCCATCGCAAGGCCCATATTGGCCAGCAGGTCGGAGAGCGCCGCCTCATCCATGTGGATAAAGCCGGTGACCGACGCGACCGTGGTCGGGATCGCGTACTCGACCTTGAGCGTTGCGGGCTTGTCCATCGAGGCTTCGCGCGACTCCACCGGGTTGATCAGGTAGCCGCGGATCTTGTCCAGATCTGCGCCGGACAGCTCGCCCTCGAGCACATAGATCTTGGCCGCCGCGACCGCCGGGCGCTCGCCGCCGGTCAGCAGCTGGATGCACTGCGCGCAGGAGTCCGCGCGCTGGTCGAACTGGCCGGGCAGCGGCTCGACCGCGAGCACGGTATGAGCGCCTGCCGGACGGGGGAAATCCTCGTCATAGCACACGTCCGCCATAGGCTCGGAAAAGACAATGCCCTTGGCCTTTTCATAGGCCTCAGGGGCGAGTCCCTCGGTATCGTAGCGGCACAGGTACCGCACATGGGTCAGGCTTTTGATCTCGAGCAGGTCGTGCAGGCTGGAAAACAGGCTGCGCGCCTCTACGTCAAAGCCGGGCTTTTTTTCGGAATAACAACGATTGACGCTCATGTATCGTGTCCTCTCCTTTTTCTGTTTACAAGATAGATTTATTTTACCTGTTTTACCGGCATAAATCAATCGGTGAGGACGACAAATTCAGACAGAATTGCGGGGATTCTCTGTATATCCTTTGCGGGGAAGGCCAAGCGCCCGGCAGTGCCGACGCTTTACCGGTTAATCCTGCGTCAACAGGATTTCCGTGCCGCAGAATTCGATGGAACGGATTTCTTTTGTATTAATCAGATCGCTGAATGTGATGACGTCGAAAATGTCACCGCTCAGATGGTTCATCTCGGACATGCTTCCCATGCGTCCGGTTGCAGTGTTTGGCGCTGTTTCCGAGGTGCCGTCTGCATACTGTATGGTGATGGGGAACCAGCGGGGGGAGTCATCTGAATAAGGGGCGTAGCGGGCATCCAGTGCGCTGCTGATCTGTCTGGTATAGGGGCTGGTGGCATGTATGGCAATGGAGAGCGGCGAAACCGAAATGCTTTGCAGCGTCACGTCATAGCCCTGGACGGGCACCGTCTGATCTATTGTATAGGTGACGGAGCAGTCCGCAAAGTCCAGTGGAAACGAGACGCTCCAGCTGCCGGGCACAACCGTCTCATAGGCTTCGCCCATGTCCGCCCCTTCCAGATCGTATAACTCCAGAACCGCACGTTTCCCTGCGACAGGCTGCCGGGTGGGTTCACTCATGACAAGCGTAATCTGATTATCGCTGGCGTCGTCATCCTCCATTTTGACAAATCCGGAGCCGGTTGTTTGCTGGCCCGCTTTCAGTTCACCGCTGAACCGGTAGCCGTCCTGGTCGAGTACCGTCCCCTCAGGTGCGGTAAATTCCAGCAGGAGATACACCAGGTTGCTGTCGCCGACGACCTGCTTTACCGCAAGCGTACCGTTTTTGTTGGAATCTTTCCGATTGACAACATACGCACCCTGTGCAAGCAGTTCCTCCTGCTCCGGCGTGGCAGGGTGG
>CALUHI010000038.1 GCA_944320405.1 uncultured Eggerthellaceae bacterium
GCGGATCCATTCGCGCAGGGTTTCGATGTCGCGTGCGGTTCGCGTGGTCTCGTCCATGGCGCATGCTCCTTTCGATCGGCTCCCTCCATGCTAGCAGGAAAATGCTCCCAAAAGCAGGAAAGCGGCCCGCGGGCCGCTTTCCCAGTGCGTTGCCGAGTTTTACAACGCCGTTTGGTTGCCATGCGGGGAGAGAGGAGGCGCCGCATGGCCGTGTTTGCATGGTGAGTGAAACCTTGCAGAAAGAGGGGGCCGAAGGAGGAGGGGTCGCCTTCGGCCGGAATCGCCGCTAGCCTTCGATGGCGATGGTCTTCTTCTCCTCGAGCTTGGGCTGCTCCTGCTTCTTGGGGATGTCGATCTTCAGCGTGCCATCCTCGAACTTCGCGCGGATGTCCTTCTCCTCGACGTCCTCGCCGACGTAGAACGTGCGGCTGCACTTGCCGCTGAAGCGCTCCTTGCGGACGTAGGTGCCGTTGGCGTCCTTGTCCTCGGTCTCGGACTTGGTCTGGGCCTCGATGTGCAGGTAGCCGTCCTTCAGCTCGGCCTGGACGTCTTCCTTCTTGAATCCGGGCAGATCGATCGTCATCTCAAAGCCGCTCTCGGTCTCCTTGATGTCGGTGCGCATCAGCGTCGGGGTCGAGGCGGACGGCATCGGGGTGTTGAAGAAGGCATCGAACGGATCGAACATGAAGTCGCTCAGCAGGCCGCGGTTCCTTCTCGTGGGCATCAACATAGACATACTGATCATCTCCTCTGACGTGCGGGGCATCGCGGCTCGGCTCCGGGAGGTGCGCCTCCCGCTGTACGGGCGACGCGTCGTCCGACCGCCTTTCCGCGGCCCCTTTTCTTTGTTCGAGTATGTTTTACTGCGCGGAATTAGCACTGTCAAGCCGAGAGTGCTAATTGCACCGTCCTGTTACTTTTGCGTCATATTGCCTGATCAGATTGTGGTGCCATGCGCTACGATGAAAATGAGAAAAAGGGACAGTCACTTTTTCTCATTCGATGGACCTGAACGGGAGGGGTTGCGAATGGCGACGACGGTGGGGATCGTGTCCGACACGCACGGCAGGTTGTCGCTGTTGGCGTACGAGGCCCTAGCGGCAAGCGATCACATCATCCATGCGGGGGATATCTGCGATCCGGGCATCTTGCGCGAGTTGGAGACGCTCGCCCCGGTGACGGCGGTTTTGGGCAACAACGATTTCCCCGAATACGGAGAGGCGGTCGGGCGGTTCGCAACGCCGGTGATCGACGGCGTGCGGTTCCTTGTCGGGCACTATCCGCGCGACGTGCGCATCGGCCCGCACGGCTGCAGGGGCGTCGCGCCGGGAGATCCGCTTCCGGAGGTCTGCATCCACGGCCATACCCACATCGCGCACATCACCGTAGGCGCCGAGGCACGTCCGGCGTCGCTCGTGCTGTGTCCCGGCTCGCCCACGCGCCCGCGCGGCGGCATGCCTGCCAGCGTCGCGTTCGTGGAGCTCGATGCGGGCCGCCTGCTCGCCGCTCGCGTGGAAGCGCTCGACGGCGCGGTGCTGCTGGAGCATCGGTACCGGTAATCGCCCTTCTTCTGGCGTTCTTGATCGCAGTTTTTCCCAGAATTTTGGAGAAAACTGCGATCAAGAACGTTCGATCTCGCATGATGCCGGCGACGCGGTAGGGATGAAGCTCTCTGACCTCGAGTTATATTGCATATGAAGAGCACCGTGGAGCCAGATCGTGCGACTGGAGCGTCCCGGCTCGTTCCCGACCATTCTGGATCGAAGTTTTTTCCATCAAAAGAAGAATTTCGTTCGATTCAGAACGATTTCTCATTCCCTGAATACGAAACGACCGCCCAAAGGCGGCCGTTTCGCTTGCTCTGAGGCGGGGATGGCTCAAGCAGTGCTTTAGAACTGCTTGAACGCGGACTTCTTGGCGCCGCAGATCGGGCAGACCTCGAAGTCGTCGCCCTTCTCGATGTAGCCGCAGACGGGGCACAGGAAGTACGCGTCGTCATCGGCGGCGTCGATGTTGTTGTAGGCCTCCATGTAACGCTCGGCGTGCACGGACTCGGCCAGCTTGGCGCGGGTGAACACCTGGACGGCCTTGGCGTTGCCCTCTTCCTGGGCCTTCTTGATGAAGGCGGGGTACATGTCGGAGGTCTCGTAGATCTCGCCGTTGGCAGCAGCAATCAGGTTCAGGTCGCAGGCCTCGACGACAGGAGCGTCGGCGACGGGCTTCTGCCACTCGGGATCCTCGGCGGCAACCAGCTTGTACTCCATGGCGATGTGGATCTGCTCGGCCTCAGAGGTGGCGCGGAACAGACGCGCAATCTGGGAGTAACCGGCAGCATCGGCAGCCTCGGCGAAGGCGGCGTACTTGGCGGAAGCGCCGGTCTCGCCGGTGACGGCGGCCTTCAGGTTATCGAGCGTGGTGCCAACCTCGGTGGTGCTGCCGCTGACCACGTTGAAGTTGGTGGAGTTCTCGGCGGTGGGGAGTTCGGAACGCAGGTTCATGGAACTGTTCTCCTTCTTTGAAAGATTTCTCGTCTGCCCTCTGCCGATCCATTATTAGGAATCGGTATCAATAAGCATAGTACCCCGTCGACGAAGCCTTCGCAAGGGAAACGGCTCCGAGCGCGAAAGCTTCACATTCAGATGGGGGAATCAGCCGCTTGCTTGCTTGCCGCCTGTCCCAGATCATTCAGTCCGGGGCAGGCGGCAAGAGGGTCGTTACTCGCTGCGCAGGGCCTCCACGGGGTCTTTACGGCTGGCTGACGAAGCGGGGATGATGCCGGCGATGAACGTGAGGAAGACGCTGATGAGCACCAGCACCACAGCGGCTTGCCACGGCAGCTGAGCCACGTTGGGCACATCGAACAGCGCCTCGACGATGGCGCTTGCCGGAATGCAGGCCAGCGCGGTTATTCCCACGCCCAGCAGACCCGCCACCAGGCCCTCGATGATGGTTTCGGCGTTGAACACGCGGCTGATGTCGCCCTTGCTCGCGCCGATCGCACGAAGGATGCCGATCTCTTTTCTGCGCTCAAGCACGCTGATGTAGGTGATGACGCCGATCATGATGGAGCTCACCACCAGCGAGATCGCCACGAAGGCAATGAGCACGTAGCTGATCATGTCGACGATGGTGGTAACCGAGCTCATGAGCGTGCCCACGATGTCGGTGTAGGTGATCACCTTGTCGTCCTGCCCCTCCGACTGCATGCGGTCGTTGTAGCCGTCCAAGATCTCGATGACGTGCTCTTTGCTCTGGAAATCGATGGGGTAGATGTTGATGCCCGAGGGTTCGGCTTTGTCGACGTACCCCAGCTGCCGCAGGTTGTTGTCGTAGGACGCCTCCTCGGAGCCCATCATCGACACCATCAGCTCAGTAAGGTCGTCTTCGTCCATGTTGAATTGGAAGGCGTTGGCGAAGGCGTCGCCGTCGATGCTCATGGCAGATGACATGTTGGTGGCCAGCTGCGCCATGGACTGCTGCATCGCCCCG
>CALUHI010000039.1 GCA_944320405.1 uncultured Eggerthellaceae bacterium
CCGCACGCTTTCCGAAGGTTTGAGGCGCGGACAGATGCCGACGCCGGCACAGCGGATACCGATCGCGTATACTGATCGGGCATATGGGAAACAGCGCACAGGGCATATCTCGGCGTCTGGCAGACGCAGCATCCGTCTTCAAGCCCAACGTGGCATCGCTGGGCTACGCTCTATTCTTGGCCGTGAACGCCACCGGGGTGTGGGGCGGCGTGTTCCCGTTTCTCCCACTGCATTTCCAAACGCCGCAAATCCTTTTCTGGTTCTTCTTGGCGCAGTCGGTCACGTTCTTCGCAAGCTTTGTTGCCAGCGGGCTTGGCGCCTATTTCCTGCCCGGGCCGACCAAACGGCTTTCGGTCGTTTTGGCCGGTGCGCCTTATCTTGTGGGGTGGTGCTGCCTTATCGCAGCAATCTACCTTGACGCGGCGGCGCTGCCGTTGGTGGTAGCAGGTGGCGCGTTTCTGGGGTTGGGTTCTGCGGGCTTTTACATGCTGTGGCAGCGTTTGTTCGCCAGCCGCGACGCCGACCGCGGCAACCGCGACCTCATCGCCGGCACCGCCTACGCTGCGCTGCTTTATTTCGCTTTGTACCTCATCCCCCAAGCCATTGCGGCATTTTTGATTCCGCTGGTGTTCATGCCTTTGTTCGGCTTGACCATCGTCGTGGAAAGCCGCACGGTCGACCGCAACCAGCCCATGTTCAAAGACGTGCCGCACGAGCATCCGCAGGTGTACCGCCGCGTGTTGAAGGATTACTGGCGCAGCGCGCTGTGCGTGGGAGCGCTGGGGTTCTCCGCCGGCATCATGCGCTCGCTCGCGCTGGGCGAGGTGAGCATGGGAACGTTCGTCAACGTGCTCTCGATGGCCGGTGCGCTCGCGATGGCCGTGACCATGCTGGCGCTGTGGCGGTTCAAAAGCCTGCGCGTGAACGTGGTCATGGCGTACCGGTTCTTCTTCCCCTTCGCCATCACGGCCATCCTGCTGCTTCCGTTCCTTCCGCGCGATTATGGAAACTGGGTTGCCGCCATCATGTACGCGCTTTACAGCGCCGCCATCATGCTGATGATGATCCAATGCGCGCAGGCATCGCGCGACCGCGGCATCAACCCCGTGTTCATCTACGGTTTCTTCGGAAGCATCGTCTACGCGCTTCACGATCTGGGATTTTTCGGTGGAACATTTGTCGAGCGCCTCGATGTGTTCGGCGCATCGGGAATCACGCTGCTCGCATTGACGGCGGTGTACCTTTTGGGTCTGATGTACTTCGTTGGCCAAGGCGGACTGCGTCGCGTGTTGGGCTTCGACGAGCACGACACCAGCATCGAGCTCGTGGCGCTTCGTCCTGCCGGTGAACCGCTGCCCGCACCGAAAGATGCCCAAAAGCCGCATGCCGACGAAGCGCCCGCGCCGGCCTCCCCCGAGGCGGCTCCCATCGACGAACCCTCCTATCAGGACCGCTTGTCGAAGCAGATCGCCCTCGTACAGCGCTACTATCGTCTGTCGGCGCGCGAAACCGAAGTCATGGAGCTGATCGCGCGCGGCAACACCGTCGCGCGCATCGCTGAAATGCTGGTGGTATCGGAAAACACCATCCGCACGCACTCCAAGCGCATTTACGCCAAGCTCGACGTTCACAAGCGCCAGGAGCTGCGCGACCTGATCGACTCGCTCGATCCCCGCGAGCTGGACTAGACCAAAAGCGTGCTGTTGCAGCAAGCCGGCGACGCTTCCGATCCGCTCCAACCGCCATTCACACAGCTCCCCCCAAACCGGCGATGCCGCAGCGCCCTTTGCGGTAGTCGCCATAGCCGCAGCAACCGCCGCCAAAACGGGTGCCGCGTATGCCTGGCGCAAGGGACGCAACAACCGCTAACCACGCGTGACGGGCGAATCTGTTCGCCAAAACGAATAGATTCGCCCGCAGGCGGCGCAAAACGGACGTTCAGCGAGATCGAATCAGCGTTCACGCTGCCTTTTTATGCGTCAAACAGCAGGTGCATCCCAGGTCGGTTTCCTTTACGATGGTCTCTAAGCACGGAAGGGGGCCGACTATGACCAATTACGAACCTAATCGTCCGAGCACATCCGAACCAGAGCCCGTCCACGTGGATCCCGGCGATTGCCCGAACACCTCCCCCGCCCTCACGCGGCGCTCCTTCCTGATGGGAGGAGGCGCCACCGTTGCTGCGCTCATGCTGCCCTGCTTGGGCGTCTTTGACGGCAAGCGCGCCTACGCGCTCGACCCGGATGCCAAAGCCGACGGCGGCGACCCCACCGCCCAGTTCATCGTGCTCTCCGCCTACGAGATAGGCCTGTCCGTCTACGACGTGGACGCGCAGGGCAAAAACGCCCCGGTGCCGGGGGCGAAGGTGTCCATCGCCGCCGCAAGCGACTCGTCCAAGCGGCTCGAGGCCGTAGCCGATGACCTGGGTGCCGTGGTGTTCGACGTCCGCAGCCTGGGAGCCACCGTCGACCTGGGACCCGACGGCGTGCGCTACCGCTTCGAGGGGTCGGTCACCGTGTCCAACGGCGATGGCTACCGCATCTGCACGCTCACCAAGATCCGCGTGGACTCCGGCACGGCGATGGCGCTGCCCTGCTGCAAGATCGGCGACCCTTCCATCCCCTATTTCGAGTACCTGTCGTTCAACGGCTGGGACATGCAGTACTGCGACTGCGAGGTGCTGCGCACCGGAGCCGCCTACAACCCCGTCCCCATCACGGGCAAGCTGCATCTGGCGGGCGCGCAAGCCGCGGAGGTGTCGCTGTGGGCACGCACGACCGACGAAGCGGGAAAGCTCGACGGCAAGGCGCTGTTCACCGTGAACGTCGACGTGAAAGGCGGCGCGGGGACGTTCAAGCGCAGCGATCTGTTCCTGAAGCTCGAACCGCCCTCCGACGCGCTCCTGCCCAAGGATCGCAGCTTCGAAGTGCACGTGAAGGCGGGCGGCACCACGTACGTGTTCCCGACGAAGCTGACCGCGCAAGACTCGCCGATACCGTTCAAGACGGGCAACGCCGACGTGGTTCCGGAGGTCTCGTTCGGGCAAGCGGGCTCGTCGATGAACATCTTCACGCTGCCGTCGTCGTTCCCGGCGGTGCTGAGGGGATCGAGCCTCACCTGCTGGGTGCCCACCTTCCCCCTCCAGTTCTACCTGAGCCCATTCGGGTACTTCTTCCTGGGAGGCGGGATCTGCATCTCCAAGGAAGGCCAAGGCATCGAGGGCTTCAAGCAGGAGGGCTTTGCGAACGAAACCCGCAAGAGCTTCGACCAGCAATTCGGCGAGCTCGTGGAACGCTGGAACAGCAAGTACGACGCGTACCAAAACATGCGAAGGGGAACCAACCCCGGCACCACGAACAAATTCGGCCATCAGTTCTCCAGCAAAATCGGCATATCGTTCGCGGTCCAAGCCTACATCTCGGCGCAGTGCAACATCCTCGAGAATCCCAACGACATGAAGTTCACCGGCGTCATGGCGGCCATCGTCGACGCCTACGCGTTCGCCCACCTGTGCCAGCAGTTCACCATCGGGCCGGTCCCCTTCTTCATCGCGCTCAACATCTCACTCGATACGCGGCTGTTGTCCCTCTACGCCTCCT
>CALUHI010000040.1 GCA_944320405.1 uncultured Eggerthellaceae bacterium
TTGCGCCGTAATTCGGCCAACAATGCATGTT
Source organism: uncultured Eggerthellaceae bacterium (assembly GCA_944320405.1). Taxonomy (GTDB): domain Bacteria; phylum Actinomycetota; class Coriobacteriia; order Coriobacteriales; family Eggerthellaceae; genus Aphodovivens. The sequence continues at coordinate 32 of CALUHI010000040.1, forward strand.
TTTCGCCGTTAGTCGACGCGCTGGCAAGGGAATGGCCGTCCTTTTATGGCGAAAAGGCCGACATTCCATAAAAGAGACAATTCGAATTCCGTTTTATCAGGGAAAACACCGAGCATGCATTGCGCCATCGCTGGAAAGCAATCAAACGCACTGGAGGTTATGTCGACCAACGTGCAAAAACCTGCATTGAACGCGCTTTTACCATGCAGAATGATCCAGAGGACGCCATTCGCCGGTTGGGGGATTGCGATTCTTGACTTGGGGTTGCTCCAATCCCTATAGTGTTACGAGTTTGCTTTTCGTAACACGACTGTCGAAGGAGACCCGCAATGACCTCGCACCAGGCCTGCCCTTCCCTTTCCCGCCGCACGTTCGCCAAGGTTGCACTTGCAGGCGGTGGAGCGCTCGCACTTGGTGGCGCGCTTTCCGGCTGCTCGCAGCCTGCCAACAGTGAAAACGACACCGAAGAAGGCGGCGCGCAGGGTGAAACCCAAGCACAGGTTATCGTGACCATGCCCACCGGCGCAGAACCCGCGGCGGGCTTCGATCCGTTCGTGTCGTGGGGCTGCGGCGAACATGTGCACGAGCCGCTCATCCAGTCCACGCTCATCGTCACGAACGCCGACATGAGCTTCTCCAACGACTTGGCCACCGACTATTTCTGCAGCGAAGACGGCCTTACCTGGACGTTTTCCATCCGCGACGACGCCGTGTTCTCCGACGGTGAGCCGCTGACCGCCGCCGATGTGGCCTTCACCATCAACGGCATCCTGTCCTCTCCCACCGCCGAAGCGGACCTCTCGATGGTCGACGAAGCGGTCGCAACCGGGGACTACACGGTGGAGCTGCACCTGAATCGCCCATTCAACATTCTGCTGTACACGCTGGCGAACGTGGGCATCTGTCCCGAGCACGCCCATGGAGCCGACTACGGCGAGCATCCCATCGGGTCGGGCCGTTACGTGCTGACGCAGTGGGACAAGGGCCAGCAGGTCATCTTCGACGCCAACCCCACCTACTATGGCGAAAAGCCGCAGATCGAACGCGTGGTGGTGCTGTTCATGGACGAGGACGCCTCGCTTGCCGCCGCGCAATCGGGGTCGGTCGACCTCGCCTACACCTCGGCCACGTTCGCGGAAAACATCGTGAGCGGCTACGACCTGTTCGATTGCGAAACCGTGGATTCGCGCGGAATCTCGCTGCCGATGCTTCCTGCAGGGTCCACCTGGGAAAGCGGCGGACAGACCTTCGAAGCCGGCAACAACGTCACGAGCGACCTTGCGCTGCGCCAGGCGATGAGCATTGCACTCGATCGCAACCTTGCCATCCAACACACGCTGGGCGGATTCGGCACGCCGGCGTTCAGCGTGTCGGACGGCATGCCCTGGGCAAGCGAGGACATGCGCGTGGAAGCCGACGTCAAGCGCGCCAAAACGATTTTGGCCGAGGGCGGCTGGGCGGCCGGCAGCGACGGCATCCTGGTCAAAGGCGACATGCGCGCCGAGTTCGACCTGCTGTACATGGCGCCCGACACTGTACGCCAGGCGCTCGCCGCCGACTTCGCCGAACAGATGGCGGCACTGGGCATCAAGGTGAACGTGCAAGGCCTTTCATGGGACGAGCTCGAACCGCAGTCCTATTCCCAGGCGATCCTGTGGGGCTGGGGCTCCAACTCCCCCGTGGAAATCTACGAGCTGAACCATTCGGACGGCTGGGGCGACTACGCTTGCCGCAAAAGCGATGCGACCGACGGTTACCTGGAGCAAGCCGTTTCCCAAACCGACATTGCGGATTCGTACGAGTACTACCGCTTGGCTCAGTGGGATGGACAGGTCGGCGTCACGCCTGAATCGGATGCCCCGTGGGTGTGGATCGCCAACGTCGACCACCTGTACTTCGCCCGCGAAGGGCTGAAGGTGGCCGAGCAGAAGCCGCACCCGCACGGCCACGGTTGGTCCATCATCAACAACGTAGACAAGTGGAGCTGGTAGGAGGCGCCACCCCAACAACATGCCCCTGCTTTCGCTCACATTCCGTCAACTCGCCAAATGCGCGCTGCTTATCCTGGCAGTGAGCTTTGTCACGTTTGCCCTGGTGCAAGCATCGCCGGTTGACCCCATGCAGGCGAACCTGGGACAAAGCGCCTACCTTTCGCTCACCGTGGAAGAGAAAGCGCAGCTTGCCGCCTATTGGGGCACCGACCAGCCGTTCCTCACGCGCTACTTCAACTGGCTCGTCGCGTTCGTCCAGGGCGACATGGGAACGAGCCTTCGTTTCAATGCGCCGGTTGCGCAGGTCATTGCCGAGCGCGCCGGATCGTCGCTGCTTCTGATGGCGATCGCCTGGGTGCTTTCCGGCGTCATCGGATTTGCGCTGGGTATCATCGCCGGCATGAACCGCGACCGCTTGGCCGATCGCATCATCAAGGGTTACTGCTTCGTGTTGGCAAGCGTTCCCACGTTCTGGTTGGCGCTTGTGGCACTCATCGTGTTCTCGGTGTGGTTGAGCTGGTTCCCATTCGGGTTCTCCGTGCCAGTGGGCGTGGAATCGGGGTCCGTCACCTGGGCCGACCGCATCTATCACGCCATCCTTCCCGCCCTTGTGCTGGCGTTCGTGGGCGTGGCGAACATCGCACTGCACACGCGCGAGAAGACAATCGACATCATGAACGGTCCGTTCGCGCGCTACGCCCAGGCTCAGGGCAAAAGCCGCCTGACGGTGCTGTGGCAGCACGGTCTTCGCAATGCGCTGCTCCCTGCCATCACGCTGCAGTTCGCCTCCATCAGCGAGATCTTTGGAGGATCGGTTTTGGTGGAGCAGGTGTTTTCGTATCCTGGTCTGGGACAGGCCGCTGTCACCGCGGGCCTCGGCGGCGACTCTGCGCTGCTTGCAGGCATTGCGGTGGTCTCGGCCGTATTCGTATTTGGCGGCAACCTGATAGCCAACATCCTGTACGGCGTCATCGACCCGCGCATCCGCCGAGGGGAGGTGACCGCCCATGGAAGCGAATCCTCTGCCGCGTAAGGGTGACGCCACCCGAATCGCCGAGCGCGAGGTTACCCGACCTGTTCTCCATCTGCCCAAGGGATGGCGTAAAGGGCAATCCGCCACGCAACGTCGCAGCCCCTTCGACCGCCTGTTCCGCAGCGGAAACCGCCGCACTACCGCCGTGGCGGCAGCGGCAGGAGCGTTTGTGCTCATTGCCGTTGTAATCGCCGGGATCCTGCTTGCACCCGCTGCAACCGCAACCGACTTGGACGCTCGCTCGCTCGCACCCAGCCTGCAGCATCCGTTCGGCACCGATCGCCTGGGACACGACATGTTCGTCCGCACCCTGACCGGCCTTTCGACAAGCATCCTTATCGGGTTGGTTGCCGTAGCTGCTTCATCCCTCATCGCGCTGGTGCTGGGATGCGCGGCAGCACTGGGCGGGCGCAAAGCCGATGTGGCGATCACCTGGATCATCGACCTGATGATGGGCATCCCACACATCATTTTGCTCATCCTGATTTCCTACGCACTGGGCAAGGGTTTCGTCGGCGTGGTGGTGGGCATCGCGCTCACGCACTGGCCCAGCCTTGCCCGCGTGGTGCGCGCCGAAGTGCTGCAGGTGAAAGAAGCTTCATACGTTGCCGCTGCCGAAAAACTGGGGCGAAGCCGCTGGGACATCGCGCTGCGGCACATCCTTCCCCACGTGCTTCCCCAGTTTTTGGTGGGCATCGTGCTGATGTTCCCGCACGCCATCCTGCATGAGGCGTCCATCACGTTCCTCGGGTTCGGACTGTCGCCTGAATCCGCTGCGATCGGCATCATCCTGTCTGAGTCGATGAGCTACCTTTCAGCCGGCATGTGGTGGCTCGCATTCTTCCCTGGCCTGGCGTTGGTGCTGGTGGTCATGCTGTTCGATGCCTGCGGATCGGGCCTTCGCCGCCTACTGGACCCCGCAAGCTCGCAGGAGTAGGTGAAGCGGAAATGGAGCACATCGCAACCAACCATGCCGGGCAGCCGACGCACCATCATCATTCCCACGCTGCGCACAGCGTCCACGCTGGCGGCCACCACTTGCTGCAACTTGACGACGTGAGCGTTGGCTTCGAGCGCTATGCCGGGCGCGGCGTGCTTGCGCACCGCGAAACGCGCTTCGTGGTGGAGCATCTGAGTCTTTCGCTGCATGAAGGCGAGATCCTGGCGCTTGTAGGCGCATCGGGCTCCGGCAAGACGCTCATCGCCGACACCGTCATGGGGCTGTTCGCGCCCAACGCCTACGTAACCGGCCGCGTGTGGTTCGACGGCGCCCCCATGGGCGAGCGCTCGCTTGCGCCCTTGCGCGGCAGCAAGATAGCTTTCGTTCCCCAATCCGTCGAATCGCTCGACCCGCTGCAGCGCGTGGGACGCCAGATAGAGCGCCTGGCGAAAGACATGTCGAAGCAGGAAGCCGCCGCCCGACGACGCGAGCTGTTCGCGCGTTACCGCTTGGACGAGGAAGCGGCGCGGCGCTACCCCTTCGAGCTGTCCGGCGGTATGGCGCGGCGCGTGCTGCTGATCGGCGCGCTCATGAACCGTCCGCGTGTCATTGTGGCCGACGAGCCCACACCCGGGCTCGACATGGAACTTGCCGTGCAGGCAATGGAAGACTTCCGCCGCTTTGCCGACGATGGCGGCGGGGTGTTGCTGATCACCCACGACATCGAGCTTGCACTGCGCGTTGCTGACCGCATTGCGGTATTCAAAGACGGCACCGTGGTGGAAGAGACCGCCGTTGCAAGCTTCGCATCACCCGACTTGCTGCAACATCCTTTCAGCCGCGAGCTTTGGTATGCGCTGCCTGAACATGGGATGAAGGCGTCGCCGGAGGCTCGGCCGGGTGGTCCGGAGCAGCTCCGTTCCCTATCTTCGACCGTCCACTCCGCTGCGCCGGAGGCCCAAGGCGCCCGATCGAGCGGTCCGGCACGGCTGCGCTCCCTATCTTCGACCGTCCGCTCCGCCGCACCGGACCGCTCGATCGGGCCATGCGCGCTTGCCGGAAACGCACGAGCGACCTCACGCCTCCTTCAGGCGAAGGGGATTTGCTTCAGCTACGGCAGTCAACTTGTTCTGAATGGCTTCGATCTGACGGTGAGGCCGAGCGAACGTGTAGCATTGCGTGCACCTTCAGGGACGGGGAAGACTACGTTATGCCGCATCTTGGCAGGCTATCTGCGGCCTGCGACGGGCAAGGTGCTGGTGGATGGCGTGCCTCTTCCCCGCAAGGGCACAAGCCCAGTGCAGTTGATTGCGCAGCATCCTGAGCGCATGATGGACCCTGCCATCACGGTGCGGCAAAGCCTTGCAGAAGCCGCAATCGCAGCGGAAGATGCCCGCGCATTGGCTAAATGGAAAGCGGGCAATGACGAAAGCGATTCCTCCATTCCGCGGCTGCTTGACGCACTCGGAGTCCAACGCGGGTGGCTAGAGCGCTTCCCTTCCGAGCTTTCCGGTGGCGAGCTACAGCGCTGCTGCATCGCCCGTGCGCTCATGGCGCGCCCACGCTACCTTATCTGCGATGAGATCTCCACGATGCTCGACGCCTCCACGCAGGCGAGCCTCTGGCGCTTCCTCATCGAATACACGCAAGCAAACAGCATCGGCATGGTGCTAGTGACGCACTCCGACGCCCTGCTCGATCACATTGCCACCCGTGTTGTCGAATTGCCATAACTGGCAAGGAGCAGAACCGACTTCCCCATCCGTCAAAAGCAAACGCGCTGCCAGCACATGCAAGCAGCGCGTTGGCCTAAATGCTTTGGTTTCGCTGTCAAGCGCTCCCGCTAGCCAGCCGTCGTGGGCAGGTAGGGGTGCATCGCTTGTGCGAGGTTCTGCAAGTTGCGGGTTTGGATAAACACGCGGCCGTAGCCGTTGAACGAGTTCACCACACCCTCGCCCGTCGTGAAGCCAAACATGCCGCTAGCAACCTGAATGTTGTAGTTGAGGCCGGCATCCCATGCCACCACGTGCTCGTTGTCAACAACAAGCGGCGACTCGGGGGTCACCTCAAGCGTCAGGATGTCACCGAACGCCGACACCAGAATGGTACCCGTGCCGTTAGTTTCCATGACAAACAGGCCGCCCGTGCCACCGAAGATGGCTTTCGAGATGCCCTGGTTCACCATCGTGTAGTCAAGCGTCGAATCGCAGGCAAGAAACGCGCCCGTGTTCAGGCGGTACTGCTGCTGTCCACCAACTTCCAAGCTGATGATCTTGCCGGGAATGGGAGGAGCGATGGCGATCTCACCATCGTCGGCAGTGCCAGTCGCGGTCGTGATGAACATCGACTCGCCGCTGGTCAGGCTGCGTCCGATAGCGCCAAGCACGCCACCAAGGCCCTTCTTCTTGGCATTGAGACCGCCTGAGATCTCAACCCCACGCGAGTACACCATGCTGCCGTTCTCGATCTTGGCGGATTCGCCACGCGAAAGCGCAAGGCGCGCGATAGGGCAGTCGGAATCGCCGGTAAGCACGAATCTCATGAAAGGTCTCCTTTCCGCAGGTTCCCCGTTCGGGGTCAACACGCCAACTATAGCACCCTTCGTGCTTTCGGCGATGCATCGCTATAATGCAAAACGTCTTGAGGAAAACCACCGGCATCAACACGCTAGGAGCATCCACGTTTATGAAAGCGCCCGCGCTTGACCCGCAGGAGGCACTGACCCTTACCGCGAACTTGGTCATCAGCCAACTGATCCTGCTTGCCGTGGGCTGCGTGGGCGCTGTTGTGCTGGCGGGGCTTTCATCGGGCGATTGGGGCGCTGCCGTGCTGGGGTTCGCGTGGGTCGGCCTTATCGGACAGTCGCTTACCGCGCTCGACCTCATCCCAACGCTTGCTGTCGGGTGCGGGCTTGCGGCTGCGTTCACCATCGTCGCCTACCTGTTCGAGAAGCGCGCGCTTTCAACCGAGAAGGGGCGCCAGAGCATCATGCGCACGCGGCAGGGCGTCAACGGCGAGCTCGCACGCCTTCCCTTCCCCGCCCTGGCGGCACTCATGGCACTGACAGGGTTCTCGGAAGAGCTGCTGTTCCGTTTCGCCCTGATGGGGATTGTCGCGCACCTGGTCGCGCTCGCGCTTCCGGCACCCGCGGCAGCGCTCATCGCGCTTTTCGTCGCCTCCATCGCATTCTGGTTCTCGCACGTGCGCTACCGCGACCTCGCCACCACCGTCCTTACGCTGGGGCTGGCGCTCGTTTTGGGCATCGCTTTTCTTGTCACGGGAAGCCTTGCTGTCGTCGCCATCGCGCATGCGCTTTACAACCTTTGCGTACTGGTCGTCGCACGCGTGCAGATGTCCCGCGATCCCGATTATTTCGGCGGACCTGCTCCTACGCGCGCCATGCTCGACCAGCTTGAACGCGAGGAAAAGACGAATCAAACCCCCGCAGAATAATGAGGCGCGCCGCCCGCCAAGGATGGAACTGGACCCGCCTAACGCAAGATCATTCTTTCCTGAAAACGTCGTTGCCCCATATGTCCTTCTCGATGCGGCCAACCGTCTTGCCGTTCTCGCTGACGATCTTGCTATCGCCAAAGAAGCTGTCACGCACCTCGTACTTGTCATCCCCGATATCCACGTGGGTGTTGCCAAAGAATCCCTCGCGGACAGACCCAATGTTGTTCCCCGCGTTGTCGCGGATCGTCGTCCCGAACATGCCCTCGTTGACGGTAGCCACTTTGCGCCCAGAGCTGTCGCGGATCGTGGTCGCGCCGCCGCTGAAGAAGCCGCCTTGCGAGATGGTGGCGCGATCGGGGAACAAGCTGCCGCCGGAAGATCCGCCGGTGGACGAGCCGCCCCAGTTGTAGGAACCACCGCTGTAGCCGCCGCTGTACGAGCTGCCGCCCCCAGCGCCCGCGCCGCCGCTGCTTAGCAGCGCCCCAATAGCCCACACCGCAATCGCAATGATGATCAGGTAGAACAGGAACTGGGAGAAGAACTGGGCCACAAACGTCCAAATCGTCGCCGTCGCGAAACCCGCCGCCGCCAAATCGGCGAAGGGCTGCAGGATGCCATAGGCCATCTCTGCCTTCACGATCGAATAGATGACAAGAGCCGCGCATGCCACGATGCCCGCGCACGAGAGGAATTTCGCGAAGCCTTTGAGGCCGGAACGCTTTTCTTGCGCCGTCTCATTCCTGAAATCGATCGCCGCAAGCGCCACCTGAATTGCAAGAAAGACAGCGAAGGCAAGGGGCAAACCGTACGACGCGGTAAGAAGAGTAGCAATCAGATCGTTTGCATATTTGAAGCAATTCCCTCCAGCAGGGTTGATGAGCGAGAGGATCATTGAAACCACGGCGATTCCCAACAACGCGAAGCCGACCCCCGAGCCGACGCGCATCAGGCCCGGTGTCAGATACGCGTCGAACGACTTCTGCGCCTTACGCGACGAGCCGTCTTCTTCGGAAGAGTCGGAGTCGTCCTCGAAAAGTGCTTCGTCTTCCTTCACCTTCTCCGCCCAGGCGAACCGCGCATATCGCCAGCAAGCCCGAATGACGAGGATGGCGATGACAAGCATCCACACACCCGCCTCGGAAAGCTGGCCGCACGCCGCCTGCAGCTCGGCGAACCACGGGCCTTCCAGGGAAATGTAGGTCACAACGTCGGAGCTGAACGGCCCTCCCGAAGAAAGCGTGTACACAAGCGGCCAACACATCAGCAAAGCAACGGCAAGACCCACCGCCGCCACGATGGTGAGCAGAACGAAAACCCCATTCCGAATAGCCTGTGCCCACAGGAGCACAGCGCTCGGCTGCATGGGCTCGAGCGCGTTGCGCACCAGGCGGTTGCCGGCACGCACGGCAGCGAACAGGAATATGGCGGGCAAAAGCCCCGATGCCCAAAACCACTGCCAGCCAAGGCCGACCATCCATGTCACACGAGAGGATTGATCCCACACATCCGTCGGAGGGGTCACAGTCGCAACGATGCAGAACACAAGCG
>CALUHI010000041.1 GCA_944320405.1 uncultured Eggerthellaceae bacterium
TGTTCTTCATCTCGGGCATGGTGGTGGTCAGCAGCGCCGACATGCACACCAGGTGGCAGTCGGGGTTGGCCTTGACGTACTCGACGAACTGCTCGGGGGCCACGTCGACGCCCAGGTCCTCGACCTCCAGGCCCTTGCCCTCGATCATCATGCGGACCAGGTTCTTGCCGATGTCGTGCATGTCGCCCTTGACGGTGCCGATGACGGCCTTGCCGGCGGGCTCGGCGCCCTCGTCGATCAGGTGCGGCTTGAGGATCTCGGTGCCAGTGGACATCGCGCGCGCCGCCACCAGCATCTCGGGCACGAACACCTCGCCCGCGCTGAACTGGTCGCCGATGATGCCCATGGGCTTGATCAGGCCCTCGTCCAGGATCTCCTGGGGGGCGATGCCCTCCTCGAGCGCCTGGGGCACGAGTTTCTTGACCTCTTTGCGCTTGCCGTTGAGCACCGCGCTCGAGATGTCTTCCAGAATCGACATAGGATCCTCCTATCCTGTGGTGGCCTCCGCACCTGCGGAGGAGGGGCCTTAGCGCCCCGGTTTCCGAGCGGGCTGCGACCCGCCCCATTGCCCTTGCGTTTTCGGCGGGATGCGCGTCCCGCCAGCGCTAGAGCGAGGATACGGCGCGTGGGTGGCGCGCTCAATCGGCGGTGCGCCCCATGAGCTTGCGAGTCAATTGGGCACTCCGCACAATGGATGATACTCTACGATGTGATGAAATAGGAGCCGAACATAATACCCTGCCCGAATTGTGCCGCCGGATGCCGTCTGAAACGGCGCCGCGTGCGGAATGCACAACAGGCGACAAGCCGTAAGGAGCTGCCCTCGTGGAAGTGTTCATTCTTGAAGATCCGCATGGCGCCGGGGCGAAAAGTGCGGCCTGGCAACCGGAGGATTTCTTTTCCGTTCCCGCCGTGAAAGGCGAAAGCCTCCTTTCGGTTTTGCAGCGCACAGGTGCGCCCGTGCTGGCTCCATGCGGGGGCAACGGCACCTGCGGCAAGTGCGCCGTGGAGATCAAACGCCCTGATGGCGAATGGGAGCGCGCGCTCGCATGCCAAACGAATGCGGAAGACGGCATGTTCGTTATCCCCATTCCGCACAAGGATGGACTGAGGGTGGAAGGCGCCGATTCCGATGCCGCTGCGCTTGCGCGGTTCTCGCGCGATGCCGCCCCTGCTGGTCAGCTTGGCGTTGCCGTCGATTTGGGCACCACCACTATCGCCGCTTATCTGTTCGATGCAGCAACAGGCAAGTTGTTGGCGCGGGGAGGGGTTGCAAACCCTCAGGCGTCGTTTGGCGCCGACGTGATCAGCCGCATCCAAGCGAGTGCCGCGGGCGCACTCGATGTTCTCGAAGACGCCGCAGTGCGCTGCATCCGCCAGCTCGCGCGCGATCTGTGCATGCAGGCGGGCGCTGATCCGTCGCGTATTGCGCGCTGGGCGGTTGCCGGCAACACGGTTATGGAGCACATCCTGTGCGGGATTTCTCCTGAAAGCATCGGATCGTACCCGTTCGAACCCCAGACGCTTTTCGGCGACTGTCGCGCGGTTGCAGGTATGGGCGATACGTATTTGTGTCCGTGCGTTTCGGGGTATGTAGGCGGCGATATTTCGGCAGGCATCGTTGCGTGCGGGTTGGACGCCTTCGTCGATCTGGGCGATGGCTCGCTTTCCGAGGTCCCGCATCGGCGGATCCTTTTCGCCGACTTGGGAACCAACGGTGAGATGGCGCTCATCGCCGACGGCAAGCTCATCTGCTGCGCGACGGCAACGGGCCCTGCGTTCGAAGGGGCGAACATTTCCCAGGGCATGCAGGCACGCAGCGGGGCAATCGATTCGTGCCGGTTCGAGGGCGATTCTTTCCGCATCACCGTGGTTGGCGACGTCGAGCCTGTAGGCGTGTGCGGATCGGGGCTGATCGACGCGCTAGCGGCGTGCTTGGAAGCGGGCGTCGTCGACGAAACGGGCCGCATGCTCGCACCCGATCAGGTACCCGAAAACCGTGCGCATCTCGTGGCGCTGCGCGGAGGAAAGCCGGTGGCGTGCCTTACGCCCACGGGGACGGTCGCGCTCACGCAGAAGGACGTCCGTGCGCTGCAGCTTGCAAAGGCGGCGGTGTCCGCAGGTATTGCCTGTATGCTTGCCGAAGCGGGCATCGAGCCCTCCCAGATCGACGAGTTTGTGGTGGGCGGCGCGTTCGGCGCTCACCTGCGCCCCGCCGCAGCAGCGGCAATCGGCATGTTCCCGGAAGAGCTCGCGCCGAAGGTGCGCCTGGTGGGCAACTGCGCGGGGGCCGGCGCGTGCGCGGCGCTGCTTTCCGAAGACGCGCGTGTGCGCATGAAGACGGTTGCCGAAGCAGCGCGTTACGTAGAGCTTTCGTTGGATGAAGGGTTTTCTGACGCCTACATCGACGCGATGGAGTTCGAGGGGGCGATCGTGTGAGCCAAGCGCTTGGTCGCGATGCGCTGCGATGCGCGATCGACGAAATTGGGTTTGACTGCGTGGGAGCGGTGAACGCGGCCGATCTGCAGGTCCGCGACGAGGTGCGCGACATGTGCGCTTCGGGAAAGTGCCACATGTACGGCCGCAACTGGGGTTGTCCGCCGGCGTGCGGAGAGCTTGACGAATGGCGTGCCGTGATATCTTCTTGTACTGAAGGGTTCGTGTTTCAGACGGTCATGGAGCTGGAAGACGAGTTTGACGGCGAAACCATGATGGAAGCCGAGGCCGTCCACAAGCGCCGTACCGAGGCGCTCGTTGACGCCCTTGCCCAATCGGGGGCTTACCCGGACGGATGCCTGGTGTTGGCGGCGGGCACGTGTTCGCGCTGTCGTCCGTGCGCGTATCCCGAGCCGTGCCGTTTTCCCGATAGGCGGATGGTGTCGATGGAGGCGGCTGGGCTGCTGGTGACAGACGCCTGCAACGCGGCTGGCGTGCCGTACAATCACGGAAAGCTGACCATGGCATACACGAGCTGCGCACTGCTTCGCGGCTGACGAAAGCTGGAGCGGCCGGAAGGGAGGGGCGGGGGCTCGTGCTCAAACAGTCCTGAGCTCGCTCAAAAGCGCCACTGGCGCTTTTGGCTCGTGCGGAACTGCGCGCGAACCCCCGCCCCTCCCTTCCGGCCTCGCGTCGTTGGAAAAGAAGGAAGAGAGGAACTGATGGTCATCACGGTTCGGATACTCGTCCATGAGATCGAGCAGCGGTTCGGCGAGGTGCTCGCCGGGTCGCTCAACCAGCGGCGCCAGTGCTCTGACGTGCGGCTTTTGGGCGAGACGCCCTGTGAGTCGGGATTCTTCTACGTAGCCGACGCCGCTACGGCCAAACGGCTTTCCGGTGAAGGCGGAACCGATGCCGTGGTGTTGGCGGTGGGGGAGAGCGCTGTTCCGGCGAAGGGGCAGCTTGCGCTGCGCTGTCGGGCGTCGCATCTGGAGGTGTTCGCTTTCTTGCAGGACGTGTTTTCGAAGTACCGTTCCTGGCTCGAAGCGATGGACCGCTCGCTCATTCGCAACGAGGGTCTGCAGGGCCTTTTCGACGTGAGCGAGGGCTTCCTGCTGAACAACACCATCATCGTTGATCCGGCGCTCAAGCTGCTGGCGTACACGAAGAACATTCCGTGCGACGACCCCATCACGGTGGAGCTGATCAAGCACGGCTACCATACCGAGGAGAACATCCGCAAATTCAAGCTGAACCGCCGCTTCGAGCCATGGGCCACGCAAAACGGTTTCATCATCAACGACACGTACGAGATCTGCAAATACACCACTGCTGTGTTTTCGTTCAAGGCGGCGGGGTCGTTTTCGCTCATCGTGGTGATGATGTGCAACAATTCAGCGCCCGAGCCGTGGCTTCTGGATACGTTCATGATGTTCCTCGTGCGCGTGGCGTACTATTCCATGCGCGACTACACCGAAGGCACGCCGTCGGGCAGCGCGTTCAATGCGTTTCTGCACGACATTTTGGACGGCTCGTTGTCTGACGAGGGGGAGATCGAGGAACGCCGCCGCTACCTGGGGATCCCGGCGGACGGTCCGTTCTGCTTGTTCAGCATTGATGTTTCGCAGAACAAGCCGCTGTCGGCGCGCATCGTCACCGACATCGCGCGTTCCATCGCGCCCGCTCGTGCGATGCTGATGGGCACTGAGATCGTCATTCTGTGCTTCAGCTGCCATGGCGTGGACTGCCCCATTGGGTGTCCGGTCAAGGAATGCCCGCCAAGCGGCTTCAATGTTTTTCGACGCTTGGAGGCGGTGCTGCGCGAATACAGCTTGCAGGCGGGGCGCAGCGTGCGGTTCGATCGCATCTCGTTTCTGCGCACGGCGCTCGAGCAGGCGCGGCTTGCGTTGAGAACTGCACGGGGGCTGCGCAAGGGCGACGACGTCGCCGAAGACGATAAGCTCATCTTCGGGTTTGACGAGCTGTACTTCGATCATCTGGTGCTGAGCGCGTCGCGCGGCCAGCGCGAGTTGCTCGCGTCGCTGCGTGCATGCCGTCTGCTCACGCGCATCCGCGACTACGACGACGCCCACGGAACCGATAACTTCCAGTTCCTGCGCGAATACCTTCGCTACGAGCGGCGAACCACCGTGGTTGCCGAGAAGCTCCACATGCACCGCAACAACGTGAAGTACCGCGTGGATCGCCTGGCCGAGCTGTTCGTCCTCGACACCGACGACGATGACGAGCGCTTGGAGCTTTCCATTGCGTTCCGTCTTCTAGATTCACTCGACCGATAGTTTACGGCTTGCCGCTGTGCGCTCGCGCCGCTTGCGTAAGATTTTCGTCAGCTTTCTTGCTTTAGCGCTCTACTGTGATAAAGTGACACTCGCCGTTTGCTCGGGAAGGCGTTCTCGGGTGGCGGGTATACTCACCCTTGTGAGACGGCTCTGTGCCGCATGCGAAAGCGAAAGGAAGCGAATCTGATGGATATGGTGACGCCGGCGGGTTTCCGCGACGTTTTGGCGCAGGAGGCAGCCGAGCGCGAGCGCATCAGCGCTGCAGTGCGCGATCTGTTCTCGTCGCGGGGGTACGCCCCCATCGAAACCCCCACCCTCGAGGTGATGGACGTGATGCGCGCAGGCGGCCATATGACCGGCGTGCCGTTCAAGTTCTTCGATTCGCAAGGCGACCTTCTGGCCATGCGTCCCGATGTCACGCTGCAAGTCGCGCGCATGTGCGCCACGCGCTTGGCGGGGCAGCCGGGGCCGTTCCGCTTTCGCTACCAGCAACGCGTGTTCCGTGAAACCGAGGGGCAGATGCGCGCAGCGGCGCGCGAAGTCACGCAGATCGGCATCGAGTGCATCGGGCCTTCGGGCGCTGAAGGCGATGCCGAAGTGCTGCAGCTGTTCTGCGAGGCGCTTGAGACCGCTGGCGTGCGCGATTTTACGATTTCAGTGGCAACGGTGGGTGTTTTGCGTGCCCTGCTTGCGGCAAGTGGAGCCAGTGCTGCGTGGTCCGAACAGGTGCTCGAAGCGTTTCATGCCTCCAACTTCGTGGAGCTTGACCTTTTGACGGGTGTCGGCTGCCCGGTGCCGCCTGTGTTCGCTCAGGCGCTGCGCGCGCTGCCGCGCATTCGCGGCGGTCGTGATGCCATCGAGGAAGCGCGCGCGTTGGTGGCGCCGCTTGGCTGCGAAGATGGTTTGGATGAGCTGTCGGGCATGTGCGACTTGTTGGATGCCGCCGGCGTCGGTGGGCGTGTATGCATTGATTTTTCGGTGATGAGCTCGTTCGATTACTACACGGGCATGGTGTTCGAGGCGTACGCGCCGGGCTTGGGGTCGCCCCTTGGCAGCGGTGGTCGTTACGACAACATGGTGGGCGCATACGGGGAAGATCGTCCCGCTGCTGGCTTCGCGTTTTTCCTGGAGCAGGTCATGGCTTCTTCCTCCGCCGCCCTGCCAAACGGCGGAGGGGCTGACGCTGCGGCGACCTCCGAACCTGGGGCGCCCGGGGTTGGCACCGACGGAGATTCCGCGACGCGCCCCTTGCGCATTGCGGTGCCGAAGGGGGCGCTCAACGCGGGATCGATCGCGGCGCTCGCCGCGGCGGGGCTGGACGTGACGGGGCTTGACGACCCGGGTCGTCAGCTCATCATCAGCAACCCCGGCGTCGACTACGTTATCGTGCGTCCCACCGATGCGCCGGTGTTCGTGGAGCTGGGTGCCGCCGATTGCGGCATCTGCGGAAAGGATTCGTTGCTCGAGGCCGAGGCCGAGGTGATGGAGCTTGTGGACTTGGGCTTCGGCGGTTGCCGCTTCGTGGTGGCCGAGCCTGCTGGCGCACGCGAGGCGGTGGAGGAGCGCTACCGTCGCCTGGGCTCCATCCGCGTTGCCACGAAGTACCCTCGCATTGCTGCCGCCCATTACGCGAAGCGCGGAATGCAAGTGGATATCGTGAAACTGCACGGTAACATTGAACTGGCACCATTGACAGGCATGGCCGAGCGCATCGTTGACATCACGGCGACGGGCACGACCTTGCGTGAGAACAATCTGGTTGTGGTTGAGGACGTCCTGCCTTCCACGGCGCGCTTTTTCGCGAACGCGTGCTCGTTCAGGACCGATTCCCGCATCGTGAAACTGGCGGCCGCGCTTGCTGCAAGCGCGGCAAACAAGGAGGATGAATAGCCATGCGTCGTGTCGTTTTGGCTCCGGGCGAGCAGTTCACCAATGCCGATCTCAAACGTCCCAGCGCATTCAACGCGCAGGCGCTGGCGGCGGCGACCGATATCATCGAGCAAGTTCGCGTTCGTGGCGACGAAGCGCTGCGCGAGTGCACCGAGCGCTTTGATGGTGTGAAGGTGGAGACGTTCCGCGTTCCGCAAAGCGAGATCGAGGGTGCACGCGCCAAAGTGAAGCCCGAAACAGCTGCCGCATTGGAGCAGGCCGCTGCTCAGATCCGCGAATTCCACGAGCGCCAGCTGCAGCAGAGCTGGTTTTCGGTACGGGCTGATGGCGCCCTGGTGGGCGCGAAGGTATCGCCGCTCGAGTCGGTGGGCATCTACGTGCCAGGAGGGCGCGCGCTTTACCCGTCAACCGTGCTCATGAACGCGCTTCCGGCGGCTGTTGCCGGTGTCGAGCGCATCGCCTGCGTGACTCCGCCCGCAAAGGACGGCTCGGTTGACCCGGCAATCTTGGAGGCGTGCCGCCTGTCGGGCGTGACCGAGGTGTACACCGTCGGCGGCGCCCAGGCTGTCGCTGCACTGGCGTACGGCACCGAGAGCATCCCGCCTGTCTGCAAGATCACCGGCCCGGGCAACGCCTTTGTCGCCGCTGCAAAGAAGATCGTTTCGGGCGACGTGGGAATCGACATGATCGCCGGCCCTTCGGAGGTGTGCGTGGTTGCCGACGAGACGGCCGACCCTGCGCTTGTGGCGATTGATCTTATGGCGCAAGCCGAGCATGACCCGCTTGCCGCCTGCTACCTGATCGCGTTTTCGGAGGAGTACGCCGACGAGGTCGAGCGCATGGTCGATGAGCACCTGAAGTCTTCCACCCGCGCCGAGATCACTGCCGCCTCTCTTGCCGATCAGGGGCTCATCGTCATCTGCGACACGCTTGAGCAGGCGATGGGCGCGGTGAACGTCATTGCCCCTGAGCACCTTGAGCTGCATATTCGCAACGCCATGGATTCGTTGGGCGCGGTGCGCAACGCAGGTGCCATCTTCCTGGGCGCGTGGACTCCCGAGGCAGTGGGTGACTACGCCGCCGGCCCCAACCACACGCTGCCCACGGGCGGTACGGCACGCTACGCATCGCCGCTTTCCGTTGACGATTTCATCAAGAAGTCCAGCGTCATCCAGTACTCTCCGCAGGCGCTTGCGCGCGATGCCGCCACGGTGATGGAGATTGCGCGCCACGAGGGCCTGTGGGCGCACGCACGCAGCGTCGAGATGCGCAAGGAGCTGCTTGATGCCCGCATGTCCGCATCCGGCGCCGGCGAGGTTTTGGATGTTCCCGCGGTGGGGGCTGATGCCGATGAATAGCGTGCGCCCCTCCGCGCCTCAGTTGCAGGGCATGGAGCCCTACGACCCGAAATACCTGCCCGCCGACACGCTGCTTTCCGCGAACGAGAATCCGTCAGATGTGGAAGAGGAGCTGCGCCGCGAAATCCAGCGCGAGATCCGCCGCGTACCGCTGAACCGCTACCCCGACCCGCTTGCCAACGAGCTGCGCGACATGATCGCCGAGGCCAACGGGCTCGAGCGCGACCAGATTCTTCTGGGCAACGGCGGCGACGAGCTGCTGTTCAACACCGCGCTGGCGTGGGGCGGCCCCGGGCGCAAGTTCTTGAACCTGCCGCCTACGTTTTCGGTGTACGCGGCGAACGCGCGCCTGACGGGTACGGAGGTCGTCGATATCCCGCGCCGTGCAGACTATTCCATCGACGAGGAAGCCGTGCTTGCACGCGTGGCGCAAGGCGGCATCGATTTCCTCATCGTCACCAGCCCCAACAACCCCACCGGCGAGCTTGCCGATTCGGTGTTCATCGAGCGCCTTTTGGAGGCGACCGACGCCCTGGTGATGGTTGACGAGGCGTATTTCGAATTCTCGCGGCATACCGTGCGTCCGCTTTTGGGCAAGCACAAGAACCTGGTGATCCTGCGCACGTTCTCGAAGGCGTTCTCGCTGGCGGCGGTTCGCTTGGGCTACCTGCTGGGCGATGCCGACGTCATCCGCGAGTTCATCAAGGTTCGCCAGCCCTATTCGGTGGATGCAGTGTCGCAGGCAATCGCGCGTGTTGTTTTCCGCAACCGTGCGAAGTTCGAGCCCGCCATTCAGGCCATCGTCGACGAGCGTGCGCGCGTGCTTGACGGGCTTTCGCGCATCCCTGGTGTCACGGCGTACCCGAGCGAATCGAACTACATCATGTTTCGCATCAAGGACGCCGGCGAGGTGTGGAACAGCCTGTACGAACGCGGCGTGCTGGTGCGCGACTTCTCGCGCGCACCGTACCTGGAGGACTGCCTGCGCGTCACCGTCGGCAAACGCGAAGAAAACGACGCGTTTCTGGCGGCCCTCAAAGAGGTTGCCATCGCGCGCCTGTAAAGTGTGACAAGACGTGACAGGGGACGGTCCTTCTGTCACATTTGAATAATGTGACAGAAGGACCGTCCCCTGTCACGTTCGGACAATGCGGCAGGAGGCGCTCCTGTTGCGAAGGAAGGGGAAGCCATGGGCAGGATCGGACGCGTCGAGCGCACGACCAAGGAAACCGACATCGCCATTGCGATCGATCTGGACGGCGCAGGCAGCACGGACGTGGATACGGGCATCGGGTTTTTTGATCACATGCTGACCGCGTTCGGGCGGCACGGGCTGTTCGATCTGAGCGTCGAAGTGAAGGGCGACCTGGAGGTCGACGGGCATCACAGCGTGGAAGACGCCGGCATCGTGCTTGGCCGCGTGTTCGCCCAGGCGCTTGGCGACAAGCGCGGCATCCGCCGGTACGGCTCCATCGCGCTTCCCATGGATGAAGCGCTGGTGCTTGCAGCATGCGATCTGTCCGGCCGCGGCCAGCTGCACTGGGATGTGCCGCTGCCGCCGGTGATGCTGGGCACCTTCGACGCGTCGCTGGCCAAGGAGTTCTTCATTGCGTTCGCGGCGAACGCTGGTGTGACGCTGCATGTGCGTTTGCTCGCGGGCGAAAACGCGCATCACATCATAGAAGCGTGCTTCAAGGCGGTCGCCCGCGCCCTGCGCGAAGCCGTCGAAGAAGATCCGCGCCTAGGCGACGACCTGCCCTCAACCAAGGGCGCTTTGTGAGAAAAGGGGACAGTCACTTTTTCTCATTTTCAACCGCAACAAGAAGGATTGGACAGAACGTGATCGCGGTAGTCGATTACCACAAAGGGAATCTGATGAGCGTCGAGCGCGGCATCGAAGCTGCGGGCGGTACTGCCTGCATCACTGACGATGCAGACGTCATCGCGCGCGCTGACGGCATCGTGCTGCCGGGCGTGGGGGCGTTCGCCGATGCGTCTGCCACCATGCAGGAGCTGGGGCAGCTCGCCGTCATTCGCGAGCGCATTGCTGCTGGCGTGCCGTTTCTGGGCATCTGCCTGGGAATGCACTTGCTGTTCGAGGAAGGCATGGAAGGCGCGCTCGACGAAGACGACGAGGAATCCTCGCACAACGCTCCCGGGCTTGCAGTGTTGCCCGGCGTCGTGGCGAAGATGCCGAAAACGGACGCAGCGGGCACAGCCTACAAGATCCCCCATGTCGGCTGGAACACTGTCGCGTTCGCCGAGGATAGTCCGCTGTTCGATGGCATCCCGGAAGGGGAGTATTTCTATTTCACGCACAGCTACATTGCGCCGAGCGGTCCGTTTGTGGTGGGGGAGACGACGCATAGCGTGACGTTCCCCAGCGCGGTGCAGTACGACGACGCGTGCTTTGGCGTGCAGTTCCATCCCGAGAAAAGCTCCGATGCGGGCGCGGCGCTGCTGCGCAACTTCGTGCGCATCGTGGAAGGGAGGTAGCGGTGTACCTGCTTCCGGCAATCGACATCCTGGGCGGCAAGGCCGTCCGCTTGGCAAAAGGCGACTATTCCCAGGTCACGGTGTACAACGACGACCCTGTGGCGCAGGCACACGCGTTTGCCGAGGCGGGCGCGGAATGGGTGCACGTTGTCGATTTGGACGGCGCGCGCTCGGGCGTGCCCGAAAACGCCGCCATCGTCGAGCGCATCGTGCGCGAAACGCCCCTGAAGGTGGAAATCGGCGGCGGCATTCGCACGCTCGACACGTTGGAGCGCCTTGCCAGCATCGGTGCTGCGCGCATGGTGCTGGGGACCGCGCTTGTGAACGACCCCGACCTCGCCCGCGCTGCGGTGAAGCTGGTGGGCGGCGATCGGCTGACTGCCGGCATCGACGCGAAGGACGGCGAGGTGGCGGTGTCGGGCTGGATCGAGGGCTCCGGCGTCGCGGCGACCGACCTTGCTGCCGCCATGGCGCAGGCGGGCTTCGTGCACCTGGTATACACCGACATCGCGCGCGACGGCATGCAGACCGGCCTTGACCCGCAGGCGTACGCTCGCATGGCCGAGGCGTTCGGTTATCCCGTCATCGCAAGTGGCGGCGTGGCGAGCGTGGCCGACATCCAGGCGCTTGCCCCGGTGGCGGCAAGCATCGAGGGCGTCATCACCGGCCGCGCCATCTACGAAGGCACGCTTACCGTCGCCGACGGCGTGGCGGCCTGCAGGGAGGCATCATGCTAGCCAAGCGCGTCATTCCCTGCATGGATGTGAAGGACGGGCGCGTCGTCAAGGGCGTGAACTTCGTCAACCTGCGCGATGCGGGCGACCCCATCGAGCTCGCCCAGCGCTATGACGCAGAGCGCGCCGACGAGGTTGTCTTCCTGGACATCACCGCCACCAGCGACGATCGAGCCACCACCGTCGAGCTCGCCAGCCATGCAAGCGAGCAGCTCCACCTGCCGTACTGCGTAGGCGGCGGCTTCCGCAGCGTCGCCGACATTCGCCGCATGATCGCCGCCGGTGCCGACAAGGTGTCGGTGAATTCCGCGGCGGTGGCGAACCCCCAGCTCATCTCTGACGCGGCGTACGCTTTCGGCACTCAGGCGATCCTGTGCGCTATCGACGCGAAGCAGGTGGCGGGCAACTCCAACAAGTGGGAGGTCTACGTGCACGGCGGCCGCAAGGCCACGGGCATCGACGCCGTCGAATGGGCGCAGGAAGCGGCGCGCCGCGGCGCAGGAGAGATCCTGCTGACCAGCATGGATCGCGACGGCAGCCGCGAAGGCTTCGACTGCGCGCTCACCCGCGCGGTCGCGCGCACGGTGGACATCCCGGTCATTGCCTCGGGCGGCGTGGGCAAGCTGGAGCATTTCGCCCAAGGCATTCTGGAAGGCGAAGCCGACGCCGTGCTGGCAGCCAGCGTCTTCCACTTCGGCGAGTTCACCATCCGCCAAGTCAAAGAACACATGGCCAGTTGCGGCATCCCGGTGCGGTTGTAGAACTCTGTTCGGCCATCTGTGTGCTAATCTATCCGCGAGTTCTTGCGTGGGCGCTTTTGCCTGCGCGCTCCCTGACGAGGGCTGCCGTACCAGGTTCGCAAAGACGGCGCACGGGGCCTGCGGCGTTGGTGTGGATGCCGACGCAAAGGCGTTGGGCCCGGCCCCGTCGATCGGAGGGAGCTTCCCATGGCATGGATCGTCCTTGTTCTTTCCGGCACGATGGAGGCCGTCTGGGCGACGGCGCTCAGCAAATCCGACGGGTTCACGCATCCGCTGCCTACCATCGTCTTCCTTGTAGCGATGGCCGCCAGCATGGCGGGGCTCGCGTTCGCCACCAAAACGCTTCCCATTGGCACTGCCTATGCGGTTTGGACGGGCATCGGCGCCGCGTGCACGGTCATCTACGCGATGGCGACCGGGGCGGAATCCGCTTCCGTCATCAAGATCGTGCTGATTGCCGCCTTGATCGGCTGCGTCGTCGGCCTCAAGCTGGTCTCCGACGCGGAAGCCCCTGCGGCGTAAGCGATGCTACAATCGTCCCACGTTGAAGGAGGCGGCATGGAACTTCCCGAGCTGAAATACAACGAGGCGGGTCTCATCCCCTGCATCGTGCAGGACGCGGAAACGCGCGACGTGCTGATGATGGCCTGGATGAACGCCGAATCGTTGGCGCTCACGCTGGAGCGCGGGGAAACGGTGTTTTGGAGCCGCAGCCGCCAAGAGCTTTGGCGCAAAGGCGCCACCAGCGGAAACACGCAGAAGGTCGCTGAGATCCGTTACGATTGCGACGCCGACACGCTGCTCGCGCTGGTGCATCCCGCCGGTCCCGCCTGTCACACGGGCGCAACCAGCTGCTTCTATCGGACCCTGGGCGAGTAGCGCGACGGGAAAGGGGACAGCCACTTCTCCTCGCTTACGTGAAAATAAGAAGAAGTGACTGTCCCCTTTTCTCATTATGCGAAACGCCCATTGACAGGGGCGTCGTCATGGCGCACCGTGATCCCATCGGGAAACGCCTGCGGAGCTCGTCGGCAAACAAGGGGGAGGGGATAGACGCATGCTATCCGACAAGGCGAAGGAGCTTCTGCGCAAGCTCGATCTGGAATACCCGTGCATCGCGATCAAGCTTCATCTGGAAAAGCCCAATTGCCCGCATTACGAGGGGAAGAAGCTGGCGTTTTGCCAATACGTGCGCGAGGCGCAGGCCACTGGCGCGCACTTTTACATCACGGCGGAAGACGACGACTGCTACGGCAAGCTGGCCATGGGCATGATCGACATCCCGCCGGTGACGGGCTCCGGCCAGGCGGGCTATGACTTCGGCGTGTACAAGGCACCCATTGCCAACCAGCAGCTGTACCAAAAGCTGCCGCGCATCATCCGCGGCACGGTGCGCTACGTGGAGTTCTGCCCGGCCGTCGATGCCGAGTTCGATCCCGACCTGCTGATGTTTGTGGCCGACCTGCCGCAGGCCGACATCATCATGCGCGCCACCAGCTACATCTCGGGCGATCTGTGGGAGTCGAAGTCCTCACCGGTCATCAGCTGCGCGTGGATGTACGCCTACCCCATCATCTCCGGCAAGGTCAACCACATCACCACCGGGTTCTACCACGGCCTCAAGCGCCGCGGCGCCTACCCGGCGGGCCTGCGCATGATCGCCGTGCCGTACCCGAAGATCGACGAGCTGTTCCTCTCGCTCGAGCAGATGGACTGGACGCTCATCGCGTTCCGCGACGACCCGGAAAGCAAAGCCGAGCTGGCGCGCCGCATGGAGCACTGGCAGGAGATGGGCCGCGACACCGGCTCGCAGGTCGACCTGCACTAATCGTTCGAAATAGCGAAAAGGAAGGGGCCGCCTGTGCGAACAAAATTGCACGGGCGGCCCCTTCGGCATTTAATTGGAGGGCGGTCGGCGCGCGAGCGGCCCGAAAGCGCCCGCTCTATTTCCCCAGCAAGTGCCGCACGGCCGCTACGGGGTGCTTCGTCAGCATGCGCGGGCCGCTGTAGCGCATGGCCTCGCGGATCTTCTCGCGCATCTCGGGCGCGTAGCAGTGGTTGCCGCATTCTTCGCAAGATGTCTTCACGTCCATCTTCCGGCAACGCTCGGTGCGCTGCACAGCGTAGGCGTCCAGCTCAGCACAGGCGGGGCACACCGCATCCCCGCAATACGCCGTTTCCGTGTGCAGGGCGGCATCGTGCACGCCAGCGCAATGCATGGCGATCATCTGCGAGATCGTCTTTTTCTCACGCGCGCGGCGCTTGGCGGTTTTCGGAGCGTCTTGTTCCATGCGACGTATGTACCACGGCGCAGCGCGCAATAGCGGCGCCGCATGACCGCTCCCGTGCGATTACTCGGCGAAAGGCGCCGCGCGCGCTTGCCCACGTGTGGGGCATGCGCTACTATATGCGCAGTTCGTTTCCGTTGAAGCGTATCGCCAGCGGAGTCACCAATGACATTCGGGAACAGGATCTCATCCACTTTTCATTGCTTTGGGAATCCGTGCGCGCATGCGCATGTCCACGCATCCACCCACACATCTAGAAGGAGGCCAGGGTGAAGTTCTTTCTGGACACCGCCGATCTCGACGAAATCAAAGAGGCAGCTAGCTGGGGCGCGCTCGCAGGCGTGACCACCAATCCGTCGCTGTATGCTCGCATCGGCGGCAAGCTGGACGATTTCCACAACCACATCAAGCGCATCTGCGACATCGTGGGGCCGGAATGCCCCGTGTCGGCGGAAAGCGTTGCCATGACGCGCGACGAGATCGTGCGCGATGGCCGCGAGCTCGCCGCCATTGCACCCAACGTGGTCGTCAAGATCCCGACGATGGTGGAGGGCCTGGCCGCTACCCGCACGCTGGCTGACGAGGGCATCCGTGTGAACATGACGCTGTGCTTCAGCGTGCCGCAGGCGCTGCTGGCCGCACGTGCTGGCGCGCGCTACATCAGCCCGTTCGTGGGCCGCTTCGACGACATCTCGGAAGACGGTCTGGAGCAGGTTGCCAACATCGTTACCGCCATCGGTAACTACGATTTCACGAAGAACACCGTCAACGGCGAGCGCGTGGAGATCATCGCTGCGTCCATCCGCAGCGCGAACCACGTGACCCAGGCCGCTCTCATGGGCGCCGACATCGCCACGGTGCCGTTCGGCACGCTGAAGAAGTGCGTGCAGCATCCCCTGACCGACCGTGGTCTGGATACGTTCCTGAAGGACTGGGAGAAAGTTCGTAACGCATGATCGAAGAGAATATGACCGCGGCGGAGGCTCCCGCACAGGAGCCCGCCGCAGCCCCGCGTCGTCGCCGCACCGTCCGCAAGCCGGTCGAGGCGGCCGACGCATCCCCGGCAGCCGCCGAAGCACCTGCCGAGCCCGCGCCCAAGCGCCGCGGGCGTTCGCGCAAGGTGGTTGCCGAGGCCGCTGACGCCGCCGAAGAGGCCGCGCCCAAACGCCGCACGCGCAAAGCCGCTGCCGAGGCCGAGCCCGAGGCGGAAAAGCCCGCCAAGCGCACGAAGACTGCCAAGAAGGCCGAAGAGGCTGCCGAAGGCTCTGCCAAAGCTGCGCCTGCCGATGCAGCCGAGCCGGTCGCTTCCGCCGCTTCCGAAGAAGCGCATTCCAACGCTCCGCGCCGCCGCGGACGTCCGCGCAAGGTCGTCATCACCGACGAGCCCGCCGAGGCCGCCTCGAAGGACGACCGCAAGCCTGCCCGCCAGAACGGCGCCGGTCAACAGCATCGCGACAACCAGAAGCAGCGCTTCCAGCGCAACGACAACCAGAACGGTCATCGCCATCAGCGCCAGCGCCGCAACTCTGGCCAGCGCGAGGTGCAGCCCAGCGTGAACAAAGAAGAGCTCGCAAAGCTGAAGGTGGCAGATCTGCGCGCCAAGGCTGCCGAGCTGGGCATGGACGCAACCGGCCTGAAGAAGGCCGAGCTCGTCGACGCTGTGTATGAAGCCAGCGTGAAGGCGGAAGGCTTTATCGAGGTCACCGGCGTGCTCGACATTCTGGCCGACGGATACGGCTTCCTGCGCACGCAGGGCTATCTGCCCGGCGAGAACGATTGCTACGTGGCGCTTTCCACCATCCGTCGCAACGGTCTGCGCAAGGGCGACATGGTGCGCGGCCAGACCCGCCCCGCGCGCGAGAACGAGAAGTACGCGGCCATCCAAAAGATCATCAGCGTCAACGACGTGCCGGTGGAGCAGCTGGGGCACCGCGTGAAGTTCTCTGACCTCACGCCCATCTACCCCGACGAGTGCCTGCGCATGGAGCATGGCAAAAGCGCCATCACCGCGCGCGTGATCGATCTGGTTTCGCCTATCGGCAAGGGCCAGCGCGGCTTGATCGTGAGCCCCCCGAAGGCCGGTAAGACCACCATCCTTAAGGACGTGGCGGCAGCTATCACGGCGAACAACCCCGAAGTGCACCTGATGTGCCTTCTGGTGGACGAGCGCCCCGAGGAAGTTACCGACATGCAGCGCTCCATCAAGGGAGAGGTCATCTCTTCCACGTTCGACATGCCCACCGAAAACCACATTGCGGTGTCCGAGCTGGTCATCGAGCGCGCTAAGCGCCTGGTGGAATGCGGAAAGGACGTCGTCATCCTGCTGGACAGCATCACGCGTTTGGCGCGCGCCTACAACCTGGCGCAGCCGGCCAGCGGCCGCATCCTGTCTGGCGGCGTGGATTCCACCGCGCTGTACCCGCCCAAGCGCTTTTTGGGCGCCGCCCGCAACATCGAAAACGGCGGCAGCCTCACCATTCTGGCGTCGGCCCTTATCGAGACCGGCTCCAAGATGGACGAGGTCATCTTCGAGGAGTTCAAGGGCACGGGCAACATGGAGCTGAAGCTGGACCGCAACCTGGCGGACCGTCGCATCTTCCCGGCCATCGACCCGGTTGCCTCCGGCACGCGCAAGGAGGACCTGCTGCTCGATCCGCAGCAGGCGCCGCTCATCTGGGCAGTGCGTCGCATTCTGGCGAACCTTAACAACACCGAGCGCGCCATGGACATGCTCATCAAGTCTCTGAAGCAGACCGACAACAACGCCGAGTTCCTTCTGCGCACCGCCAAGAAGGCGCAGCACGCCAAGATGGATTCGGCTGTGGAACTGTAGGCGCAAGCCGACGGGAAGCCCGGGTGCCGCCGTGCGCCCGGGCTCGATCCAGGAGGACCTATGTCCCAGCAGGAAAACGAACCCAACGAGCCCATCCGCCCGCAAGAGGGTGAAGCTCCCGCACGGCCCGAGCCGCCGCAGCAGCCGGCGCAGCCTGCCGGCGCCGCATCGGACGCCGCGCAGCAGCCCACCGTGCCGCCTCCGCCCCATGGGGCTTCGCGCGCATCGGCCGCCTGGCAGCCGCAATCCCAGCCGCAACCGCAGCCGCAGGCCGCGCCCGCATGGGGGCAGCCGTGGCCGGCGTACGGCCAGCCGGCGATGTATGCGCCCGCGCCGGCGCCTCAGAAGAAGAGCCGCGCGTGGATCGTCGCTTTGGTGGCGGTCGTGCTGGTGTTCGCCCTGCTTGCTATGGCCATGCAGTCGTGCACGTCGCTGTTCGCGTCGTCGATGGGGTCCACTTCGCAAGGAACTTCTCTCGACGCGCTCACCCAGGACGCCGTGGCGGTCATCGCCATCGACGGCACCATCCAGTACGACGGCACCGCTTCGAGCCCCGAGGGCCTGAAAGCGCTGCTTGACGAAGCCGAGGAAAACCCGCACGTGAAGGCGGTTGTGCTGCGCGTGGATTCCGGTGGCGGCACCTCCACCGCAGGCGAGGAGATGTCTGGCTACGTTCGCGACTTCAGCAAGCCGATCGTGGTGTCCAGCGCGTCGGTCAACGCGAGCGCGGCGTACGAGATCTCGTCGCAGGCCGACTACATCTACACGGCGAAGAGCACCTCCATCGGCTCCATCGGTGTGGCACTGCAGATCACCGACACCTCGGAGCTTATGGACATGCTGGGCATCCGGATCGAGAACATCACCAGTTCCGACAGCAAGGACTCCTCCTACGGCAACCGCGCTCTCACCGACGAGGAGCGCGCCTACTACCAGCGCATGGTCGACCAGATCAACGAAGACTTCATCCAAACGGTGGCCGAGGGCCGCGGCATGGGCGTGGAAGAAGTGCGCTCGCTTGCCACGGGGCTTCCCTTCACCGGCACGGATGCGGTGGAAAACGGGCTTGCCGACGAGATCGGCACCCGCGAGGACGCCATCGCTAAGGCTGCCGAGCTTGCGGGCATATCCGCCTATACTGTGGTCGATCTGCAGCCTGAGTCCGACGACCTGTACGCGATGCTAGACTTGCTTTCCGAAAACGACATCTCTGCCGACGACGTGGCGGAGGTTTTGAAGGAGTTGGAAGATGGAACCGTTGAACGATAACGAGGCAATCGGCGAAGAGATCAGCGCCGAAGACGCCGAAGCCGCCGCCCGCGCCGCGCGCTGGGCCGAGACGTTCGAGCGTCGCGAGAACACGCGCGAGGTCAAGTGGCCCCGCCGCGCCGTGGTGACCGCCGGCATGCCTTACGGCAACAAAGCGCTGCACTTCGGGCATATCGCGGGCGTGTTCATTCCCGCCGACTGCTTCGCCCGCTTCCTGCGCGACCGTATCGGCGCCGACAACGTGCGCTTCGTGTCGGGCACCGACT
The DNA here is from genome assembly GCA_944320405.1 of uncultured Eggerthellaceae bacterium. Lineage (GTDB taxonomy): Bacteria > Actinomycetota > Coriobacteriia > Coriobacteriales > Eggerthellaceae > Aphodovivens. The sequence continues at coordinate 18,632 of CALUHI010000041.1, forward strand.
GCTTCGGCTCGCCCATCAACGAGGGCTACCGCAAGCTGGTTGACGCCGGCGAATTCGACGGCACCATCGCCGAGTACGTCAAGCGCAACCACGACGCGCAGAAAAAGACGTTGGACGCCTACGACATCAGCCTGTCCATCTACGAAGGTTCCGGGCTGGGCCATGCCGGCACGGTGCACCAGGCGGTCAGCGAGTACTTCATCAAGGCACTCTACGACGCCGGCGTGCTGCACCGCCGCTCCACGCTGCAGTTCTACGACACCCAGGCGGGCACGTTCCTGAACGGCCGCCAGGTGCAGGGCCACTGCCCCGTGCAGGGCTGCAAGTCCGAGCACGGCTACGCCGACGAGTGCGACCTGGGGCACAGCTACGCGCCTGAGGACCTCATCGCGCCGAAGTCCACGCTCACGGGCACGGTGCCCGAGATGCGTCCGGTAGAGAACTGGTACTTCGACCTGCCCGCCTACGCAGACTTCCTGCGCAGGTACGTGGCGGAGCTGCGCGACGACGCCGAGATGCGCCCGATCGTGCCGCAGGTGATCGAGGAGTTCTTGGCCGCGCCCATCATGTACGTGAAAAACGAGCTGCGCGAGCAGTTCGATGCCATCGCCGACCGCCTTCCCGAGCACACGCTGCGCGAAGCCGAGAAGGGCAAGCAGAGCTTCGAGGTCGAGTTCGCCGACATCGACGCGCGCGACGCGGCGCGATCGGTGCTGGAAGAGGCGGGCATCCGCTTCCGCACGGGCAAGGCGCTCGTGCCCTTCCGCATCACGGGAAACATCGAATGGGGCGTGCAGGCGCCGGTGATCGAGGACGTCGAGGGGCTCACCGTGTGGTGCTGGCCCGAAAGCCTGTGGGCGCCCATTTCGTTCACGATGGCTGCCAACGACGAGCTGGGCTTGCCGCGCGGCAGCTGGCGCGACTGGTGGTGCTCGCCGGATGCGCAGGTGTACCAGTTCATCGGGCAGGACAACCTGTACTTCTACGGTGTGGCGCAAACCGCCATGTGGGAAGCGCTCAGCAAGCGCGACATGGTTACGGGCGAGCCTACCGACCAGCCGCTGCGCCAGACGCGCTTGATTGCCAACCATCACATCCTGTTTGGCAACAAGAAGGCGTCGTCGTCGGGTGCGGTCAAGCCGCCTTCGGCTGACGAGCTGCTGGAGCACTACACGGTCGAGCAGCTGCGCGCGCACTTCTTGGCGCTGGGCCTCGACCAGAAGTCGGTGGGCTTCAAGCCCAAGCCGTTCCTGGCGACCGAAGAGGAAAAGGCCGACCCGCGCGTGGCCGACCCGGTTTTGAAAGAGGGCGCGCTGCTGACCAACGTGTTCAACCGCTTGGCGCGCAGCTGCTTCTACGAGGCGCAGAAGAACTTCGACGGCTGCATGCCGCTGGGCCGCCCCACGCAGGAATGCATCGACAAGGTGCACGACACCATGCGCACCTACGACTTCACCATGCATCGCGCCGAGCTGCACTCCATCATGTCGCAGATGGACGAGTTCATCCGCTGGGCCAACAAGCGTTGGGCTGATGGCATCCGTCAGGCCACCAACGAGGACAACGACGAGATGCGTCGCCAGGTGCTGCTGGACTCGTTCTACCTGCTGCGCGTGGCGTGCCTGCTGATGCACCCCGTGGTGCCCGCCGGCTGCGAGAAGATCTGCGATTACATGGACTTCGCGCCCGAGGACCTGTTCAGCTGGAACTACGATTTCGAAGACATGGACGAGCTGTGCTCCGCCGGCGACATCACCTCCGGCACGCACCCCGTGCGCGAGCTGCCGCCCCGTTTCGACTTCTTCCGCAAGCACGAGTCGCAGTACTAGGATTCCGGCGGCTTGCCAGCCGCCGGAACCGGTTGACGCTGCGAGGGGCTGAGGCACCCCGCCTTCGCGCGATCGCGAAGACTCGCGTACCCAAGTACGCTTCGCCTTCGCGATCCCACGAATTCGGGGCACCTCAGCCCCTCTCGCTGACACTACGAACGAAATGGAGCATTTGTTTTGCTGCATGTAGATATCTTCACCGACGGGTCGTCGCGAGGGAACCCGGGGCCGGGCGGGTTCGGCTCCATCCTGCGGTTTGTCGATCGCAACGGGCGCGTGCACGAAAAAGAGCTTTCGCAGGGGTTCCGCTGCACCACGAACAACCGCATGGAGCTGCTCGGCGTGATCAAAGCGCTTGAGGCGTTGAAGAGCCCGTGCGACATCACGCTGTACTCCGATTCCCAGTACGTGGTGAACGCGTTCAATCAGCATTGGGTGGAGGGTTGGCTCAAACGCGGCTGGAAGAACGCCAAGAAAGAGCCCGTGAAAAACCCGGATCTGTGGAAGCGTCTGCTTGCCGCGAAGGAGCCGCACCAGATGACGTTCGTGTGGGTGAAAGGCCATGCCGGCCATCCTGAAAACGAGCGCTGCGACGCCCTGGCCACCGCTGCGGCCGACGGCGACAATCTCATCGAGGACGAAGGGTTTTCGGGAGGGGAATAAGGCCCTGTTTTCCAGCTGCGTGTTCTGGCGCTCGGCAACGCGACGCGCGCCGCTCTGAGGAACGAGGCTCTGCTTCCAGTGGGGCGCTCTGGCGTCTGACTGAGCGCTAAACGCCAACCTGTCCGTCAAATCCGGACGTCAGCCCGTCCGTCAAGCCTGGATGCCAGCTTGTCCGTCTGTTCCAAACGCCAGCCAGTTCCCTGTGTCTGATGGCGAATCTGTTCGTTAAATCCGACCGCAATGTCGATTTTTTGCCGTTGGTCGACGCTGTGGAGCCGAAGAGAGGCCTCTCTGCATGCAGCTACGGGGGTTGTGCTGACATAACCCCAGGTCATGGAGTTCCCCGGAGGACGGCTTTGCTGCGGCTTCTCTTTTCCTCGAGCGTGAATGAAGTGATGAGGTCGTCCAACGTCGAAAAACTTGCATTGTGCGGGCTCGTTAGCGACAGCATTGAGCCAGCGTGACACGCACCCGTTTGCCGCCGCTCACATTCGTCTGGGTCGCCGCACCATTCACCCATGACGCTCTGCTTTGGTTCCGTGCAAAGCAGACTGGCTCCACTTGCATCGGGCGCCATTTCCTCTATCGGACGTGGCGCGTGGCGTCTTCGGGGTTGAGGGACATGCTTTGGAAGCGGTCGGCCATGAACTCGTTGTCGAAGTTGCGGGCCATGAATTGCTCCATTGCCGAGGTTGGCTGGTTGCCGGCCATGCGCTCGTACCAGCAGTCGAACGACAGCAGCGTCATCACGCAGTCGGCCACCATCAGTGTGGCGCATATGGCGGTAAGGGTGTAGCGCCAGTTCCACGGGATCAAATTCACCAGATGCAACATCCAGGGCAAAAGCAGCTTGATCCACGCTATGCCCAAAAGGCCCCACATGCACATGAAGTAAGTGCTCGTGCGCCCTTGGAAGAATATCGCGATGGGGTCGGGGCACAGCCCGAACAGGGTTGAGCCCGTGTAGTCCCACGCCAAGATGCCGAACGCGAATTGGAAAAACCAGCTTGCCAGGTACTCGAAAACGCCGCCGATGACGGCGCTCACCAAAAACACCACGACAAGCGGCGCTTTGTGGAAGCGATTCAGCGCCATGGTCATTAGCACCGCGCCCACGCCGTAGATGGGGGAGAACGGCCCGAACAGCAGGCCGGCGCGGTCCTGGAAATGCCCGGGGTTCACCACGGCGAAGTGGTAGATGGTTTCTATCACCAGCCCGATGATGCTTGCCACCGTGAAGATCCAGAACAGGTTGAAGAAGTTCAGCGTGATGTAGCCCTTGCCGGTCTTGTCCAGCCCAAGCGTGCCTTCCTCGGCCTCTTCGCGCGCCTCCATGTCGCGCAGCTTGCGGTGCAGCTCGCGTTCTTGGATAAGCGAGGGGTCAAGCCACGATGCCAGCACGATGGACACCACCAGAACAACCAAGATGGGGATGCCCACGTTGCTGACGCCGTTGAGCATGATGTCACAGGCGATAACGCCCGCAGTGACGAATGCGGCGGCCTCCGCCGTTTGCGCGGCGCCGCGCCGGCGGTCGCGCAGCAGGTTGATGCCCAGCACCAGCAACAGCACGAACAACGCCACGAACAGCGCCATCTGCGCGATGAAGATGATGAGGTTGGCAGCGGAGGTCTGGATGTTCAGGTCGACCTTGCCTTGGACGAACGTCCAGATGTAGCCTACCGCCAGAAACGCTGCCAGCGAAAGCACCGCCACGCTGCTGACGATGCAGAGCACCCCGTAGACCTTTGCGATCAGCGGGATGCGGCGCTTCTCGGGCGCAGCATCGCTGGTCGCGGGTCCTTCCGCAGGGATTGGCTGTTCGGTCATGGGCGTGCTCCTGCAATGATGAATGAAAGGGCGCACCGCCAAGCGGTCGCCCTTGAGTCGTTCTGGGGAACGAGTATAGCGGCGCACGCCATCGATCCGACGCGTTCAATCGGTCTGTTACGGAACTGTTTGGACGGATGGTGCGCCGGAGGGCCGACAGGCTAGCGTGCGGCTGCCGGTGGCTGGATGAGTGCAGGCTGGCTGGCGTTCGCGGAAGGTTGCCTGCGGGCTAGCGTGCGGCGGCCTCCTCGATCAAGCGGCGCACTTCATCGATGCCCGTGCCCTTTGCCGACGACGTCACCACCATCGGCGTGCCCTTCGGCAGCTGCAGCTGCTTGGCCAGCGCGGCCTTCTGCTTCTGCTGTTGTTGCTTGCTCAGCTTGTCGGCCTTCGTCAGGATCACGGCGAAGGGCAGCTCGCGTTCGATGAGGAAACCAACCATCGTCTCGTCCAGCGCGCTGGCGGCGTGGCGGATGTCGATGAGCGAGCACACCAAGGCGAAGTCGCGGTCTTGGTTGAAGTAGCCCTCGATCAGCTCCGACCAGCGGTGCAGTTCGGATTTCGCCACTTTCGCGTAGCCGTAGCCAGGCAGGTCGACGAAGCGCGCGTCGTCGGTGGCGAAGAAGTTGATGGTGGCGGTCTTGCCCGGCGTCTGCGACACCTTCGCCAAGCCCTTGCGGTTGAACACCTTGTTTATCAGCGACGATTTGCCCACGTTGGAGCGCCCTGCAAAGGCGATCTCGGGCAGGGTAGAGGGCGGCAGCTGCGAGGACGTGCCGAAGGAACGCTCGAATTGGACTTTGTTGAAGTTCATGCCGACCTCCGTCAATGGCCGCGCTTCCGGGAGCGCGTTATCTGCTTGCGTGTTCCGGTCAGTTTACCATGCTGCCGCCAGGCAACCGAATCGGTCTACAAGGGGAAGTGGTTTTCAGCAGACGCTCTGGCGGGAGGGCGCTTCAGTTTCGAACCGCACCCGCCCTGTCGTGCGCTGGCGCCCTACCACGGCAAAACGGCCTCGTCCTCCTTGATGCCTGCAAGCGGCGCACACGACCGCAGCAGCGCGATCCACCCTGCAAGCGCCGCTGCCATTCCCACCGCCATGAGCACGCCCATGCCGAACACGTAGTTGCCCCACGGAAGGGCTGCCAGCACCATGCCGATGCAGCCGACGCCCGTGCGCACGCAGTTCATCAGCGCCGATGCTGCGCCTGCGTTGCGCTTTGCCTGTTCAAGCAGGATATTCATCATGTAGGGGCGCCCTGCCGCTTCGGCCACGGCGAACGCGCTGAACAGCGCGCAGAACGCCACCGGGCTGCTTCCGCCAACCGCGATGATGGCAACGCCCAGTGCAATGGCCAGCACAATGAGGATGGTGGTGAACCGCTTCGCCGTCGTAACGTGGGAGAACGCCAGCCAGATGAACGGGCCCGCAGCCGTCAGCAGCGCGGCGATGCCGAAGAACAGACTGTAGCCCGCTTCGCCCACGCCGAAGAAGTCGATGTATATGTAGGAGCCCACGGCGATGTAGCCCATGAACGCCACTTCGAACAAGCTGGTCACGATCAGAAACGCCGTGAACCCGCGGTCTTTCGCCACGCCGCCCAGTTGCCCCAGCGTGGCGCCCAGGCCCCCATCGGTGCGGTCTGCCGCGTCGAGCGTTTCGCGGAACAGCAACGTCAGCGCCAGACACACCGCACCCACCGCGGCAAGCACCCAGAACGTGGCGCGCCAGTCGGCCACCTGCAGCACCGCCGTCCCGATGCTGGGGGCAGCGGCGGGGCCAACTACGAACAGCACCTGCATGATGGAGAGGATTTTCTCACGGCGGTCGGCGCGAAACGAGTCCTTCACCACGGCCATGCACACGGCGCTCACGGCACCTGCGCCCACGGCCTGCACCAGGCGCGCCCCGATGAGCGCGTGGATGGAAGGCGCCACCGCGCACAGTACGCCGCCCACCACGTACAAAACGAACCCGGCAAGCAGGATGGGGCGCCGTCCGAACTTGTCGCTCAAAGGCCCCAGCACCAGCATGCCTCCGGCAAACAGCAGGTAATAGCCCCACAGCGTCAGGTTCACCGTGGCTTCGTCGGTGCCGAAATATCCCGCCATGCGGGGGATGGCGGGCGTGTACATGTCCAGCGAAAGCGGCGTGATGAGCGAGGCCACCAACAGCAGCAGCACAAGCCCGCCCAAGCGCAGGCGCGGCTGGGGCCTTGAAAGCCAGGGCCCGTCGGGCTTCTGCGTCTTGTCAATGGGTTCGGCCACGCCTTCATGCTCCTTCCCGCTTCGATTTTCGCACCGTGCCATTCTAGTGCATCCCGCGCCGATTCTGCGCGTTCCAAGCGCCCTTTCCGTCGTCACCTGGGGGTATGGGGAAGGGGTGGTTTTTCGGGGTTATTCACGTATTCTCCTTCAAGAAAAAGTTTCATATGTGCCGACCTGCAGAAACACAATGTGGGGGTATATCTGAGAAGAAAACACAATATCTTGTGTCTGAAAAGGAGTATTATGTTCACGCCGAAAAAGCGCCGCCGCTTACCGGAGGCGCTTGAGAAAAATGTTAGTATCTAAGTAACAATAATGTCCGCAATACCGAGTAGCACGACGTCCGCGACACCCTCCAAGCACAGGTTCGCGGGCGCCTTTCGACGCGCACGAAGCAAGAAGATGAGAGGCTGGAGAGAATGAAGATCATCAAGCGCAGCGGCACCGAGGTCCCCTTCGACATCGAGAAGATCGTGCATGCCATTGAGGGCGCCAACAACGAGGCCGAGCCCGGCGACCGTCTGACCGACGATCAGATCGCCTTGGCAGCGCACAGCGTTGAGTGGCTGTGCGAGCGTGCCGGCCACACCGTGTCGGTGGAAGAGATCCAGGACATGGTGGAAAACCAGATCATGGCTGCCGGCCGCTACGACGTGGCGCGCCGCTACATCATCTACCGCTACGTGCAAAGCCTCAAGCGCACGGCTAACACCACCGACGATCGCATCCTCTCGCTCATCGAGTGCAACAACGAGGAAGTGAAGCAGGAGAACTCCAACAAGAACCCCACCGTCAACTCGGTGCAGCGCGACTACATGGCGGGCGAGGTTTCCAAGGACCTCACCATGCGCATGCTGCTGCCGCAAGACATCGTGAAGGCCCACGAGGAAGGCGCCATCCACTTCCACGACGCCGACTACTTCGCCCAGCACATGCACAACTGCGACCTGGTGAACCTGGAGGACATGCTGCAGAACGGCACCGTCATTTCCGGCACGCTCATCGAGCGCCCGCACAGCTTCTCCACGGCATGCAACATCGCCACGCAGATCATCGCACAGGTGGCCAGCTGCCAGTACGGCGGCCAGTCCATCTCGCTGACGCATCTGGCGCCGTTTGTCGAGGTCAGCCGTCAGAAGATTCGCCGCCAGGTGTTCGCCGAGGTCAACGAGCTTGGTCTGGAGGCCCCGGTCGAGAAGATCAACAAGGTGGTTGAAGAGCGCCTGCGCGACGAGATCCGCCGCGGCGTTCAGACCATCCAATACCAGGTGGTTACGCTGATGACCACCAACGGCCAGGCGCCGTTTGTCACCGTGTTCATGTATCTGGGCGAGGCGCGCAGCGAAGCCGAGCGCCACGACCTGGCCATGATCATCGAGGAAGTGCTGCGCCAGCGCTACGAGGGCGTGAAGAACGAGGAAGGCGTGTGGATCACGCCGGCGTTCCCGAAGCTCATCTACGTGCTGGAAGAGGACAACATCCACGAAGACTCTGAGTACTTCTACCTGACCAAGATGGCCGCCAAGTGCACCGCCAAGCGCATGGTGCCCGACTACATCTCCGAGAAGAAGATGCGCGAGCTGAAGCTGTCCAAGGGCGAAGAGCCCGGCAATGGCGACTGCTACACCTGCATGGGCTGCCGCAGCTTCCTGACACCCGACCGCTCTGGCAACGGCTACGACAACGTGGCCAACGCGGGCAACTACGAACCCGGCAAGCCGAAGTACTACGGCCGCTTCAACCAGGGCGTGGTCACCATCAACCTGGTGGATGTGGCGTGCTCGTCCAAGGGCAACGTCGAGGAGTTCTGGAAGATCTTCGACGAGCGTCTGGAGCTGTGCCACCGCGCGCTTCTGTGCCGTCACAACCGCCTGAAGGGCACGCTGTCCGACGCGGCGCCGATCCTGTGGCAGTACGGTGCGCTGGCGCGCCTGAAGAAGGGCGAGACCATCGACAAGCTGCTCTACGGCGGCTACTCCACCATCAGCCTGGGGTATGCCGGCCTGTACGAGTGCGTGAAGTACATGACGGGCAAAAGCCACACCGACCCCGAGGCCACGCCGTTCGCCATGGCGGTCATGTAGCGCATGAACGACAAGTGCGCCGAGTGGAAGGCCGAAAGCGACATCGACTTCTCGCTGTACGGCACGCCGCTGGAGTCCACCACCTACAAGTTCGCGAAGTGCCTGCAGCGCCGCTTTGGCGTGATCCCGGGCATCACCGACAAGGGCTATATCACCAACAGCTACCACGTGCACGTGTCCGAGGAGATCGACGCATTCACCAAGCTGAAGTTCGAAAGCGCGTTCCAGCAGCTTTCGCCCGGCGGCGCCATCAGCTACGTTGAGGTGCCCGACATGCAGGACAACCTGCAGGCGGTCATCCGCGTGCTGCAGTACATCTACGACAACATCATGTACGCCGAGCTGAACACTAAGAGCGACTACTGCCAGGCGTGCGGCTTCGACGGCGAGATCCAGATCGTGGAAGACGACGGCAAGCTGGTGTGGGAGTGCCCCAAGTGCGGCAACCGCGATCAGGACAAGCTGAACGTGGCCCGTCGCACCTGCGGCTACATCGGCACCCAGTTCTGGAACCAGGGCCGCACCGAAGAGATCCGCGACAGGGTCCTTCACCTGTAGGGTATGGTTCCGCCGGCCTGCCGGCCGGCGGAACTGCTCGTCCGCTGAGAGGGCCTGAGGCACCCCGCCTTCGCACGATCCCGAAGACTTGCGTACCGAAGTACGCTTCGCCTTCGCGATCCCGCGAATTCGGGGCACCTCAGGCCCTCTCAGCTGCTTATGCTCAATCTGACCGACAAAAGGGTTTCGCGCGACGTTGGCTCGCGATATGATGCGGCAAAGGGAAACCGGCGCGGCGCTGGGGTTCGGAAGGGGAGCCGCATGAACTATTCCGAGATCAAGTATTGCGACATCGCCAACGGCGAGGGCGTGCGCACCACGCTGTTCGTTTCCGGGTGCCGCCGGCACTGCCCGGGATGCTTCAACGAGGAAGCGCAGGATTTCGCAGCAGGGGAGCCGTTCACTCCCGAGGTCGAGGAGCGCATCCTGGAGAGCTTGGAGCCCGACTACATCGACGGACTCACGCTGCTTGGCGGCGAGCCGATGGAACCCGAGAACCAGGAGGGCCTCGTTGGGTTTGTCGAACGCGTGAAGGAACGTTTCCCCGAAAAGGGCATTTGGTGCTTCACGGGGTATGTGCTGGAGGATCTTTTGGAGGACGGTAGGAAGCGCACAGATGCCACCGAGCGCCTGCTTGCCTGCATCGACATCCTGGTTGATGGCCCGTTTTTGGAAGACCAACACGACATCACGCTGCGTTTCATGGGGTCTTCCAACCAGCGCATCATCGATATCCCCGCAACGCGTGAAGCGGGTGAAATCCGCCTGTGGCAAGACGATCCGTCGTTTGCCACGCACACGATGGAGTAAAGAAGGCCTTGCCTCTTTTCGCCATTTCGTGAAGCGCCCTGAAACGCCCTTGCATTTAGGAGCGCTTCGCACTAGAATGCACGAGTTTCTATATTTCACATGCTTGCGTGACCCGCGCCGCTAGTGGCCACCGGAAAAAGGCTGCGGATGTCGGGGATGACCGCAGGCAGAGGACTAACGAATGGAGAGAAGAATGACCAAAATCGGCATTCAGACGCTGCTTGACGCAGGCGCCCACTTCGGCCATCAGACGCGCCGTTGGAACCCCAAGATGAAGCCCTACATTTTCGGTAGCCGTGGCGACATCTACATCATCGACCTGAAGAAGACGCTGCTGGGCCTCGACGAGGCTTACACCTTCGTGTCCGAGACCGCTCGCAAGGGCGGCACCATCCTGTTCGTTGGCACCAAGAAGCAGGCTCAGGAGCCCGTTTCCGAGGCTGCCAACCGCTGCGGCATGCCCTACGTCAACGCTCGTTGGCTCGGCGGCATGCTGACCAACTTCGTGACCATCCGCACCCGTGTGAACCGCATGGAGGAGCTGGAGGTCATGGAGACCGACGGCCGCATGGCTCTGCTGCCGAAGAAGGAGCAGATCCTGCTGCGCAAGGAGCTTGGCAAGCTGCAGACCAACCTCAACGGCATCCGCAACATGAAGCGCACCCCCGACGCCGTGTTCGTGATCGACACGAACCGCGAGGAGATCGCTATCAAGGAGGCCCGTCGTCTGAACATCCCCGTCGTGGGCACGCTGGACACCAACTGCGATCCCGACGACGTCGAGTACGGCATCCCCGCCAACGACGACGCCATCCGCTCGGTCCGTCTGCTGGCCGACTTCGTGGCTGACGCCGTGATCGCCGGCACCGGCGCTCCGGTGACCGCTGCCGAGATGGGTGCCGAGGCTCCCGCCGAGGCCGAGGCTGCTGCTCCTGCCGAGGAAGCTGCCGCCGAGCAGGCCGCTCCGGCTGCTGAGTAACCTACGTTAGGCAAAACGGCCGCGCTTCCGGGCGCGGCCGAAGTTTCGAGAAAGGAAACACCAGATGGCAATCACCGCTTCCATGGTCAAGGAACTGCGTGAGATGACCGGCGCCGGCATGATGGAGTGCAAGAAGGCGCTCACCGAAGCCGACGGCGATATGGACAAAGCTGTTGATGTCCTGCGTACCCGTGGCCTGGCCGCCGTCGCCAAGAAGGCCGGCCGTGCCACCAACGAGGGCACCGTCATGGCCCTCGTCTCCGACGACGCCAAGGTTGGCGCGCTGGTCGAGCTGAACTGCGAGACCGACTTCGTGGGCATGAACGAGAAGTTCAAGGCTTACGCCGAGAAGATCGCCCGCGCTGCGCTGGCTGCCAAGCCGGCTGATCTGGACGGCCTGAAGGCCGCCGAGTTCGAGGGCGAGACCGTTGACGCCATCGTGACCGACTGCATCCATGTGATGGGCGAGAACACCCAGCTGGCTCGTTTCGCTGTGGTTGAGGCTGGCGCTGTCGCCTCCTACATCCATGGTGGCGGCAAGATCGGCGTTCTCGTGACCTTCGACGTGGACGGCATCGATCCCGCCTCCGAGGACTTCGTGCACTACGGCCGCGACGTTGCCATGCAGGTTGCTGCCGTCAACCCCATCGCTGCCACGCGCGAGGATGTCCCCGCCGACGTCGTCGAGCATGAGATGGGCATCTACAAGGCTCAGGCCGCTGAGTCTGGCAAGCCCGAGAACATCCAGGAGAAGATCGCTACTGGTCGTCTGGAGAAGTTCTTCAAGGAGCAGTGCCTGGCCGAGCAGGAGTTTGTGAAGAACCCCGATCAGACCGTGAACGACTACACGGCCGAGGTTGCCAAGAAGCTGGGCGGCTCCATCAAGATCGTCGGCTTCAAGCGCTTCCAGCTGGGCGAAGCCATCTAGTTTCGACGGCCTGCCGGCCGTCGAAACGGGCCGGCGCTGCGCGAACACGATGCACGCCTTCTAGACGTTCAAGGCCCCTTGGGCGGACCAAAGTCCAGCCCAAGGGGCCTTTCTCGTCTATAAGGCGCACCTCGTGCCCGCTCGCTCGCTTATGCTCAACCTACGGTAAAAAATAGTTGCGCCTTGCGGCGCAAAAAAAAACGACCCCTCATTCGAGGCGTCGTTTTGTCTCCGCCTGAATGAGAAAAAGAGACAGTCCCTTTTTCTCATTTACAGCAGGAAGCGGTTGGGGTTGCCTTGGCGGGCTGGGGCATCGCTGGTGCGGTCGCTTACTTTGGGGCCGTTTACCAGGAAGAACTCGCAGAAGCGGCAGATCTCCTTCACGGCGGCGTCGTAATCGCGCTCGGGGTTCAGCAGGATGCTGAAATCGTCTTCCACCTTGTGGGTGGGGCGGACGCATGCGGCGAAATTACAGTCGGCGGGGCAGGGCTCGCCGGGGATGTTGTGCGGGCAGCGCGACTGCATCTCGTCGTCGCAGCCTCGCAGCTCCCAGCAATGCTTGGTCATGTCGCCTGCGCCCTCTTACATCTCGATATCGGCGGGAACCACGCTGACGACGCCGGGGACGCGCTCCTTCAGGATGCGCTCGACGCCGTGCGCGAGCGTCAGCTGCGACATCGGGCAGCCTTTGCAAGCGCCCTGCAGCTCAACCTTCACCACGCCGTCTTCCGTGACATCAACCAGCTGGACATCGCCGCCGTCGGCCTGCAGGCTCGGTCGGATGAGCTCGAGAACCGCTGCGACATCGTTCTTGTCAACCATTGTTCGCTCCTTCGTTTCGGGATTGAATTCCGGACGATTCTACCATACCCGCGACGGCGGGCAGAGGGGCTAGGCGAGCGGTTTCCAATCGCTGCCCAGGACCACCAAGATATTGGTGTCGAAGGTGTAGTAGTCGCCGCCGTTCACAACGCGTCCGTTGGCAAGGGAGGCCGCCACTTCTTCGGCTGCGGGCTCGTAAGCGGAGTCCTTGTAGATGATGAGGGTTTCGGTGTATGCGGGGGAATCCGTGTTGCCGGTTTCCACCACGTTGAAGCCGTCGGCTTGGAGCTGCTCGGACATCTGGGCCGCTGCGCCGGTGATGCCGGCACCGTTGCGGACGGTGATGGTGAAGCTGCCGTGGTCAACCGTGCCCTCATTGGCGTTGTCGGCCGCCTGCTCTTCGTTGCTCGGCTGGCTTCCGGCATCGATGCGCTCCATCAAGTCCGTCCAACTGTTTGCAGACGCCTGGAATACCGTCACGCCATCGCGCTGCGTTTCGCTTCCCGGAACGCGCTCGATGTCGACCTCGCCTGCCGCAATGCCGCTGAAGGCCTGCGCCATGTCAAGCGCTTGCTGGGAGGTAAGGTCGGTCGAAACAGTGCTCGAAACGCTGTCGATCATCGTGGCATCGGCTATGGCTCCCTGGCCGCCGACGAGCTTCTCAAGAATCGCAGCGATGACAGAGCACTGCACGCGAGCCTGTCCCGTTTTTCCGTCGGTGTAGTTGCAGGCGCGCAGCAGGGTGGCAATCTGCCCGGAGCCGATGGTCTGTTGTCCTGCGGGGATAAAGACATCGCCTGCGCGCGGGTCGTCGACTTCTTCGCTGAGATTCAGCGTTATTCCGCCCAGCGTGTCGATCATCTTGCCGATGTTTTCGACGTCGGTTTTCGCGTAGTGAGCGATGTCGACGCCTGCGAAGCGGGAAACCGCGGAGATGAGAGTGGCGTCATCGACGGCAGCGGCATCGCGGAGCCTTCCGTACTGCCCATCGCCGTAAGAAAGGCGAAGGTTGGCAGGAAGCGAAATCAAGGTGACTTTTTTAGAATCCCGATTCGCTTGCGCCAAAACGTAGACATCCGGTCCGTCTTCGTTTAGATACCCTTGTGCTGCTCCCAGTTCGGCGGCGAGCAAGGTGTAGGTTGTCGCTTGGCCGTCTGCGGGGGCTACCAAAGCCTGCTGGGCGTTCGAATCGCCTAGCGACATACGCCCGCTCACCGACGAGAAAAACACCGTCAAGCCGACGGCGACGGCTACGCCGATCGCCACAAGCACGCAGACGGCAATAAGCAGCACGCGTTTCAGGCGGCTTTTCCGCTGGATTTCGCGCGTGTATTCCCGTCTGCCAGCACGTCGCGAGTACGCCCGCGCGCTTTCTGCGGTCGTGGAGCGGGGCATGAGCGTGCCCACTTGCCCATGTGCGGCCTTGCGCGCCTTGCGCGTGCTGGAGAACTTTACCGATTCGGCGTTCATGTGACGGGCGCTTGGCCTGCCCGCACGCGGGCCGCGAGGGCCCACCATCGACGAACGCACCTGGTCGGATGTGCGCTTCACTCGACGCGACGACGAGACGTCCCTTCGGCGCTGAACCATATCGCGAACCCGCCCCCGCTAGTTGTCGATGCGGCGACGGTCGATGCGGGCGCCCAGCTGGCGGAGCTTGCCCACGTAGTCCTCGTAGCCGCGGTCGATGTGCTTGAGGTTGTGCACGCGCGTCTCGCCCTCGGCGACGACGCCCGCCAACACCAAAGCGGCGCCCGCGCGCAGGTCGGTGGACGACACGTCGGCTCCCTGCAGCGAGCTCACGCCCTCCACGAGCGCGTGATGGTCTTCGATGGTGATATTGGCACCCATGCGCGCCAGTTCGCTGGCGAACATGAAGCGGTTCTCAAATACGTTCTCGGTGATGACCGACGTCCCGTCTGCCAAGGCGGCAAGCAGCATGAATTGCGCCTGCAGGTCGGTGGGGAAGCCGGGGTGGGGAAGCGTTTGGATGTCGGTGGGCGCAAGCGGGCGCGTGCGCGACACGGTGATCCAATCCTCGCCGTGCTCCACGTCGCATCCCATGGCGGCCAGCTTCATCAGCGCCATGCGCAGGTAGCTGGGATCGATTCCGCGCACGGTCACAGGGCCGCCGGTGAGCGCGCCGCCTACCAGGAAGGTGCCCGCCTCGATGCGGTCTCCCACGGTGGTGTGCTCGCAGGGGTGCAGCTGGCTCGCGGAAACGCCCTCCACCTCGATGGTAGACGATCCGGCGCCGCGCACATGAGCGCCCATATCGTTGAGCATGCTCGCCAGATCCACGATCTCGGGTTCGCGCGCCGCGTTCTCGATGATGGTGGAGCCCTCTGCCACCACCGACGCCATCAGCATGTTTTCGGTGGCGCCTACGCTGGGGAAGTCGAGCACGATGTCGGCACCGTGAAGGCCCTCAGGCGTGGTCGCGTGAAGGAAGCCGTGCTTCACCTCGAAGTTGACGCCCAGTGCCTCCAGGCCCACCAGGTGCATGTCGATGGGGCGCGCGCCGATTTGGCAGCCGCCTGGCATGGCCACGCGCGCCTCACCGAAACGCCCGATCAGCGGGCCGAGCACCGAAATGCTCGCGCGCATCTTCGACACCAGTTCGTAAGGGGTCTCCCACTTGTCCACCGTGGTGGTGTCCACGATGAGCGTGCGGCTGTCGGCCGCGTCGCGCTCGACCGTGGCGCCCAAGCGGCGCATGACTTCCTCCATCACGGCGATGTCGGAGATGTGGGGGACGTTATGGATGATGGAGCGGCCTTGCCCCAAAAGCGCGGCGGGCATCAGCTTTAGCGCGGAGTTCTTCGCGCCCGACACCTGCACCTCGCCGGACAGCGAGCCGGTTCCTTCAACGATGATGATCTCTTCAGACATGGATTCCCTTTCGGATCCCGTTAGTTGTTGCGTTCGGGCGGCGCAGCGCCCCCAGCCGATGCGGCGCACTCGGCTCGTTCGCATGCGCTGGGCGTTCTGCCTGGGCAGAGCGTTCGGTGCGCACGGGGCGCTCGACCCGATTTCACTCGTTGCAACCATTATACGGATGCCGCGCCCCCGCGCACGCCATGAGACAGGGAGCCTGCCGAACTTCCATGAAGTGTTGAGAGGGCACGTCTCCGACTTCCGCGAGTCGTCTGAGACGTGCAGCTCCATTGCCATGGCCTATAAAGGACAAGGGGCTAGTTTTCGTACAATTCTCGATCTATGAAGGTGGAGATGTCCTGGGTTCGGTGGCGAAAGGTGGTGGTGAATTCCTCCGAGCGTTCTACTTTATAGGTCATATTTCAGCCTTAGCTCGTCGATCAGCTCGCGAGCATCGTTGGTGCGCCTGGCGGCGATGTCGTCGAGGCCGGCGCGAATGCTTGCGGCGGTCTCTTCGAGTTCGCGTTGGCGTGCGAGCTCGCGCCGAGCTGCTTGCCTCATAGCAAGATCGTAGCGCTCAAATGTCTCGGAGCTCATGATAACCAGGTCGCTGTAACCGTTTTTGGTGATGCGGATGGGTTCGTCGGTGCTATGGCGCTTCGCCGAGATCCCGGCGGTGTCTTTCAGCTCTTTTATGGGAAGAATGGTCATGTTCCCTCCAGTCTCTATCACGACCTGATCGTCCCATTACAAACCCATAATTAGGAAACGATACATATAGGTCGAAATCAAGCCTTACGATCGAGCCTGGTCTTCTATACGTTTGCGCGAGCGGGAGTGCTACGAGCTGATCGTTGGTATAATGGGCAATCGTAAAGCGAGTTTGGCGACGCGTTAAAGGGGTCGAACAATGATTCATCTGCAGGGGACTTTCTGCGGGGGGGGGGCTGCTAGTTCGCTGATCAGCCCTGCTGCCCTGAGCTTCGGGGCGGCATAGTATGGATGCCGCATTCTTCGATAACCGAGCGAGCATCCTGAAAGACGACCTTGCGCAGACCGTGCAATCCGGAGATCGCCTTTCTGTGGCTGCCTCAGTGTTTTCAATGTACGCCTTTGACGAGCTGCGCGATCAGCTTGAATCGCTCGACGAATTCCGTTTCATTTACACCCAGCCTACTTTCGCCAAGGAGCGCGCGAAAAAAGAGCAGCGCGAGTTCTACATTCCTCGCCAGTCTCGCGAACAAGGGCTCTACGGCACCGAATTCGAAATCAAGCTACGAAACGAGCTTACTCAGAAAGCGGTTGCGTCCGAATGTGCCCGATGGATAAAGCAGAAGGCGCAATTCAAAACGGCGATTCAGGGGAATGCCCCAGTCGCTTCCGCTCTCACGGTTTCCGGCGCCGACGTTGCAACGTATATGCCGTTTTCTGGATTTACCGTAGGGGAGCTTGGCTGCGGTAGCCACCCCACCTTCACGGGTATCACTCGCCTGGATACCGCCTCTTCGCAGGGGTTCCTTCAGATGTTCGACACGGCATGGGAAAGCGATCAGCTGGAAGACGTTACCGATGCCGTTATCGAGAACATATCGGCGATGTATCGGGAAAACCCTCCCGAGCTTGTGTATTACGCCGCGTTGTATCGCATTTTCCACGAATTTCTCAGTGAGACTTCGCCGGATAATCTGGCTCAGGAAGGGATTAAATTCCGAGAGTCGAAGATCTGGAACATGCTCTACGACTTTCAGCGAGATGCCACGCTTGCTATTATCAACAAACTGCAAACCTACAACGGTTGCATTCTTGCCGACAGCGTTGGCCTGGGCAAGACCTTCACGGCGCTCGCCGTCATAAAATACTACGAATCCCTGAACCGTGACGTGTTGGTTCTGTGTCCAAAGAAGCTCTCGGAAAACTGGCTCACCTACA
>CALUHI010000042.1 GCA_944320405.1 uncultured Eggerthellaceae bacterium
TTTCCGTATAAGAGATCGCCGGCGACCAGCGGGGGTCCACGCCGTAATCCCACGCCGCTTCGGCAAAGGTCGCACCCTGGCCCGCAAGCGGGGATCCAGCCAGATAAGCATCGATGCGCCCTGCCCATTGCGACACAAACGAGGCCTTGTCCGAGCTCCAGTCGGCGCCGTCAGAAGAAGGAGGCTCAACGGTGGTGCCTTCGTCAGGCTCCTGCGCAGCCGGAGCGTCAGGCTCGGATGCGGCAGGTTGATCGGCGCTTTCGCCGGAAGACTGATTCTGGGACTGAGCCTGCTCTTGCGCCGCCTGCTCGGCCTGGCGCGCAGCCTCTTCCTCTGCCTTGCGCTGGGCCTCCTCACGCGCTGTCTGCGCCTGAGCAAGCGCATCCTCGGCCGCTTTCTGCTGGCTTTCCGCCTCTTGGCGCGCCTGCGAAAGCTCGAGCTCGGTAGCTTCAAGCTCTTCCTTCATTTGAGCCAGACGGTCGATCTCGGCATAGTTGCTGTTCTGGACATGCGCGAAGTAATCCCAGGTAACCAAGAAATCCGTCAACGACTCTGCACCAAGGATCATCTCGACGATGCCAGGCGCTTCCTGCTGAAGCTTGTACTGCTCGCGCAGCGCGTCGGCCGCGCGCTCCTGCTGCTCGGGAAGATCGGCTTCGATCTGGGCGATCTGCTCTTGGTTTTCGGCGATCTGGCGCTCAAGTTCCTCGACGCGCTGCGTGGCCGAATTGTAGTCGGCGGCGCTTTGCTCCACGCGCTTTTGAAGCTCGTTGGGCTCGGCGTCGGTTTCGGTGGTGGCGGCGTACGCGCGCACCGGCTGTGCCGCAACGGACATCATGCCAGCAAATGCGAGGGTAAAGGCAAGGAGCAGCGCAGTGACGAAGCGGACGCCCGTCAGTGCGTTTCTGTGCGTTTCAGCTGCGTTTATCTGCATAAAGGGCCTGTCTCATATCATCAGGTTGCAACGCCAACCGCTGCGGCCTTTTTCATTCAATCTATTATAGAGGGGGTGCCTTATGCGGGGCCTTCCACCCACCAAAAGCGCATACCCGCAGGTGAGGACGTATGGTTTATCGCCTGCTGAAAGCCTTTCACCAGCCACTTGCGCGCTTCATGCCAGTCATTTCGCACCGTCCTCTATGATAAGGTGATCGGGACGAAACGCGGCGACAGGGGGATGCGTGGAGCTGCTTGAACTCATACTGTTTTTGCTGGTGGCAATTGTGGCTTCCAGTTTGCTGGACCAGATTGTGCGCGGCGTTTCTTTGCCGTTGGTGCAAATTGGGCTGGGTGCCCTTATCGCGTTTCTCATACCCACTTCGCTCACCGAAGGCATCGATTTCGAGCTTCTGTTCATCTTGTTCATCGCTCCGCTGCACTTCAACGAGTCGCGCCATGTAGATTCCGGCGAGCTGTGGCGCAACCGCTTCGGAATCGCCTCGCTGGTCACAGGGCTGGTGCTGCTCACCATGGTTGCGGTCGGGTTCTCGCTGCATGCGTTGCTGCCCGCCATTCCGCTTGCCGCTTGCCTGGCGATTGGCGCAGCCATGGGGTCTTCCGACGCCACCGCCATCACGTCGCTTTCCAAAGAGTTCCGCTTCGGAAAACGCCACGAGGCCCTGCTCACAGGCGAAGCGCTACTCAACGACGTTACGGGCACGGTGGGCTTCACGTGCGCGATCGGCGTGGCAGTTTCCGGCACGTTCTCGCTTGCCCATGCCGGCGAAGAGTTCGCTTTGGATCTGTTCGGCGGTATGGTGGCGGGCGTTTTGCTGGGCTTTCTGTTCTGGCTGCTGCTGAACGCCATCCGCCGGTTCGGGCTGGACAACCCCACCGTGCACGTGGTGCTTGAGCTGCTTGCCCCCTTCGTCATCTACCTTGCCTGCGAGCAACTGCACCTGGGAGGCGTGATCGCCGTGGTCATGGCGGGCATGATGATCTCGCTTCTTCCGCAAAAGCGCAGTGCCGCCACCGCCCGGCTGCGCATGCAGTCTGCCAGCGTGTGGAAAACCTTCGAGTTTGTGCTGAACGGCATTATCTTCGTTGTGCTGGGAATGCAGCTGCCACGCGTGATCACTTCAGCGCTCGATGGCGGATTGTTCGGCACGGCATCGTTTGTCGGCATCGTGATCGCCGTTACGCTGGCACTCGAAGCGGTGCGCTTCCTGTGGGTGCTCGGACTCGACATCGTTGAAGCAAAGCGCCGCGGCTTCGCTTTGCGGAAATGCTTTACGCGCCTTTCGCTGAAAAGTGCGCTTGCTATGACAGTGGCGGGATCGAAAGGCGGCGTCACGTTGGCGTTGATCCTGACCATTCCGTTCTCGGTGGCGTCGGGCGAGGCGTTCCCCTACCGCGCCGAACTCCTTTCGCTGGCCTCCGGCATCATCCTGTGCACGCTGCTTTTAGCCAACTTCGCCCTTCGTCTGTTTGCGCCACGCAAAGAGCACGAGAAGAGGTCGAAACCTTACGTGGATGCGGAAATCGTGCTGCTCGAGAAGGTGATCGCCTCCATCCAAGCCGACAGCCATTTCACCGGTTCCGTCAAAGAAAAACCCGCCGACATCCCCGAACCAGACTCACGCATCAAGCAAGAAGACGCGCATGAGAGCACCGCGCCTCTTCCCCAAGAGGTTGACGAACCAGCAACCGCCATTGTGATGAAGCGCTATTCCGACCGAATCGTTGAGCTTGCCCCCGATGCAAGCCCAGACGTCGCCGAACGAGGGTTGGCGCTCGCGAAGCGATGCGACGAACTCTATGACGCCTCCGATGCCATTGCCGAAGCGCTTCAGGACATCGAGGAAGACGAGGGCACCGAAGCCGAAGGCCTGACCGCCCGCATGATGGCGCTCGACATGGTGCGCGAAGCGGTTATCGACATCCAAGACCAGGCGCTCGCACGCGAGCTCGAGTTCATCAAGGCGATGCGTCGATCTGGCGAGCTTTCCCCTGCCCATGCGCGCGACCTGCGCAACGA
The DNA here is from genome assembly GCA_944320405.1 of uncultured Eggerthellaceae bacterium. Lineage (GTDB taxonomy): Bacteria > Actinomycetota > Coriobacteriia > Coriobacteriales > Eggerthellaceae > Aphodovivens. The sequence goes on from CALUHI010000042.1 coordinate 2,978, forward strand.
CGTGTACGTGCAGCAAATGGTGGAGGAATAGCCTCTAGCGCAGCTTCGCCCGAATGGCGCGCCAATTGGGAAGATACGCATCCATGAGCGCTTTGAAGTCGGCACCGTGCCCAGGCACCTTCAGATGGCACAGCTCGTGCACCACCACGTATTCCAGACATTCCGGCGGGTAGAGCGCAAGACGCACGTTGATGCAGATGCGGCCCGTGGAAGGTTGGCAACTGCCCCATCGGCTGGACATGTTCCGGTACGCCAGCTTGCCCGCCTTCACGCCCATAATGGGTTCCCATTTCTCGATGAGCGCGGGAACGAAGGACTGCACGACCTTCTTCCATTGGGCGACGTCCTCCGCCGAGGCACCGGCTGCGCGGCCCATAGGCGTTTCGGCAACACGTTCTTGCTGACGGCGGATCCAGTCGCGCTTTTCGCGCACGAGGGTTCGGATGAATTCGAGGTCGGTTCCCCAGGGTGCCGACACCTCGATGCGCCCTTCAGGGGGCCTCACGCGCAGATTGATGTTCTTGATGCGCTTACGAATCACCCACACCTCGAACTCGTCGACGAAAACGAGCTCTTGGGCCGGACGGGCGTCTTGGCGCGCGGCAGTTGCGCGACGGGTCACGACCGCCCCGCTTCCAGGGCGATTTCGTATGCCTCGTTGCGCGGAATCCCCAGTTCAGTCGCAAGGGCTTTGGCAATGTCCTTTTTGCGCACGCCTTGCGCCGCCAGCTCGGCAGCGCGGGTTTGCGCCGATGCGGCGGCATCTTCGGCTTGCGCTTCACCTTCGGCGGCAGACGGCCCATCTATCACGATGACAATTTCGCCCTTGATGCCGCCTGCTTTTTCGCGGCGCACGAACTCGTCGCGCAAAGCAGGCGCAGCGTCACGGACGATCTCTTCATGCAGCTTGGTAAGCTCACGGCACACCGCAGCCATGCGCAGGGGAAACGCCTCGGCGATCGCTTCGAGCGCACCTGCAAGACGGTTGGGGCTTTCGTAGAAGACAAGCGCGGCATCGAGGGTACGCAAGCTCTCCAGAATCGTGCGCCGCTCCCCCGCTTTGCGCGGGAAGAAGCCACCAAAGTAGAACCGCGGGTTGTCGCATCCGCTGGCGACATACGCAGTGGCAACCGCCGTCGGACCGGGAAGCACCTCCACCGCAGCACCAATAGCGCGACACGCGCGCACGAGGCGCATGCCTGGGTCCGATACGCCGGGCATGCCGGCGTCGCTGCAGTAGGCGATCCGCTCTCCTGCTGCCACGCGCTGCGCAATAGCATCGGCGCGCTGGGCAGAAAGCGCTTCGTCAAGACGCTCCAAGCGCTTGCTGATCTCAAACGCCGCGAGCAGCTTCCCCGTCACACGCGTGTCCTCTGCGCAAACAACGTCTGCCTCGCGCAGGGCGTCCAGCGCGCGCTGGGTCATGTCGCCCAGGTTGCCCAGCGGCGTGGGCACCACCGTCAGCTTTCCCTCCGCCATTGCTATTTCCGCCTCATCATGACAAACGCCACGACAAGCACGATGAGCGCAACGACCACCACGCCGCCCACAATAAGCGGCAGCACGCTGTCGCCTGTTTGCGCCAAGGTTTCGAATTCCCGCTGCATGCGCACCCCTTCCCTTCATTCCGACGCGATTGTAGCAAACCCGCCGCAGGGGCGGCGGCAATGTGCTAGCCTGAGGGATCGTTGTTCCAGGGAAAGCGGGGCGGCGGCATGCAGATGTCGTTTTACTTCGTGCGTCACGGAAAGACGCAGTTCAACCAACAGCATAAGGTGCAGGGCTGGTGCGATTCTCCCCTGATTGAAGAGGGAGTGCGCGTGGCGCGTCAGGCGGGGTCGAAGCTTGCCCCCGTCGAGTTCGTTCGCGCCTACGCCAGCGACAAGGGCCGCACCTGTCAAACGCTCGCCGAGCTTTTGGACGCCCGCGCCATCGCACGCGGCACGGCTAACGGCGAGATCACGCCTTCCAATGCGGAAGCGCCAAGCCCCAGTACCGCCGGCGCGGCAGCATGGCTCTCCCATCTAGAACAGGCAATGTGCGCGACAACGCCCACCGTTCTGGCGGGCCTTCCCCTGCGCACGGATTGGCGTCTGCGCGAATGGTGCTACGGCGACCTCGAGACGCAAACAGGCGAGATGCTTCACCGCAGGCTGATAGAAGGATTCGGCGAGGAGCTTTCCTTCGCAGAAGAAAACGAACGGCTTCCCGAAACCGCCAACAACTTGGCGCGCTTGGACGCTTCGGGGCGCGCAGAGACGTTCGATCAGATCACCGAACGGCTGTGGTCGTTCTTGCGTGAAGTAGGCGGCGAGGTCCTAGAGGAGGGCGGCGGAAACGTGGTGGCGGCGACGCACGCGTTCACCATCCGCTCCATCATGTACCTGCTGGACCGCTCCCGCATCAACGACCCGCTGGTCATAACGAACGGCAGCATCACCCGTGTGGATTTCGACGGCAGGCGTTTTGAGCTGCGTGAGACAGGCGTGATGGAGCCGCGGCTGGGCTAGCACCCGTGCCGAACACACGCGAAACGCCCGTTTCCGCATTACCTCAGCTCTTCGGCGATGAATCGGCCCGTGACGCTATCGGGGCAGGCAGCCACTTGCTCAGGGGTACCGGCGCAAACGATGCGCCCGCCTGATTCGCCACCGCCCGGCCCCATGTCGATGACGTAATCGGCGTTGGCGATCATGTCCAAGTCGTGCTCGATCACCACCACCGTCGCACCGTTGTCCAAAAGGCGCTGCAGCACGCCGAGCAGCGTTTCCACATCAAGCGGATGCAAGCCGATGGTGGGTTCGTCGAAGGCGAACAGGGCATCGTTCTGGCTGCGGGTAAGCTCGCTTGCCAGCTTCAGGCGCTGCGCCTCGCCTCCAGAAAGCGCCGGGGTCGCCTCGCCCAGCGTCAGATAACCCAGACCTAAATCGTGCAGAACCTGCAGCTTCTTGTTGACGCGCTTCATGCCCGCGTTCGCCTCAGGCAGCCGCGCGAGCGCCTCATCCACGGTAAGCGCTAGCACGTCAGGCAACGGCAATGCCTCAACAGCATCGGCGGATTCCGCGTCGCCGCTCGTCGCCTCCACGCGCATCGGAACAGCGTAGGCATCGCGCGCATAGCGCGATCCGCCGCAATCCGGGCAGGGAATCTCCACATCGGGAAGAAACTGCACGTCAAGCGACACCTGGCCCGTTCCGTCGCACGTGGGGCAACGCAGGCTTCCGGTGTTGTACGAAAACGCGCCCGCTTTAAGCCCGCGAGCCTTTGCCTCGGGAAGCGCCGCGTAGGCTTTACGCAGGTCGTCCAAAACGCCGGAGTAGGTCGCCACCGTCGAACGCACGTTGATGCCGATGGGCTTCGCGTCGATAAGGTTTGCGCGGCGGATGCCCGTTGCACCTTCCGCAACGCCACGCTCCCTCAAGCCGCCTTCCGAATCAAACAGGTCAAGCGCCTTCACCTGCTCGGGCAGCACCTCTCCTGCCGCTGCAGCAGACAAAGCGGGAATAAGGCTTTCCAACACCAGCGTGGTCTTGCCCGATCCTGATACGCCGGCAACAACGGTCAGCCGTCCGCGCGGGATGCGCACCGACAGCGGCTTCACCGTATGGACGGCATTGGTCTCCAGGTGGATGGCGCCCTGCGCGAACAGGTCTGCCGCAGCTACGCGCTCCCGCACGCGCACCGCAAGCGCACCCGACAAGAACGGCCCGATGCGCGACGCCGGGTTTGCAGCGACGTCGGCAACGCTTCCCTGCGCCACAATGTTTCCACCATCAGCGCCCGATGCCGGCCCCATTTCGATGAGATGGCTTGCATGGCGCAAGGCCCGCACATCATGGTCGACCATCACCACAGAGTTGCCGTCGGCAAGCAAGTCGTCCATCACGCCGAGGAGTCCCTCGACGTTGGAAGGGTGCAGTCCGATGGAAGGTTCGTCCAGCACGTACAGCACGCCGGTCGTGCGATTGCGCACCGCGCGTGCCAACTGCACGCGCTGGCGCTCGCCGGTAGACAGCGTAGAGCTTGCGCGGTCGAGCGAAAGATAGCCCACCCCCAACTGCTGCAAGCGCGCGATGGGCTCCGCCATTTCGGCAACGACAGCCTCCGCCATCGCGCGCATCTCGCCCGCGGGCATTTTGCCTGGCACGCTGGGCACCCATTCTGCCAGCTCGTCCAACGTGAGAGCGGTCGCATCCGCCAGGTTCATCCCGTCAATGCGCGGCGCACGAGCGGCAGCCGAAAGACGCGACCCGCCGCAGTCAGGGCACTTACCCTCTTTGAGAAACCGCGCCACACGCGCGAGGCCCTTTTCATCCTTCACCTTTGACAGCGCGTTTTTCACCGTGTTCACGGCGCTGTAGTACGTGAAGTCCAGCTCAGCGAAGTTTTCGCCCTTCTTGGCTTTATACAGAATGTGCTTCTTCTCCATGGGGCCATGGAAGACGATCTCGCGCTCTTCGGGCGTCAGTTCGCAAAACGGCACATCGGTGCGCACGCCCATCGCGCCGCACACCTGCTTCATGAGGTCCCACATGAGCGTGCCCCAGGGCAGAACCGCGCCGTCGTCGATGGAGATGGACTCGTCAGGCACAAGCGACGCTTCGTTCACTTCGCGCACAATGCCCGTGCCGCCGCAGGTGGTGCAGGCGCCGCCGCTGTTGAAGGCAAGATCTTCCGCACCGGGGCCGAAAAACTCCACGCCGCACGCAGGGCACGTGAGGGGAAGGCCGAGCGCTACGTTGGGCGACGGTGGCACGCAATGCCCGTTGGAGCACACATGGCTTCCCACGCGCGAGAACAGAAGGCGCAAGTAGTTGAGAAGCTCGGTGGAAGTACCGAACGTGGAATGCACGCTAGGGATGCCGGGGCGCTGGCGCAAAGCGAGCGCAGCGGGCACGTGCAGCACTTCATCCACCGTGGCGCGGCCAGCCTGCGAGATGCGGCGGCGGGTGTAGGTGGAGAGCGCGTCCAGGTAGCGGCGCGACCCTTCCGCGTACAGCACGCCCAACGCAAGCGAGCTTTTGCCCGAACCTGAGACGCCAGCGATGCCCACCAGTTGCCCTAGCGGCACATCTACGCTCACGTTCTTCAAATTGTGCACGCGCGCCCCGCGCACGGAAATGTGCGTAGGCTGCACAGAGGCGCTTCTTTTCTCAGGCATGCTTCACCATCCCCTTGCTTCTTTGGCAACAGCATAGCGGAATGCCGGATGGATGGCTGGAGACTGAGATTTCTTTTGTGTCGATCGGCGTACTTCGGTGCTTTTTTGTCACTCAGAAAAACGGTATCTGACCTGGTATTATGAAGCGTTTTCCCAGGTCATCGCGATGCCATTTTTTCACCGAAGTACGCTCTCCGCAGCCGTTCACTACCTCTTTCGGCGCGCAACCAAAGCGGTAGTCGCTGCCGCAGCGGCAATTGCGCACGTCAAGAAGGCTCCGAGCGCCAGCGGGTCACCCGTATCCGCAAGGCCTCCCGATCCGCCAGGCAGAACGGGAGTCGTTGAAGCTTCGCCGTCAACGGTGAACGCTTTGATCATCGCGTTGCCCACGCCCAGGATCTCGGGATCACCGCCGAACATGGTAAGGGAGACGCGGCCCCGCAAGTCACTCGCCCCCAACGAAGACGCATCGTTCCAGGTGGTGCCGCCGTCAGTGCTGTAGAAGCTCTCGCCCGCATTCGCCACGGCAGTTTGCTGCTTTTTCACCGTGAATTCGCTCGCAGCTTCGTCCGGGTCGGCAGGATCCCAGCCAGCCACCTCCAAAGGCAGGTAGGCACCTTGCGCGCTATCGACGCTTTCCACCACCGCAAACCGCTGACCTGCGGAAAGCTTCACCGGTTGATCAAGCTCGATGGTGTGGTAGCCGCTAAGCGCAACGTCCTCAGTCTGGGTGGCCACAAGCACGCCGTCGGTGGGGCTCTGCGCGCTTTCGTCGAGCAAATACACCTGCACCTTCACGGTCGAGCCGGATTCCGTCGTGACTGCCGAAACCGCGCGCAGCGACTCGTCACCCTCAGCGATCTCCTCCCCTCAATTCGATTCTATTTGCTAATATATTAGTAATAGAAAAGGAGGAAGCCATGGCGGTCGTTTCCATCTATCTTCGAGACGATCTTCTGCAAAAGCTCGACAAAGAAACAGAGCGTCTTGCAGAGGCCGATCGTCGCGCCGGGCTGACGGGACGACAGGTGACCAACCGCTCCAAGCTCATCGAGCGTATCGTCGAACAGCACTTGCAAACCGATGCAACCCCCACCATCGAAGACATTCGCTATGCGGTCATCCCCATCGCCAAGAAGTACGGGGCAGCAAAGGTATCCCTGTTCGGCTCCTTTGCCCGCAACGATGCAAGCGAGTCGAGTGATGTGGACATCCTGCTGGAGAAAGGCTCCATAAAAGGCTTGCAGGTGCTCGACTTTCAAGACGCGCTCTCTGAGGCGCTCGGCAGACCGGTTGATGTGGTGACCACCGCAGGCGCAAGCGAGCGCTTCCTGAGCAAGATTCGCCAAGATGAGGTGATGCTCTATGAAGCAAGCTGAGCGCGACAACGACCAACTCGGCGTGATCTTGCGCTACTGCGATCGCTTGGATGCATCGCTTGAGCGTTTTGGACGCTCGTTCGATACCTTCGAAGCCGACATTCCCTTCCAAGACAGCTGCTCGCTGTGCTTGATCCAGATTGGTGAAGCGGTCGCGCGGCTTTCCAATGAGTTCAAAGAGCGTCATCCCGAAATCGAATGGCGACGGATCTACGGCATGCGCTGCCACCTGGTGCATGGCTACGAGATGTTCGACGCCGAGATCGCATGGGATGCCATCGAAAGCAATATTCCCGCTTTAAGAGCGTTTTGCGAAGAGCACTTCATCGCATAGCACCCGCACTCGGGACGAATGAAACCGCACGGGGCAAACAAGAGAAAACCCTCCGTCTGATTGCGTGTTCGTATGTGAAAAAAACGGTTCACGTCGCATCAATTGCCGCACTCGCATAGGCGCAAGGAGCCCCGATGTTCAAAAAGACCTACCCGCGCGCACTCTCATCGCTCGACGCCATCATCGAAGACGTACGCACTGCGTTAACCGAGCTGAAGCTGCCACAGAAAAAGCTCGTTCGCGCAATCCTGCTTACCGAAGAATGCGCAGCATCCCTTATCGAAAACGTCGAACGAAAACGCGATGAGCCGATCGAGATCGTCGTTCGCAAACGCTTCGGCGACATTTCCGTGCGCATTACGGCAGCAGGCGAGGAATACGATCCCACGATGGAAGTCCCGCTCGGCACAGGCGACGACGACCCCGACCGCGACATCCAGGCGGTGCTGCGCAGCCGCATCCTGCGCGCCTACGACAGCGAGCTTTCGCATTCGTACAAGAACAACCGCAACGTCGTCATCCTCACGGTCAAGAAAAACACCCAGAAGACGCTTTGGCTCACCCTTGGCGCGTTCGCCGTGGCCATCATCCTTGGCGTGATCCTCCAGTTCATCGGCAACGACGCGGTCATCGCCGGCCTCAACGACAACCTTCTCACGCCTATCAAGACGATGTTTTTGAACGCCCTCAAAATGATCATGGTGCCAGTGGTGTTCTTCTCGCTCGTCACGTGCATCAGCGATTTGTCGAACATTTCCGAACTTGGGCGCATCGGCGGCAAAACGGTCGCGTTTTACCTGTTCACATGTGTGTGCGCCGTCTGCATCGGCATCGGCGTGTTCTACGTCGTCCATCCGGGCGCAGGCGTAGAGGCGATGCCCTTATCCGACGAGAGCTCGATCGGCACGATGGAGGAAGTGTCTGTACTCAGCATCATCGTGAACATCGTGCCCGACAATATGGTGAACGCCGTGCTTAACGCCGACATGCTTCAGATCATCTTCATCGCCGTGCTTTGCGGCGTTGCAGTCGGCGCCATCGGCGAGCGCGGTAAGGTGCTCAAGGACATCTTCGACGCGTGCAACGAACTGTTCCTGCGCATCACGCGCATGATCATCAGCCTCGTGCCCCTTGCCACGTTCTGTGCTATCACGTCGCTCGTTTCCACAACAGGCCCCCAGATGCTCACAATGCTTTTGGGGCTTATCGCCACGTTCGTACTTGGACTCGTAGTGCTGCTCGTGCTGTACGGACTGCTCATACTGGTGCTCGCTCGCGAGAATCCGCTTCATTTCTACCGCAAGTTCTCTCCATGCATGTTGCTTGGGTTCACGTTGTCCAGCAGCAACGCAGTCATGCCGACAACCATGCACTACGCCGAGACGAAACTCGGCGTACCGCCGAAAGTTGCATCATTTTCCATCCCGCTCGGTGCGACGATCAACATGGACGGCAGCTGCGTATACCTTGCGACCTCCGCGCTGTTTCTTGCGACCATCTACGGTGTGGGCATTTCGGGAGGCATGCTCGTCACGCTCGGCATCTCGGTGATGATGCTCGCCATCGGCGCTCCCGGCATCACGGGCGCTGCGTTCATTTGCCTGTCGACGCTTGTCGTCCAGCTTGGTATCCCCGTGGAAGCGGTGACCATCCTCATGGGCATCGACCAGCTTATGTCGATGCTGCGCACCGCGGCGAATACCACGGGCGACGCTGTGGGGTCGATCGTAGTCGCGAAATCAGAAAAGCTGCTCGACACCGAAATGTACCGCAGCTAGACATGCGGGAAATGAGAAAGGGGGCTGTCTCCTTTTCTCGTCTGAAAGCAATACCCTCGCTTTGAAAGCGTTTTGCGAGGAGCGCTTCATCGCGCAACGCACGCTGACTCTTCCCCGCCCCAAACGCAGCGGCGCCCGCCGGCACGGGATGGTGCGGGCGGGCGCCGAATGAGAAAAAGTGACTGTCCCTTTTTCTCAGTTATGCGCGTTCGGTTTGGACCTCGTCTTCGGTGTGGAAGTCTTCCTCTACGGCACAGCATCCGCAGGACGCGGAGGCAGCACCCAGCGCCGGATCCTCGGTGTGGTTGGCGCGCGCCCTGAGCACGCGGGCCTCGCGCTCCTTGTCGGCCAGGTTCGCCTTGGCCACGCTGATCATCAGCTTGATGCGGTTGAGCTGGTTGACCTCGGAAGCGCCGGGGTCGTAGTCAACCGCCACGATGTTGCTTTCGGGGTAGCGGCGGCGCAGCTCCTTGATGACGGCCTTGCCCACAACGTGGTTGGGCAGGCAGGCAAACGGCTGCGTGCACACCACGTTGGGAGCGCCCGTCTTGATGAGCTCGACCATCTCGGCCGTGAGCAGCCAACCCTCGCCCATCGAGTTGCACAGGGAAAGGATCTCGCTGGCGTATTCGGCCAGCTCATAGATGTCGGTGGGCGGCTCGAAGCGGGTGGATTCCTCAAGCGCCTTGCGCACCGGCGCGCGCAGCTTCGCGATCGCCTTCAGTGCGATCTTGCTGCCAACCTCGCTCTTCTTGGTCTTGCCCAGCTGGCGCTGGAAGATGCCGCCGGCGATGCCGAACAGGAAGAACTCGATGAGTCCCGGCACGACAGCCTCGCAGCCCTCGCGCTCGATGACGTCGACAATCTGGTTGTTCGCCGTGGGATGGAACTTCACCAGGATCTCGCCCACCACGCCCACGCGCGGCTTGGTGCCTTCGCCCTGCAGCGGCAACGTGTCGAAGTCCTCGACGATCTGGCGCACGGTCTTTTTGAACTCGGAGCCCTTCAACCCGCGGCGTAGCTGAGCCTTGCACACCGCCATCCAATGATCGAACAGGCGGTTGGCGCTGCCTGGCTCCACTTCGTAGGGGCGCGTACGGTACAGGGTCATCATCAGCAGGTCGCCGTACTGCAGCGCGTAGATTGCCTGCATCAGCATCTGCGGCGTAATCTTGAAACCAGGGTTGTCCTCGCCCAGGTCCTTGAACGACAGCGCGATCACCGGCACGTGAGACAGGCCCACTGCCGCCAGCGCCTTGCGGATAAGCGAGATGTAGTTGGTCGCACGGCAGCCGCCGCCGGTCTGCGTGATGATGACCGCCAGCTTGTCAGTGTCGTAGCGACCACTCATGACCGCTTCCATGATCTGGCCGGTCACCAGGATAGACGGGTAGCAGATGTCGTTGTTGACGTACTTCAGACCGGCGTCCACCGCACCGTGGTCGACCGACGGAAGAAGCTCCAGGTTGTACCCGTTGCGCTGGAAGATGTCGATCAGCAGGTCGAAGTGGATGGGCGCCATCTGCGGGCACAGGATGGTGTAGCCTTCGGCCTTCATCTGCTCGGTGTAGACGGCGCGCGGGAACTCGGTGGAAGCGCCTTCACGCTGACGGAAACGCTCCTGCACCTCGGGCGTCGCCTTCTGAGTGAACGTCGCCGGAGCGCTGGGCACATGCTCGGCTGCCACCTGGGCGCGGGCATCGGCCGACTTCTCGGCAAGCTCGGCGGCGATGCGGCCTTCGGTAGTGCCGTCAGATGCTTCGACGCTGGCCTCCATCCGGGCGACGACTTTCTCCACATCAAGCGACGCAACCGGGCAGCCGGCAACCTCGGCCTGCTTCTCGGCCTCTTCGTCTGCCTGGTCCTTCAGTGCCGCCAGCAGGCTGCGCACGCGGATGCGCGCGGCACCCAGGTTGGATACTTCGTCGATCTTCAGCACCGTGTACACCTTGCCGGCACGCTCCAAAATCTCCTGCACCTGGTCGGTGGTAAGTGCGTCCAAGCCGCAGCCGAAGCTGTTCAGCTGGATGAGGTCCAGGTCCTTGCGGCCGGTTGCCACCTTGGCAGCAGCGTACAGGCGCGTGTGGTACATCCACTGGTCCACCAGGCGAATGGGGCGCTCGAGCGTGCCCAGATGCGCGATGGAGTCTTCAGTGAGCACCGCCAGACCGAAGCTGGTGAGCAGCTCGGGGATGGCGTGATTGATCTCGGGGTCGTTGTGGTAGGGACGGCCCGCCAGCACGATGCCGTGCGTGCCGGTCTGCTCCATCCAAGCAAGCGTCTGCTCGCCCTTCTCGCGCATGTCGCGCTTGAATGCCTCGTCCTCGGCCCACGCAGCCTCAACAGCAGCCTCGACCTCGGCGCGCGTCGGTGCCGGCACGCCCTTGCCCATAAGGTCGGGATGCGCTTTCACGAGGTCTTCGTACAGGCGCTTCTTCAGCAGATCCTTGCGGTCATAGGGCAGCCAGGGGTTGAGGAACTGCACGTCAGAGGTGCGCAGCTCATCGATGTTCAGACGCAGCGCCTCGGCGTAGCTTGCCACAATGGGGCAGTTGAAGTGGTTGCCCGCGCCTTCGTCTTCCTGGCGCTCCCATTTGCTGCAGGGGAACCAGATGAAGTCGGGGTGCTTGTCCAGCAGATTCATGATGTGGCCGTGGCTGAGCTTGGCCGGGTAGCACACGCTCTCGGACGGCATGGACTCGATGCCTGCCTCGTAGGTCTTCTTCGTGGACGGGTCGGAAAGAACCACGCGCCAGCCCAGCTTCGTGAAGAACGTGAACCAGAACGGATAGTTCTCGTACATGTTCAGCGCGCGCGGGATACCAACGCTGCCGCGCGGGGCATCCTCGGAAGCCAGCGGTTCGTAGTCGAACAGGCGATGCGTCTTGTATTCGAACAGGTTGGGAACCTCGGCGGCATCGGAGCCCTTGCCGAAGCTTTCGCCCTTTTCGCAACGGTTGCCGGTGATGAAGCGGCGGTGCTTGCCCGTGGCTTCGTCGACGCCGAAGTCGTTGACAGTAAGCAGGCAGGCGTTCGAGCAGCCCTTGCAGCGCACGGTGCGATGCGTAGGCGCCAGCGCCTCGATGGCGTCAAGCGAAAGCAGCGTGGAATGCACGTCGGGGGCGATGTTGCCCGTGGCCCCTGCCGCCAGCGCGGTGGAATGGACGGCCTGATGGTAGCGGTCGCGCGCCAGCAGCGCGGCGCCGTAGGCACCCATGTTGCCAGCGATGTCAGGACGCACGGCGTTCACTTCGGCCAGCTGCTCGAACGCACGCAGCACAGCGTCGTTCAAGAACGTGCCGCCCTGCACGATGACCTTGGTGCCCACATCATGCGGGTCGCGAATCTTGATGACCTTGAACAGAGCGTTCTTGATGACCGAGATGGCCAGACCGGCGGCGATGTCGCCCACCGTGGCGCCTTCCTTCTGAGCCTGCTTCACGCGGCTGTTCATGAACACGGTGCAGCGGCTGCCCAGATCGACCGGTGCCTTCGCGCGGATGGCGGTCTGTGCAAACTCGGAAACGTCCAGATTCAAACCGGACGCGAAGCTTTCGATGAAGCTGCCGCAGCCCGAACTGCACGCCTCGTTCAGCATGATGTGGTCGATCACGCCGTCCTTCACGCGCAGGCACTTCATGTCCTGGCCGCCGATGTCCAAGATGAACTCAACGCCCGGCAACATTTCCTGCGCGCCGCGCAGGTGCGCCACCGTCTCGATCTCGCCGGAGTCCACGCGCAGGGCCTCCAGCAGCAGCGCCTCGCCGTAACCGGTCACCGTGGCGTGGCCGATGCGCACCAGCGGGTGCCCATCATCAGTGACGGGGAGTGCCTGGTACATGGCTGCCAATGCCGATTTCGCGCAGCCCAGCACGTCGCCCTTGTTGCTGGCGTAGTGGCTCCAAAGCAGCGCGCCGTCCTCGGCGATGAGCGCCGCCTTGAACGTGGTGGAGCCGGCGTCGATGCCCAGGTAGGCGGTTCCTTCATAAGAGGCAAGGTCACCGCGACGGACGCGCTCGGCGTCGTGGCGTGCCTTGAACTCGGCGTAGTCTTGCTCGCCGTCGAACAGCGGGGCCAGGCGCACAACCTCGGAGCCCTGGATGTCGCCGAGGCTCTTCAGGCGCTCGACCACCGCGTTGAGCTTCTCGGGATGCGCGTGCTCGCTTTCAGCGCCCGCAATGGCGCAGCCGCTCGCCACGAACAGGTGCGCGTTCTCGGGCACGATGATGTGCTCGTCGTCGAGCTCGAGCGTCTCGTAGAAGCGCTTGCGCAGCTCGGGCAGATACTGCAGAGGACCGCCCAGGAAGGCAACGTATCCCCTGATGGGACGGCCGCACGCCAGACCAGAAATGGTCTGCGTCACCACCGACTGGAAGATGGACGCCGCAATGTCTTCCTTGCGCGCGCCCTCGTTCAGCAGCGGCTGCACGTCGGTCTTGGCGAACACGCCGCAGCGACTGGCGATGGGGTAAATGGTGGTGTGGCTTTTCGCCAGCTCGTTCAGACCGCCGGCATCGGTATCCAAAAGTGCGGCCATCTGGTCGATGAACGCGCCGGTGCCGCCTGCACAGGTGCCGTTCATGCGCTGCTCGATGCCCTGATCGAAGTAGATGATCTTCGCATCCTCGCCGCCCAGCTCGATGGCGACGTCGGTCTTGGGGATGAACGTCTCCACCGCCGTCTTCGACGCGATGACTTCCTGGACGAACTCGATGCCCAGCCACTGTGCCAGAAGCAGGCCACCAGAGCCCGTGATGGCAATGGTCATCAGCTCGTCGCCAAACTCTTCTGCCGCCTTTTCCAGCACCTCGACGATGGTTGCGCGCACGTCGGCATGGTGGCGCTGGTAGATGGAATAGCGCACGTTTTGGGCTTCATCCAAAATCGCCAGCTTCACCGTGGTAGAGCCCACGTCGATGCCGATGTGCAGGTTCTGCCCGCCCTGCTCGGTTGTCGCCTTCACGGCCTCGTCCGCCATGATGCTTCCTTTCCCTATCTCCCACCCCGCGGCCCTTCCACCGCAGGGCGCCTATAACGTGATCGACTCGCCCGGCTTTATGAAGAACAGGCGCATCGCGATGAGCGCCATCTCCTCCGAGCTTTCCTTCATTCCCGTTTCAATCCAATGCTCGATGACGCCCAGATACGCCGTCGCGAAAAACGCCACGTAGTACTCGACAAAGGGCGTGGGGTTTTCGCGGTAGCGCTCATGCAAGATCGATTGGATAAGGTTCGCGCACACGGAGTCGCGCAGACGCGGAGCGAACCGGATGTCGCCGCCGGGCCCGGTGACCGCATGCAGAAAATCGCCCTGCTCGCGCAGGTAATCGAACAGATCCACCAGAAACGGCAGGGGCTGCTTGCGGGTGCGGTAGCGCACCAGATCCATCACGGTCAACCCCTTCATCTGATCCTGAATACGCTCGAGATCGGCGATGATCTCGTCTTCAAGCGTCGTGAGCAGATCGTCCTTGTCGTGGAAGTGGTTGTAGAACGTGCCGCGGTTCAAGTCGGCGCGGGCGCACAGGTCGTTGACCGAAACGTTGTCCAGGCCGCGCTCTTCCATCAGCTCGATGAGCGCGGTGCGCAGGGCGCGTTTGGATCGCGCAATGCGCCGATCGGTGTTGGCGGATTCCGGCACGCGAGCTCCTCGTCTCTTCAGGCCGTTGTCAGGGCATGCGCCCACTCCATTGAACAACACGACCAAAAATCAACAACATGTTCAATAACTGCCATTTTACGAGGAAAAGAAAGGGACCGCAACCTTTCGGCGCGGTCCCGACATGGATTTTACGTTGGCGGAGCAGTCGCGCAGTAGCTTACCGCAGCTCCACCCAGATCACCTCACCGACAGCGGGCGCCTCGATGCCCGGCCCGTCGGGGAGCATGTAGTAGGCGTTGGCTGCCTCGGCCTCGGGCGATCCGGGACGGCCCGGCAGCGGCGTGCCGGATAGCGTGCCGTCGGGAAGTGCTTCCACGGTAAGGAATTTGATGCCGTAAAACGTCGCGTCCGGCGCGACGATGGAAGGCCGCACTTCGCCGGCCACCTTGGGCTTCTCGTTCTTCTTGGTGCCGTGGTGCTTCGAAGGGAACGGCGCAGCCAAACGAACGGGAATGCGCTCGGGCTCGGGAGAGCGACCAAGAAACTTCATCATCAGCGGGCGCAGGTAGAAGTTCAACGTGAACGAAGCGCCCGCCGGCGGTCCCGAGATGCCCACCACCGGCGTGCCGTCCACCAGCGCGTACGAGCTGTGGTGGCCAGGGCCATGGTTGGTTTCGTGGCACAGCACTTCGCCGAGCTCGTCCATCTGCTCGCAGTTCCAGTCCTCGGAGCCCTTCGAGGATCCCGCGTTCAGGACCACGATGTCGGCCATGGCGCATGCGCGGCGAATTGCGGCTTTGATCTGCTCCGGATCGTCGGGCACGATGTCGAACACCATCGGCACGCCGCCCCACTTCTCCACCTTCGCGCGCACCAAGATGCTGTTCGTCTCGATGTTTCGACCGGCCTCGATGGGGCCACCGGGCGCCACCAGCTCGTCACCGGTGGGAATGAATGCGACTTTTGGCTTCACGCGAACCGGCACCGCGGTGACGTTGCCGGTGGCGATGCGCGCTGCGATATCGGCGGTAACAACCTCGCCTGCCTTCGCCAGCACGTCTCCACGCTTCATTTGGCTGCCCGGCGCGCGCGTTCCGGCGAAACGCGCCGACGGCGCCGCATCGATTTCCACCTGCTGCTCGTCATCGGAAACTTTCACATGCTCGATGACAATGGCGGTGTCGTAGCCGTCAGGCATCACAACACCCGTGTTGGCGAATTCCCAATCCACCCCGCGTACCCATGTGGACGTGTCGGGCAGCTCGCCCGCAGCAAGCCCTTCAAACGCGTCCCAGTGCACGGCAATGGAGTCCATGCAGCACTGCAGCGCGTTCGGCTTTTCCACCAGTGAGACAACATCACGCGCCAACACGCGCCCGAGTGATTCGGGAATCGTCACGATCTCTTCCGCATGCACATCGCCTTTGGTAGGAAACGTGCAGCGCGCGAGCATCGCCGCTACGGCATCTTCTCGGGAAAGCTCGATATGGTTCGAATGGTCCCTCATATCCACCGTCCTTCATCGACGTACTTATCCTGAATTGCGGATATATTGATTATCTCACTCCCGCGCTTTCTGCGCCATAATCTGGCATTGGATGCAGGTTTTTCCACGTTGGACGACCATGCACCACTCAAAAGCAAACGAGATCCGCGCAGTTCGCAGGAAAAATGGCAAAAATGGAGGGATTTGGACCCGGATATCACCTCGCGAGGCCATGCGCGACATGCAGCACGTCGACCAACGGCGAAAAAACTGCATTTCATCGCCGTAACCCGAACAAGCCTCCGCCCGTTGTCGCCCATGCATTTGCTATCCTTGTCGCGAGCAAGAAAGCGTCGCCGAGCGCACGCACCCGATGGCGCTCCGACAACCACGACCCGCCGTACATCCGGACACTGGAGGAACCATGCAGATCACGCCCCATGAAGTCGCCGAAACCCTTTCGATGGTCAGCGAGGAGCACCTGGATATCCGCACCATCACGCTGGGCCTGAACTTGCGCGCCTGCGCGGACAACAGCGTGGATGCGGTCGCCCGCAAGGTGTACAACCGCATGGTCAGCGCCGCCAAGCAGCTGGTGCCGGTGGCAGAACAGCTCGAGCGCGAGTACGGCATCCCCATCGTGAACAAGCGCATTTCGGTGACGCCGATCGCCGAGATCTGCTCCGCCGTGCGTGAGGACGACCTCACCCCCATCGCCGAAGCAATGGACCGCGCCGGAAAGGAGGTGGGCGTCGACTTCGTGGGCGGCTTCACCGCATTGGTGCAGAAGGGCGCTTCGAAAGCCGACATCAAGCTGATGGAGTCCATCCCCCATGCGCTTTCCGCCACCGACCGCGTGTGCTCGTCAGTGAACGTGGGATCCACGCGCGCGGGCATCAACATGGACGCCGTGCTAAAGATGGCGGGCATCATCCGCGCCACCGCCGAGGCCACCGCCGATCGCCAGTGCATCGGCGCCGGCAAGCTCGTGGTGTTCTGCAACGCCGTGGAGGACAACCCCTTCATGGCCGGCGCGTTCCACGGCTCTGGCGAAGCTGACGCCGTGATCAACGTAGGCGTGTCCGGCCCAGGCGTGGTGCGCGCCGTGCTGACAAGCATGCCCAAAGACGCCGACCTCACTACCGTGGCGGAAGCCATCAAGGCAACCGCGTTCAAGATCACGCGCGCCGGTGAGTTGATGGCGCGCGAGGCCAGCCGGCGCTTGGGCGTGGCTCAGGGCATCCTTGACCTGTCGCTTGCCCCCACGCCTGCAGAAGGCGATTCGGTCGCCGAGATCCTGGAAGCCATCGGCGTGGGCACCTGCGGTGGCCCGGGAACCACGGCCGCGCTCGCTATGCTCAACGACGCCGTGAAGAAAGGCGGCGTGATGGCTTCCAGCAGCGTTGGCGGCCTGTCGGGCGCGTTCATCCCCGTTTCCGAAGACGCCGGCATGATCCGCGCAGCGGAAGCAGGAGCGCTTTCCCTGGAGAAGCTCGAAGCCATGACCTGCGTATGCTCGGTCGGCCTGGACATGATCGCCGTGCCGGGAGACACCTCGGTGGAGACCATCGCCGGCATCATCGCCGACGAGTGCGCCATCGGCATGATCAACTGCAAGACAACCGCCGTGCGCATCATCCCCGCCATCGGCAAGAACGTCGGCGATCGACTGGAATTCGGCGGCCTTTTGGGCTATGCCCCCATCATGCCTGTCAACCAGCATGCCGGCACGGTGTTTGCGCACCGCGGCGGACGCATCCCCGCGCCGTTGAACTCATTGAAGAACTAGAAGAGTTCCTTCGGCCTAACGGCCGACGGAACAGGCTGGCGCTGCGGTTGGCTCCGGCGGCGCATCTCACGTTCAAGGGCCCCGCGATGGACCGAAGTCCAATCGCGGGGCCCTTTCGCGCGAGCTGCACTCACCGCAGCCAACCTCGCTCGCGTTAGGTCAACCTGCCACAAATCAGTTTGCTGACGTTGCGAACAACCCGCAAAATCGTGCGAGCCGGTTTTGGGGTCGCAGGTCGAGCATAAGCAAGCGAGGAGGGTTCCTCGAGCGGGCAGGCCAGCGAAACTCCCTAATCGCGCGTGAGCTTGCGGTGGATGCGGTGCGGACGCGCCGCTTCCTCGCCCAGGCGCTCCACGCGGTTCTTCTGGTAGCTGTCAAAGTTGCCTTCGAACCAGAACCAGTTGCCGGGGTTCTCGTCGGTGCCCTCCCACGCCAGGATGTGGGTTGCAACACGGTCCAAGAACATGCGGTCATGGCTGGTGACCACAGCGCAGCCGGGGAAGTCCATGAGCGCTTCTTCCAGGCTGGAGAGCGTTTCGACGTCTAGGTCGTTGGTAGGCTCGTCCAGAAGCAGCAGGTTGCCGCCCTGCGACAGCGTGATAGCAAGGTTCAGACGGTTGCGCTCGCCGCCAGACAGCACGCCGGCGGGTTTCTGCTGGTCAGAGCCCTTGAACCCAAAGCTTGCCACGTAGGCGCGGCTGGGAACCTCGGTCTCGCACACCATCATGTAGTCCAAGCCACCCGAAACGACCTCCCACACGGTCTTGTTGTTGTCGATGCCCTCGCGGCCCTGGTCAACGTAGGACACCTTCACGGTCTCGCCCAGCGTGAGCGTGCCGGAGGTGGGCTGCTCCTTCCCCACGATCATCTTGAACAGGGTGGACTTGCCCACGCCGTTCGGGCCGATAACGCCCACAATGCCGTTGCGCGGCAACTCGAAGGAAAGATCGTCGATGAGCACGCGGTCGCCGAACGCCTTGTGCAGGTGCTCCACGCGCAGGACCTCGGCGCCCAGGCGCGGGCCAGCGGGGATGCGGATGGACGTGAAGTCGAGCTTCTTGCTCTGGGCAGCTTCGGCCACCATCTGATCGTAGCGGTCCAGACGGGCGCGGCTTTTCGCCTGACGCGCCTTGGGGCTGGAACGCACCCATTCCAGCTCGTTGGCCAGGCGCTTCGCCAGCTTCTCGTCGCGCTGCTTCTGGGCGGCCATGCGGGCGGCCTTGGTCTCCAGGTACGTGGAGTAGTTGCCCTTGTAGGGATACAGATGACCGCGGTCGACTTCGCAGATCCATTCAGCCACGTTGTCCAGGAAGTAGCGGTCGTGCGTGACGGCCAGCACGGCGCCCTCGTAGTTGTGCAGGAACTTCTCCAGCCACAGCACGCTTTCGGCGTCCAGGTGGTTGGTGGGCTCGTCAAGCAGCAGCAGGTCGGGCGCCTCAAGCAGCAAGCGGCACAGCGCCACGCGACGGCGCTCGCCGCCAGACAACACGTTCACCGGCATGTCGGGGTCGGGGCACTGCAGCGCATCCATGGCCTGGGAAAGCTGGCTGTCCAGATCCCAGCCGTTCTTGGCGTCGATCTCGTCTTGCAACTTGCCCATCTCGTCCATCAGCGCGTCGAAGTCGGCGTCGGGGTCGGCCATCTCGGCACTCACCTGGTTGAAGCGCTCCACTTTCGCCAGAATGTCGGCGAACGCCATCTGGATGTTCTCGAGGACCGTTTTGTCCTCGTCCAGCGGCGGCTCCTGCTGCAGGATGCCCACGGTGTAGCCAGGGGTAAGGCGCGCCTCGCCATTGGAGACCTCCTCAAGTCCCGCCATCAGCTTCAGCAGCGTGGATTTGCCCATGCCGTTGGGGCCCACCACGCCGATCTTGGCACCGGGGTAGAACGAAAGCGTCACGTCGTCAAGAATCACTTTATCGCCGTGCGCCTTGCGTGCTTTGTACATCTGGTAGATGAATTCGGCCATGTTGCCTCTTGCCTTTCTATCAGGGGTAACAGGTTCGCGTATGAAGTGATGCTTGATTGTTTATAGCAGGATTCAGCCGCAGGACGGGCGGTATACGGCGCGCACCAGATATTCCACATTGCCTTCGGGGCCGGTAATGGGGCTTTCCACCACGCCTGTTACGTCAAACCCCTCGGCTTCCAGCGCCGCGCGCACTTCGTTGACCACGCGCTCGCGCACGGCTACGTCACGCACCACGCCGTGGTCGGTCTCGTCGTGATGCGATTCGAACTGGGGCTTCACCAGGCCGATGAATACGCTGCCTGACGCGCACAGACGCGCGAACGTGGGGGCAAGGGCCGCTAACCCGATGAAACTGAGGTCGGCCACCAACAGGTCGAACGGCGCGCCCAAGCTGGCAGGATCGGCCAGGCGGATGTTCGTGCGCTCGAACACGCTTACGCGCGCATCCTGGCGGATGCTCCACGCCAGCTGGCCGTAGTTCACGTCCACGCACGCCACGCTGGCGGCACCCGCCTGAAGCAGGCAATCGGTGAACCCGCCAGTAGACGATCCAATGTCGATGCAGCGCAGCCCTTCGACACGCTGTTCGAACGCATCCAGCGCACCCTGCAGCTTGAAGCCGCCGCGCGACACGTAGCGCTTGCGGCCCTTCACTTGAATTTCGGCATCTTCGGGCACGCGCACGGCGGCACTCGTGGGGTATTCGTCACCCACCTTCACCTGATGCGCAAGCACAAGGCGCAGGGCCTCACCCGCATCGGCGGCAAGACCCTGCTGCACCATCAGCTCGTCTAGACGGATTTTCTTCTGTTTGGCCATAGGGCAATTATACGAAAGCAGCAGCTTCCTTGCCGTAGCTTAGAATGTCTCGCGGCAGACGATCTCGTCCATTTCGCGACGCTGCGCATGCATCGGGCCGGGCGCCGCCTTCGGATGACCCACCATGAACAGTTCCACCAAACGGTAGTTCTCGGGCACGTTGAACAGCTCGCGAACCTTGCGCGGGTCGAACGCCCCCACCCAGCAACCGCCCAGCCCCAAGCTGGCCACCGCATCGTCGATGTTCGTCAATGCGATCGTAGTGTCGATGTCGCCAAAATCGCAGGTCTCAGGGCCATGATCGGGCGTGGGATGGCTGGACACGTCGTGGTCGTACGCAGCGATGAGCACCGTGGGCGCGCCGTAGCGGCAGCGCGTGCATTCATCGATTTTCGCCAGGCCTTCGGGGCTTTGCACCACGCAGATGCGCGTGGGCTGCAAATTGCGCGCCGACGGCGACTTGCGAACCGCCTCCAGGATCACGTTCAATTCCTCATCGGTAAGCTGCTTGTCGTAGAACTCGCGGCACGAATAGCGGTGCCCCACCAATGTCAGAAAGCTCTTTGCGGCATCCATGGTGAAACCTCCTCGATCCCGGTTTTTTTCTTTCCCTGCGAGTATACAGCCCAGACGCATGCACGCGCTTGTTGCGACCGCGACACCTGGGCAAAGTAAACGGATCGGTGCTGTTTTCGCTTGCAAGGCGCATCTCGACTATCATAGAGGCGTGAGAAACGGAGAAGGGACGGAGGATGCCATGGCAGACAAGGATCAACGCAAGGGACAGGCCGAGAAGCACAACGCTTTGATGAAGGGCGCGTTCGCAAGCGAAACCGCCGCCACCGTGGAAGCGGCAACCATCTACGAGGAAGGCGAAGGCCGTGCGCTTGAGCTCCCCGAGACGCCGTTTGAGACCACCGAAACCCTGGTGACCACCGCCTTCGTGCCCGATGCGCTCTACCGCTTCGGTAAGGGCAAGTGTGCCGTGGTGGATCCGGCATCGTTCACGCGCCCCGGTGGCGCGTACCTGGACGGCGCGTTCGGGCCCGAGCAAGTGCTGTGCTCCGACAGCAACCTGTACGAGGTGCTGTGCGGCATCAAGCGCGAATTCCACGACAAGAACCGCGACTACCGCCGCGGCATGCTGTTCACCGACCGCTGCGCGTACCTGCCTGACGTGGCGTTTTCGCGTGGCGGCACCGTGCGCAAAGCCGACGTGATTGTTGTAGCCGAGCCGATGTGCACCCGCGCGCTGGAAAACCACCGCTCTGAAGCGGAATGCAACAACGAACTCGCGCGCCGCATCGAGACCATCCTGTGCGTTGCGGCAGCGAACGAATGCGAGACGCTCGTCCTGAACGCGTTCGCCTGCGGGCGTATGGGCTACCCCGCCCAGCAGGTGGTCGATCTGATCAAGACATGGCTCGACGCGCACCCCGGTGCTCTGGGCCGCGTGGTGTTCGCCGTTCCACGCGTGCACTTTGACACCTTCGACGCCGCGTTCGGCCAGCCCAAGAAAGAGGCACCGACCCCCGTCGTCTCCGATACCGACGAGACCGACGACGAGGATTGGCGCAACGTCGAACTGCCCGAAGGCGTGACGCTGCGATAGGAATGAGAAAAAGGGACAGTCACTTTTTCTCATTCCTCGCGATTGCCGAATAGGCCGAGCATAAAAGACCGGAAGGACGCTGGGCGGATTTTTCTCCCCTCAATGCAGGAAACAGGGGGCAAATGAACGATTCGTCTGAAGGGCTCAAGGAAAATCGTCGCCGTCCTCAATGCGCCGCCGCCTGCGAGCAGGCCTTTTACGCAAGCAAAGCCGGAGCCCCGAACCGTTCGGTTTCGGGGCTCCGGCTTTCTCGACGGCAAAATCGTTCATTTGCCCGCATTTCTCGCAAACAGCGAAAGAAATCGCGCGCTGCCGCAAATCCGCCGCTTTACTCCTTCGGAACCAGCAGCTGTGCAATCTGCACTGCGTTGAGCGCGGCGCCTTTGCGGATCTGGTCCGCGACAACCCAGAACGCCAGGCCGTGGTCGACGCTGTCATCACGGCGAATGCGGCCGACGTAGGTCTCGTCGGTGCCAGCGAGCAGGCCGGGCATGGGATAGGAGTTGTTGGCGGGATCGTCCATCACCTTAACGCCGGGCGCGGACGCCAGCGCCTCACGCGCCTGTTCGGGCGTGATGTCGCTTTCGAACTCGACGTTGACCGCCTCACCATGGCAGCGCAGCACGGGCACGCGGACGCAGGTGGCGGCCACCTTGATGCCATCGTCGCCCATGATCTTCTTCGTCTCGACGACCATCTTCCATTCCTCTTTGGTGGAATCGTCCTCAAGGAACTTGTCGATGTGCGGGATGCAGTTGAACGCAATGCGATGCTGGAACGCCTCGACAGTCAGCTGGTCGTCGCTCGCGCCGCCCAGGTACTCGCGCGTTTGATCGTAGAGCTCCTTCATGGCAGGGGCGCCTGCGCCGGAAGCGGCCTGGTAGGTGGACACGACCACGCGCTTGATGCGCGCGATGTCGTGGAGCGGCTTGAGCGCCACGACCATCTGGATGGTGGAGCAGTTGGGGTTGGCGATAACGCCGGAGTGCCAATCCAGGTCGCCCGGGTTCACCTCGGGAACCACCAGCGGCACGTCTTCGTCCATGCGGAAGGCGCTGGAGTTGTCGATCATCACGGCGCCGGCATCCACCACGGCCTGGCGCATCTTCTTGGACATGTCGGCGCCGCAGCTGAACAGCGCAATATCCACACCCTCGAAGCTTTCGGGAGTCATTTCCTGAACAGTGAGCTCGCCAGCGGGAACGTCGCCGCAACCAGCGAACTCAAGCTTCTTCCCTGCGCTGCGCGCACTCGCCAACGCGCGCACTTCGCTGGCGGGAAAGTCCAGGTCGTGCAGCACCTTCAGAAACTCAAGGCCGACAGCGCCCGTGGCGCCCGCAACCGCAACGACCGGCCGCGCCGGCATTTCCTTGTTCCACATGGCCAAATGCTCCTTATCGATCGTCGAATGAGAAAAAGTGACTGTCCCTTTTTCTCGTTTTGGGCTAGCGGCCCTTGTTCATCTTGGCAGCGATTTCCTCGGCGGACAGCTGCGTTTCCTCGAACACGCTGTCGGAATCCAAGCCGAACGCGGTGTGCAGGCAGCGAACCGCCTCGGCCACCTGAGCGGAGTCGATGACCACCGACAGGCGGATGGGCGAAGTGGAGATCGCCAGGATGTTGATGTTGTTCTCGCCTAACGTGCTGAACGCCTTGGCGGCGACGCCCGGGGAGGACTTCATTCCCGTGCCCACCAGGCTCACCTTGGCGATGTCTTTGTCCACCACGTACTCGCGCGCCTTGATGTCGGGCAGCACGCGCGAAAGCGTTTCCTCGGCGCGCTTGAGATCGCCGCCGGGGCACGTGAAGCTGATGTCGGTGAGGCCGTCCTCCGACACGTTCTGGATGATCATGTCTACGCTCACGGCATTGCCCGCCAGCGCGCTGAACACCTTCGCCGCCACGCCTGACGTGTCGGGCACGCCGCGGATGGTCACCTTCACCTCGGACGTGTCGTGGGCGATGCCGGTGATGACGGCTTCTTCCATCATGTCGGTTTCCTCCTTGATGTACGTGCCTTCCGCGTCGGAGAACGCCGAACGCGAATGGATGACAACGTCGTATTTGCGGGCGAACTCGACGGCGCGCATCTGAAGCACGCCGGCTCCGGCGCCAGAAAGTTCCAGCATGTCCTCGTAGCAGACCTGGTCGAGTTTCTTCGCACGCGGGCAGATGCGCGGGTCGGCCGTGTACACGCCGTCGACGTCGGAGTAGATCTCGCACACGTCGGCGCCGATGCCCCAGGCCACCGCCACTGCCGTGGTGTCGGAGCCACCGCGCCCGAGCGTGGTAATGTCGCCCGCTGCATCGATGCCCTGAAAGCCTGCGACTACGGGAATGTAGCCACGCGAGAGCGCGTCCATGATGCGCTCGTTGTGAACCTTCACGATCTTGGCCTTGGCGTGGGTTCCGTCGGTTTCGATACCCGCCTGGCGGCCGGTGAAGCTCATGGCCTTGTAGCCGCGCGCCTCGATGGCCATGGCCAGAAGCGTCATGGACACCTGCTCGCCCGTGGAAAGCAGGCGGTCCATCTCGCGCGAGGGCGGATCGGAATTGATCGCGGCGGCCAGCCCGACCAGCTCGTCGGTGGTCTTGCCCATGGCCGACACGACGGCAACCACCTGATGGCCCTCTTGCCTGCGCATGACCAGCCGCTGCGCGACCTTCTTGATGCGCTCGGGCGAAGCCACCGAAGTGCCGCCGAATTTACAAACGATCAGGGACATAGCGCCCTTTCTTTCCGCAGATAAACGATGCAGCCTTCACTATATCAAACATCCTCGCGCACCCTGCGGGCTTCACGATGAACGCGCACGTTTGAGCTGGGGAAGCTGCGCCAACAGCACCGCAGCGAACACCAGCGCGCACCCCGCAAGCTCGGGCGCCGACATGCTTTCGCCCAGCAGCGCCCAACCGCCCAGCACGGCGAACACCGACTCGAGGCTCATGAGGATGGCGGCAGGCGCTTCGTCGACAGTGCGCTGGCCGATGTTCTGCAGCGTGTAGCCAAGCCCCGTGGAGAAGATGCCCACGTACAGAATGGGAAAAATGGCCGGCAACGCGTCGAGCGGCGTAGCGCCTTCGACAACGAGCGCGCATCCAGACGACAGCGCCGCGCTCACGAAGAACTGGATGGCCGACAGCCACAATGCGTCTTCGAGCGCGAATCGCCCTACCGCAACGATGTGCAGCGAGTAGAACAGCGCACCGACAAGCATGATGACATCGCCCAGGTAAACGCCGGAAAACCCCTGGTCAACCGGAACGCACAGCAGATACATGCCCGCCAGGCACACAAACACCGCAACGATGACCGCCGGATGCAGCTTGCGCCCCATAAAGCGTGCAAGCAGCGCAACGATGACCACGTACGTGGCGGTGAGGAAACCCGCACGACCTGACGCCGCCGCCTCGGCCGGATACGACGAAATGCCTGCCTGCTGGCAGTTGTCGGCGGCGAACAGAACCAGACCGCACACGATGCCGCCGATGATTACCCGGCGATGCGCGGCGAAAAAACCAGTTGGCGCGGGCGTGACGCCATGTGCGCCGGCACCTGCAGTGTCCCCCCGGGACGCCCCGCGACGCGTGGCCTTCCGCAGCCCGATGAGCACCAACATGAAAAGGCAGGCGATCGAGCTTTTGCCCGCGATGAACGTGAAGGGCCCCACCACTTCCGAAGCGGCGGTTTGCGCTGGGAAGGACATGCCCCATACGAAGGCGGCAAGAAACAGCGCAAGCGTACCTGCGAACTTCACGCCTTTCATCCCGTGGTGCACCTCCCCCGCCGTCTAGAAAACCCGCCCGCATGGGAAGCGGGCCGAACGAGGGCAGATTATAGCCCAGTTGCTCGTCCCGACCGCACGGCTGCGCTTCATTTCCGCGCAGGGCACCGGCTTTCCGGTGGCGGAATCAAACTGGGGTTTTGTTTCTTTTTCCTAAATTCGCCTTCATTACGCTCGTATACTTTACGCATCTCGTACAATCTGGTTTTTCCCGAACGACGGGATAAGCGAACGCGAAAAAGCAGGGGGTTTGGAATGGGCGCATTCTTCGGCGCAACGTCGCACCGCGACGTCGTTTTGGACGTTTTCTTCGGAGTCGACTACCACTCGCATCTGGGAACCAAACGCGCCGGCATGGTGCTGCGCGACGAGCAAGACGGCTTCCAGCGCGAGATCCACTCCATCGAAAACACGCCGTTCCGCACGAAATTCGAGAAGGACCTGGGCGGATTCCACGGCACGTGCGGCATCGGCTGCATCAGCGACACCGACCCCCAGCCGCTGCTGATCCGCTCGCGCATGGGCGTGTTCGCCCTGACCACGGTGAGCGCCATCAACAACGCTGACGAGCTGGTGAAGGCGTGCTTCGACGGCGGCGATCACCAGTTCATGGCCATGAGCTCCGGCAAGGTGAACGACACCGAGCTCATCGGCGCGCTCATCTGCCAGAAAGACAACTTCATCGACGGCATCCGCTACGCGCAGGAGATGATCGACGGCTCGCTCACGGTGCTCATCATGACCGAGAGCGGCGAGATCATCGCGGCGCGCGACCAGATGGGCCGTTTGCCCATCCTGATCGGCAAGGACGCCGACGGCCATTGCGTGTCGTTCGAGTCGTTCGCCTACCAGAAGCTGGGCTACGTTGACGAGTACGAACTGGGCCCCGCTGAGATCGTGCGCGTTACTGCCGACGGCTACGAGACCATCGCGCCGGCTGGCGAGGACATGAAGATCTGCGCGTTTCTGTGGGTGTACTACGGTTACCCGAACTCGAACTACGAGGGCGTGAACGTGGAGGTCATGCGCTACAACAACGGTGCCATCATGGCCCGCGACGAAGCGGCGGCCGGCACCCTGCCCGACGTGGATTACGTGGCCGGCGTGCCCGATTCTGGCGTGCCACATGCGATTGGCTACTCCACCGAGAGCGGCAAGCAGTTCGCGCGCCCGTTCATCAAGTACACGCCCACGTGGCCGCGTTCGTTCATGCCCAGCGACCAGCGCATTCGCGACCGCATCGCGCACATGAAGCAGGTGCCGGTGCCTGAGCTCATCAAAGACAAGAAGCTGCTGTTCGTGGACGACTCCATCGTGCGTGGCACGCAGTTGCGCGAAACGGTGGACTTCCTGTACAAGGCCGGCGCGTCCGAGGTGCACATGCGCTCCGCCTGCCCGCCCATCATGTTCAGCTGCAAGTACCTGAGCTTCTCACGCGGTAAGTCCGACATGGATCTGATTGCCCGCCGCGTGGTGCGCGAGCTGGAAGGCGAAGAGGGCGATAAGCACTTGGACGAGTACGCCGACAGCTCCACCGAGCGCGGCAAGTGCCTGCTGAAGAGCATCTGCGAGCAGATGAGCTTCGACTCGCTGGGCTACCAGTCGCTGCAAGGAATGATCGAAGCCATCGGCATCGACCCCAAGAAGATCTGCACGTACTGCTGGGACGGCAAGGAGTAAGGCGGAAGGCCGCTACCGAAGTCCGGCTGCAAAGTGCCCGGTGATCGCAAGGACATCGGGCACTTTTATTGTCGAGCGAGCCAGATCGTGCATATCGGTCGAAATTCGCACTAGGTTGCCAAAAGCTCACTGGCATGCACGGTTGAGGTGCTGTCGTTGTCGAATCTAATCGAAATCTTCCGCGTCTCTACTTTTACCCTGCTCGGACGGATCGTCCGAACGACGATCCTTTTTCTTACGAGAAGCAATCCGAGATCCTGTCGCCTTTGCCGCACCCGCAGCAACAGCCCCTAGCCTTCCAATGCCTCCCACCAAAGCGGCCCTTGCTGGTGCGGTTCGATCAGCAACGGCAGTCGCTGCGTTTTGAGCAGATTCCCCAATCGAACCCGCCATTTCCTGGGCTTTTTCC
>CALUHI010000043.1 GCA_944320405.1 uncultured Eggerthellaceae bacterium
GATGAGACCGACCGACGGCACGCCAGCGGTGCCGATGGAAGCCAGTGTCGCCGTAGCGATGACGGTGGCGTACTCCACCGGGCCAAGCGGCACACCGAACAGCTGCGCGGTAAACACAACGGCGACGCCCTGCATGATGGCGGTGCCGTCCATGTTGATAGTGGCGCCCAGCGGAATGGTGAAGCTGGAGATGCGGCGGTCGACGCCCATCTTCTTGTCGAGCGTCTCGATGTTCAGCGGGATGGTCGCGTTCGACGTGGCGGTTGAGAACGCGAAGGCCATGACCGACACGAACTTCTTCAGGAACATGATGGGGTTCACGCGCGCGAACACCGCAAGCAGAATCATGTACACGATCAGGCAATGAATGGCCAAGCTGCCCAGCACGCCTACCATGTACTTGACCATGGGGAGGAACGCATCAAAGCCGATGTTGGCGAAGGTGCGAGACAGCAGGCAGAACACGCCGAACGGAGCGGCGATCATCACGATGCTGGTCATCTGCATCATGATGTCGTTGAACTGCTCAAAGAAGCTGTGGACCGACTCGGCCTTGCGACCCAGGATGGCGATGATGATACCCACAAACAGCGCAAAGAAGATCACGGGCAGCATGTCACCGGATGCAAGCGATTCAATGGGGTTGGTGGGAATGATGCCAAGCAGGGTGTCCACGATCGAGACATCCTCGGCAGCACCGAGCTTCTCAGACGCGCTCGTGTCAACCACGATGGCGCTCATGTCCACGCCAAGGCCCGGGCTGATGAGGTTGCCCACCGTCAAAGCCACTGCCACAGCGATGGCCGTGGTGCAGATGTAGAAGACAAGCGTCTTCACGCCCACGGTGCCCAACGTCTTGGTGTCGCCAATGGAAGCGGCACCGCACACGATGGAGCAGAACACCAGCGGGACGACCAGCATCTGCATCAAGCGGATGAAGCCCTGGCCGATAACGTAGAAGATACCGTCAACAAACACGGTGTCGCGGACTAAGCCTTCGGGAACCAGGTAATGGAAGACAACGCCGCACACGATACCCAAAAGCAAGGCGATGAAGATGCGCGAGGTCAGGCCCATCTTCTTGCGCTTTTTCTTGGGCTCTTCGGTGTTTTCGGGTTCGGTTTTTTCCAGATGGTTGTTGATTTCCATACTTCCCCCTTACGCCAGAAGCCCGCGCTTGGCCATGAAGGCCTGAAGGTCGTCGGCCCAATTCGCCATTTCGAACACGCCCGTCATCTTGAGCATGAGATTGTCGAGCTCAAGGTAGTAGGCAGCATCCGGATCGTAGGCGCCCACGACGTTTTCCGTGTCGAGTCCCGCCAGGCGCAAGATCTTCTTCGCAAACTCCATGCGGCTGCACGTGTCCTCGCACGACGCATGGAAGATTCCGAACTCGTCGCTTTCCATGGCGGCAATGACGAACTTGGCAAACGAATCCACCGACGTGGGGGAACCCACCTGGTCAGCGGGAATATTGATGGGGTTGCCCGTGCGGCCGGCCTCCAGGATGCGCGTGAACAGATCTCCCTCACGATCGGTGTAGATCCACGACGAGCGCACGATGATGTGGCGCGGGTTCAGCGACTTCACGAAGTCCTCGCCCGCAAGCTTCGACTTGCCGTACACGCTGATAGGAGCCGGCGTGTCGAACTCGTTCACAGCATGGCGCACTTTGCCGGGAAAGACATCGTCAGTGGAAAGGTGCACGATGTCACCGCTGACCGACGCGCTGGCAATTGCCACGTTGCGTGCGCCAAGCGCATTGGTGCGGTAGGCGCCGATAGGGTCGGCTTCCGCCTCGACACTGCTTGCAGTTGCCGCGCAGTTGATGATGACGTCAGGGCGGTTCATCTGCGCGAACTCCATGACGGCGTCAAGATCGGCGACGTCCAGTTCGCGGTCGGTGGTGAGAATGCGGTACTTGGAATGATCCAGGTGCTGCTCGATGGCCGATCCCATGCGGCCCGCTGCGCCCGTGATCCAAATGGCGCGCTGAGGTCCAAACTGCATAACATCCCCTTCTCTTTAATTGGAAGTATTCGAAACGC
This sequence comes from uncultured Eggerthellaceae bacterium, assembly GCA_944320405.1. Taxonomy (GTDB): domain Bacteria; phylum Actinomycetota; class Coriobacteriia; order Coriobacteriales; family Eggerthellaceae; genus Aphodovivens. Next base: position 2,049 of record CALUHI010000043.1, read on the forward strand.
CCGAAAAACCGCGGGAACGCGAAAAGGGCGCTAAAGGTGCGAAAATAATGATATCCGTTGCCGGCGGATGGCTCAACGTGAAATAACTCCCGAAACATCATGGAAACGCAGGTCAAATGGCAGGAAACACGTCAGATCGTGACCGTTTCGCGCTTTCGGTATCCATTGTGTTAAACGTTCGGTACGCCTTCTTAGGCCGTTGCAACCGGGTAGTATTCTTGACCGGAAGAAAAAAGGCCCGCATGGGCCGCATCTCTGAGGCAAGAGAAAGGACCGTCATGACTGCTATTCGCATCGGCATCTTGGGTTATGGAAACATCGGACGCGGCGTTGAGCTGGCCATCCGCCAGAATCCCGACACAGAGCTTGCCGCGGTGTTCACGCGCCGCGATCCCGAAACGGTGAGCATCGCCACCGAAGGCGTGCCGGTTCGTCACGCTGACGATTTGGAGAACGGCGGTGCCGACGACATCGACGTGCTCATCCTATGCGGCGGCAGCGCAACCGATCTGCCCGAGCAGACGCCGCGTTACGCAAAGGTGTGCAACGTGGTGGACAGCTTCGACACGCACCACAACATCCCGCAGCATTTCGCCGCTGTTGACGCGGCCGCCAAGGAAGGTGGGCATGTGGGCCTGATCTCGTGCGGCTGGGACCCCGGCCTGTTTTCGCTGGAGCGCCTGTTTGGCAACGTGATCCTGCCCGAGGGCGCCGACTACACGTTCTGGGGCCGCGGCGTGAGCCAGGGTCATTCCGACGCCATCCGCCGCATCGAAGGCGTGGCCGACGCCAAGCAGTACACCGTTCCGGTGGAGGCGGCACTCGAGGCCGTGCGTGCCGGCGAGAACCCCGAGCTCACCACGCGCCAGAAGCACACGCGCGAGTGCTTCGTGGTACTTGAGGAAGGCGCCGACGCCGCCGAGGTTGAGCGCCAGATCAAGGAGATGCCCAACTACTTCGACGAATACGACACCACGGTAACGTTCATCAGCCAGGAAGAACTCAATCGCGACCACGCCGAAATGCCCCATGGCGGCTTCGTGCTGCGCAGCGGCAAGACCGCCGGTGACCACCAGTGCGTGATCGAGTACTCCCTGAAGCTGGGCTCCAACCCCGAGTTCACGGCGAACGCGCTGGTCGCTTACGCCCGCGCCGTCCATCGCCTATCACAGGAAGGCCAGACGGGCGCCAAGACTGTCTTCGACATCGCCCCCGCCTACCTCTCCCCCCTCTCCGGCGACGAGCTGCGCGCGACGCTGCTGTAAGACGCGGAGATAACCGAAATGCACGAAGGGCTCCGGTACCGGAGCCCTTCGCTTTTCTGGCGCAGCGTTCATTTTCAATGCAGCAAGCTTTTTGCATGCAAAATGCCGATTCGATGCATATTTTTGCACGTTGGTCGACACGTTCCCTCATCCTGCGCCTTCGCTACAAGAGGATTGCTTCAGACTAACCGAAAAAAGCTGCTTTCCTCTCTTGTGAACTTGGGTAATACAAAATCGCACCGTTTTCCTAAAACACGAGGCGCTCACCTTTCGGCAAAACACGTCGACCAACGGCAAAAAACATGCACCGGAGGCTGATTTTCGAAACACTGCAGATTCTCTTGGCAAAGTCGCATGCCAGAAGCCCGACCAATGACAGCAACAGAAAACTGCCGCCAGACGCTTCAGCTAAGCAACTCATTTGACCATCATGCCGACATCGGCGAACCTCGCTCTGTGCCAGATGGCTGATGAAGCAAAAGAGATGCTTGATCTCCTGCTCCTTCTTTGGGAGGCTTGCGGCATCTATCGCACTGATCTCACCTGGATGGAAAGCACCTACGAAACCGTTCCTCTGACTTCGGTTCGATCGCTGACTCGTTTCATGTCGGAAAACCCCAAGATCCATGGTGCCGGAAAGATTCGACGCGTCCTGCACTACGTCCGCGACAGATCCGCATCTGTCCGGGAAACACAGATCGCACTGTTTCTGGGACTGCCCATCCGTTACGGAGGATTCAATCTAGGGTTGCCCCAGATGAACCACCGTGTCGACGCCTCACAGGAAGCAAGGCTTATCGGCGGACGCTCACACTTCAGGTGCGACCTTTGCTGGCCCGATCAGAAAATCGACATCGAATACCAAAGCGATGAGTCTCACGAAGGGAAGCTCATGCGAATAAAGGATTCCCGACGAACAAACGCCCTGATTTCCATGGGCTGGCACGTTGTCAACGTCACCAACAACGAAGCGCAAAGCCTAGCGACTCTCGAACGAATCGCCGAGCATGTACGAGTGCTCCTTCGAAAGCGATCGCATCCCGCAACACGCGAAACGAGTATCAGGCGACTCCATCTGCATCGACGCCTAGGAATCGCACGGGACGATCTGGCATTGCCATCATCGCTTCAGAAATAAGGCACATCCATACCAACGCTCTTCAGCGCGTCCTCTCATTCATCTCGCCAAACGTCGCGCACCCCAGAGAGCTCGAAATGGAAAACGCTTCTCGATTCGTGCCACGATACACTTTTTCGCACGTTGGTCGACCCCGTATTAAAGGGCAGAAGAGCCGTCCTCCGTGCCGAATCTGTCAAAGCGTGGCTACCTCTGCTCTCACCTGGCCTTTTCTCTCAGTCGAGCAGGCATCGACAACCAGCCTTTACCGATCCGGCTTCTTCCCTGTTTTCAAACGTCGACAAACGCGGAAAAAACTGCATCTGACAAGGATTTTCGAAGCAAAATGGGACGGTTCTGGAGGAGAAGCTTCCACTCAGAGGAAGCAGTGTGCAAACAAGATCGAGCAGACTCATCGTGAACGACCGAAACGCTCTTTCTGTATCACACGAAACACTGCAGTTCCGCATAGGAGACGCAAAATGTCTTGTTTTCTGAGACGATGCGCAGGCAACCCGCAAACCGTTGCGGCTCCGCACGAGACACCGCGCACTTCTTGTCCGCAGAACAAAACGCACACGAAGGGCCCGCGCGAATTCGACGCGGGCCCTTCATGCGAGGGAATCGTCTTCCGTTCAGTCAGCCCGAACTCTTGCATCGAGGCATTTCGACGAGCTTAGAGCTCTTCGATCTGGGTCATCGCCATCTGAGAGTAAAGCTGGGACTTCGTGAAGTGCGTCAGAGCCGCACCCCAAAGCTGCATCTCCTCAGTCACGTCCTGACCATTGCTGGGAGCCTGGAAGGCGAACCCGGCACGGTCCATGCCGTATTCAAGCTCAGTTGCCGCAACGTCCAACAGTTCGCGAATCGCTTCTTCGGCGTCTTCAGTCAGCTCGGGTGCTTCAGCGTTCTGCAGCTTGACGAAAGCATTGCGCGCATCCCAATAGTATCCCTGGGAGGCAAGATCGGCCTCATTGGAAACAGAGAGAGGATCCTCGCCCAAGGTCAGCTCGATGTACTCGCCCGTCGCATTGCCTGGCAGACCAATGCCGTTGGGCGTACCCACTTCGAAGTATGCTTTCATCTCGGCGGGCAGGAACACCGACTGAGCCATGCTTTCGGTGTTGTCGTTGACGCTCGGCGAACCGGGATCGTTGTACGTCCATTTACCCGTCACGGAATCCAACCAGTCATCGGACGAGAACGCTGCCTTGGCAGCCTCAACCGTGATCCCACCGTTTTTAGCGGCTTTCTCGAGGTTCGCTTCCATGGTCACATAGCGGTCCTGCGAGCTGTGCTCTTCTGAAGCGGGGGCGTTGTAATCCTGAAGATCCGGATTCACCAGATGATTCGTCTGGACGATGAACTCGCCATCCTCGCCACAATCGCCGGGGACACGCGTAGCGGAGACATTCGAAAGGCTCTCGTAACCCGTAATGCCACCATTGGCGGAAGTGAGAACAAACGCGCCTGTGACGCCTGCGCGCGGCACACCCTCGAGGAACGACACCGCCTCTTCGGGAGAATTGCAATTCTGAACCATGTTATGGAACGAGACTTCGTTCACCACGCCCCAAATCGGCTCGCCCCACTGGGCGGTGAAGACCCACGAGAATCCCGCGCTGTTCAAGCCGGCATTCTCGGACACCGAACCAGCCATGGGATTGGAAACGAACGCGTTTCCTTCGGAGGGGAACGCAACGAGCACAACCGAGTTCACCTTCTCGGCGGTGATCATCTTGGTTACGCCAACGATGGGTTTGCCGTCGGGCGTCGACTTGCCCTCCGCTGCAAACGCAGTGCAGGAATGGATGTCCGTACGAGCGCTTTCCGCAGAGGTTTCGGGAAGCTTGATGCCGGTCTCCTCGGGATACGGCTGATCTACAGGAGGACGGCACCACATCTCACCGGAATAGACAGTGACAAGCAGCACGTCGAGATAATCGACCGTATAGCCGCTGTCCTTAAGGCCGCGCTGGATGCCTTCGAGCCAGCCCCTCAGGCCGGGATCGTGCTTGTCGGCGTAATAAGACCAAACCTGCATGTCAGTCTTGGTGAGCTCTTCGCCGTACTGCGCAACAATCTTGCTCTTCAGCAAATTGATGTTGCGGAAGATGAGGTCTGCCGCCTGGATACCATACTGGTAGCCCATTTCGTCATTCGAGCCGGAAACGACGATCACCTGGGGGTTCGCGTCGGTTGCCATCACCTCGGGCACCGGATTGACCGCTTTCTCTGATCCACCTGACGCCTGCTCTGAAGGCGAGCAACCCGCAAGTGCAGCAAAAGCGGTTGCGGTGAGCGCGGCGCTACCAACAAGAAAGCCGCGGCGAGACAGCGTATGCTTTGCGGTGCTAGGAATGTTCTCCATGATTGTTCCTTCCCTTGTTCCCCTTCAACACTGACCGAACATGCAATCCTTCATCCCCGACGAACCACCCCCCATGCGCTTCGTTTGTGCCAATCGCACAGACCCTTGCGCCAAGTATAGAAACGAGCCAATTGGCTCTGGAAGTGGCTCGCGATTCCCTTTTTGGTCCCTATCCGAGTAACAAGAAACCCGGAGGTAGATCAAAGGAGCATAAAAGAGGTAGGTAAGTTCCAGAACGGTTCTACGAGCATTCGAAAAAACCGCACCCTCCCCTATGTATCAACTTTGCACGAGGGTAAAATAACTTTGCAACAGGGGGAATAATGGGGGGGTCACAATGAGCAGTGAGCTGTTCGAAAAAGACTGGAAGTATATTGTCGATACCATCTACCGCATCAACGCTGCCGCGGATCTCGACAGCTTTCAATTCAACACGCTGCAATGCCTTCGCTCGATGATTCCGTTCTGCCAAGGCCTGTTCCATATTTACACGCGGGAAGGAGACACCTTCCATCTTCACGGTGCTCCGATAGTTTGCGGAGACAAACCGCGGTATATGGATCTTTTCTTGAAGGAGTACGTGGACGACGCGTTCTTCAGTCGCGCCTCGGTCACAAGCTATGATGAAGTGTTTCGCGATACGGATGTTTTTCCCGACGAGGTTCGCATGCAGACGCGATGGTATCGAGATATCTACGTTAAACAAGGCATCCACTTCGCGCTGCGAAGCCATCTCGCTTTCGGCGGTCAGCTCATCGGAAGCGTCGACCTGTTCCGCCCAAAGGATGCCTCCGATTTCTCGGACAAGGAAGTGCGCATCCTTGGCATTTTGTCGCGTCATATCTCATTGAAGCTCTCCATACTCCTTCACCATGAGTCGATCGTTGGGCAAAACGACAAGATGATTTTGAAGCTGATTGCGCGATATGGTTTGACGGTGCGGGAAGGCGAGGTCATCAGGGAGGTCATTTCATGCCTGCCCGATGCCGAGATCGCAAGCAAACTGTGCATCTCGCCGTCGACCCTCAAGAAGCACATCCACAACATTTACCAGAAAGTGGGCGTTGGCAACCGCAGCCAGCTTCTCGCAGTGACCCAGTCGATACAGTAGCCGCCCTGCGATCCATCCGCATAAAAAGAACGCGAAGAAGGGATCGATTCCCTTCTTCGCGTCATGTTTTCATCTCGAAAACAGGCCAGCGAAAACGTCTCGCCTACTTGAACAGATCCAAGATGTGCTCCATCCACAGCACGCCGCCTGATGCGGCGTTCAGCTGATCGTCGGAGAGTTCTTCGCCTTCGCCGGCATCGCTGCGGGCGGCAATGAGCTTGCCGGCATCGTCGAGCGAGATTTCGACGCCCGCCTCACAGGCGACAGCCTGCAACTCCTCGGCGGTGTTCACGTCGGCGAGCTTAGCCTCGAGCTCTTTTTTCAGCGCCTCTTCCATGTTCATCCTTTCGGCTCGCTTTTGCAGCTTTCCAATGAGAAAAAGTGACTGTCCCTTTTTCTCATTGCAGTTTCTCTATTTTGATGGCACACACTTTGTATTCCGGGGCCTTCGATACGCGGTCGAGGGCGGCGTGGGTGAGCCAGTTGGCGTTGCCGTCTTGGAAATGGAACGGCATCCAGGTTTCGCCCGGGTTCGTCTTGCTGGAAACGCGTGCGGTGGTCTCCACGGTACCGCGGCGCGACGATACGCGGATGCGCTCGCCATCGGTGATGCCCAGCGCACCAGCATCGCAAGTGTTGATCTCGATGAACGAATCTCCCGCGATCTCGGAAGTTCCCGGCGTGCGACCGGTCATCGCGCAGGCATTGTACTGGTACAGGACACGGCCCGTCATCAGCACGAACGGGTACTCGTCGTCAGGAAGCTCCGCCGAGCGGATGAAATCAGGCGTAGAGAACGCACCCACGCTGCCCGAGAACGAGCTGATGTGCATGATGGGCGTTCCAGGATGGTGCGCATCCGTGCAGGGCCACTGCAGGCCGCGGTCGAATGCCTCGCCATCAAGCCGCGCGTGGCTGATGCCACCGTACGTGGGCGTAAGCGTTGCAATCTCGTCCATGAGCTCAGCACCAGAAAGCTTAGGCTGCACGTAACCCATGCGGTTCATGACCTCGGTGAAGATTTCGGTGTCAAGGCGCGACCCCTCCGGCCCCTCCACTGCTTTGCGCACACGCTGCACGCGACGCTCGGTGTTGGTGAACGTACCTTCCTTTTCCGCATAGCAGCGGCCCGGAAGCACCACGTCGGCAAGCTTCGCAGTCTCGGTAAGGAAAAGGTCCTGCACCACGAAGAAGTCCAACGCCGCAAGCGATTTGAGCACGTGGCTGGTGTCGGGGTCGGTGCGCACGGGATCCTCGCCGAACAGGTACAGGCCCTTGATCTTCCCTTCAAGCATGGCCGGGAAGCACTCGGTTGCCTTGGTGCCAGCCCAATCGGGAAGCTCAACGCCCCACGTCTGCTCGAACTTGGCGCGGACCTTCGGATCCCACACCTTCTGGTATCCGGGGTAATCGTCGGGGCCAGCGCCCATGTCGCACGCGCCCTGCACGTTGTTCTGGCCACGCAGGGGGTTCATGCCCGAACCCGGTTTGCCCAGGTTGCCCGTCACCATGGCGATGTTCGACAGCGCCATCACGCCGTCGGTGCCCGTTGTGTGCTCAGTGACACCCAAGCAGTACAGGATGGCAGCATGACGCGCGGTGCCGTACATCTTCGCCGCGGAAACCAGGTCTTGGACGGCGATGCCGCACGTGCGCGCCACGTAGTCGGCCGTAAACTCCTCCACCTGGGCCTGCATGATGCGGAAGCCCTCGGTGCGCTCGCGCACGAACTCGTCGTCGGCGAGACCCAGCGATATGAGCAGGTTCACCATGCCGTTGGCGAACGCCACGTTGGTGCCGGGGCGCACGCGCAAATGGATGTCGGCCTTGGATGCAAGCCCGATGCGACGCGGGTCCACCACGATGAGCCGGCACCCGCGCTCAACCGCCTGACGAATGCGCATGCCGATGACCGGATGCGCCTCTTCGGGGTTGGAGCCCACCAGCATGATGACGTCGGCATGCTCCACGATGTCGTCTATTGAATTGGTCATTGCACCTGACCCAAGCATGGTCGCCAGACCGGCGACGCTGGGGCTGTGTCAAACACGGGCGCAGCTGTCGATGTTGTTCGACCGCAGCGCCGTCCTCGCCATCTTCTGGAACAGGTACACATCTTCGTTTGTCGAGCGCGAGCACGCGAACGCCGCAATCGACTCGCCGCCGCATTCGTCGCGCAAAGCCGTAAAGCGGCTCGCCACCACGTCAAGCGCTTCGTCCCACGTCGCCGGTTCAAGCTCCCCGGTTTCCGGGCTGCGCACAAGCGGCGAAGTCAAGCGATCAGGCGAGCTCACGAAGTCGTAACTTGCTGAGCGGCCCTTCACGCACAGAAGCGAGCGGTTCGACGCACCCTGCGCGCCGCGAGCGCCCACAATGCGCCCGTCGCGAACCTCCAGCTCGAGCTGGCACCCCACGCCGCAATGCGGGCAGGTGGTGCGCACGAAACGCGCCTCGGCGTCCTGCACACCCGCCGGCGTTTCGACCGGAGCCTCGCTGCGGCGGCGCGATTTCAACGAAAGCGCCCCCGTGGGGCACGCCTGCGCACAGTTGCCGCACGACTCGCAATCGGTGGCGCGCCAGTCCGCGCCAAAAGGCGCATCTATCAGCACATGCGACCCGCGCATGCGTGACTGCAGGCTGTGGTTGCGCGCGGCAGCGTTGCATGCGCCCACGCAACGCTGGCACTCGATGCACAGGTTGGGGTCGTAGGAAAGGAAGGGGTTGCCTTCCACAACAGGCAGCGCATCGGTGCCGTCAACGTCCGCAGGCACCTGAACACCCAGCTCGCAGCAGAGCTTCGACAGCTCCGTCGCCTCGGCGCCTTCTTCGCAGGCAAGCGACGCCAATGCCGCGCCCTTGCTCGACAAGATCAGTTCCAGCGCCATCTTCCGATACGCGGCAAGTTTCGGCGAATCGGTCGTGATCTCCATGCCGTCGCGCACGGGCGTAGCGCATGCTGGCACGGGGTAAGGCTCGCCCTCAACCTCGACCACGCATACGCGGCACGACGCTACCCCGCTGCGTTCCTTCAGAAAGCACAGCGTGGGAATGCGCACGCCCACCTTGCGGGCTGCTTCCAAAATGGTTGCACCTTCGCGCGCGATGACGGGCTCGCCATTGATCGCGATGTTATGCATACTGCTGCCTCCCCCTTTCCGTGGCGCCGGCACCGAAGTGGTCGCACCGCAGGCAGCGCCCGCATTCCTGGCGCGCCTCCTCCAGGCTCATGCCCAGCTCCACGTCTTCGAAATCGGCACGGCGTTCGCGCGCAGGACGCTCTATCAGCTCCACGCGGCCGTACGGCGTGCGGTCGTTGGCATGCGGGGCGGGGGCCTCCACCTCGCAGGCGACCTTGTGGTTGTAACCCAAAAACGCGTCGATGTTGCGCGCTGCAACCTTGCCCGCAGCGATCGCTTTGATCACCGTGGCGGGGCCGGTCTGGCAGTCGCCGCCCACGAACACGTTGCGCGGGCCGGATGCGGCATGCAAACGGTCGTCAGCATCAAGCCTGCCCCAGGTGGTGGTCATGCCACATGCCTCGAACGGCGCGGCGTCGATGTCCTGGCCAACAGCGATCAGCACAACGTCGGCAGGCATGCGCACAGGCGGCTTGTCGGCCGCCACCGGAGCCGGGCGCCCCCGCTTCACGGGGCCGATATGCTGGGGCTGGCAGATAAGCGCGCGGCAGCGGCCTTCGTCATCCACCTCGATGGACGACGGCGCCTGCAGCACCATCATCTCCACGCCTTCGGCAATGGCGGCCTCTACCTCGGTGGGCAGTGCCGTCATGTCCTCCTTGCGGCGGCGATACGCCACCGACACCGTTTTCGCGCCGGCGCGCACCGCCGTGCGCGCGCAGTCCATGGCGACGTTGCCGCCGCCAACCACCGCGACGTCTTTCCCCGTGAAATCAGGGTAGTCGCCGTCGCCGATGCGGCCCAGCATGTCCACCGCCGACATCACGCCCTCGGCATCTGCCCCGGGCATGTCGAGCGTCTTGCCCTTCTGCGCGCCGATGGCCACGTACACCGCATGGTAGGTGTCGGCGATCTCGCGCATGCGAACAGCGTCAACCTCTTCCCCACAGCGAATGGTGATGGTGCCCGCTTCCAAAATGCCGCGGATGTCTTCGTCGAGTCGCTCACGCGGGAAACGGTATGCAGGGATGCCATAGCGCATCATGCCGCCCAGCTGCGCCCGCGCCTCAAACACCGTCACGCGATGTCCCATGAGCGCACAGAAATACGCGCAGGTCAGGCCACTGGGGCCGCCGCCGATGATGGCAACGGTGCGCGCCGTGTCGACGCTGCGCGGGGGTGTGGCGACCGTGTCGGCAGGAGCATTGTCCACCGCGAACCGCTTGATTCCGCGAATGTTGATGGGGGCGTCCAGAAGGATGCGGCGACACCGCTCCTCGCACGGGTGCTCGCACACAAACGCGCACGCCGTGGGGAACGGGTTGTCCTTGCGCACCATGTTCACCGCGTCGGCGTACTTCCCTTCCGCCACCAGCGCGATGTAGCCAGGAGCGTTCACATGAGCGGGGCACAGCGTTTCGCAGGGCACCGACTGCCCGATTCCCTCGGTGCAGCGGTGCTGGTCGATGTGCGCAGAGAATTCATCAGTGAATTGGTCAAGCCCCTCGAGAAACGCAGCAGCCGCCTCGTAGCCGATGGCGCAGTCGGACGTGTCGCGGATCATCTCGGCAAGCGCACGGCAGCGCTCGAGCGCGCCCGCATCTGCCGTGCAAGCGACGATCTCGTCGACCTCCGCAGCAAGACGGGGCAGTCCGTCGCGGCAAGGCACGCACTTCCCACACGTCTGGGCGGCTCCCGCGCGCAGCAGGGCGGCTTGCGCGGCAACAGGGCAAATGCCCGGCGGCAGCGCCTCCACGCGGCGCGCGAAGCGGTCAACCGTGGAACCCAGGCGCGCGTCGGCGGCGGAGCGCGGTCGTATGGAAAACAGCGTCAACGTCCCCATCCCCTTCGAGCACGCACGTCATCCGTCAGAGGGCGCAGACCCCGCATCCGGATGGGTGATTGGCAATAGATGGATCTATTGTACCGAAATCAATCTTCAGACGTGCAGCCGGTTCGGCAGAATCCCCCGCAAGGCACGCAGCCCACGGCAGCGGCTCTCCTCCAACGAAAAACACCTGCCGCGTTGCCGGTCCGCCCGTACGAGCACCGTCCGTTCCGGATGCCGGCACGCCATCCGCAACGCGCGCTACAAAGCCTCGGTGATCGCCTGCAGCAAGTCGTCGTAGTCCTCGAAAGAAGGGAGGTCGGGGTTGTCGGCTTTGATGGCATCGGTGCTGCGGAAGAGGAAGCCCGCCTTGCCGGCGCGGATCATGCCCAGGTCGTTGTGGCTGTCGCCGATGGCGATGGTTTCCATGCCGCAGCTTTGGAATGCGCGCACCGTGGTGAGCTTGGATTGCTCGCAGCGCATGGTGTAGCCGGTCACATGGCCGTTTGCGTCGGCGTGAAGGGTGTTGCAGAACAGCGTGGGCCAGCCCAGCTTCTTCATGAGCGGGCGCGCGAACTGCTCGAAGGTGTCGCTGATAATGACGACCTGCGTGCGCTCACGCAGCGCATCGAGGAACTCTCGCGCACCGGGCAGCGGATCGATGCCAGCAATGACCTCCTGGATCTGCGGCAGCCCCAATCCGTGCTCGTCGAGGATGCCCAGACGAAACGCCATCAGCTTGTCGTAGTCCGGCTCGTCGCGCGTCGTGCGCTTGAGCTCGGGAATGCCCGTGGCCTCGGCGAATGCGATCCAGATCTCGGGGACCAAAACGCCTTCCAGATCGAGGCACACCAGGTTCATGGGACTTCCTTTCGCTCTTCGGAACGCGCGTTCCGCAAATCGTTGCTATGAGCTTTCCTTGCTGCGGCGTGCGGCATGCTGCCGTGCCATCGCGCCCTGATTGGAGCGATGCGGGAAAGACGTGCTTTATTGTGTCAGATCAATGTTTCCGGAAGATGAGGTATGCGTTAAGACGTCCTGATTTTCCGTCTGAACGGAAGCGTGCGACTTCATCTGCCTCATCTGCGACTGCTGCGGAAAGCCGGTCGATCTCGGCATCGTTGAAGCCGTGGCAGTAGCGCCACAAGTCGGGCTCATCCTGCCACCCAAGGAAGCGGTCGCCTTCCTCCAACTGTTCGACAAGGTCCAGGCCCCATTGTTCGCGGACAGTAGGCGCTAGAACAGCCAGCGCCTCAGGATGTGAGCGCTCCGCCTTGCGCGCCAAACGTTCGTCTTCCAGATAGCACCAGAGAGACACGATAGCGATGCCACCAGGACGTACGATGCCCAGCAGCTCGCGGAGGGCGCGCTCGCGCAGAGCGCGCGAAGGGATGTGGTGAAGGAAGCCGAACGACACAGCGGCGTCAAACGGAGCAGCCGGCAACTCCCATGGCGCACCTTCAACAAGCGCGGAAAGGGCGTCCAAGCGCACGGCCTCCACCCCGGGAATGCGAGCTTCCTCCAAGAGGTCCGTGCATTCGTCGACCGCTGTCGCGCGCACGTCGACTTCAGGCAGGCCTTCCGCGACGAACGACTCAAACCTTCCGTTCCCGCAAGCAATGTCGGCCAGCAAAAGCTCCGCACCGCCTGTCTTGCCCGCACGGCACGCTGAACGCAGGTACGGCAAGCAGGCGCGCCATCCTTCCCAAGGTGCTTGGCGCGTGCTGGAAAACGCCGGAGCGCATCGACGGTAAAATCCGTTGTTCAGCTGCCGAAGCATGTCGACGATGCGGGGGTCCATAGCGAAGCGGTGCCTTTCGACGGATGCGGTTCCTTTCGCCAATTCTACCTGTTCGAACATGCAGGCGACAGGACAAGACAGACACGCTCCCCTACAATACGAGGTCATGGAATCGCGTTTGGAACAGATCATCTTGCGAGTTGCGGCGGAGCTGCGCGCCGAGGGAGACGGCGCGCAGCACGTGGGCGACAAGCGGCTGGCAGCGCTCATCCGCCAGGCAAACCGCGGCATCGCCCGCAATGAAGACCATCTTGCGAAAAAGCACCTCATGCCGTTCTACCTGCGCGTGAAAGCCGAAGAGCCTGATCGCTGGGAAAGCTGGGGCATCGCGCCTGAAACCGAGCAGCGGCTGCTGCGCCTTCTGCAGGTGAAGCCACGGCGCACCGCATCGGGCGTGGCGACCATTTCCGTGATCACGAAGCCGTGGCCCTGCGCGAGCGATTGCCTGTACTGCCCCAACGACCTGCGCATGCCGAAAAGCTACGTGGCAGATGAGCCCGCCTGTCAACGTGCCGAGCGCAACTGGTTCGACCCGTACCTTCAAACGGCGGCACGGCTGCGTGCACTGCGCGAGATGGGGCACGTCACCGACAAGGTGGAGCTGATCATCTTGGGCGGGAGCTGGACCGACTACCCCGCCGACTATCGTCGCTGGTTCATCGTCGAACTTTTCCGCGCGCTCAACGAAGCCGACAACGCGCAGCTCGCCGACGCAAGCACGACCGCGCGACGAGCACTCTACGAAGCGGCGGGCATTCCTCGCGACGACGACGCCTGCGCACAGCGAGTCGCACGCATACAACAGCGCGTTAACCGCGAAGGCTTTTCCTACAACCGGGCCTTCCCCGAACTGTACGGAGACGGCACACCCTGGCAAGACATTGCTGCGTGGCAGACCGCCTGTTGGGACGATGTCGAGCGCCAGCACGCCGCCAATGAGGAAGGCGCCCATCGCGTGGTCGGCCTGGTGGTGGAAACGCGGCCCGACGCTGTCGACGCGCAGGCGTTCGCCGACATGCGCAGGCTCGGCGCAACAAAGGTGCAGATGGGTATCCAGAGCCTCGATGCCAATATTCTGGAAGCGAACCGTCGCGTCGTAAGCATCAACGCGATCCGCCGCGCATTCGAGCTGGCACGGCTGTTCGGGTTCAAGACCCACGCGCATTTCATGGTGAACCTTTTGGGCGCATGCCCCGCCTCCGACAAGGCGGACTATCTTCGCCTGATGCATGACCCGGCGCTTGTTCCCGACGAGATCAAGCTGTACCCGTGCGCGCTGGTTGACGGCACCGGACTCGTTGCGCACTTCAAAAACGAATCATGGCGGCCCTACACCGAAGACGAGCTGATGGACGTTCTATCCAGTGACCTCATGGCGACGCCCGCCTACTGCCGCGTATCACGCATGATCCGCGACATTCCGGCAAACGACATTTTGGTGGGCAACAAGAAGATCAACCTGCGCCAGATGGTTGAAGAGGAAGCTGAGCGCCACGCTGCTGAAGCGGGAGCGCCCATCGCCGAAATCCGCCATCGCGAGATCAGCGTTGACGGCGCCGACGTAGACGAGCTTCGTTTGGACGAGATCGCCTATGCGACGACAGTGGGTGAAGAGGTGTTCCTGCAATGGGTGACGCCCGCCGGGCGCATTGCGGGGTTTTTGCGCTTGTCGCTTCCGCATGACGACGCGCTCGACAGCGAGCTGCCCATCGAACCGGGCGAGGCAATGATCCGCGAAGTGCACGTATACGGCCAGGTAGCAGGACTGCATCGCACGAGTGGTGGCGCGCAGCATCGCGGGCTCGGCCGTTCGTTGGTGGAACGTGCTTGCGAGATTGCGCGCGAGCGCGGCTACCACGCCATCAACGTTATCAGCGCCGTCGGCACGCGCGGTTACTACCGCAACCTCGGATTCGAAAACAACGGCCTCTACCAGCAGCGCCGCCTCTAGCCGAGCACCGCCCTAGTCGCTGCCGGCTTCACCGTTGTCGTCTAAGCGTGACAGGGGACGGTCCTCGTGTCACGTTTCCAATGTGACACGAGGACCGTCCCCTGTCACGCCCTGCTACGATTAGTCGCCGCCAGACTCCCCGTCCTTCACTTTGTCGCGCCGCGACGGCAACGTGGTCACCACGATGGATGCCACCACCAAAAGGCAGCCGACGCCCTGCATGCCGGTGAGCGTTTCTCCCAGCACCGCAAACGCCAGCAGCAACGAAAACGGCGTCTCCAGAATGCTGATGAGCGACGCCTTTGTCGAGCCGATGCGCTTGATGGCGGCAAGCAGCAGAAACACCGGAAGAACAGTGCACAGAAGCGCAATCGCAAAACTCATCACCCACTGCAGCGCGTCCATGTGCAGCAGCGGAGGCAGCTGCGTCGGGAACAAGACGATGCACAGAAGCGCGCTCACTGCGCTCATGGTGAACGTGAGCGTGAGCTGCTCATCTTTGGCGACGGTCTTCTGGCCGATGATCATGTAGATGGCAAACGCGATGGACGCCGCTACCGCCAGCACAATTCCCAAAGCGGAAAGCCGCAGCTCCTGCGGCGCAAGGATGCCGGAAATGAGCACGATGCCCACCATTGCCAGAACAAGCGCGGCGACCGTTCGGATGGTCAGCTTCTCATGCAACGCAAACACGGCCATGAGCGCCACGACCGCCGGATAGGTGTAGAAGATGACCGTTGCCAAACCCGCGGTGAGGTAGTCAACCGAAACCAAATACAGATAAGCGCTGGCAGCGAAGAACAGCGCCTGAAGGTACACGAGTGGAGAGCGGCTGAAGAACGGCTTGCGGCGAATGATCAGGACGACCCCCACGATGATCACCGCGCCAATGAAACGGATGGCCGTCACCTGCTCGGGATTGAGCCCCGTGCCGTACAGAAACTTCCCGATGACGCCCATGCCGGCGTACAAGATCGCCTGGATGACCGCAATAAGATAGCCTACGCCCACTTGTCCCATGGGACCCCTCTTTTCGCTTCCCCTCGATGCGCGCTGCTGTCGCACGATAACCGTTTCATGCTACCACCCCACGCTTCAGGCAAGCTTGAGAGACCGAATTCGTCCGCCAGCGCCATCACCCCGCATGCGTGACGCAATAACGCAGGCAGCAGGGCTATCGCGCGCGCAGCTCCCAGAACGCCACGGCGCTTGCAGCTGCTACGTTGAGGGAGTCGACGCCCGCGCGCATGGGAATGCGAACGGTACAGTCGCAGCGAGCGATGGTCTCCGCCGCCAGACCATCGCCTTCGGCACCCAGCACAAGTGCGAGGCGCTCTTCGGCGACCAAACGCGGATCGTCGATGGAGACTGAATCGTCGGAAAGCGCCAGCGCAACCGTCTTGAAACCGAGCTCATGCAGAAGCGGCACGCCCTCCTCGGCCCAGTTGCGGACGCTGCCAATGCGCGTCCAGGGAACCTGAAACACCGTCCCCATGCTCACGCGTGCAGCGCGGCGGAACAGCGGATCATGGCACGACGGCGTCACCAGCACGGCATCGATGTTCAGCGCCGCGGCAGAGCGGAAGATGGCGCCGATGTTGGTGTAGTTGTTGATGTCCTCAAGCACCGCAATGCGTCGCGCTCCGCGAACCACCTCGGCAAGACCGGGCAGCGGCGGGCGCACCATGGCAACAAGCGCACCGCGCGTGACCTGGTATCCTGTCACGCGCCGGAACTGCTCGCGCGTCGCAATGAACACGGGCACGGAGGCGTCGGCAGCAAGCACGCGGTCGACCAGATCGCGCGACTTGTCCAGCCATTTCCGCTCCATGAACAGCGACCATGGCCGCACACCGGCATCCAGTGCCCGATGAGCAACCTTGCTTGACTCCGCGACGAACAGGCCGCGCTCGGCGATTTCAGGGTCGAGGGCGATGGGCTCTGCCGCACAGGACGCAGCAGTCTGAGAGCCGCGCGCATCGGCAAGCGCTTCGCCCGCGTGGTCGCGCAAACGGATGTCGTCCGCATTCGGCGCAAACACGGCGATGCGCGGATCGGCAGCCACGCGAGCTGCGTCCCAGTTCTCCAAATCGATGATGGGCATCCTTGTCTCCCTTTCGCCAGGCTAATCGATGGCCGCAGGAACATACCGCAGGAACCGCTCGACCGCAAGCGGAATGTCGTCGCGCGAGCGCACTGCCAGTCCGATGTCGCGCCACGACGGCGGGTCGAGTTCGCGCAGCTCGATGAGGTACGGGCAGCGTCGCAAGATCAGCTCGGGAAGGATGCTCACGCCCAGGCCGTTTTC
Source organism: uncultured Eggerthellaceae bacterium (assembly GCA_944320405.1). Taxonomy (GTDB): domain Bacteria; phylum Actinomycetota; class Coriobacteriia; order Coriobacteriales; family Eggerthellaceae; genus Aphodovivens. Next base: position 18,938 of record CALUHI010000043.1, read on the forward strand.
CGCCATGGACATGATGGCGTAGTCGTCCCAGGTGGTGAAGCGAACATCCGGCATAACGCCCGCCGCGCGGAACAGCTGAAGGATCTCGTCGTTGGCGCCTTTTTGGAGCAGCAGGAACGGCTCTTCAGCCAGGCGCGCAAGCGGAATGCGCTCAAGGTTGGCAAGGGGATGCCCTTCTGGCAGCACGGCAAGCATGCGGTCGCGTGCCAAGAACGTGGTTTGCAGGTGCGCATGAGCAGGAAGACGCAGAAACGCGCAGTCCACGCGCCCGTCCAGCACCCACTGCTCGATTTCCAGGTAGTCGCCCAGGAGAAGCTCGTAGTCGATGTTGGGATAGTCGCGCTGGAACTCGCGAACGATGGTCGGTAGCCAATGGGTCGCCATGCTGGAAAGCGTGCCGATGCGGATGAGACCGGTCTGCAGCCCGTTCATGTCGGCAACAAGCGCGTCTAGGCGCTGCTGCTCGGCGCACACTCGGCGCACCTGTTCGGCGACGCGCTCGCCTTCGGCCGTAAGCTGCACGCCCGCGCGGCTGCGCGCCAGCAGGCGGATACCCCACTCACGTTCAAGGTCGGCGATCATGCGGCTGACACCGGATTGCGTGTAGTTCAGCGCTTCCGCGGCACGCGTGAAGCTGCCCAGCTCAGCAGCTTTCAGGAACGCTTCGTAGCGTTGGGTTGATTGCACGGGAACCCTCCTTGCCTTCGAACGGTTGTGCCTATACATTCCATTTCGTCATGCTAAACATGTTAAACATTCGCTTTCAAAATGGAAAGCGGGATGGCAAACTGGATTCAACGGAAACGGCGGGCCCATTCCAACCCGTCTGCGCTCGAAGATCGCATGCCCCCAAGCTTGCCTCGAGCCCGGCCCGCCGCTTCCCCGCTCCGAAGCACACCACCGACGCCCGACCGCAGGAGGACGCCATGGGAAAATCGTACGCGGCGTACCTTTCCTCATTGCTGCTGTTTGGATCGAACGGCATCGTGGCAGCCATGATCGCGCTTCCTTCCTTGGACATCGTCGTCGCCCGTACATTTTTGGGCGCGCTCCTTCTGGGCATGCTCTGCGTTGCTGCCGCGCTCGTTCGTCGTATGCGCCGCGACGCTTCCTCCCCCACGCAAGAATCTGGAAAGGGATCGACGACATCCCGCATGGCAAGCATCGCACTGTTTGCTTGCTCCGGTGCAGCGCTCGGCATCAGCTGGATCGCCCTATTCGAAGCGTATCGCCTGGTTGGTGTTGGGACTGCTTCCCTTCTTTACTATTGCGGTCCGGTTATCGTCATGGCGCTCGCGCCCGTGCTGTTCAAAGAGCGGATCGATACCGCCAAGGCGCTTGGGTTCGCAGCAGTGGTGCTTGGTGCCTGCCTGGTAAGCATCCAGGCCCTTGGGGGCGGGCAAGATGCACGAGGATTGCTGTTGGGCGCTGTTTCCGCCTGCGCTTATGCAGCGATGATCGTCTGCAGCAAGAAAGCCGTTGCGGTGCGCCCCGACGCCGCCGGCAAAGGGCTGCGCAATACGTTCATCCAGCTGTTTGCCGGATTCGCGGTGGCGGCAGGGTACTGCATTGCGACCCAGGGGTTCGAAGCGCTCCTGATTCCAGCAGCTCCTTCCGACATCGCCCCGCTGCTTGTCCTGGGTCTTCTGAACACCGGCGTCGGATGCTTCTTCTACTTCACTTCCGTAGGCAAGCTTCCTGTCCAGACTGTCGCAGTGCTCGGCTATCTGGAGCCGCTTTCCGCCGTGGTTCTTTCGGCGCTCATCTTGGGCGAGCCTCTGGGTGCAGCCCAGATCGTTGGCGCTGTCCTGATCGTTGGAGGCGCCGCGTTCTGCGAGCTTTCCGACAGTCTGCGCAAACGCGCGCTGCCACCGCTCGCCAGCCTCAACACCACTGATCGCACCCCGAAGAGCATCGCGTTTCCGCGTTAAGACGAAACTGAGAGACCGGCAACGCGCTGGCACCCTCGTAGCCATTTCGGACATCACAACCTTGCTTTTTCTCAACGTCGTAGCCATTTCGGACGTTTTGGGCCCTTCCGAAAACGTTTTGCAGCCAATTCGGACGAATCTGCCCCTTTCTAGGGGTCCAAAATGTCCGAAGTGGCTACAAAACGGTTTTGCCACCACCCCAAAACGTCCGAAAAGGCTACAAAGTAGTTGCATTGCGGAAATCAAAGTGTCCGAAGTGGCTACAAAATCATGCGATGGGCCAATTCGCAGCTCCTAGCAACAATGCTCACTGCGCTTCCCCGTAGCAAACTGCGTTTTCGCCCAACCGATTGCCTCTAAACGCAACGAGGGCGCCCGGTTTCCCGGGCGCCCTCGCACCTCATGCTGGCAGCTACGACTTATCGCAGCTTCGTCGAACAACGCTCAGCAGCTACGCCATGCCAACAGCGAAAAAGCCGATGCGGAGAATGGCGGTTCCCAGCACCACCAGCACCAACACCGCGATGGAGGCAATGCGCGGCGCAAGGAAGCCTTTGAGCTGCGCCGCCCAAGCAGCAATGGGCAGCACACCTGCAACGATCATCGACACAGCCGTCCAAGGCATGAAATCAAATGCAGCATGAACGGAAGCAACCTGCGCCTGGAATGCCAAAGCAACGACCAGTGACACGGCCGCGAGGCCAGCGGACACATTCAGGAACAAGGTTCGACGATCCTCGATAAGCAGCGCGCACAGCGCGGCGCCCATGGCGATGTCGCCAACGACGAACACCGGGAACGTCGCCCCGCCATTCCAAACCGGAATCCCCGCAGCAAAGTAATACGCGAAAGAAGTGACGATCATCATTCCGAGCGCCACGATTCCGCCCAGCACCGTAAGAAAACGGGGGACGCCCTTCTTCACGCCCATCGCCACAGCAGCAACGAGTACCAGACCGAGCGCAATGGACCAGTACCCCTCTTGGGAGATCATGGAGGCAGGGTTGGAAAGGCCGTTCAGGAAACGCAAGGGCTGTCCCAGATGAAGAAGCGTTCCCAAAAGTCCAACAGCGAGCGCTGCAAGGCAGACGATGATGAAGAACACGGGCTTTTTGACAAACGGGATCTCCGGGGCACCCTCGGGCTGTCGAAGATCAACAAATGCGGAGCAGAGCACAGCGCCAGCAGCGATGCCGCCAAACACCGTGAAAACAATAAGGGGAATCATCTCAGTCATTTCGCACGCTCCTTACAGGTAGTAGACCGACGGGTTCGTGCCGAATTCAGGAGAGGGCTGGACGCCCTGCTTTTTCTGAATGATGGCGTTCAGCTCGCTGTTCGGGTCGTCCAGTCGACCGAAGATGCGGGCATTGGCAGGGCAGGACTCCACGCAATACGGCTCCAGGCCCTGAGCGACACGCTCGGCGCAGAAGTCGCATTTGTCCATAACGTGGTTAACGTCATCCATGGAAGGAGCCCCGTACGGGCACACCCACGAGCAGTATCCGCACGCAATGCAGACGTTTTTGTTTACCGACACGATGCCGGTCTCGGGATCCTTGTGCATGGCACCCGTGGGGCAGTTCTTCACGCACAGCGGATCGACACAGTGGTTGCACAGCTCCGGCTTGAAGGCGACGACAGTCTTTGGGTAGGTTCCCGCTGCCTGATAAACCTCCAGTCCTTCGTAAAGATTCTCAACATGGCAGCGAAGCGCATCGCCCGGAACCTGGTTGGAAAGCTTGCAGCTGACGGTGCACGTCTGGCAGCCAACGCAGCGGGTGGTGTCTATCGCCATGCCGTACCTGACCTGATCGGACATGGTTGTCCTCCTAACTTGAAATCAAATTCCGAATGCAAGCGAGCTAAGCGCGCTCAACCTGCACGAGGGTGTCGTAGAACGCAGTGGACGTCTGGCTGATGAACTCTTCGGTCTCGTTCTTCACGTAGTGGGAAAGGTTCTGGTATTCGCCCTCGATGAAGTAATCAGGAGTCCAACCACTTGCCATCGCGACAACGCCCGGAACGATAGCTTCAGTGATGAACACGCGGCATTTCATGTAACCGCGATCGTTCCACACGCGGACGACATCGCCATGCGAAAGACCGCGCGGCTCGGCATCGATCGGATTCACCTGCAGCAGCGGCTCGCTCTGAACGTATTTCAAAACGTCAGCCAGGATCTGCTGGGAATGGACGTTCAGGCGGTCATGGTACTGGATGAACACGAGCGGGTACTTTTCGCCCAGCGCGCTTTCCGGATCTTCCAGCATGCGCTTGTAGCAGGGAACCTCTTCCTCGAACTCGACGAGGTCTTCGGAATAGAATTCGAACATGCCCGTCTCGGTCTTGAAGTCTTTGTTCTTGAAAGTGAACGTGGAGTCATTCGTGCCGTCGGCGCGCATGAAGACGCCCTTTTTCACGAATTCATCCCAGTCGAAGCCCTTCATGCCAGGGTGCGGAGAGTCCACGAACTCGCGAACCCATTCCTCGTCGGTCTTGCCCCAGTACTCGCTAAAGCCCATCTTGTCGGCAAGCAGCGTCATGATCTCGGTGTCAGACTTGCTCTCACCCATGGGGTTGATGGAAGGCTGGTTGAGCATGATCCACGGATCACGATTGAAGATGTCCCAGATCTCCCAATAGGTGCAGCCCGGAAGAACGATATCGGAATACTTCGCGGTCCATGTCCACAGAGGGTCAACCGTCACGATGAAGTCGATTGCGGGAAGAACCTCATTGATGACCTTGTTCGCATCGGGGCTCATGTTGACGAGGTTGGAATTCGCGATCCAAAGGAAATTGATAGGAACAGGGTTATGGTCGATGGCAGCGTCATAGAAAAGCGAGCTTTTCTCCATGACGACCTTGCCGCCGTCGTTGGCCCAGTTGCTGTAGTTCAGGAACGATCCCTCATAATCAGACGGAAGCACATAGTTCATGCCGCCCATGTGGGAAGCGCCGCCGCCCGGCTCGCCGACATAACCGCAAACGGCAGCAAGGGTGGCAACGGTGCGGAACGGCGAATGCGAGTGGTAAACGCGCTGCATGCCCTGGCCCATGCGAATTGCCGCAGGCTTGGCTGCCGCGTACTCACGAGCAAATCGCTCGATGACTTCGGGATCGACGCCGGTGACTTCAGCGGTGTGCTCGATCGTCCACTCAGCACACCCATCAACCAGATGGTCGAAGGCGGTACGGCACTCGACGCCGTTCACGATGAACGAGCCGCTCAGTGCCAAGTCGGATCGAGAGATCTCCTCCTCGGCAACGGCATCGCCGGTATTGCCGGCGGCATCGCCGGTATTGCCGGCGACCTCCCACGCCTTCGCCTTCACTGCGCTGCTGGAGGATCCGGGCGCCATCTTCATGGGCTGGCCCGTTTTCTCGTTCCAGCAGTAGTAGTTTCCATCTGAATCCTTGAGGTACTTCTTGTTGTCCTCGCGCACCAGATACGGAGCGCAGCTGTACGCCTTGAGCCACTCAACGTCGTGGAGGTTGTTTTCGATGATGTATTTCATCATGCCCAAAGCGAGCGCCGGGTCGGTCTGAGGACGAATGGGGATCCATTCATCTGCAACCGCAGCCGTGGAGCATTGGCGCGGATCGACGACGATTACCTTTGCGCCCTTCTCACGCGCCTCAATGAGGTAGCGCAGCTCCTGAGTATGGGTGTCGGCAACATTTCGACCCCACATGATGATGAGGTTCGAGTTGAGATAATCACGGGTATCGTGGCCACCGCGGGTCTGGCCGTACACAAGCTGCATGCCCATGCTGGCGCCGTGGTCGCCCATGATGCCCTCGATGTCCCAGCTCGTTCCGCCGAAGGCTCCTGCAAAGCGAGTGCACGCCTCCCAGGTCATCTTGCCTTGGTTTCCGGTAAAGGAATAGAACGAAGCGGCACGTGGGTTGTCATCGATCACCGCTTGAAGCTTCTCGGCAATGATGTCAATCGCCTCTTCCCAGGTGATGCGCTCGAATTGACCGGAACCGCGCTCCCCCGTGCGCTTCATCGGATACATCACGCGCGCATTGGTGTCTTGGATCCTTTGCGCATAGCCCATCGACCTCAGGCAGGCGTTGCCGTAATCTGGCCTTCCCGGAAACTCACCCGGTTCAACGGACGTGAGCACTCCGTTTTCGACCCTGCCCTTCAGGAAGCAGCGCGACGTGCAGTTGTAGGTGCAGCATGCGTGCGCCTCAACAACCTCGGCAGCCTCTTCTTCCGCCAGTGCCTGAGGTACCTTGTCGATCGCCCCAAAGCCCAAAGCGGACGCCACCGTGATGACGCCAGCGCCCTTGACGAAGGTGCGACGAGTGAGCTTGCCGTCTTTGATGAAATACTGCGGCGCATGCTCATTGGCATTCCCCATGTTCCCCTCCTTCATTTGGTTTTCTCCCGGCCGCGCATTACGACCGAACTCCGGCTCATCGTAAACGGCGTCGCAGAGACGCTCCAGCGCATGAAAGACGCCCTGATCGCCCAATTTTGGGTAGACTTGGGTATTGAAGTTGAGGGATAAAGAGAAGTGCGACGCATCGCCGAAGCAGCGGCTGTGCCCAAGCCGCGCACGTGCGCGGTGCGCTTCGCCGCCCCGAGGGGACCTTGCAAGACGCAGGGAGGGGCGCGGCGCAACAAAGGGGTGGAACATGGAGAGGATCATCAGCACCATAGACCTCGCGAAAGTGCCCACGGCGCAGCGTATCGTGGAGATGCTCGACGAGGCGAACGTCCGCTATTCCATCAAGAAACTTCCTGCAGGATCACTCATCGGCTGGGACGACGAGCCCCAGCTCTACGCCTGTTTTCTTGCCGAAGGGCATATCGAGATCTTCGTCATCAGCAAAGACGGCCGGAAGAAGGTTGTCGACGAGATGGTGGAGCGAGGATTCTTCGGCTTTCAGGTGATTCGCGAAGGATGCCATCCTCACGCGACGGCACAGGCGATGCAGGACTCGACCATCATCACCATCCCAAAGGACTCCTTCTATCAAGCCCTTCACCGCAACGACGATTTCGCCGATTTGATCGTGTGGTACCTCTACGAACTGCTGCATGCTAAAACCCAAGAGGTCGCCGCTCAGGCATTTTATTCAGTGCATCAACGAGTAGCCCTCTTCCTGCTAGAAATGACAGGAAACAGCGCCAACGAGGACGGTGGGGCAACCAAAGAAATCCATTTGGGAAACAGCCGCATCGCCGATATTCTCGGCGCGAGCAGAAACTCCGTCACCTCATCGCTTTCGCTCCTGCAGAAACAGGGAGCCATAGCCAAAAACCGCAATTCGATTACCGTGCTGCGTGCGGATATCCTGCGATCAATCGTGGGGACCTCATGACGTCGAGCGTTCTCGCAAACGACAGAAGACGCTTCCTCAGCTATGTAGCATTATGCGCGTCGTCATTTTGCATGTACGGAGTGAACAACGTGCTCATGGCGATAGCACCGACGTTCGTAACCGATCTGGGATACAGCATGGCGTTCGCTGGTTTGCAGGGCACGGTGTTCTTGGTAGCGGCAATAGCCATCCGATTCGCCTTTACGCCTTTCTTTGGCATTTGGGGAAGCAAGCCTTTTCTCTTCTTTGGAGCAATCTCATTTTGCATCGCGACAGCGGTTATGCTATTTGTTCCCTCGTTCGAGTGGTTCATGATTGGAAGGATCGTTCAAGCCATCGGACTGGCGGTGTATTGGCCCTGCGCCTCCGAAGCTGTCATTGCGATCTCTCCGGAATCGAAAACTGGGCGGTATCTGGGGTTTTACCGCCTTATCACGAAGCTCTCACTCACCGTCGGCCCCGCTCTCGCATTCGGCGTGATGAACGCACGCGGTTATGAGATGATCTTCGGATGCTTGGCAGCGCTTTCGATCTTGGCAGGACTGCTGATCTTGGCCGCTGTCCCTTCAGCAAATCAACCCCTCTCGAAAGGCGTCAGCGCTGACTCCCACACAAACGAGAAGGGCGTCAGCGAGCAAAGGCAGGGGCACCTGCATGATGCCAAACATGAAGAAAACCCCGTGACAGCAGATGCGAAAACGGTGTTTCTACTGCTCGCCACCACGGCAATTGGCTCACTAGGCTACGGAATCGTCATGACCTACTCGCCTTCGTTCATAGATTCCGTTAATCCCAACTGGAACGAAGGATCGTTCCTTACGTTTTTTAGCCTGGGCTGCATCGTTGCAAGTCCCCTTGTGGGGATGATGACCGACAAGATTTCATGGCGGAAGCTGCTTCCCGCCTGCCTGCTGCTATTAAGCGTAGGGATAGGGGGCATCAGCATGCTTTCAACGAATGTGGTGCTGTTGATAGCTTCGGGCGTGATCGCAGGTCTGGGATCTTCGGGAGGCACCATCTGCATCTTGCAGGGCATCGCCCAAACAACGGAAGGACGTAAGCGCGCAACGTTGATCAGCCACCAGCAGAACTGCGTGGATATCAGCATCGCTGCAGCGTCTGCTATCTTCGGATATCTTCTCGCCCTGCCTTTCGACGACAGCTGCGTGTTCTTCGGATGGGCAATCGTCTCTGGAATCATGGGAGCAGCAGTCGCCTGTATCCCAGCGGCAAGGAGGCGCTAACTCCAGAACGCAACGAGGGCGCCCGGTTTCCCGGGCGCCCTCGTACTTTACGCATGCGCTATGCGCGGCTTGCTGCTATTCAGCAGCGGTCTCCTCAGCGGGAGCCTCAACGGCCTCGACCTCAGCCTTAGCGGCCTCGGCCTCAGCCTTCTTGGCGAACTCCTCGGCGCGCTTGGCCTTCTCGGCGGCCTTGGCTTCGCGCTCGGCCTTCTTGGCAGCCTCGCGCTCGGCGGCGGCAGCAGCCTTGGCGGCCTTCTTGGCAGCCTCGCGCTCGGCCACGCGCTCCTTGGCGCTGCCGAACTTGTCAGCAAAGCGCTGGACGCGTCCGCCGGTGTCGATCAGCTTCTGCGTGCCGGTGTAGAACGGATGGCAGGCGTTGCAGATGTCGATCTTCAGCTCGGACTTCGTCGAACGGGTGACGAAGGTGTTGCCGCAAGAGCACTTGACGGTGCACTCGACGTATTCGGGATGGATCCCTTGCTTCATGATGGTTCTCCTTTACAGGCGCCTTGGTTTCCGACCAAGGCAAGACAAGCTTGTCTATTGTAGCGCCCCACTACCGAAAGTAAAGAACCAACCTGCATCCCTTCGCGATTTTTGCACAGCAGTCTTTCGAAGCCGCTGCGAACCGTCGTCTCTTCGCAAACTGCCCGGAGGAAAACGTCTAATCCAGCATCGAGTCATCGATTGGCAGGTTGTACGTCGTTGCTATGGCACGAAGGCCTTCGTCCGGGATCTCGATCGGCTCCACTCCCAGGGTACGCGCTGCCGCTTGCGCCTTCAGCCACACGCCAGCCGCCTTCTCTACCGCATGCACGATGCCGAACGCCTCATCGAACGTCGGCGCGCTCGCGAACATGCCATGCTGCGCCCAGACGCACGCACTGCGTCCGATCATGGCATCTGCCGTTGCGCGGGCGATGTCGGTGCCGCCGGGTACCATCCATGGCAGCGCGGCAACGCCCTTCGGCACCGCGATGATGCATTCGGTCATCGCCTTCCAAAGCGCCCGTGTGAATGCGCGCGCGTCGGCGGGCAGCACGCCCGTCATCGCTACGACGTTGTCGGGGTGCGCATGATAGAGAACGCGATCCGCCCCGATGGTGACGTCCTTGCGCACCGCGTGCACCATCAGGTGGCTTGGAAGCTCGCTGGTGGGCACGCCGCCGCCCTTGAACCCCCACACGATGCGCCAGGCGGCGCCCTGGTCGTCAACCTCCACGATGCCGATGTTCGAAACCGGGTCGAGGGGCACATTGCGCATGAACGAGCCCGCCGCCGTCACCAGGAACTTCTCGCCCGCAAGGTTGATCAGCGGAGACGCCAGCGGAACCCAGCTTGACGGTGTGTCGTAGAAAAACCCTTTGCACGACTGCACATCCTCGGGTGACATGCGATAGCTGGCGTTGCCGCCGTTGCGCTCGTGCCACCCCTGTTGCCAGCCGTCCTCGCACATGCGCACGAACTGCTTCACGAACGCCTGCTGCTCCACTGCCACGCCCGAAACGGCGCCCTTCGCCGCCGATACGCCCTTGTCGAGCACTTCTTGCGCGCTATCGAAAAAGCCCATGGCTCCCCCTTTCATCGCTTGCGCAAAGTATAAAGGCCGCCGAACCTAAGTCCGGCGGCCCCGCAAAGGTGAAACCGTATTGTTTTCGTACAGAAACTAAATCTCGGCAACCCAAAGACCGTGAAGGTTGCAGTATTCATAGACCTTCAACGCCTTGTCGCCAGCGGCAACCGCGAAGTCGGCCTTGGGCTCGTCGGTGGCAGAGAGCTGCGCCACCTGATAGCCCTTCTCGGTGACCAGCACGATGAAGGCAATCAGATGCTCTTCGGTCATCGGATGCAGGGTGGAGCCAACCTCCACATGCACGTTGGAGCCGTCAACGGTCACCACGGGAACGTGCTTCTCGGTAGCAGCGTCGGTGGTGTTGGCAACAAGTTCGGTCATCTTCTCGCCGCAGCACATCAGCGGAACACCGGCATCCCACGGCTTGATGGCGACATTGCCGCAGTGCAGGCACTTGTAGAACGTGACATCCATGAGGAACCCCTCTTCTCTTGGCGCGCAGCGGGCACAGCGTCCGCCGCATCGCGTCTATCATACAACGTCGGAAACGGAAGGAGCGCGTCGCACCCGCCCGTTTCGATGCTGTAAATGTTACTCGTTTTGTGCCAATTCAGGAAGCCCCTGTTGCGGCTTCTTCATGCGAACGGCATAGATCAGCACGCAAGCGCCCACGACGATCAACGGCACAGAGAGCAGTTGCCCCATGGTGAGCCATCCGCCCCACAGATACCCCAGCTGCGCGTCGGGCTCGCGAACGAACTCCACAAGGAACCGAAACGCCCCGTACATGACAAGGAAGATGCCCAAAAACGTGCCGCGCGGCCGCGGCGGAAGCTTGCGCGACAGCGCGAACAGCACGCAGAAAATGACGATGCCCTCCAGCACGGCCTCGTAGAGCTGGGAAGGATGCCGCGGAAAGTTGCCCGCCGCGCCTCCGAACACCACGCCCCACGGCAGGTCGGTGGGAGCGCCCCACAGCTCGCCGTTGACGAAGTTCGCCAGACGCCCGAAGAAAAGCCCCAGCGGCGCGGCAACGCACCCCAAGTCCGCCAGCGTAAGATACGGGATGCCCGTGAACTTGGCCGCTACGATGCCGGAAAGCAGTGCGCCGATGAGCCCGCCATGGAAGCTCATGCCGCCGTGGTTGAGCGCGAAGATCTCAAGCGGGTTCTGAAGGTAGGCCCCGTTACCGTAGAACAGCACGTACCCCAAGCGGCCACCCACGATAATGCCGATGATCGCGCATACCATGATGGTGAGCAGCGCGTCTTCGTTCACGCGCACGCGCCACCGCTTGGCAAGGCGCCAGACGACCAGCGCTGCGCAGATGAATCCCAATACGTAGGCGATACCGTACCAGCGCACCGTCACCGGCCCGAGTGTAAACGCCACCGGATCCAGGCTTTGGAAAATGTCGTTGAGCATGAAAAAGCGTCCCTTACGTCAAAACGAGCCGTCGGCATTTGCCGGCGGCTCGCAAAAACCGTTTGCCTAGCGGCCCATCATGCCGGCATCGACTTCGATGGCGGCGAAGCGCACCTCCTCGCGCAGTTGAAGGGGTATGCGCTGCAGCGTGGACACCGAAGCGCCGCACGTTGGGCACGTGAGCGTGAAGAGCGCGAGGTCGGACCGCACCACAAGCATGGTGTCGTAGCGACACACGTCAAGATCGGAGGCCCCGCAGGCGGGACAGGCGACCTTGCCCATACGCTTCACCCCCTTCACGCGCCGAAAACCGGCTTCATTGCGCTCATTGTAGCAGAAGGGCGCCACACGCAAGCTTCTGTGCTCGCATGCGGCGCCCTTCCGAAAGGAATCTCGTTGGCTCTAAGGCCGTCAGGCAAGCCCTAACCAGGCAGTTACCTTGGGAGCATAGCCCATCACGAAGATGATGATGATAAGCACCGGAATGCCGTACTTCACCCACAGGCGCGTTTTCGCGGGGAACTTCACACCCTTGCCGGCGTCAGCTTCGGCAAGGAACTTGTCCCAACCCCAACCGTAGCGGCAGGTGCAGAACAGCACGAACACCAGCGAGCCCAACGGCAGCATGTTGTTGGAAACGATGAAGTCCTCAAGCGTCTGGATGTCGCCGATGCCGGGGACCACGATGTCGGACCACACATTGAAGCCCAGCGCGCAGGGCAGGCTGAGCACGATCACCAGAATGCCGTTGAAGATGACGGCGCGCAGACGCGACATGCCCCATTTGTCCATGGAGAAGCTGATCAGGTTCTCAAACACCGCGATGACCGTGGACAGCGCCGCGAAGCTCATGAACACGAAGAACAGTGCGCCCCACACGTTGCCCAAAGGCATCTGACCGAACACCACAGGCAGCGTGGCGAACACCAACGACGGGCCCGAATCGGGCGTAATGCCGTACGCGAAGCATGCAGGGAAGATGATCAAGCCCGCAAGGATGGCCACCAGGGTGTTCAATGCGGTCACGTTGATTGCCTCGCCCGTGAGGCTGCGCTCGCGGTCGACCTTCGAGCCGAAGATCTCCATGGCAGCGATGCCCAGCGACAAGCTGAAGAACGCCTGGCCCATGGCGGCATACACTGCCTCGCCAAACGTCGCCCACCCGCCGGCAAACATGCGGCTGAAGTCGGGCACCAGGTAGAAGGCGATGCCTTCGCCCGCCCCTGGCAGCGTCATAGCGCGAATGCACAGCGCGATCATTGCGACAAACAGGATGGCCATCATCCATTTGGTGATGCGTTCAACGCCCTTCTGCAAGCCCATGGCGCAGATGATGAAGCCGATGAACACCGCAACCAGCATCCACGCGATCACCTCGCCCGGGCTGGCAAGCATGGCGCTGAACGCCGCACCCGTGGTCTCGGCGGATGCGCCATCGAACATGCCCGACGCCATCTTCGGGATGTAGGCAACCATCCAGCCCGCCACGGTGGTGTAGAACATCATGAGGATCATGCAGCCGATGTATCCCCACCAGCTGAACCAGTGGAACCGGCGCTTGGGCTCAAGGATGTCGAACGCCTGCGCGCAGCTCTTCTGGCTGGCGCGACCCACGGCAAACTCCATGACCATGACCGGCAGACCAAGGATGACCAGGAAGATCAGATACAGCAGCACGAACGCGCCGCCGCCGTATTCGCCGGTGATGTAGGGGAAACGCCACACGTTTCCCAAGCCGATGGCGCAGCCTGCCGCCACCAGAATGAAGCCTATGCGCGAGGCGAAATGCTCGCGCTTTGCGGGCGCCGCGGACGAGGATGATCCAGCGCTCGAGGCAGCGGAGCCCTGCGAGCCGTTCTGACCGGTTGCCATGATTTCCTTCTTTCTAGCGCAGGCGCATCGGGACGTTGCCGCGCAGTCGCGTCGGAGCGCCTCAAGCTCCGACGATTTGTTTCCGACGATCCGCCGAGCGCAATCCGGCCAGACGTCGGGCGCGTTTCGACAGCCTGAGAGATTGTAGTCGAGCGCACGCCGCCCGTGAAGAGGAAATCAAGAAAGAGAGCGATGCCGACGTCAGCCCTCGCTCTCGTCCACCGCGAAGCGCCGCAAGTCGACACCGAGGCGCTCGGCGATGCGACAAAGCTCGTGCCCCGAAGCGCACTCGATGTCGGCAACGTCGAGCAGCGCCGCCGGGAACCCCGAGAATGCAGCCGTGCCGCAGTAGTCCAGCAGGTACGCGCGCAGGGCGTCGATGTCTATGAGAGCCATTGCCCTCACCCCCTCACCTCCATGCTGACGAGCAAATAGGCCTTTTTCCGTGGACCGTCCACGCAGATCGCCAGTCGCCCCATTGACTGCATGATGGTTCGACATGGGTTTCGACCTCCTTTGGTTCGGTTCTGCAGCGTTCAGCGTTGAGCGGCCAAGCGCCCCATGAGCCTCGCACTCATCAAGAATGTATTCGCTTCCTTCGAGTTCGCCCTATTTCTTTGAGCGCGCACGCATTTTTCCAGAGCCATACGTTCTGTGGATATCGCAGGAGCCCGAACCTGAAGCGTCTGTCACATCCACTTTTGCCTGAAACGTTGCATCGATGCCACGATCGATAATGCCTTGAAGATACTGCCTGACGGAATTGACAGTGCTTTTGTTGACAAGTTCACTTTCGATGATGAGTTGTCCTTCGGTCTGTATTATCCCTGGTTTCCAATCACTCTCCAACAGCCAGGTGTTTTTGTCGATCAGATTCGGTTTTGCATATCGACTTGCCTTTTTAGCCCATTCCTGCGTGTAGGCTTCAAGCTTCTCTGCCTCTTCACGATTTGCTGGGTATACACGAACCTCCACGAGCCCCTCATAAAAACTCATAGCAATCACCTCTTTCGGATAAGATGCATCTTTGCTGGTTTGGGATAATCAACATTGACGTCAATGGTTCCCACAATCACCTCCCCCCGAATCAACGAGCCCGTCAGCCCACGACGAACCGCCGCAGGTCGATTCCCAGTTCCTCCGCCTTGCGGCACAGTTCCTCCCCCGACATGCGCTCAATGTCAGCCACGTCCAGCAGCGCAGCGGGAAAGCCGCTGAACACGGCCGTGCCGCAATAATCCAGCAGATACGCGCGCAGAGCGTCAATGTCGATCAATGCCATAACCCAAACCCCCTCAACTCCATGCCGACGATCAAATGGGGCCTTTTGCCGCGGACCACCTGCGCAGATCGCCCGCGGCGCCAGGCCCCGTCATCCGAGCTTCGCACGCGCCGTCTAACTGCGCTTCGCGGCTTCCCTTCCTTGGGCGGACACTTGCACGCTTTCGGGAAGCTCGGAAAGCGCACCGGGCTTGAGCGCGATGTTCTTGCCGATACGGACTTTCTTGAGCCCCGTGCAGCCCTTGAATGCGTTTTTCGCGATTGACCCATGTCCAGAAATGGAAACCGACTCCAAATGGGGCATCGAACCAAACGCATTGGCTTTGAGCGTCGCGTCGGCGAGCCGCAGCTTCAACGAGACAAGGGACGTACAGCCGTTGAAAACTCTTGTGCCAAAATACCAAATCCGGTTTTTTCCCTGGTCAAAGGAAGAAAGAGCTTCGCATCCCTCAAACGCGCGATCGCATATCCGGGACCAATCCCGTGATGTCATCGAGACCTTTTCCAAACGAGCGCAATCGGCAAACGCCTCTTTACCGATGTCGCGACAGAACAGCTCTGCACCCTTGATGGATCGGTTTCCCATAAAGCACTTGTCGGGAATGTTCTGAGCCGCGCCGTCGCTATCATAGATCACGATGTCGCCAGACAGATACTGTTTGACGGCCTCGGCGGAAAGCGGGTAATCCTCGGATGTACGACGTTCTGCCTTGGCCTCAGCCGCACGACGCTCTGCCTCGATTTTCTCCTCCTGCTCGGAAAGCAGTCCTCCGAGAATGCAAGCATTTCCGGGTTCGTGTATGATTCACGCACGATCTTGCGTGCAAGATCGAGGGTTTTCTCCGTCCAAGCATACCTTCTCGTGAAAACGGAAAGAAGCGACTTCCTGCCCTGTTCGCACATGGGGACAAGATACCTGTCGAGCTTGCGCGGCTCGTACCAGCGCGTTGAAATGCCAAGCAGCAGTTCGTAAGTGTCGTAGCAACCCTTTTTGAAAAGATACGTGTAGTCGATCGCATTGGCAAACCCCACTATCTGCTTTTCATGCAAATGCTCGGCAAGCTTTTTCGCGTTGTTGGCGCGCGCGAGCTTTTCAAAGCGCTGTCTGTTCAAGGGGAGCTCCTCGCCCTTCACGATCCATGAATACGCAGCCGCTTCGGCGCAGTCCTCGTATTCGCAGAACTCACTATCCAGCTCGATGTAATCGTTGTTGCCGTCTTCCGCAAGATAGGTTTCCGTAAGACCGTCATCGCCAACGCGCCACGAATGGGAGAAGACGTATTTGGAGTCATCGCTCAAGACCTCGCCAACGCCCTCCATGCTCGGGCCCCATGCGGTCCCGAAAGAAAGGTGAAGATGCCAGACTCCGTTTTCAAACTCGCGCAGCAAAAACATTGCGGTGTCGGAGTAGCCACGTGATATCGGCTCGACAGAAAGCGCATAAAGATAGGCGGGTCGTTTGCTCAGAACGTCAAACACCGATTAATAAAGACCCCGATTATCGGAAGGGCATTCAAAGCCATCGGGATCTTCAATCCATCCCGCAGCCACAAGGTTGTCTCGCATCTTGCGCAACACAGAAGCTATGCCCTTCTCGCTCGACGCGATGTAGAAGTTGTTGTCGCAATAGTTCGCCATGGTCCACCAGCCTCGCTCTCTTGATCCCGACAGGCTCGTCTCGCACGATTAAGCCAGCCATAACCGCTGGCCCACCAACCATTTAACCATCCAATTCCCGAAGCCTGGTGCGCAACATTTCTGAACGCTCGCCGCACTTCAGGCCATCACCTCCTTCCGAAAGAAGCCCGTGCCTGGACGGACATCCCATCCTTGATCACGCGCAAAGCCGAGAGCTTCTTCGTATTCCCGCTCCGTCAACTCGCGTTTGGACAGCTCGAACCAATGCTTCGCGGGCATCTTGAACCCCATCTCGACCAACGCCTTCGCCGATGCCGCGCCGCCGCCTTCCAGGGCAAGCTGCAGCGCCGCGCCCTGCTCGGCCGCGCCACCGGTGGGAAAGCCGGACGTACGCACCTTGCGCATCAACTCGATGTCGCGCGGCCACTGGGCGACGACGTTGCCGAAGGTGGCGCCGAAGAAGTACAGCTTGGGGCCGTATCCGCGGCGGTCCTTCAGCTTCTCGTTCATGTGGGTCAGCCGCTTTTGATCCGGCATCTTGCAACCCAGGTCGCACAGGGTCGACAGCAGGTGGCGGGCATCGTCCTTGGCGCGCTCGGCAACCTCGTCCCACGTGCGAGAATTCGGGTCGTAATGGAGCTTGCGCTGCTTGTCTAAGTAGGATTTGAGCGGCGCCATGACATCCGTCACGAAGCAACCCTCAAGCTTGGCCGGATGCTTTTCCGGAAGCTCTTTCCTTCCAGCCGCCGTGGGGAAATCGAATCTGCGGGAGAGCAGGTAGTCGAACGCTTCGCGATCGAGCCTTTTGGCGCAGTCCACCCACAGCTCGATGTCCCACTTGCCGCCGGGGAATCCCGTCCCGACGGATTGCAAGGCCTCGTCTGCGGCATCGAAATCGTGCTCTCGCACCATCGAAGCGAAGGCCTTCGCCGTCTTGGCGTCCCATTTTCTGCTGGCGTCGACGCACGCCCGATCAGCGGACTTGGCCGAAGGGCGACTCTTGCCTTCGTAAAAGGCATCGGAAAGCAGCGTCCCTTCGACATCCTTCGGCTTGATCGTGCGGAGCGCGTCCGGAACATAATCTCGCAGCCACCGATACGCATCCGCGTTCCAACTCGCAAGCAGCTCTTTGCGCACGGACGCCTTCTCGAAGTCAAGCCCGTCGAGGCTCCACTTCCTGCTCTCAAGGAAGATGCGACGCACCTCCCCTGGCAAATGGAAAAACGCCCGGAGCTTGGAGTCGTCATCGTAGACGGGGCCCGGCGAGGTCGCGGAGAACTCCCAAGGAATCCTGAACGAGGCGCCGTGATCGGCGAGCAGGCCGAAAACCTCGGCGTCCTCCTCGTACCAAAGCCATCTGCCCTCGCCATGCGAATAGCAAAGCGCATCGTTGATCCCCGAGTTCAACGGAATGCAGGGGATGCGGAGGATCATGCCGCAGCGTCCCTCTATTCGATCGAGGATCCGCTTGAAGCAGGATGCCCATCCCCCATCAGGCGCCTTGGCACGCAAGATCGATCCGCGCAACGCGGTTTCCTCTAGCGGTTGGACCAGCTTAACCGCGTCCTTCAAATCGAGCCCATCGATCGCCGCTTGGCGTTCACCTCGTTTGAACAAAGGATCGAAGTCGAAATCGGTGTAGTACGCCGCCATGCACAGGAGCGTCTTGCGATCGTCGTCGAGCTGGTCGAAATCAGCGATGCCGTAAGGCGTCCAGTCCATCGCGCGGAAATCGACGCCGCCCCACGGAGCGGCAGGATCGAGCTCGAAACGGCACAATGGCGAGCCGCTGATGGCAGTCGCCGCATTAGCGGCATGATGATTTGGCAAGGGGTTTCGACCTCCTTAAGTTTGGTTCCGCAACGTTCAGGCGTTGAGCGACCAAGCGTCCATCACGCCCGCGACACTAGACGGACGCAAGCTTGTTGGACTTCTTGAACGCCAAAAGCGGGGCGATGTCGCATGCGCCGTCGGGATCGACGCATTCCAGCTCGACTTGGAACGGGTCGGCATTCGCCACCTTCGCAGCAAGGCGCCCGATGTTCAACGCCACGGCGAACGATTCCTCGCGGGTAAGCGTCAGCTGGCCGAGCGCCTTGCCCTCCGGCGTCTTCACCGCGACCTCGAAAGAAGGATCCTCTCCGTGGGACCCTCCGACGAACTCGCAGAACCCCCTGTTGAGCGCATTGGGCCCGATTTCGGAAGCGTGCGCGTCGATGTTCATGTGCAGGATGACGCGATCACCCGCGCCCATTTGGGCGCGCTGCTTCGCCCCGCGCCCGCTGACCGAAAACGCGCCAGGCAGCCGCGACAGCAGGCCAGCGGTAAGCTCGTCAGCGTAGGATGCGAACGCGTCGGTGCATCCCGGAACCCCGTCCTCGCCCCATCCGATCGACCGGAATCCCGCCGGCGACCAATAGCAGCGCTTGGAAACCCCGCATGAAAGGACTTCCGTGCCAAGCCCGTCGCTGTCTTCCCCGTCGACCGTAAGCGAGTTGGGCGTGTCGATGCGCCCGTAGATCTCGATCTCCGGGAAACGCTCGGAGATGGTCGCGAGCACCTCGCCGACCGCATCGGCGGTGCCGGGAACGGCGAAGTGGGTCCGAAAACCCCTCTGCCAACGGTCCCCCAGCTCTTCGACGAGCCACGTCCACGCGTCGATCTGCGGATGAAAAGGCGCGTGCGCGCGGCGATACCCGTCAAGGATGGACGAGATCTCGCCGACAAGCTCCGCGTTGCGCGCGTCGACGCCCTTGAAGAACACCTTTCCTCCTCCGCAGGGGATCCTGGTGCTGAGGAT